>PDZX01000058.1 GCA_002753185.1 Magnetococcales bacterium WMHbin3
GACCTTCCAGGACCTCAAAGTTGGCCTTGCTGCGCAGAAGTCGTTTCAGCGCCCAGTCAAAGCTGATCAGTCGGCGTCGTTGCACGTGCGCATCCTCCGTTTTCGTTGTCACTTTTTCTTCATAATCCGTCAACTGGACACGTTCGGCAAGGAAAATGTATGGGTGAGAGTTTGCGTCATCCCCCGGCATTGCGGATCGACTGGAACAGCCGTTCTGTTTCCGGTGAGGGTTGCATGCCCAGCACCACGGAGAGCATGCTGCGGCAGCGGCGGTAGACCCCGGCGGCCTCGGAATGGCGTCCCTGATGCGCCAGGCAGCGCATGAGGCGCCGGTGGAGCGACTCGGCCAGGGGATCGAACTCCAGGCCGCGCTGGTAGCACCGTTCGGCGGCTTCGTGCCGATCTTTGGATTCCAGATGTTCTCCGATGCGGGTCAACAGTTGCAGGATCCGGCTCCGCCACTGCTCCCTGGCCGGTTGCACCCAGGCCGCCTTGCCCTCCGAGGCGAGAAATGGTCCGGTGGCGGTCGCCAGCAACCGGTTTTCCAGCCGTTCCAGGGCGGCGTAATCCCCTGGTGCGTGTTTCAATGTGGCTTCGATGCGTGCTGACAGGTGTTCCATGGCCCACAGGTCCACCTGGCAGCACTCCGGGTTGAGGCTGGCTTCGCCATCGCCCAGCAGGATGGCCTCGTTCCTGCCCAGCAGCTTGCGCAGACGGTGGAGCGTGGTGTTGAAGGCCGTCATCGCGGCATCCCCCTCCGCGTCCGGCCAGAGGTGATCCGCCAGGGCGGTGCTTGCCACCTTGCGTCCGTTGCGCGCCAGCAGCAGTTTCAGCAATTCCATGGGTTTGGCCTGGATTTTGCCCTTGAGGGCCACCTTTGTGCCATCGACCTCGATTTCCAGGCCGCCGAAGGCGCGGATGCGCACCGGCCAGGGCCAGGCTTCCACCATCTGCGCCTCCGGTTCCGGGGGGAGTCCCATGTCCCGCACGATCTCCCGCACGAATTCTGTTTCAATCCCTTCCTCCAGGGCGAGACGGGAGAGGATGTTGAACTTGCCCGGACCCCAGCCGCCGAACTGCCGGTGGTCGTGCAGGCGCATCAGCCGCACGGCGGCGCGCAGGGACTCCACGGCCTCCGCGCGCCGGTTCTCTTCCATGGCGAGGAGGGTCATCAATTGATGGTGGCGCAACAAAGCGATCTGGGCGTCGGCCTGCCGGATGGCGGCGAGCGTGCGTTCCTGCACTGCGGCGGCCTGCTCGTTTTCTCCAAGGGCGTACAGGCTCTGCGCGAGATAGAGATGATTGATATAGGTATGGGTATGCTCCAGACCTTCGTCGCTCTCGATGGCCAGGGTGATGTTGTGGCGCATCATGGCGAAGCGGGAATGGGCGAAATCCAGGAGGGCCGACAGATAATAATGAAACGAGCATTCCATGGGGGGGGTGCCGGGAGCGGGCCGAAAGCGGTTCACCACTTTGGCGACGCGATCGTATCTCTCCATGGCCAGGGCCAACTGGCCAGTGAACATGCGAAACGCCGGCATGGCGGCAAGCAGTCCGTACCGTTCCACCACCGGCCAGGCGGCCTCTTCCAATTGGATGGCCTCCCGCATGCGCGCACCGAACAGACAGATGATTCCCAACAGGCTTTGGGCGTGGATGTGCAGCATGGGGGGGAGGGTTTCCCGCATGAACCAATCCCGGAGTTGTGGCTCGATTTGCCGGAAATGGACGAAATGTCCGTGGGTCGAACCATGCATCAGCATGGCAGTGTAAATGGTGGCGCGCAGCAGGTTGGGGGTGGCGGGCGCCAGTTGCAGCAAGCGCTCCCGGATGGCCAGCACCTCCGGCAGGCTTGGCTGAAAAAAGGCGATGAACAGCCGGTTGCCGAGGATGCGGGCCTCCAGGTCCGGCGGCAACTCCCCCCCGGAGGCTTGTCGCAAGGCCTCGAATGGATGCAGCCATTCCAACAGGGCGCGGATCTCCTGCAAATTCACCTGGAAGATCTCCACTACGCCGCACCAGCACATCCAGGCCGCGTGCCACTCCTGCCGTTCCTCGAACCATCGGAACGCCGCATGCAACCAGCGCCGCGCCTCGTCGGGACGGGCAAAAGTGATGGCCGTGCCCTGCCAGTAGGCGAGCCATCGGTTCGTTTCGAGAAGCGCCGGGGGCAGCTTTGCCAGCCATCGTTCGATGGTGGCCAGGCGCGCCTCCATGGCCAGTGCCGGGGCGTGGCGCAACGTCAGGCGGATGACCTCGTCCCATTGGCCGGCTTCGCCCCATAGCTGGATGGCGTCGTCCCACCATTCATGGGTTTCCAGAATCTCCGCCGCCTTGCGCAGTTGGGCATCATGCCGTTCGTGGCCCATGACCGTGCGTGCCGTGGCGCGCAGAAAGGCGCGGAACAGGTCGTGCAAACGGTAGATCCCCTCCTGTCCGGGGGTCACGACCCTGGTGATAAATAGATGTTTTCTCAATATTTCGGCCAGGGTTTGCGCCACCCGCTCGCGTCCGGTGAGGTCGGCCACCATGCTGGCGGTGGCGGCGGGAAAGGCGGCACTGGCGAAAAGGATTTCTCTCTGATTGTCCGTCACTCCGTTCAGCACCTGGCGGGCAAAGTAGTTGAAGATCTCCTGGGGGTTGGCCTCCTCCGGGCGGGCGGTTTCGTCATTTGCGATATTGTCTTGTTCCAACAGGAGAAAAATCCCGGCGGTCCAGCCGTCGCTTTTCCAGTAGAGGGTGTCGATTGTGGCGTTGTCGAGCCGCTTGCCGCCGATGGTCCGCACCAGGCCGCGGCACTCCTCCAGGCTCAGGCGCAGGTCGGCCCACGCCATTTGACGCAACTGTTCCCGCTCCAGCCATTCGGCGAAGGGGGGGGTGGGGGTCTCCCGGCTGAGCACCAGCAGCCGGGACCCTTCCCGCAACTGGGGCCAGCCGGCTTGCAGCAGGTAGGGGAGCGGGGTGTGGCCGGGCAGGGTGTGATAGTCGTCCAGGACCAGGATGGCCGGTCCCGGCAGCCCCTGGTCGAGGGCCTGGAAGAAACGCTGGCTGAAGGCCGTCGGCGAGGTGGCCTCCTCCGGGGTGAAGCGGGGCAGGGTATGGCCTTTTGGCAGCAGATCCGCCGCCGCCGCCGCGATGTGGGCAAAGAAGATGGCCGGATCCGCGTTTTCGGCGTCCATGCGGCACCACAGATGGGGCAGGCCGTTGTTGGCCAACCAACTGGCTGCCAGGGAGGTCTTGCCGCTGCCCGCCGGTCCGCTCACCCACCAGGAGCCGGGATGATCGGTCAGGCGCGCAAAGAGCCTCTGCCGGGGATAGATGCCCTCCGTGGCTTGATGGCGGATCTTGCGGTCGAAGGCGTGGAGAGGGGGGGTCATGGGTATTTCATCCCCAGGGAGAGGCCCACGGTGCGGGGTTCGGCATAGCCGATGCGGTGGCCCAGGGTGGGACTCGCCTCGCCGAAGACCTGGACCGTGGCATCCAGCAGATTGTGACTCCACAAGGCCAGCTCCCAGTTGGCGTAACGCAGGCCGGTGCGCGCGTGCAGGAGGGGTTCCATCCTTTGTTTGGCGGTATTGGCCGCGTCCCAGAAGATGTTGCCGCGTCCTTCCAGGTCGGCGCGACCGAACCAGCGCCATTGGTCGGTCACGTCACGTTCGTGCTCCACGCCGATGGCCAGGGTGTGCAACGGGGCGACCGGGACGCGCCGTCCGGCGTAATCCGCTCCGAGCACGGGATCGCGGTAACTCAGAAAGCGCGCGTCGGTATGGCCGTAGGCCAGCGACAGGCGGGTGGTCTCTGCGGGGGTCCAGGTCATCTCCAACTCGCCGCCGCGCGCGCGGGACTGGCCGGCGTTGCGGGTCAAGGGCGCGAAATTGGGCTGAATCAACTGCACCTGCTGGTTGTGCCACTCGATTTCGAAGAGCGCCGCGCTCCATGTCACCCCGTGGATGGGTTTGCGGGATTTGATGCCGATTTCGTGATTCCAGAGGGATTCCGACGCGAAGCGCTGATCGGCGGGATCGCTGGCGAAGGAGTTGAATCCGCCGTTGCGGTAGCCCTTGGCCAGGGTGGCATAGAGGTTGTAGTCCGGGTTCAGGTGATACAGGAGGGCGTATTTGGGCAGCCAGGTCTGTTCGTTGAAGGCCGGCATTGCGGCGGTGGCGGTCCCGGCCATGGGCGCGCCGTTCCACTCGAAGGCGCGTGAGAGTTCCCCTTCCCGGTCCAGATGGTTGAAGCGCAGCCCCACCGTCAGCTCCAGGTCCGGCAGGATGCCGCGCGTCACCTCGCCGAAGATGGCGAAATCGCGGGTCACGGTGCGGTCGAGAAAGTGATCCGTGAAGGGAACCGGCATCAGGCCGGCGGCCACCGCGCCCGGCTGATAGGCGATCCGGCCATCCTTGAAGAAGCGGTCCTGCGCCGCGTACACCCCGAACAGCCAGTGGTCGGGACCTTTTTCCTGGCGTGGCGAGTGAATGCGCAGTTCCTGGCTGAAGAGGGTCTTCTCCTCGCGCAGAGTCACCACCGCCAGATCCGCCTGGGAATAATCCGCGTCTCCAAGGGCATCGTTGCGCCAGAAATCCCCGGCGGTGATGGATGTCAGGCCGAAGGAGGGGGCGTCGTGATGGATCTTCAGGCTGGGGGTGGTCTGGTTCTTGTGGTTGAGGCCGTCCACGCTCTGGCGCAACTGGCGGGGATTGGCCCCCAGGTCGCCGGGGGGATTGAGGCCGAAGCCGCCGTTGTCGGCATGCTGGTGGCGGATCAGGAGGTCGGCGTCGGTCGCGCCGACTGGCAGCCAGCTCAGACGCAGTTGCCCGCCGTATTGATCCACCGATTCGACCAGGCGCCCGCTGACGAGGTTGCGGGAATAGCCGTCGCGTTGGGTCTGGTCGGCGGCCAGGCGCAGGTGCCAGTCGGTATTTTTGATGGGGGTGGTCAGGGTGAGGGCCTCCCGGTGCAGGCCGAAATTGCCGGCATCGGCCTTGAGTTGCGCGGAGGGTTTGCCGGAGACCGCAGGCCGGGAGATCACATGCACCACGCCCCCCAGGGCGTTGCGGCCATGCAGTGAGCCTTGGGGACCACGCAGCACCTCGACTCTTTCCACATCGGAAAAATCGACGTCGAACACCCCTTCGCTGCTCATGGGGACATCATCGACCAGGAAGCCGACCGCCGGGTCGTTGTGGGTGGCGCCGACGCCGCGCAGGAAGAGGTACATGCTGCGTCCGCCGGTGCCCTGGCCCATCAGGTAGAGGTTGGGCAGATGGCGGGCCGCCTGATCCAGTTCACGGACGGCGCGTGCCTCCAGATCCGCCTGGCCCAGGGTGGAGGCCGAGGCCGGGGTCTCTTCCATACTGTGTTCGCTTTTGCCGGGGGTGACGATCAGGGTCATGGCCTGGGCGGGTGTGATCGTCAGGCCGAACAGCAAAATGGTCCCTGTGAGGATTCGCCCGATTTTTGCCGCCTGCCTGTAAGCGATTTGTAAGCAAGGCTCCGTAATAATACTGAACACGTTGTGCCCCCGCCGGCTTTTTTGGGTTGTGGGTAAAAAATGGATGGACTCTCCGCGTGTCGTGGAGAGAATTGGTGAGGAGGACGCGAATGATAACAAGGTGTGCTTGTGATGGCAATAGCATATTATTACATGATTGTAAATTATGTGTATTTTTTGTCATGTTTTGTAATGAATGATTCATAATAATTTTTAAAATTCAATAAAAAATAAATATTTAATTAACAAGACATGTTAAAGCTAATTATTATTTTTAATAACTGGGCAATAGAGTTGATATTTTAGCGATTTGTGTAAGTGATCCGTAAGATCGGGCGCAGTATCTTGTGTAGCAACGATTCCATCCAACCCAACCCATTCAGGAGGCATCATGTTTCCGAGTCCTGCAACACGGCATCTGTCCACCAACGCACCCTTGTTCGGGTTGCCGGGCCAACCACCGCACTCGGACCGTAAAGTGGATCTGTCGGATGTTCATATCCTGATTGTGGATGATACCGGACTCAATCGGGATCTTGTCTCGCGGATGTTGATCCGCCTGGGGTTCGATCCGGCGTGTCTCTTGGTTGCCCACAACGGCATCGAGGCGGTGGAATGGGTGCGCCGACATCCTTGTGACTTGATTTTCATGGATTATCACATGCCGTTCATGGATGGCGCGGAGGCCACGCGCAAGATTCGCGCCTGGGAACGTCAGAACAACCGTCGCCCGGTGCCGATCATCGCCTTTACCTCGGACGCGTCCCCCTCGGTTCGTTTTCAGGCCCTGGGGTCCGGGATGGACGATTTTCTGCTCAAGCCATGCCGGTTGGAAGGGGTGCGGAGCATCATCAATCTATGGCTTTATGTCAGAGATTGAAATCGGTGGTGATAAGCATTACAGGATGGTGATGGGGGTTCGTTGCATGATTTGTATAGAGCTATCTAATCTTTTAGTGTTAAATGTTTTCGGATTGTTCTTTTTTGTTGTTTTTTTATACCTGTTTACATTTTATTATCATTATATTTCTTGCTGGGAGAGTCGATTGTGTGATAGTCTGTATTGCATGTAACGGTAAGGTTGCAACCGATTTTATGGAGTTACGTTTTTGATATATGTCAATCAGGAGAGTGCCGCAAAGCGGGGGGCTTTGCGGTTGTCCGGTATCGATACTCATTCCGCTCGCAAATCCATTCAGGAAATCAGGGTATTGGTGGTGGATGATCATCCGATCAATCTGAAGGTCATGGTCGGCATGTTGGTGCGTCTCGGGTGTGATCCATGCGCAATCGAGACGGCCAGCAATGGGTGCATTGGCGTGGAGTTGCATCAGGCCCAAGCGTTCGACTTGATCTTCATGGATTGTCACATGCCGGTCATGGACGGTTTTCAGGCATCGCTGCGGATTCGTGCCCTGGAACATCGGCAAGGTCTTGCGCGATCCGTGCCGATCATTGCCTTTTCCGCAGATGTCACCATGAACGTCAGCCGTATTGTCGAAGCGGGCATGCAGGATTTTCTCGTCAAGCCGTTCACGCTGGTGGAGTTGAATGCGCTGTTGAACAAATTTCATGCGATGCCAAGCGGCTTGTAGTGGTGGAAAGAGAGAAGATTATGCGTATGTCGAATCATGATCGGTTGCGGTGCGCCGATTGCGCGATGTGGCGCCATTGTCGGCAAGAGGTCGGGACCGTCACCCGTACCATCCAAAAGGGGGAATCCCTGTTTGCGTGCGCCCAGACCTTTCAGGGGCTGTTCATGGTGTTGTCCGGCAGTTTCAAGAGTCATGTTGCGCTTGAGGAGAGGGATGCGGATATGATTTTGGGGTTTTCTCTGCCTGGGGAGTTGTTGGGGTTGGATGCGTTGGGCGAAGGGCGGCATCAAATGACCGTCACCGCCTTGGAGCATGCCGAGGTGTGTTGCCTGGGGTCCGTGCGGGATGCCGACAAGGGGCCTCTGCTGGAACAGTTCAGCGTCCAGATGGTGCGTGAGCGGTTGCAGGCGCGGCACGCCTTGCGTGGGAACGCGGTGGAGCGTCTCTGGTGGTTTTTGCAGGATCTGTCCGCCCGTTACGCCGGACTCGGCATGTCCCGGCATACGTTGCGTCTGCCCATGACGCAAACCGAGATCGCCAATTATCTGGATCTGACCCACGAGACGGTATGCCGCGTGATGCGCCGCTTCCGGGATCGGTGCATGGTCATGTATGAGCATAATCGATTGCGATTGTCCCAAACCGTGAGATCCGATGGGATTTGATGGGGTGCGATGTTCCCATGATGGCCCTGGAGACCTTGTCGTTTCGCCATAAATTGTCGCTGATTCTCATCGTTCCCATGGTGGGAATCGTCGGTGTCATCCTGTTTGGCGCCAGCGAAAAATGGTTGCTGGCCGAAAAAATGGCCTGGCTGAATCAACTGACCCGTTTGACCGTGCAGGCCAGCGGTCTGGTGCATGAACTCCAGAAGGAACGGGGGATGAGCGCCGGCTTTCTCGGCGGACGCGGGGCTTCGTTTCGTGACGAGTTGCAGGCACAACGGGTCCGGGTGGATGAAACATACGCCCGCTTCAAGGAGTCTGCCGCGGCCATCGCCATGGATCGTTTCTCCCAGGAGATGTGGCGGGATTATCGGAAGTCACAAGAGGACCTCGACCGGATCGGCGCCTTGCGCGACCAGGTGTCGCAATTGACCGTCGGGGCCATCGAGGGGATCGATGGCTATTCCCGCATGATCGTCGATCTCATGCGAATGATCGCCACGTTGGCCGATCATTCGCCCACGGCGCGTATTGCCAGTTTGATATATAATTATAATAATTTTTTGCAGGGCAAGGAGATGGCCGGTGTCGAAAGGGCCATCATCGCCCATATCCTGACCAGCCGGCAGTTCGCCCCCGACATGTATCGCAGGTTCACCGCAGCGGTGGCGGAGCAGGAGGTCTTGTTCCGTCAATTCCGCGCCATGGCCAACGATGAAAATCGGCGGATCCACGATCAAATCATCGGCGATCCCGTGTTTCATCGTGCGCAGGAGATGCGTGATGCAATTTTTGGCAAGGGTTATGATAGCACGTTATATGTATTGGTGAGACAAATTTTTCAAGGCATGGGGATCCGGGGTATTTATCATTCTGTAAAGAATTTATTGATTAGAGGGTCGTTATATGGATTCCAGGACGATACGTTCGATCCCGAAGAGCAACAGCGCCATTATAAAAGACAATTTGAAAATAGTTATCATGAGTTGGAGCCGGTGATCCAACGCATTTTCGCCCTGTCGGAGAAGGAGTTGATGCCGGGTCAACGACAGGATATGGAAACGATCTGGTCCAATGTCCAGGCCTATCGCAAGAGTCTCGACACGATCATCGCATTGCAGAAACAGGGCAAACATCTCCATGAGATCGATCAGGACGTTGCCGCCGGGGTGAAAATCGACGACCAGCCCGCCGATATGGCCATGCGCCGATTTGGGCAATTCAGCCTGAACGCCCGGTTCGATATCGATCCCTATGATTGGTTCGACGCCATGACCCGCAAGATCGATCTGTTCAAGCAGGTGGATGATGATTTGGCGGATGATTTGATTGGTCACAGTGTCGAATTGCAGTTGGAAACCCGGCGCGATTTTTATCTTTATGTGTTGGTGTGCGTTTTGATGATCGTCTCGGCGCTGTGGTTCGGCATCGTGCTGATCCGACAGGTGAGAAACAAAACCGCCAGGATGCTCGACTTGACCCGCGCGGTGCAAGCCGGCAACCGGGACGCCCGCATCCCGATCCCGTTCGCCGCCACGGCGGATGAACTGGATCACGTCGCCATCGGCATGAACGAAATGCTCGATGGCCTGGCAAGGAGCACCCGTCTGCGGGATCAGGCGGAGCAAGCCTTGCGCGGCAGCGAGGATCGGTTCCGCTCCGTGGTGGAAACCGCCCCGGATGCAATCATCACCATGAATGCCGATGGCATGATCGAGGCCATCAATCCGGCCGGATCCCGGCTGTTCGGGCGCGCCACCCCGGATGACGGCGTCATGCCCGGACAGCCGTTGCACGACCTGGTGGACCCCGCCAGCCGGGTAGCGCTCGACCAGGCCTTGCGCGCCTTGCACGACCAACCCGCCAGTCGTCACCTGGGCGAGGATGGCGGCTTTTTCTGCCGGGATCTGGCCGGTGCGACCTTTCCCGCCACCATCGCCATGTCGGCGTGGGAGAGCGGCGATGTCTCCTTTTATACCCTGATCCTGCGGGATATCCGCGAGCAGATCGCCAAACGCCGGCAAATCGAACAGTTGCTCGACACACTGGATGCCAAGGTGGCGGCGCGCACGCATACCCTCAATCGCAAGATCCAGGAGTTGGAAAACACCCGCAATGAGTTGATCGCCAGCGAAAAGATGGCCTCGCTGGGGCGTCTGGTGGCGGGCATGGCCCACGAAGTGAACACCCCCATCGGCGTGGCGCTGGCGGGCGCTTCCCAGTTGCACGAGGAGTGCCGGGAACTCGGCCGTCTGTTCGAACTGGACGAGGTGAATGTCCATGACGTGATGTCGATCGTCGGGAACATGGAAGATGCCTCGGTCCTGGTGGAACGCAATCTGCGGCGCGCCGCCGAGTTGATCGGCAGTTTCAAGCGCGCCTCCGTCGATCACTCCTCGGAAGTGGTGCGGGAATATTTCGTGCGGGAGGTGGTGGGGGATGTGCTGATGAGTCTGCGGAATCAGTTCAAGCGGAGTCCGGTCGAGGTGCAGGTCGATTGCCCGGTCGATCTGCGGCTGAAAGGGATTCCAGGGTATCTGAACCAGATCCTGACCAATCTGCTGCTCAACAGCCTGCTGCACGGTTTTGCCGGGGGATCGGCCAGCGGCTCCATCCGGATCGGGTTCGCCAGCGATGGCGCGATGCTGCGCTTCGATTATCTCGATACCGGCGCGGGCATGTCCGAGGATGTCCGGGTGAAGGCGTTCGAACCGTTTTTCACCACCAATCGGAGCGCCGGTGGCAGCGGGCTTGGTTTGTATATCTGTTATAATCTGATTACCATGAAATTGCAGGGAGAGATCGTCCTGAACAGCGCGCCAGGCGCGGGTGTTCATTTTCTTTGTCATTGGCCCGTGTCGTTCCGGGCCTCGGCCCTCACCAGCGCGAACGGTTGACACCATGAAAACCACTCTCAATAAACGCTCGATCGCCAATTCCTCCACCGGTGGGAAGCACGCGCATGGCGGCTCCGGCAAGTCGCCTTGGCGGGTTCTGGTGGTGGACGACGATGAGGATGTGATCGCCATTACCCGGATCAATCTGCGCAACATGGTGTTTGCCGGCAGGGGGGTGGAGATCATCGGCGCCGGTTCCGCCCGCGAGGCGCGGGAGATTCTTGCGTCAACCTCCGACATCGCCTTGGGGTTGATCGACGTGGTCATGGAAACCGACGATGCCGGGCTGCGGCTGGTCGAATTCATTCGCGAGGGGTTGGGCGACCACAAGATTCGCCTGATCATCCGTACCGGTCAGCCCGGACGCGCCCCGGAGCGCTACATCATCGACAATTTCGATATCGACGACTACAAGGAAAAAGGGGAACTCTCGTCCGGCAAGCTGTACGCAACCGTGCGTTCCGCCTTGAAAGCCTACCAGGACCTGACTACCATCGAACTGGCCGGCAAGGGGTTGGAGAGCATTTTGCAGGTTTCCCCACAACTTTTTTTGCACTCGATAGAGTCATTGGAAGATGTGTATGACAAAATATTGACCATCATGCAGGAATTGTCCTGTGTCGGCTTGGGAGGGGCGGTAACCATCCTCGGCGGCTGCCTGGCCATCACCCAACAGGATGCCTGGATCGTCAAGGTCAAGGTGGGGGAGATGGACGAGGCAACGCTTTCCGAGCGGATCCGGCGAACCCCCGCCGACGACGAGATCGTCATTCCCCTCGCACGGCACGACGAGATCATCGGCATGTTTTATTTCAGGCACAGCCAGCCATTGACCCCGCTGGCCCGGCATCTGATGCGCATCTTTGCCGGGCAGGTGGCCACTGCCCTGTATGTGTCGCATGCCCAACTGGATCTGCGTCAGGCCCATGCGCATGCCATCCGGATGCTCTCCGATGCGGCGGAAGCCAAGGACGCTTGTACCGGGGAGCACATCCTGCGGATCGTGACCCTGACCTATCTGCTCGCCAATGCGCTGGGCTTGAGTCCGGATCTGGCCGCAGGCTACGCCACCGCCAGCCAGTTGCACGATATCGGCAAGATTGGCGTGCCGGATCATGTGTTGAACAAGCCCGGCAAGTTGACCGACGCGGAGTTCGCCGCCGTGCGGGAGCATTCGGCCATTGGTGTCGCGATCATCGGCAATGCCAAGGGGTTCTCGCTGGCCAGGGAGATCGCCCTTTGCCATCACGAACGATGGGACGGTCGTGGCTATCCGGCGGGTCTGCAAGGGGAGGAGATCCCCCTGCCGGCCCGCATCGTCGCGGTGGTGGACGTCTTCGATGCCTTGACGCATCATCGACCCTACAAGAGCGCCTGGAGCGTCGAGGAGGCCGTGGCGGAGATCGAACGGCTCGCCGGCAAGAGTTTCGATCCGGAGGTGGTGCGGGCATTTCTGCAATTGTACCGGGCGGGAAGGCTGGAGGATGTCATGGATGCACAGGGGGGTGCGTCCTGAGACGGGTATCACCAGCCTGATCGGCGGGTGATGGCCGAACATTGACACGACATGCTATACAACCTATTGAAAAATATGCTCGATTTTTTCAGCTTCAAAAATCCTCCGGCTCCAGCTTTTCAGGGTGTTCAGATCGGCCTCAACCAGCTTGGAACGCACCCAATCCGGGACCGAACCGAAGCGATCCTGTAGAAGGTCAAGCAGGATCTCCATCCCGCCTTTCCGTTCGCCGTCGAGCCTGCCTTTCTGCTCGTAGTCCAAGGCCTTCTTTTCATAGTCCTTTGCCCACTGTTCAATGTGCGCGGTCAACATGATCACCACCTCCTGAAGATCGTCGGGAATGGCGGGCAGAGGATCCGCCTGGAGGCGGGTCAGCCCTGCCAACAACAATTCGTGGAACAATTGCTTGACCGGCGGCCCGTCCGGGTGTTTGGCAAACCATGCCGTCACATCCCGGGCTGCGCGCACCATCACTTCCAGGTTTCCCGGATGCTCCATGCGGAAGAGAATGGCGGTCAGGTACGGACTGCCTTCCAGCACCTCTTCGAGGTAGGCGCCTTCGTCGATAAGATAATACCGCATATCTGGCTGGAAGCGCCACAAAGAAGAAGCCGTCGGCAAGCGGATAAGATCCCTCAGACTGGTGGCGGCATTCCAGCGGGGCTTGCCGTTGAAGAGCACAATTGGAAGTACCGGAGGCAGCCCGTCCGCCTCCTTCAATTTGCGTTCGCTGACCAGTTGTTGATAGAGCAGGCCGACGTACACATCGATGCGCAGCGCCATCCACTCTACCACCTCGGATTGGAACTCCAGCAGCAACAAAACAAAAATACTGCCACCCTGATGTGTCGGGATCTCCCACACCACGTCGCTGCGACGACGCTCCCCCTTTCTGGCGGTGAATTTGGTATTGTGCCGCCGCAGGTGTTCCAGGTCGAGTTCCCCCAGCATGGCCGGATCCAGGAAAGCACGCAGCAGATCCGCCACCATCTCCGGGTGGGCGAAGAAACGGTGGTAGAGAGAATCGGCAGCGCGGAAGGTGTTGGTCATGAACGGTCGTGCTCTGATGACAACGTGCTGGTGGGAAATGCGCCATGGAGATCGGCGACAGGAACAAATAAGATGGTAGCCCATTTCGGGGACTGTGCAAAGCGTGAAAATGCAAAAGGCAGGCAGGTGAAGAGGCGGGATGTCCGCAGCACTTGACATCCCGCCTCTGCCTGGTTGGGAATCCAGGGGATGATCCGGACGCACCCGCTCCCCCGCTTGCGCGCCGGTCAGGAACCGTTCATCGTCCGGGAATCGGGGTGGGATGCCAGCCGATGACGGCCAGCATGACCAGGAAACCGACCACGTAGCCGATGGGGATGTGCCAGCCGTGCTTGAGCCATTGGCCCACCGATCTGGCTTCCGGGATGGAGTTGGAGATGGCCACCCCCGCCGAGGAGCCGAACCAGATCATGGAGCCGCCGAAACCGACGGCATAGGCCAGCATGCCCCAGTCGTAGCCTCCCTGCTTGATGGCCAGGGCGGTGAGGGGGATGTTGTCGAAGACCGCCGAGATGAAGCCCAGGGCCAGGGTGGAGATCCAGGTTGCGACCGGCAGTTTTTCCACCGGCATCAGCGAGGCGCAGGTGACCAGGGCCAGCAGGAAGAGGGATCCCTTGGCGGTGGCCGGGAGGAGTTTCCAGTCCGGGGCGCGCAGAGGCGCGGTGAGCAGCAGGGCCACCCAGACCGCCACGCCGATGAAGGGGAAGCTGTCGGCGATCGCGGAGAACTGGATATTGACGGTGACGTTGGTGCCGATGGCGGCGACCAGAATGAAGAGGACGATGCCGACCCGGACCTTGTCGTAATGGGTCGAGTGCCTGGCCGGGATCTCCATGGTGGCATGCTTGGCCTGCTGAAAGGAGGCGGGGATGCCGAACACGATCAGGGCGGCGACGGCCGGCAGATAGGCCGGCAGGACCGTCAGTGGGCTGATGCCGGCGATCCACATCATGGTGGTGGTGGTGTCGCCGACGACGCTGCCCGCGCCGCCGGCGTTGGATGCGGCCACGATGGCGGCCACGAAGCCGATATGCACGCGGCGGGCGTAGATCGACAGGGCGACGGTTCCGCCGATGATGGCGGCGGCGATGTTGTCCAGAAAGCCGGAGAGGATGAAGATCAGCACGAGCAGCAGGAACGCCCCCTTCCAGCCGGGTGGCAGCAGCCGGGGGATCAGGTTGGGCACATGGCTGCGTTCGAAGTGGTCGGCCAGCAGCGCGAAGCCCACCAGCAGGCAGAAGAGGTTGGCCAGGATGACCCATTCGTGGCCGAAGTGGGCGAGAAGGCCTTCCATGCCGGGTCCATGCCGGAAGCCGGTCACCAGGAAATTGTAGGCCAGGATGACGGCCAGTCCGCTCGTGGCCACCCGCAGGGTGTGGTGATGGAACAGGGCCACGCCGATCAGGGTGGCGGCGAAGAGGATGAAGTCCAGGGGGATGCCCGCCAGGGTGGGTCCGTCCGCCCGGGTTTGGGCCAGGGCATCCGTGGGCGCGAGGCTGAGAAGAGGGATGAGGATCGACAGGTGACGCACTTTGGGTACTCCTTTATGGGTATTGCCAGAGGGATTGAGTGTGCGTATTTTTGGGTGAGGATATGGAGTGTATCAATGAAATAATTATTCAAGTGTATTGAACTGCGATTCATTGAGGATGCGGCAGAGAGCGGGGCGGATTTGGGTCAGGGGGATTCGTGGGGGGTGGCATCCCCAACCGGGGCGGTTTGCGCGTCCGGTTCGGGTTTGGCTGGGGGTTTGATCGGATTGGGGACGGGTTGGATCGGGTTGGCCACGGCCGATGGCGGGATCACGCCGGGCGGGGGAGTGCTTTTTTCCTTGATGGCTTCGATATCGCGCACCGGGATTTGTTTCAATACCACGTTGACCTTGCGACCGAGGGAGACCTCCAGATCCTGGGTCATCATGTTTTCCAGTTCGCGGCCGATTTTTTCCACGTAGGCGATGCCGAGCACCTGTACCGAGCCGTCCTGGAGGAGGTTGACCCGGTATTCGCCCATCAGATTGGTGAGATTGTTTTCGATTTGCGCGGCGAGGACCTTGCGGACCATTTGCTTGACGCCGACCTCCTCGGCGATGGAGCGCAAGGAGTCCAGCAGGGGGAGCAGGATGGCGATGCCGATCGCGGCGGTGGTCAATCCTTGCCCCAGGAGGATTCTTTGCGAGACGAAGCGGCCAAAGCCGAACCAGACGGCCATGATGGCGACGCCTACGGCGATGGAGGTGGCGTTGGTGACGAACAGCAGGGCGGCGCCTTTCGCCACCCAGATTTGCCGGGTGGCGAGACCGAAGCCGATGGTGGCCAGGGGAGGCATCAGGGCCGTGGCGATGGCCACGCCGACGATGGCGGTATTCTTGATCCGCACGATGGCGTAGCCGGCCACCAGACCGGAGAAGAAGGCCACCAGCAGATCGAACAGGTTCGGTCGTGTCCTGGCGAGGATTTCGGCGGTGAGGTCGTTGATCGGGGAGAGGGCGACCAGCAGGAGCGCGGCGAGGATGGCCAGCAGGACGCCGGTCAGGAGGGTTCTGAAACCCTTGATGAGCAAGGCGAGATCGATGCTGGCGAGCGCGAAGCCGATGGCGATGATGGGGTCCATCAGGGGGGAGACGAGCATGGCCCCGATGATGACCGACGGGGAGTTGAGCAGCAGTCCCAGGGTGGCCAGGCAGAGCGACATCACCGTCATGAAGGCGAAGCCGGCGGTGAGGGCGGCATGCTTGTTGACGTCACTGAGAATGACCGAATGTGCCACCGTGAGTCGGTGGGGGGCAAGGCGCTCGATCAAACCGGCCTCCGGGATGTTGTGGCGTGACGCGGACGGGACCGGATGGCGGCGCTGCCAAGGCGCCATCCGGTCCCTGGTCGAACGACCAACCTGACAGGGGAAATCGCCCGACGGGGGGTGAGTATTGGGGTTGGTTGTGCGCTTCGCAATAGAATTTTTTTTCAAATTCATTGCAATTACATTTTACGCTTGGCGAAATGTTGCGTCCATGCAATAGACTGTTTAAAAGGTGCAACAACAGCAACCTCCGTCCCTCCGGGAGAGATTGGCGCCATGCGGCACGGGTCGGGATGCGCCCGCTTGGCGGTATTGTTGCAAGCAAAAGATCTTGCACGCGCGGTACGCGACATTTTCGAGGTTTTGGCGAGGCGAAATGAGAAAAACGTGGTCACTGACCTATGCCGTCCTGTTCGGGCTGGTTTTGTTGGGCATGGCGGCTCTGACCATGTCCTACTGGATCTCCCAGGAGAGCCGCAAGATGCATCAGCAGGCCATGGTGGATCATGGTTTTCTCAATTTATTGAATATGGTTCTTGAAGTACGCCGATACGAGAAGAATTATTTTATATATCACGAAAAAAATTTTGCAGAGATGGCTTTCAATTATCTCGATCAGATTGAACAGCAATTGCGCGAGCGTCGCTGGGCCTTTCTGACACGGGCCAATGGCGAGAAAAATTTTCAGGAAATGTCCGGACTGCTGAAGGAGTACCGGGAGCTTCTCCTGCGCTATGCCCGCTTCACCGACCAGGATGCGCCAGGGGCCGATGCCATGGAGACCACCCTGCATCAGACCAGCCAGCGGTGGCTCCATCTGGCCGAAAACCTGGCAGCGGATACCAATGACGACATTTCCGGCATCCTGAACAGGATTCAGGAAACGGCGATGATCTTCAACGTCCTCTACGTGGCGCTGCTGTTCGCCTGCGGAATCTGGTTCGTGCGCCGCACCGTCCGGCCTCTGGCCTGCATCCGGGATGGCCTGACCGCCATTCTCGCCGGTCGCCGGGAACTGCTCCGCAACTTCGGCGAGGATGAGGAGTTCGCCAGCCTGGTCCGTGTGCTCAACATGACTCTGAGTCACATCTGGAGGGAGCGGGAAGAGCGGATGCGCGGCAACCAGCAGGAGGGGTTCGCCGATGCCGTCATTCTGCGCCTGTTGCGCATGCTCGGTCAGCCCATGGCCAACATCTCCACTACGTGCCAGATCCTCCTGGAGGAGGACCAGCGCGCCCTCACCGGCTTCCAGCGCGACATGTTGTCGCAGATTCAGCGGCAGGCCGAGCAGGGCGGCAGAATGCTGGTGGCGGTCCAGGAGCAGTTCGTATCGGGCGAGGAGCCGGCCCGGGCGCTCCATCTGCGTCGGCTGTTCGACAAGGTGTTGGAAAAATTGCGCAAGTTGCCGGGCAATGGCCGCGAGGTCACCCTGGACCTGCCGGAGGATCTGGAGGTGGATGGTCATCCGTTGATCCTGGAGCAGGGGTTGGGCGACCTTTTCGCCCTGGGGATGCGTGGACCCCACGACGGCCCATTGGTCGTGCGCGGGACGCGGCGTGGCCGTGAGGCCATGCGGGAGGCCCTGGCCAGGGCGGCGATGCGCCCCTTGAGCTGGCTGAAGCCGGAGTGCGACGAGGTGGTGGAGATCGCCCTGGCGATCCGCATGGAAGGTCAGGGCGGCGCCGATGATCCCGATGATCCGCACGGCAGGGATCCGTTCGCCTTGTGCCTGCCCCTGGAGGACGGCGATCCGGGCATCTCCCTGCTGCCGGGCATGTTGCGTCGGCACGGTGGGGCGTTGTTGGCGGAACCGGGGCCGGACGCCATGGTGGCGTTTCGTCTCTGGCTGCCCGTCGCTCCGGGCAACGATCGGCTGGGGGGATCGGTCTGAGTCGATGTTCGATCCAATCCGCATTCTGCTGGTGGATCGGGACAAGGTGGCGGCGCGGAATCTGGAGCACGTCCTGGTCAAGGAGGGCTGCGGGGTCACCACGCTCACCGGGGGCGCTGCGGCCATGAAGTTCCTGGAGTCCGGGATGGACGATCCCTGCCGGTTCGAGGCCGTTCTGGCCGATCTGAACCTCGATGCCATGGAAGAGAGCCAGTTCCTGCGTCACTGCCTGCGCTTGCAGCCCGCCACCGAGGTGATCTTCATCTCCGACAAGGTCTCGGTCGCCTCGGTGGTGGACGTCATCCGGCAGGGGGCCTTCCACTATCTGACCAAGCCGGTGCGGCCCGCCGATCTGCGCGAGACGGTCTTGCGGGCCGCCGAGCACAGCCGTCACAAACAGGTGCGCCAGGGTCTCCGGTCCGGGTTGGCGCGGCAGGACGAGCAGCTGCCCCTGATCACCCGCGATCCGGCCATGCTGCGCCTGCTGGAGCAGGCCAGGCGCGCGGCCATGATGGAGTTGCCCATCCTGATCACCGGCGAGACCGGCACCGGCAAGGAGATCCTGGCCCGTTTTCTTCACGACTCCAGCAACCGCGCCAACAAGCCGTTCGTGGCCGTCAACTGCGGCGCCTTCAACGAGGAGTTGCTGGCCAACGAGCTGTTCGGCCATGGCCGCGAGGCCTTCACCGGCGCCATGCGGGACCGCAAGGGGCTGGTGGAGACCGCCCACGGCGGCACCCTTTTCCTCGACGAGATCACCGAGATGTCCCTGACCATGCAGGTCAAGCTGCTGCGGGTGATCCAGGAAAAGGAGCTGCGCCGTCTGGGGGTCACCACCCCGGTGAGCGTGGATGTCCGATTTCTGGCGGCCACCAACCGTCCCGTCCAGGCCGAGGTGGAGGCGGGGCGTTTTCGTCAGGATCTTTATTACCGCCTGAACGTCGTGGATTTTCATCTGCCGCCTCTCGCCCGGCGCCAGGGGGATGTCCCCGTGCTGGCGCGGCATTTCCTGGAAAAGTACGGCCAGGCCGTCAATCCGCAGGTGACCGGCATCTCCAGGAACGCCATGGAGCTATTGAATCATCACGCGTTTCCTGGCAATGTCCGGGAGTTGGAAAATATCATTCAGCGCGCCCTGGCCTTTGCCACCGGACCCGAAGTGACCGAGGACGACCTCCCCGATTCCCTGCGGGCCACGGCCAATCCGCTTTTCCAGCGCACGGACGACCGCCTGCTCTCCCTGGAGGAGATGGAGGCCAAATACATCCTTTGGGTCTGCGATGCGTTGCATGGCAATCAGACCATGGCGGCCAAGGTGCTCGGCCTGGATCGGGTCTCCCTGTGGCGCAGGCTGAAGAAGATTCAGGCGCGTATCGTTGATAAGGGGGAAGCGCCAGGGGATGGCGTGCCTTCCGGGTGATGCGTTATGATGGCCATGGCGGTTCGGTTCCCGGTGCGTGAGCGGGAACAGCCCGTTCCCTTCACTTTTGCATCGAGGAAAACAACAATGAACCATCCTGCCCGATCTCTGTTCGCATCCATCCGCATCTTTCTGCTGGTCGTGGGCATGACCCTGCCGACCCTGTCGTTCGCTGGTTTTTTTGATTTTTTGGGTAATGATACCGAGTCGAAGGAACAAGAGTCGCAAGAAAATCCGCCAGGCCCCAACGACAAGCAGCAGCAGGGCGTGTTTCAGGACTGGGGGGTGCAGTGCATGCAGGCCCCGGATGGTCGGTTGCAACGTTGCACCCTGTCCCAGACCACCGTAACGACGGATACCAAACAGAATCTGGTTACCCTGACGCTGGGTCCCCTGGGAGAAAAGGGCGAATGGATCCTGAATGCGTTGTTGCCGTTGGGGTTCTATATTCCAGGGGGCGTGGCCATGCAAATCGACAACCTGCCGCAGATCCCCTTGCAACTCATCCAATGCGTTCCGCAAGGGTGTCTGGCGTCGGTGTTGGCGGATGGCCATCTGCTGGAGGCCATGAAAACCGGCAAGGAGGCCAGACTGGGCGTCATGGATGTGGCCAGCAGAAAGACGATCGTGCTGCCGATGTCGCTCAAGGGGTTCCCGATGGCCATGGAGAAGTGGCGTCAATTGAACAAGGCGGACAAACGCCAACCGTAATGGCGACCGGGGAAGCGCCCGGCACGGGTGTTTCTTCCGGGTGATGCGCCTGTTTCATCCATGCAACAGCACACGGCGCGCGGCGGGTGGTGTTGGTCATGCAACGCTTTGTTCTTGATCAATTTATCTGATGTTTGCCATCTGGCTTGCATCTTGCCTTGTAAGTATCCAAGGCTGACGTATGGGGCCAAGACCCAGACGCACCAGCCTTATCTCCTTGTGCTGGGTGTCCCTCACTCCCGAATCTCCCCTGAATCGGGAGTGAGGGCATCGGCGCGACGAGCGGGAGACCATTTCCGACAAGTGGGGCAGGATCATGGGCTATCACCAATCCAGAGTGTTGATCACGGGTGGCCTGGGGTTCATCGGTTCCTGTCTGGCGCGACGACTGGTGGAGGCGGGGGCCAGGGTGACCATCATCGACAACCTCCGCGAGTATCACGGCGCGAATTTTTTCAATATTCGTGACATCGCATCCGAGGTGGTGGTCCATTCGGGCGATGTGCGCCAACGCCATGTGATGGAGGCGTTGATCGCGAACAGCGATTTTTTGTTCCATCTGGCGGGACAGACCAGCCATCTCCACTCCATGGACGATCCCTTGACCGACATGGAGATCAACGTCGAGGCCCAGTTGAACCTGCTGGAGGTCTGCCGGCAGCGCAATCCCGGCATCAAGATCGTGGTGGCCAGCACCCGTCAGGTCTACGGCAAACCTTGCTATCTGCCGGTGGATGAGCGCCATCCACTCCAGCCAGTCGATATCAATGGGATTCACAAGCTGACTGCTGAGCAATATTATAATTTATATTTTGAACTGCACGGAATCAATTCTTGCATACTGCGTCTTACGAATACTTATGGACCTGGAATGCGCATCCGCGATGCCAGTCAATGCTTCGTGGGCAGTTGGATCCGCGCGCTGATCGAGGGGGAAACCATGCGCGTTTTCGGCGATGGGACGCAGGTGCGGGACTTCAATCACGTGGACGATTGCGCGGAGGCGTTGCTCCTGGCCGGCGCCAACGGCACGGCCAATGGCAGAACCTACAATCTCGGCTCCGGGGAGCACATCTCGCTGCTCGCTCTGGCGCGGAAAATGGCGACTCTCGGTGATGGCGGGGCGTACGCATGCATCCCGTTTCCCCCGGAGCGCAAACGGATCGACATTGGCGACTATTACGGAGATATCTCATTGATCCGGCAAGAGTTGCACTGGACTCCCGCCGTGAGTCTCGATGACGGCTTGCCGGATACGGTCGCCTATTATCGCCGGCACTACCACCAGTACATCCTGCCCAATTGACGCGCGTGAGATGCCATGATTCTGATGAACGATTTCAGGAAGGAGCCGGATGCCCTGCGCGGGGCCATGCTCGCTGCGGTGGAGCGGGTGATGAAATCCGGGTGGTATCTCCTGGGAGAGGAGGGCGAACGCTTCGAGCGGCGCTGGGCCGGGATGTGCGGAGTCCGTCACGGGGTGGGGGTGGGCAATGGCCAGCAGGCCATCGAGATCGCCCTGCTGGCCCTGAATATCGGCCCCGGAGACGAGGTGATCACCACCCCCATGACCGCCTTCGCCACGGTGCTGGCGATCCTGCGCGCCGGAGCCACCCCGGTGCTGGCCGATATCGAGCCGGAGAGCGCGTTGCTCTCCCTGGCCAGCGCGCAACGGTGTCTCTCCTCCCGCACCAGGGCGGTGGTGCTGGTCCATCTGTACGGGCAGTTGGCCGACATGGATGCCTGGACCGATTGGTGCGCAACGCGGGATATCGCCCTGGTGGAGGATTGCGCCCATGCCCACCTGGCGGCCTGGCGGGGCAGGGTGGCGGGATCCTTTGGCCGTGTCGGCGCCTTCAGCTTTTATCCCACCAAGAACCTGGGCGCGCTCGGCGACGCCGGCATGCTGGTCAGCGACGATGGCGCCCTGGCCAAACGGGCCTGCTCCCTGCGCAATTATGGCAAGAGCCTGCGCGACCGCCACGTCGAGGTGGGGCTGAACAGCCGTCTGGACGAAATCCAGGCCGCCATCCTGATGGAACGCACCAACGTCCTGGAACGCGCCACCATCGCCCGCCGCGCCATCGCCATGGCCTATCGCGACGGGATACGCAATCCCCTGATCGCCTTGCCGCCGCCGCCGCGCGAAAGCGCCGCCCATGTCCATCATCTCTTCGTGGTCAACTGCGAGGCGCGCGAGTCGTTGCAGGCCCATTTGCACCGGCATGGCATCCAGACCCTGATCCATTACCCCATCCCCGTTCACCACCAGAAACCGTGCCACAACGCGTTGCGCGATCCCAGGGGGTTGCCCGCCGCCGAACGGCATGCGCGCACCTGTCTTTCGTTGCCCTGCCATCCATACCTGGACAACGCCGAAATCGCGGCGGTCGTGGATGCGGTCAACGCCTTCGCGCCTTGAGGAGATCATCATGTCGATTCCAGCGCAAGACGATCAGGTATTGTGGATGCGTGGCATCGAGTTCCATCAGCGCGGGGAACTCGATGAGGCGGAACGGTGCTACCGCCGCATCGATCCCCATCATCCGGGCTATATTTACGTATTGGCCAATCTCGGCCTGCTGCTCGACGCCAGGGGCGAGTACGACGCCGCCGAGTCCAGTTTTCTGAGGGCGCTCGCCCTGGATCCGACCCATTACAGCACGCTTGTCAATTACAGCAATACATTGATTGCCATAGGCAGATTGCACGAAGCCGAATCCCTGTGCCGCCGGGGCATTGCCGCCAATCCGGACGGCATGGAGGCCCATTGCGCGCTGGGCAACGTCCAAAGCACGGTCGGCCGCCTCGCGGAGGCCGAAATCGCCTATGGCCAGGCCCTCGCCATCCGTCCGGATTTCGTCGAGGCCCTGGTCGGCCTCGGCAACGTGATGACCCGCCTGGGCCGGCATGACGAGGCGGTCCCGTGCTATCGCCGCGCCCTGGCGATCCGTCCCGGCATGGCCAGCGCCATGGGCAATCTGGGCTTGGTGTTGACCACCCTGGGCCAGTTGGAAGAGGCGCGATCCACCTTGCAGGCCGCCATCGCCCTCGATCCGGGGAATCCGTGCCATCGCCTCAACCTGGGGTTGTGCCTGGGGGCGCTCAACCGCCCGGACCAGGCGGAAGCCGTCTACCGCGAGGCGTTGGTCATCCATTCCGACAACCTGGATATCCGTAGCAATTTATTGTTTCTCCATAATTACCGGGAGGATGGCGACCTGACGGTCTCCCTCGCCGATGCCAGGCAGTACGGCGAACTCGTGGCGGCCAAGGCCACCCCCTTCGTCCACCATCCGGAGCACGACGCGCGCCTCCGGCGGTTGCGTGTCGGTCTGGTCTCCGGGGATCTGCTCAATCACCCGGTCGGTTTTTTCCTGGATGGCGTCATCCCCTGGCTCGTCCAGGAGACCCTCGACCTGTATGTCTACTCCAATTGCGACCGGGAAGACGATCTGACCGGCAGGCTCCGGGCAAGCATTCCGATGTGGCGCAGCGTGTTGGGGATGAGCGACGCAACCCTTGCCCGCCGCATCCATGCCGATGGCATCGACATCCTGATGGACCTCTCCGGCCACACCGCGCGCAACCGCCTGCCGCTCTTCGCCTGGAAACCCGCCCCCATTCAGGCCACCTGGCTGGGGTTCTTCGCCACTACCGGTCTGGCCAGCATGGATTACATCCTGGGCGACCCGTACAACCTGCCCCCGGAGGAGGCGGGCCATTTCGTCGAAACCCCCTGGCCTTTGCCGCAATGCTATCTCGCGTTCACGCCTCCGGACCTCGCCATCGGCGTGAACGACCTGCCCGCCGCGCGCAACGGTTTTGTCACATTTGGCAGTTGCAATAAAATCAATAAAATCAATGATGGCGTCATCGCCTGTTGGGCGCAGTTGCTGCAGGCCGTGCCGACCAGCCGCCTGCTCATCAAGAATCAGAGCCTGGCCGACCCTCTGGTGCGTCAGGAGATGCTGTTGCGCTTCCTGCGTCACGGGATCCCCACCGAACGGATCCTGCTGGAAGGTCCCTCCACCAGGGAGCGATATTTCGAGGTCTACCATCGCATCGACATCGCCCTCGATCCGTTTCCCTATCCGGGGGTGACCACCAGCGTCGAGGGGTTGTGGATGGGGGTCCCCTTCATTACCCGAAAGGGCAAACGCTATCTCTCCCATCAGGGGGAGAGCATCCTCGCCAACGCCGGCCTTGCCGACTGGATTGCCGGCGATGTCGAGGCGTATGTCGCCAAGGCGGTCCATTTCGCCTCCCGTCTTGGAGAACTCGCCGCCCTGCGCCGTGAGTTGCGGCCAAGGGTGTTGCGTTCGCCGTTGTTCGATACGCGCGGTTTTGCCGGGCATCTGGCGCGCGCCTGGCGCGAGATGTGGCATGCATGGTGTTCACAAGGGAGAATATGATGGCCAATCTGTTCTACGTCTCGTCGTTCGGCGGCAGCGCCACCCTGTGGCTGGCCCGTTCGTTGGACCTGCATGACGACATCATCTGCTTTCACGGCTCGCGCCAGTTCCCGATCCATCCCGCCAGTCGGCATCCGCAACTGCAGATGCCCAACAGCACGGAACTGACCGCCGGAGAGTTCGCCTTGCGCATGCACATGCTCAGCGAAACGGCACAAGATACCAGGGGACGCGAGGTCTGCGTCGGCGGGGTGCACGGCTTTCATGGCTTGCAGATGCATCCCGCCATGACCTCGCTGGAGGGTTGTTTCGCCTTTTCCATCCGCCACCCGGTGTTGCGCATCGCCTCGTTGTACAACGAACATTACCGGACGATGCGGATGGATACCGTCGATGCCCAGGGCAAGTGGGCCTGGCTGCGCTCCGGCTATGCCGCCAAGCACGAGGAGTTGATCACGTTGTTTTGCACGGTCATGGATCTGGCGCCAGAGGATGTGATCTTTTTGTGGCTCGCCTCGGTCACCGTTTGGGCCGACTATTATTCGGCCAGGACCCCTGCCTGGCCGATCTTTCGCATGGAAGATTACACCCAGGATCGTGACGTTTTTCGGGCGATGTTCCATACCCTGACCAGCAATCGGCTCGTCTGTTCCCCGGACTACCTCGACCGGATCTTCGCCCAGGGCAAGCTCAACGTGCATCGCCGCCACAGCCGTCTTCCCGAGGAGGAGTTCCGGAATTGGACGCCGAATGGCCAGCGGATTCTGGCCGCCATCCTGCGCTCGGTTCCGGAGTTGTTGGAGTTCTACCAGAAGATGGGCTATCCCGTCGATTATGTCCTGGAACACGATCCGTTCGCCCAGGAGCGCGCCACGAACGCGTTGACCGATCTGCTGCGCAACCTCATCGGCATCCACAACATCGAGGAGGGGGCGCGCCTCTTCCGTCAGGGAAGCCGTCCCTCCTGATAAACCAGTGCATGTAACAGGTTGTAGGCATTCTGCCCCGCCGGGGTGTGGGTGTAGAGCTTATCCTCGGTCTGACGGATCAACCCCGCCTCCTTGAGCGTGCGCAGGTGAAACAGGGTCTTGGTGTGGTCCTCGATGTACAGGGCCGCGCTGATGTCGGTCATGCGCCGGGACTGGCCATGGCCCAGCATCTCGATGATCCGCCTGCGGATGGGATTGGCCAGGGAGGAGAGGGTCTGGTCCAGATCGCGGGCCTGAATCTGGGATTCGAACCGTGCCTCCTCCAGGGAGCGCCGCACCACGGCGACCAGTTCCTCGAAGCGGAAGGGCTTGGACAGGTAATCGGAGGCCCCGGTGCGAATGGCCTGCACCGCCGTGTTGACCGTGGCGAAGGCGGTCATCACAATGAATTTTGTTTTTGAATTGATCCTGCGCATCTTTTGCAGGGTTTCGATGCCATCCAGTTCCGGCATGATCAGGTCGAGCAGCACCACGTCGAACCGTTCGTTGCCCGACAGCCGCAGGGCCTCCATGCCCGATTCGGCGGTGGCGACCTGAAAGCCCTCGTGGCTGAGCAGGACCGCCAGGTTCTCGCGCAGTTCCGCCTCGTCGTCCACGATGAGAATGTTTTGTGTCGTCATTGGTGCCTCTCTCCATCCATTGGCGGCGGGGTCATGGGCAGGCGCAACGTGGCTGCCACGCCCCCTTCCGCCGCGTTGGTCACCTCCAGTGAGCCGCCGAGCTGTTGCGCGATACTGTAACAGATGGGCAGCCCCAGTCCGACGCCGACGCCGGATTTTTTGGTGGTGAAAAAGGGTTCGAAGATCTTGCCCGCCACGTCCGGGGCCAGTCCCGCGCCCCGGTCACGCACCTGGATGGCGAGGAAATCCCCCTCGCGGCGGGCGATGACCCGCACCTCGCCGTGATCCGGGGTGACATCCAGGGCGTTGCGGATCAGATTGCGCAACACCTGACCGATTTTCAGCCGGTCGCCCCAGACCTCCAGGGGTTCCTCCAGGTCCAGGCGGATTTTGACCGGGCGTCCGTCGGCCTGCACCAGTTCCAGCACCTCGGCCACCTCCTCCTGGAGCGGAAAGGAGGCGTATTCCGTCTGGCCGGTCCAGGAGAACTCCAGCATTTGCCGCGCCACGCGCGTGGCCCGTTCGATGTTGCCTTCCACCTGGTTGAGGCGGCGCAGCATGGTGGCGTCCACATGCTCGCCCGGCAACAGCAGGCGGATATTCTGCAACCCCATGGCCGCCGTGGAGAGGGGATTGTTGATCTCGTGAGCCACGCGCACCGCGAACTGGCCGATGCTCGACATCTTTTCCGCCACCAACAGCATGCGGCGCAGTTCGGCCCGTTCCCGCAGCGCCCCCCCCAGGTCCCCCATGGCCAGCAGCAGCCGGTCGCTGGGGGAGCGCGGCGCCACGGTGACCGACAGATCCTCCCGCGCCAGACGTTGCGCCATGTCCGCCACCCGGATTTCGGTGGTCACCAGGCGCTGCATGGCCTGCATGAGTTGGTCGAACTCGTCCCGGTTGCCCGGCCCGGCCAGGGTCGCCTCGTTGTCCAGATCCCCCCTGGCCACCGCTTCCACCGTGCGGATGGCCATGGCCAGCCCTCGGTTCACGTCACGGGAGAGGCGCAGGGCCACGATCACCCCGACCAGGAAACTCAGGCACAACATGAGCGACAAGATCGACAGCGCCCATTCGTGTTCCAGTTCGGTTTTTTGTCTGGTCTCCTGCATGGCGGCCTCGCCGAGGGTGGTCAACTGGCGCGTCAGGTCTTGCATGCGCGTCAGAATCGGCTCCCCTTGCCTTTGGGAGAGCCGGACGGCCCGATGGTTGCCGTTTTCCATGGTCAGGGCGCGCACCTGGCCGGAAATCTCCAGATACCGCTCCAGACGCTGGTCGAGTTCGCGCAGGATCTCCAGATCCCCGGCATCGGTCAGGCGTGCCGCCAGGGTGTCGCGCCGCCGCCGCAGGAGGGCCTCGTTGTCGGCCATGTGTCCGGAATCCATGGCCATCCCGGCCTCTTCGGTGGTCAGGATCATGTGGATCTCGTCCTTCTGGATGGTCATCAACAACAGTTGCAACTCCCGGACGAGGGCGTCGTTGCGGTTCCGATCCAGAAGTCGTTCCAGGACGGCGTATGCCTCCTCCAGGCTGGCGCGGCCCTCGTTTTCCGAAAGCCGCGTGGCCCGGACATTGGAATTGAGCATCCCCAGCCGTTGCATTTCCCGGTCGAAGGCGCGCAACTCCTCCACGGCGTCGGTGATGCGGGCCAGGTTCTCCCGTTCCGCGTCATGGGTGGCCAGTTGCCGCAGGCCGCGCATGGCCTCATCGAGTTGCGCCATGGCCCCGGCGATCTCCTCGGACTGGCGGCGCATCTCCCGTTGGTCGTCCGAGAGGATGAGGTTGCGTTCGGCGCGGGTGATCTCCAG
>PDZX01000059.1 GCA_002753185.1 Magnetococcales bacterium WMHbin3
ATCAAGAATTCCCGCAAGAGCGGCATATCGGGCTGCAATCAAGCTATCGGTCTCCATCCGCTAAATTTATCAACACGAAAGGAAGAAGTCCATGTAATTTTTTAACGGCTCCTAAGCGACCACGGATTCACGGCACGGCGAGGGATTCCGGGGACATATATGGACCCCTCCCGGAGCGCAAGGAAATTTTTGTGACCGAGAATGATTTGGTGCCTTTGCCCCTATAGGATGTTTTTTTTGATTTTTTCGTTTCTGCACACCTCAACCATTGCTTGTTATCGGCCTGTTCCAACAAGATGCCGTGAATTGCGAGTGAACAAGGGAACGGATGCAGACATATATTCGGCCTATGGTTGGATTGTTCCGCATTCCTGGCCCTGATGAAATTCGCGCTCTTTCGCCTCAAACACCATAGCGAGCTATAATGCCCCAGTGTCCCCGTCAGGTTCCGAAAGAGCTGGTCCGACCCGTCACGCCATCAATGTGCGGTCCGTGGGAGCAGAATCAACCCGTCGCGCGCTGAGGTTGGACTTGGCGCGAGTCACAAAGAAGCTGCCGGCTTGGTGGAACGTGTAAAGCCGCTCGAAGTCCAGATATGCGCGATCCATGATGTAGAACGCGCCCGGCTCCGGGATCAGCATGTCGAGTACGTTGACGTCGTGCAGCTTGCCGTCTGAAATGTGGATGAAGCTCGGAATCGAACCGCGCAGATCCAGCAGGGTGTGCATCTTGACAGCTGCCTTTGTCGTGCGAAATAGCGCCCATGGGAATACGGAGAGGCAGAGGTCGATCGTGGTGGAATCCAGGGCGTAGACCGCATTGTCGAGTTCGACACCCAGATCTTCGGTTGCGTAAAGCTCGCGGGCTTGACGGATGAGTACCCAGGCAAAGTCGGCATAGATGCGCCAATCGCGTGATTCGTTGGCATCGGCCAGGGTTGATCGCCTGACAGGGTGACGAAAGCCCATGTGATAAAGCTTGGATGCCTGTGCCGATAAGCACGTCTCGATATCGCGAAGGCTCTCGCGATAGGTGAGCTGGGCAAAGGCCATGGCGCGGTACTGTTCGGCACATGTCAGAGTCCTGACCCGTTGGTCGCCTTCGTAGCGATCAACAATGCGGTTGAAGGTGGTCCATGGCAAGAAATCCATGGCTTGAGCAAACATCGTCTTTCCGGTGTACATGGCTGTCTCCCTGGTAGCGGCACCCCCCAGGAAAACCTGCCATAACCCCGGATCCCATTCAAGTCGAAACCAGGGGAAAAGCTGTAAAAGAAATTTAGATTCAATGCGTTGTAAGCGGTTTCCTCTAACTTAACCGGACACTAGTGTGGTGTTCCCGGAATTCGGAATTGATCAAAAAACAAACGAACATGCAAAACCGGATCCTTCCACTATGCACTGTGATGATTTGTAAGAAAAATTATTTATTGCTTAAACTTAATAATAAAAAAATTTTTATATTGACTCCACTTGACCGCAACTCTCGCCACGTTCGAACCGACTTGCTCCTCTTGACCAAGAAATAACAAATGCTTGTTTACCGCATGAATGAGTAAGCGATCAAGCCTTGATCGTTGTGAATTGGAAGCATTATGTAAATTTTGTACTTTAAATTATAAATATTATTAATTTCTCTATAATAATTATTAAAATAAAAATTTTTATATTTCAAAGAATTGATAAAAACAAAATTAAAAATTTTAATTTTATAACTCTGTTAGCGAGAATATTTTGTTGCGCATTAAGGTCAAATTGGTTAATCTATACAGCAACTGTGAATTCCCGAATGCCGGGGACACCATGCTAACTTAAAGAGCCAGAGAAAATTTTGTATCGTGTTCTAGGATATTAACTAAAGAATTGCCAAAGAACTCTGTTAAGTTAAATAGATATTATGTTTCCAGATTTTGCAAAAATTTAATTTTTTGCGTCGATAAACGACGCAAAAAGCCTTAATTCAGTATCCCCGGAATTTCTGCGTACGGAAAAATGAAACCATTGCTGGGGGGAGTATACGGTCAATCCGCAGCATCAAGAAACATTATTGTAATGATTGACATTATTTATTATTATAGCAATAAAAAACAACAACCAATCATATGAAATCAAGCAGACATGAGTAACGAACGAGAACCATTTATTCCGCAACATGAAGAAATCATGGCTGGGTGCCGCAAAATTACAGCCACCTATCAAATGTTAGACGAACTGCTGCTTCAAGCCATTGATGGTTTTCAATGGCGTGGAGGGCAGGAGGGGCTTTATTCTCTCTCTCCTGCCCTGCTACAGGATATCGCCATTCGGGTCGAACGGGATAAAGAGCGGTTCAGACACTTCCATGGCAGCAAGCACCCAGATCCCGACAAGGTGGGGGGCATGCTGGTGTATTGGATTGCCAAACGACGGCCCATTGTTTATATGGATTGGAAGATTCACCCACCACACACTCTGACCTCCGACGAATATCTGCTCAATGAATATCTAGCTATTTTTGCCGGAATTAACCGGGTGCTGTCAGCCCGTATAAAAATCAACAACCCGGAAGATCTTGCCGGGCTAGACTTCCCCCAGATCGCTTATATCATGCGAGAATGGCGCTATTCACTCGCTTATCGCAACTTTAACAGTGATGACATGACGATGCTGCTCAAGCTCTGTCTGAGCTGTGAGAGCACTCCGAAAAAATGAACTTATGAAGCATCAGGCATTGATTCTTTCCAAAAACTATCTAAACTAGACATTAAAGGCACTGTTAGATTCCCGGCCCAAAAGCAACTTCCGCATCGAAGAGGCACCTTCAACCGGGGGATCTAGGCATTATGCATCAGAAATGGCGCAAAAGATGCTTGAAGAGTGAGCAATCTGGCTCATTACCTCTTTTTACGAGACACGCTGATGAACACAAATCGAGCGGAAATTCTTATCACAAGCGCATCAGAGGATGGTCAACGCTCTCTAGAAATTGCGATGCAAAATATTAACGAGAAAAGTTATGAATTTATGCACCATGGCATGCCAAACAGTGGAACAGGGTGCGTCGAAAACGAGCAAAGGTTTCAGGACACACTCTCTATGACGGTAAATTTATTGGCAAGATCTATCCGGGAGGCTAACGAAGCAGCGAAAAATTCAAATCCCAAGTCGAGTAGACCGCTTTCTCTTTGATTGGAAAGCGATCAATCAACTGGTTTTGACGCATGCGGTTGAACCAGTCCCATTAAAGATTCTGATGTCCAACGGAATAGACGTTGATCGCGCGACGAATTCCGGTAGGGCCAATAACTGGTGCGCCGTGAGGGAAGGAGATCACTTCCGCTCACTTCACGTTACCAGTTCCCGCCGCATTGAACCGGACGTGCGGTTTTTCCGTATCTGTGAGACACCGAACCAACTTGAAGGTGTCGAAGGTAACGGCGTGCATGGGTGGACAGGCTCCCCTCCTGAGTGGATCGATGAAATCAAACTAACAGAATTGCGGGACGACATTCAATCCCTTTCCCCCTGCCGCCTCTTTTCGACGAACGGATTGTCGCCACCACTCCTGAAATTCAAACGCATCGGCACGCCTTGAAAACCGAACTGCTCCCGCAGACGGTTCTCCAGAAAACGGCGATAGCTCTCCTCCACCGCATCGGGACGATTGACGAAAAACACGAATTCCGGTGGCGCGCTGCGCACCTGGGAGACGAAGCGGATCTTGACCGGACGCCCCCCGGTGCGGGGCGGTGGATTGACCGCCTCCACCTCGGCCAGCCAACGATTCAACACCCCGGTGGAAACCCTCTGACGACCTGACTCCCACACCCGATGCACCCTCGACAACACGCGGTCCACCCGCCAGCCGGTCCGGGCCGAAACGAACTCCACCGGCACATGCGACAATCTGGGAAACGCCTCCTCCAGGGCCTGGCGAAATCCCTTCTCGGTCACCCCCTTGCCGATCGCATCCCACTTGTTGACCACCAGCACCAACCCGCACCCGGCCTCCAGCGCATAACTGGCCACCTTCTGATCCTGCTCGGTCACCCCGCGCGCCGCATCCAGCACCAGCACCGCCATCCCGGCCCGCTCCATGGCCCGCAACGCGGCCACCACGGAAAATTTCTCGATCCGCAAGGCAACCCGCGCCTTGCGCCGAATCCCCGCCGTGTCCACCAGCACGAAACGCCGGCCTTCCCGATCCGTCAGCAACGTATCCACCGCATCCCGCGTCGTGCCGGGCCGATCCGAAGTGACCAAACGCTCCTCGCCCAACAGACGGTTGATCAACGTGCTCTTGCCCGCGTTGGGAGAACCGATGATCGCCACCCGCGCCACCTCCTCCGGCTCCTCGACCGCCCCGCTGGCAACCACCGGACAGACCTTGAAAGCTCTATGCATCATGTCCGCCACGCCCATGCCATGGGTCGCGGAGATCGGCACCACCGGCTGCAACCCCAAGGCATGAAACTCCCCCACCCCCTCGGCCCCGACCCGCCCCTCGGCCTTGTTGACCACGCAGATCACCCGCTTGCCGGAACGCCGCAACACCTCGGCCACCTGCCAGTCATCGGCCAGGGGACCAGTGCGGCCATCCGTGACGAAGAGGATGCAATCCGCCTCCTCCACGGCCAGCAGGGCCTGCTCGCGCATGCCGACCAGGATGTCGTCCCTGGCATCGAACTCGAAGCCCCCCGTGTCCACCACGCGAAAGGGGCGCTCCTCCCACACCCCGGCGCCGTACTTGCGGTCCCGGGTCAGGCCGGGGGTGTCGTCCACCAGGGCATCGCGACTTCCGGTCAACCGGTTGAAGAGCGATGATTTTCCCACATTGGGACGCCCGACGAGCGCCAGCAGCGGCCCTGCCCCGCCGCCGACGCGGGCGGCGATGGCCTTCTGGTGCCGCAAACTACTCATAACGCATCAATTCGCCGCCGTTGGTCCACAGGTACAACGCCCGATCGTCCACCACCGGCAGGGACATGACCGCCCCGGACACGGCATCCCTGCCCAACAGCCGGCCACTGGCCGGATCCAGGGTGAACAGATTTTTTTTATTGTCAGCAACCACAACCTTATCTTTAAAGATGACCGGTGTGGTCAGCATCCCCTCGCTGATATGGGCGCGCCACAGTTCCACGCCATCATCCGCGCTGATGGCGACCAGATTGCCATCCAGGTCCGAGAGGAACAGCCGGCCCTGGAACCACAAGGGCTGCCGCACCACCGACAACTTCTTCTCCCAGATTCTGCTCCCGGTGGCGGCAAAATAGGCCACCAGGCGTCCCTGGTGATTGGCCATGAAGGCCCGCCGGGGCGCTGCCTGGGGGCCATGCTGCTCGGAGAGGACCACGGAGGCATCCACATCCTGCATCATGTCCAGTTCGCTGCTGCCGCCCAGCACCCGCAGATTGTCCGACCAGACGCGATTGCCATCCGCCAGGCGCAGCACGTACACCTCGCCGGAAGAGTAACCGACGAAAACCAACCCGTCCGCGATGGTGGGCGTGGCCGACCCCATCACCACCAGGGCTTCCGCCGTGGTGGAGTGCATCCAGAGCCGCTTGCCGGTCACCGCGTCGAGGGCATAAGCGCGATTGTCCAAGGTGACGAAGACCACCTTGCCATCCGCCACCGCCGGGGCCGAATCCACGGTGGTGGCCACCCGCGTCCGCCAGACCAGTTCGCCGCTGGAGCGCTTGACGGCGATCATCTCGCCCTGCTCGGTGCCGGCGAAGACCCGCTCCTCGTCCACGGCCACGCCACCCATGACCGAGGAGCCGACCTGGACGGACCAGGCGACACTCCCGGTCTTGAGGTCGAATTTGACCACCCGCCCCTGGAAGGTCCCCACATAGGCCTCGCCATCGGTCACGACGAAGCGGGCCGGCTGTTCGAAATGCTCGCTCGGTTCGCCTCCCCCCCGCCAGTCGTGCAGGGAGGCATTGGATTTCCGCCACATCAATTGCAGCCCGGTAGGCCCTTCCGCCACCTGAACCGGCTGGCGCGGCACCACCGGCGCGGTACTCTTCTTCTCGTCCTTGCCCCCCATCCAGGAGGGCGCCCAGCCCGGCATGGAAGAACATCCGGTCAAAAACAGCGTGAGCAGAATCCAGCTTCCCGCCAATCGCCATGTCACACCTGCGGCGCGTTCCATCCCCATTACCCTCCCAATCTCTGGATGCGATACTCCAGCCGTTTGCGCAAGCCCGCATCCGGCTTCAGGGTCAATGCCTCCTGAAACATCCCCAGGGCCGCCTGCGCCTCCCCCTGCTTGAGGGTCAGCACCCCGGCCAATTCCAGCGCATGCGGCTTGAAGACCGACTCCTTGGGAATGTTGCCCAGGCGCCGCAGGGCCAGCTTGTCGTCATCGGCGATCACGTAGGAAGCGTTGATGATGGCCATGTTCTTCATCGGGGGCACGGCCATGGCCGCAGCCTCCTCCAGAAGCAGCGCCGCGTCGTTGCCCTTGCCCTCCCCGGCGAGCGCCTGGGCCTCCCGGAAGCGGGCCATCTGGGCGAATCCGTGATCCCCGTATCCCCGAACCACCTCGCGCAAGCCGTTGCGGCCCGCCTCCACATCCCCGCGGTTCAGGGCCTCGATGGCGCTCAGATACGTGTCGGACACCTCTCTGTCCCGTTTCTTCTGCCACTCCTGCCAACCCACGAAAACCAGCAAACCCACGAACAGCGCGATCAGACCGCCAATGATCCAGTTCTGGTGCTGCAGCCAGAACTTGGCGACATTTTCCGCCTCGAGTTGCTCGTCGATCTCTTCGAATATGCCTTCCACTTCCACGCGAGACACGGTCAATCCCCTTGTTTTTTCAGTCGTTGTTGAATCCGATCCACTGCCGTTTCCACGTTCAGCGTCTCCTGTTCGCCGGTTGCCATGTCCTTGAGTCCCGCCATCCCCGACTCGGCCTCCCGCTCCCCGATGATCACCGCCAGGGGCGCGCCGGAGCGGCCCGCGTGCTTCATGCCGCTTTTCATGCTCCCGCCGGACAGATGCATCTCCACCGCCAGACCGGCCTCCCGCAGCCGCTCGGCCAGTTGCAGGCCCGCCGCCTCACCGGGGCCACCCACGCCCAGCAGGAACAGATCCGGGCGCGACTCCTGCACCCGCGCCTCATCCAGCAGCAGCAACAGCCGCTCCAACCCCATGGCGAAACCGATGGCCGGCGTGGCCACCCCGCCCATTTCCTTCACCAGACCGTCGTAGCGCCCGCCGGCGGCCACTGCGTTCTGCGCCCCCAGCCCTTCCGCCAGGGCCTCGAAGGCGGTGCGGTGATAATAATCCAGGCCACGCACCATCAGGGGATTGACCCGATACGGCAGCCGCAGGCGGTCCAGATGGGCGCGCAGACCCTGGAAATGGTCGTCGCAGGTCTGGCACAGGCAATCCTTCATGCGGGGCGCCCCCTCCAGCACGCCGCTCCCTCCCTCCTCCTTGCAATCGAGCACCCGCAGGGGGTTGCGCAGCAGCCGGTTCTGGCAGTTTGCGCACAGCTTGTCGCGCACCGCCTCCAGATAATCGGTCAGCCGCTGCCGGTAGGGACCCCGACACTCCGGACACCCCAGGGAGTTGATCTCCAGGGAGACGGCCCGCTGCACGCCGATCTCCTCGAAAAACCGCAGCGCCATGGCCATCATCTCTGCGTCGGCCAACGGCCCTTCCGGACCGAACAGCTCGCAACCGATCTGATGGAACTGGCGGAAGCGCCCCTTTTGCGGCCGCTCGTAGCGAAACATCGGCCCCATGTAGAACACCCGCCAGGGAAGGCTGCGGTGCCGGGCGGTCTCGATGAAGGAGCGCACCGCCGAAGCCGTCCCTTCCGGTCGCAGGCAGAGGGAGTCGCCACCCCGATCCTCGAAAACATACATCTCCTTTTCGACGATGTCACTGGTCTCGCCCACGGCGCGCGCAAAGAGTTCGCTCTTTTCGAAAATCGGCGTGCGCAACTCGCGATAGCCATAGCGGACGAACAACCGGCGGGCGCACTCCTCCAGGAAGCGCCAACGGTCGGTCTCCTCGGGCGGGATGTCCCGCACCCCTCGCACGGTTTGAATCATGACGTCTCCAGTTCGGCCCGCATGCGGGCGGCAAGTGCCTCGACTTCCACGGCCAGCCGTTCCACCACCTCCCCGTCGGCAACCTTGCCGGCGGGCTTGCCATCCATGTACAACAGATTGCCCCCCTCGCCCCCCACGATCCCCAGTTGGCTCTCCCTGGCCTCGCCGGGGCCGTTGACCACGCAACCGATGACCGATACCGTGATCGGCTCGCGGATGTGGGCCAGACGCTCCTCCAGGCGGGCGGTGACCTCGATCACCGGAAACTCCTGCCGCGAACAGGTGGGGCAGGCGATCAGGGTCACCCCCCGGTTGCGCAGTCCCAACGCCTTGAGGATCTCGAACCCGACCCGCACCTCATGCACCGGATCCGCCGACAGGGAGACCCGCAAGGTGTCGCCCAGCCCCTCGGCCAGCAACAACCCCAACCCCACGGCGGATTTGACCGATCCGGGCAGCAATCCCCCCGCCTCCGTGATCCCCAGATGCAACGGATAATCGACGCGGGCGGCCAGCATGCGGTAGGCAGCCACGGTCATGGCCGTGCCGCTCGCCTTCAGGCTCACCTTGATCTCCCGGAAATCCAGGTCCTCCAGGATGCGCAGGTGGTTCATGGCCGACTCCACCATGGCCTGGGGGCATGGCTCGCCATACCGCTCCAGGAGGTCCCGTTCCAGAGAACCGGCGTTCACCCCGATGCGGATCGGCACCCGGCGCTCCGCCGCCAGTCGCACCACCTCGGCCACCCGCTCCCTGGCGCCGATGTTGCCCGGATTCAGCCGCAGACCGGCCACGCCCCGTTCCAGGGCGATCAAGGCCAGGCGATGATCGAAATGGATGTCCGCGATCAACGGCACCGGCGACCCGGCGCACAATGGCCCCATGGCCAGGGCCGCCTCCCGGTCCGGACAGGAGACCCGCACCAGATCCGCCCCGGCGGCGGCCAACGCGCGAATCTGATCCAGCGTCGCCGCGACATCCCTGGTATCGGTATTGGTCATCGACTGCACCGCAATCGGCGCGCCCCCCCCGACAGGCACCCCGCCCACATCGATCCGGCGGGTCGCGCGGCGCGGCGCGGTCAGGGAGGAAAGATCGCTCACCGTCCCCCTGCCCGCTTGCGCAACGCATCGGCGGCTATGGGCAACCGCTCCACCATCTCGCCCGCCGCGCCCACCGGCGGGATCTCCTTGGCCCCCACCCGCATCCGCACGGAGGTGGCATTGCCCAGGGTGGCGGTATAATTGCCCCCATCCGGCACGCGGAACACGAAACCGGGTTGCAGGACCATATCCTTCACCACCACGCCGTTGCCATCCTGAATCTGCACCCACACCAGCTCCTTGGCCACGATCGAAACCGCGTTGGACGACTCCGGGGCCAGATCCGCGTCATTGGCCACGGGTTCCGGATAGCGCTCCCGGATCGACTTGGGCAAGGCCTTCCCGCCCTGGGATGCCGGCGCAGGCTTCGCCGTGGGGGTGGCCTCGACCGGGGCGGACGCAGAAGGTGGCAACACGCTCTCGGCGGGCTTCTTCTCCGGGGGTTTTGCCAATACGGCCTCCACCGGCAGCGGAGCGGTTTTTTTCTCCGGGGGTTTTGCCAATGGGGCCTCCACCGGCGGCGGGGCGGTTTTTTTCTCCAGTGGAGGTGTGGTGCGCCCGGTCGCCTTGCCGGACGCGGGTTTGGAAGGCGCGATCTCCTCGACAGGCTCCTCGGGCGTGGGGGCGCTCTCCGGCTGCCATTTGCCGGGCAGCGCCGCCACCACATCCGGAGTGACCTCCTCCTTCTCACCGTCCGATCCGGCCTTGGCCGCGTCGTCGCTCGGCATGAACCAACCAACCACCCTGTCCAGCAACGAAGAGTATACCTTCGCGGACGGGGTCTCCGGCTCCTCCTCCTCTTCTTCTTCTTCCTCCTCCGGCGCGGCCTGTGCTTTCGCATCCGGCGTGGACACGGGTTTCGCTTCCGGCTTCGGCTCCGGTTTCACTTCCGGCTTCGGTTTCGCTTCCGGCTTCGGTTTCGTTTCCGGCTTCGGTTTCGTTTCCGGTTTTGGCTCCGGCTTCGGTTTCACTTCCGGCTTCGGCTCCGGTTTCGCTTCCGGCTTCGCCTCCGGTTTCGGCTCCGACTTGCGCAAGATATCCGAGGCCATCAGGGTGACCTTCTCTGGAGAAGAGTCGGTCGCCGGCCACAAGGAAGGATCATCCTGACCGATCGGCCTGGCGGTCGCCGTCTCTTCCACGACCTCCGTCGGAGCCGTTTCCTGGGACGGGCTTCTGGGGGGCAACGCCTCGCCAACCCGCAACGGCGCGGCATTGGGGGGCGCAGGCAGTCCGACCGCCTTGGAAATCTCGGCGATGTGGTATTCATAGGCCCCGTACAGAGCGCCCATCGCCAACAGACCGATCACCGCCAGCAGGAGAGTCGGTCGATGCCGGGGCGCGGGAGAGGCGACAAAACTTTCATTCTGCAAAGCCTGACGCGTGCTGTCCATGTCCGCGAGGCAGGCCTCGACCTGCTCCATGCCGGGAAATTCGAGGGAACGCGCATACAACCGCATGAATCCGATGGCGAATACCCGCGCCGGCATCGCGTCGGGACGCCCCTCTTCGATGGCCTGAAGATGGGTTTCGCGAATCCGTGTCCGCCGTGACATCTCCTCCAGAGAGAGGCCCAACTCCTCGCGGTAGCGACGCAAGGCATCCCCCATGCGGGCATAGTCGGCATGCGCGCCCCCGCCCGCTTTCCTGGCCACGGCCACGGCCTCGGCGAGGGTCTCCGGTTCTATTTTCGAGGTTGAACTCATGGCACCTTTTCCAGAATCGCCAATTTTTCCGTTGCCCACCTGGCGGTCTCGCCACCCGGTTGCGCATCCCTCGCGCCGCGCAGGTATTCACGCGCCTCCGCACTCTTGCCCGCCTTCAGCAGGGAGTCGATCAGCATCTCCAACGCCGCGCCATGCCCTGGGTTCTCCGCCAGGAGGCGGCGCAGATCGGCCTGCTCCAGGTCGGGGCGTCCCATGAGACGATGGTGGATGGCCAACTCCAGGAGAGCCGGGGCATAAGCGGGGCTGACCTTGAGCGCGGTTTCCAACGCGGCGAGCATCTCCCTCTGCCTGCCCTGCTGCTTGCGCACGAGCGCCAGGTTGAAATGGATCTCCTCGGGCGTGGGAAAATTGACATCCCGCGCAGCCGTCTCGAAGGCGGCAACCGCCTCCCCCCAACGTTCCATGCGCATCAAGGCCACACCCAAATTGTTGTTGATCCTGCCGTTTTCCGGCTGCAGCCGCTGGGCGTGCTCCAGAACCTCCAGGGCCTGGACGGGCCGGTTGGCCTGATCATACGCCATACCCAGCATCAAAAGCACGTCGGGATGATCCGGTTGCAACTCCCGCGCCCGACGCAACGCCGGCAGGGCCATGACCGGCACGCCCCGCTCCAGATAGGCCTTGCCCTTGCTCATGGCGATCCGGAAGGAGTCGCCCTCCCCGTCATCCGGGCGCTTCTCCCCGGCGCAAGCCGTCAGCAGCATGCCGGCCAGAACCGGCAAAAAGAGCATCCGGATCCGTTTCATGCGATCTTGAACCCGTTGGTGATGGGATAGCGCCGATCCTTGCCGAAGGCGCGCCGGGTGATCCGCACTCCGGGGGCGGCCTGACGGCGCTTGTACTCGTTGCCATCGACCAGACGGATCACCCTGGCGACAGTGGCGCGGTCCAGGCCGGCGGCGACGATCTCCTCGGCGCCCCGCTCCTGTTCCACGTACAGTTCCAGGATACGATCCAGGATCGGATAGGGCGGGAGCGAATCCTCGTCCTTCTGGTCCGGTCGCAGTTCCGCCGAGGGGGGTCGTTCCAGCACCCGCTCCGGGATGGGGGGGATGGCCCCGCGCTCCCGCGCCCAGCGGTTGCATGCCGCAGAGAGTTCCCCAACCCTTTGTTTGAGCAGATCCTTGAGGACCGAATAACCACCGGCCATGTCTCCATACAGGGTGGCGTAGCCGACGCTCACCTCGCTTTTGTTGCCGGTGGTCACCAACAGCCCGCCCCGCTTGTTGGAGACGGCCATCAGCAGGGTGCCGCGAATGCGGGACTGGAGGTTCTCCTCGGTGGCGTCCTCGGCCAAGCCGGCGAACTCCCCGGCAAGGGATTGGCGAAACGAATCGAAGAGCGGACCGATGGGGATTTCGCTCAGGCGGATGCCCAGGCGGGCGGCGATGGTGGCGGCGTCCTCGAGGCTGGCTTGCGAGGTATAGGGCGAGGGCATCATCAGGGCGTGGACCCGCTCCGCGCCCAGGGCATCGACGCAGATCGCCGCAGTCAGGGCAGAGTCGATGCCGCCGGACAGACCCAGCACCACACTGGAAAAACGGTTCTTGGTCACGTAGTCCCGAAGCCCCAGGGTCAGGGCGGCATGAATCTCCGCGTTTTCTTCCATTTCTCCCGCCACCTCTCCGGGGAGGAAGCGCAACCCGCCTCCTGGATCCCTGGCCACGGTGAGCAGCGTCAAGGCCTCCCGGAAGAGGGGGGCGCGCACCGCCACCCCGCCATCGCGATTCATCGCGAAGGAACCGCCGTCGAAGACCAGTTCGTCCTGACCACCGACCATGTTGACGTAGATCACCGGCAGGCCCCATTCGGTGATGCGGTGCAGGGCGGTCTCCTCGCGTTCGCGTTGTTTGCGGATGTGATAGGGCGAGGCGTTGATGTTGATCACGAAGGCGGCCTCGGTACGTGCCAGGCGGGCCAACGGCTCCCCGGAGCGCCAGAGGTCCTCGCAGATGGTGATGCCGAAGGGCATGCCCTGAAAGGGAAACGCCCGGACATTGCGGAACGGCTCGAAGTAGCGGCGTTCGTCGAAGACGCTGAAGTTGGGCAGCCAGCGTTTGCCGGCAAACCCGATCTCGCGACCGGCGCTGACCACGATGCCGGCGTTGACGAGGCCGTGCTCGCCCCGGCGCACCGAACCGTAGACCGCGTCCAGCCCCAGATCGCCCAGGGCGTGATGAAGCCGGCGTTCGGCGTCGGCCAGGCGATCGAGGAACAACGGTTTATGCAGGAGGTCCTCCGGCGGATAGCCGGTCAGGACCAGTTCCGGAAAGACCACGAGCCGCGCCCCGGAACGCGCGGCGCGGCGCGCCATGCCGAGCATGGTTTCCAGATTTTTTTCCAGGTCTCCCACATGGGGATTGACCTGAGCCAACGCGAGCAGGGCTTCCATCGGAACATTTCACCAGGTAGATCCATCCGGGGATGAAAACCTTCTCAGTCTAGCATGAAAGGGCCGACGATTTCCAAACCTTTCGGTCGATTCGACACAATGTGGCGGAATTTTCCCCGTGGATGCGTGGGGCGGGCGGGTCGGACGACGGGAAAAGGCATCCTTTTCCGCCGTCCGACCCGGACAAACGTGCGCAGATGGAGCAGGCAGGGTCAGTAGTCGATCAAATTCTGCAGTCTCCGGTCGATTTCGGCCATGGACGCATCGAGCGTGCTCTTCAATGCCGCCTTTTTCTCGGCTTCGATTCTGAGCTTTTCCGCATTCGGGTCCTTGGCCGCATCGACGGAACCGTCGATTGTTTTCATTTTTGCCGCGAGGTCGGCTTGCATGCCATTGAAACTTGCCTGGGTATCCTTGTGCGCCTCCGTGACCAGTACGATGCGATTCTTCTCTTCCGGTCCCTGCAACAGCTTGGAAGCCCCGGTCATGACTTTCTGCAAGTCACCCACGTTTTTGGCGCCCGTCATCAGCGAGGCGGCTGCGTTGATGCCGGCGATGGTGGCATTCTTGTAGGCCGCCAGCAATTCGGTGGGGTCGGAGGAGAAGCTCTTCAGATCCCAGTTGCCGGTTTCGTCACGGATGAAGGCCATTTGGGTCTTGCCCTGACCGCTGGCATACACGGTATTCAGTCTGGCCCAGTGCTGATCGGAGAAGACGCGTTCGTAGGCCCTCACCCGGCCATCATCGTAGACCCCCGGCTGAATCGTGTCGTACCAGGCGTAGAAATTGGGGAAGAGCGACGGCTCGGAACCATCCAGATAATAGCTGGTTTGCATGTGTTTGCGTCCCGCCCCCTTCAACCGCGCCATCAGGGACTTGGTGCGCGACTCCAGCAGGTTGCCGTACTCTCCAGCGGAATTGATGCTGACGGTATGAGCAGTCCGCAACACATCATTATTAGAGACATATGGGATCATAATATGAGTCAGATTGCCAGCGATCAACTTCATGCGGGCGGCATTGTGACTCACCTTCGCCAGGTCGCTCAACCGTGCGTTATTGGCCATATTCCGCATATCCTGGAAATGAGCCGTCACTTTTTGCATGCTCTCCTTCAACTGCTTCAATTGCGCAAGATGGGCCGGACTGATGCACGGATTGTTGTTCTGGAGCGCATCCAATTGCGTCCGCCAATCGTCCAACTGCTTTCCGATCACTTGCACGGTGTAGGGTAACTTGCCGAAGTCGGCATTGTTGGCCAGTTGCATCTTGTTCGGATTCTGTCGTTCCTTTTTCAACCACCCGTCCCACTGTTTGACAGGCTCCTTATTTTTGTCGTCACAACTCGTTCCCGTCGTTATCAGGGAGGGTGGCAAGCGCGTCACATGTAGATCGTTCCACTCACGCACCAACTTGTTATGCTCGGAGATCATGGCGCCGACCTCCCGTGCATCGACGGTTGCCGGCTTTTCGAAAACCTTATCGATTGCGTGCGTGGCAACCCGCATGTCCGCGACCAACCGGCATACCGATATCAACGTCGCGAGGTCGGCCAAGGCAAACTTGGGCTTCTTGTCGGCGGTAATCTGGTCGTTTTTGCCGTAAACGCATCCGAGCAGCTGTTGCGTATTGTAGTGCAACTCCCCGACAGAGGCATTCGCCTGGCGGGCGATGGCATGCAACTCTTCCCAATGGGCCTCCTTGGTCTTGGTCAGCGGCCCCTTGTAGACATCCACCTCAATCTGCATCGTTCCGGTCGTTCCGCACGCCGCCAGCATGACCGCGCACAAACCAACACTAAAATATCTGACGATCTTCATTTCCACGCACCTCAATAACCATTGACGATGTTTGTAAACGCTTCCGCCCCTTTGTCGGCTTCCTTTTTATCATCGGATGCCAATCCGGCCAATTTTGCCTTGGTATTTTGCAAACGCAAACGCTCTTTCGCGCGCTCCGTTTCCAAAGCCTGATTGGCCGGACTCATGCGACGGGAAATATCCTGCAAGGTTTGGATCAAAGGGGAACTGTCAATGGACATGGCCATCAACAATCTTTCATCGGGATTCAAATGCTTGACCCCCTGCGGCCCCCAGATTTCGAACTGGGCATGATCCTCACTGCATTTTGTCTTTTCAGACACGCACTTGCCCCCATCGGCGCACACGGCCACGCCGTTCCCGTCGATGGTGAAGCCGTTATTGCCGTACCGGACCATCTTATCGAATCCTTCGATCTGGTCACGATGCAGGACACCGGACTCGAAGAGCACCTTGTTTGTCAATGAACCCGCCTTTCCGCGCATTATGAAACGAAAAAAAGTATCTTCCTTGACCTTGCTGTACTCTTCGCAGTTATTTACAACCCTTATATAATAGACAGTCCGAAAACGAACATCCTCATCCTCATATTTTGGCTCCGACCCGGTGCGGACCTCCATGTGCGGCGGCATCCCGCAGCCGGTCAGCAGCGCCACCAGCAACCATGGCCCCTTCCTCATGAATTTACCGAACATAATCAACCCTCCCTGACTGCCTCTGACAAACCATTAGAAAGTTCATCCAAATCCTGGATGCGACACAAAAATCGACGCGATCACAAGAATGTCGCTATTCACTACATTTCTATGATCACGCAGTGCATAGTAGAGTATTTTATCATCAGCAGAAATGCAAGACACAATTATATATAAACCATAAATAAAATAATTATTTTTATTTATGGTTTATATATTTTAAAAATTTTTAAAAAAAATATAAGTAATACAAAAAACCAAAAAAATAATATTATTCAGCAATGGCGCTCTTGCAACGCCTGCCCGCCCAACAACGCGAAAAAAAATCCGGCCTATTGCGCGCCTCGCAGCGCTTGTCAGGAACCCCGCCCCCAGGCGTTCAACCGATCCCGAAACGCCGGATCAGCCCCATCCGCCTCCAGCCACTGACCGTCCCGAACACGCCCCCCGCTACCGGAAACACGCTTCTCCCGCGTCTTGACCCCACGCCAGACCGTGAAGGCGTCATCCCCGTCCCGCTCCTCCACCTGACCGAAACGGGACCTCATCAAGGTGCCGTAATCGAGACCACGACTGCCCACCAGCCACAAAACGCCCCCAGGATGCAACACCCCGGCGGCAGAGGCCAAAAACGTCAGCGTGGCATCATGATTGGAACGTACCCCCCGGTGGGCGGGAGGATTGGTGACAATGGCGTCGAACCGCATCCGCTCCAGATTCCGACCAATGCCATCCTCGGTGATCACCTCGCACCGCTCGGCCAGCCCGTTCCACTCCACGGTGCGACGCGCGCAATGGGTGGCGGTCACCAGGTCGTCGCTCAACACCACCCGCAAATCGGGAAAACGCCTGGCCAACGCCGCGCCCAGAAATCCCGAACCACACCCCCAGTCCAACAGCCGGCGACCGGGCTGCTCCCGAATCGCCTCCAAAAGCAACAGAGTCGCCGGATCGATGGCCTGCCAGGAGAAAATCCCCGGCCGCAACGCCACCCGCAGACCGGCTGCCTCCAGGGAGGCGAATCCGTCCGCGCCAGGGGCGAACGAACGTAACACCGTCTTCTCCGACCGCAACCGGCTCCCCCTCGACAGGCTCAACAGCCGCAAATGACCCTTGCACAAGACGGTCTCCACCCCGTCATACCCCTTGGACACCGAAAGAATCCCCGACTCGCGGTTGCCGAACAACCACAACCGGCTCTCCTCGTCGCGCAACGCGGCCAGGGCGGCATCGATGGCCAAACGAGAGGCCTCGCGGCCCTGGGGAAGCTCCATGAGAAGGTGACCGGCCATGGCCCCGGCGGTGGGATGATCGTCGAGCACCAGATCGACTCCGGGATGCTCGCGCCGGATGGCGTCCGCCAGGGAGGCCCTGGCCACCACCACCCTGCCCCGAAACCCCGCCTCCCGCAAGGGATCCAGGGGCGAAGGCGGCTCGATCGGCCAGTGGATCAGATGAAAATGCTCCAACTGCCCCACCGGACAAACCTCGGCGAGACCCTGGAAGAAACGACTGATGGAACGGGAATCGGGATGCACGGCCGGCACACTCGTCAGGGCAGGGGAACAGGATGAACCGGAATGCCGTGCAACAACTCCTGAAAGATGTCGTGTACATGGACCATTCCGGTATGACGCACAGCATTGGTGCCGGTGAAAACGAGTCCGTTCTCCAGATCCCCCTGCTGCGCCCGATGCAAGGCGGTGGCGATGCAGAAGGTCTCCTTGGACTCCCGGCAACGACAGGCGTCCAGACAGGTGGCGATGCAGGTGTTGGAGACCTCGCCCCCCCGGAACAGGGTGCGGGTGAAGGCGGTGTTCAGCGCCCGTCCCGGCAAACCGGCCGGCGAGTCCACGATCACCACGTCCCCTTCCCTGGCGTTGATGAAGGCCCGCTTGTATTCGTCATGGGCGTCGCATTCGTAGGTGCAGATGAAACGGCTGGCCATCTGCACCCCCTTGGCACCCAGGGAGAAGGCGTGATCGATGTCCTTGCGGTCCCATACCCCCCCGGCGGTGACGATGGGAATCTCGTCGTTGTACTCGATGCGGGACCACTCTGCCAGTTCCGGGACCACCACGTCGGTGTCGTACTCCCTGGCGAAGAGCTGCTCCCGCCCCTTGACCCCCAGATGGCCCCCGGCCCGGTTGGGATCCTCGAAGACCAGGGCGTCCGGCAGCCGCTTGTAGAGTTTGTACCACCGCTTGGCCAACAGGCTGGCGGCCCGCAGCGAAGAGATGATGGGAACCAGCGCCGCCTTGGGATTGGCCATGGCGAACTCCGGCAGGCGCAACGGCAGACCGGCCCCGGAGACGATCATCTGGGCGCCGTTCTCCACCGAGGTGCGCACCATGGCCTCGAAGTCGCGAATGGCCACCATGCAGTTGACGCCGATGATCCCGCCGGGACTCGACGCCCGCGCCATCTGGAGTTCGTCGATGAGCGCCTTGACGTTGGCCTTGTAATAGTCCTTGCCCTTCTCGTAGTACTTGGAGGCCAGGGAGAGCGCCACGCTGGCGATGATGCCCACCCCCCCCTCGTTGGCCACCGCTGCGGCCAGACGATGCGCAGAAACCCGCACCCCCATGCCGCCCTGCAGAATGGGAACCGGAATCGTGTACTCCCCGATACGCAACGGGGGCAATGGAGGCAGGAGTGCGGCGCCTTCGGTGGTCATGATAAAACGATCCAAAAAAGAGCAATGGAAATTACCAAGTGGCCCAGTCGGGTTTGCGCGCCGTCACCCTTGCCCCACCGACGGTCAGGGGCTTGCCCCGTTCCACGTCATCCAGGTACAAAAGCCCCAGTCCCGCCCGTTCGCCGGTGCCGGCGGTGACGCTGGTGAGCACGCCCGCCGGTTTGCCATCGGGCAGCAGGATGGGGTCTCCCGGCGCCACGACCTCGCCAGCAGACAGCATGAGGGAGAAGACTCTTTTTTTCAAGGTTCCACGATGGTGGGTACGCGCCGTGGTCTCCTGCCCCACGTAGCACCCCTTGGTGAAGCTCACGCCATGCATCTCCAGCAGGCCACCCTCCAGGGGAAATCCCTCCTCCGGGATCAGCTCGCGCCCCCCCAGCGGCAAGGAATGACGGATGCGGTAATCCTCCCACGCCGCCTGGTCCACCAAGGGCGTCAGGCCGCTCAGGCGCTCCCGCCACTCCGGGAGGGTGGCCACCGGCATCAGCATGCGCCAGCCGAAGGCCGCATGACGCGGGTCGGCCCAGAGCAGGATCCCCTCCTCCAGAACAAAAACCGCCCCAACCGATGCCTCCGCCAGGGGCAGGCCAGGGAAAAGCCGGCTCATGATCGCTCCGGCATCCGGGCCGGCAACCCCCAGCATGGCCAGGGATGTCTCCTGGGCGATGGTCACCTTGGCGCGCAGACGGTAGAAGTTCAAGCGGTCCATCAGGGGCCGGGCCACGCCGGGTTCGACCACCAGCAACAGGCGGCTCTCCCCCTGGAGCATGGTGAAATCCCACAAGAAACGGCCCTGGGGGGTGAGATGGGCGGCATGCAGGCATCGGCTGGCGGTGACGTCGTTGATCTGATTGGTCACCAGTCCGCCCAGAAAGGAACGATGGTCCGCGCCAGCAACGGAGAGGATCTCATGATGGGTCAAATCGAGCAGCAATGGGAAATCTCCTTGAGATAATGGAACGGGGTCAGCACAATAAGGGAACGTCGATGCTCATCAATCCCCAGCAAGCGAGGAGTTCATGCGCGCATTTCGCTCCGATTGGATTCGCAACCGCACTGGCAACGTTACCCAGATGCACTACGCCCGGCAAGGTTTGATCACGCCGGAGATGGAACATGTCGCCGTCACGGAGGGCCTGGAGCCGGAATCGGTTCGCGCCGAGGTGGCGCGCGGACGCCTGGTGATCCCGGCCAACATCCGCCACCCGGAGGCCCGGCCGGTGGGCATCGGCATCGCGACCCGCTGTAAGATCAACGCCAACATCGGCAACTCGCAAATCTCCTCCGGCCTGGAGGAGGAACTGGACAAACTGAATCTGTCGCTGCGCTACGGCGCGGATACGGTGATGGACCTCTCCACCGGCAAGCGAATCCGCGAGATCCGCGAGGCGATCCTGCGCCACGCCCCGGTCCCCATCGGCACGGTGCCGATCTACGAGGCCGTGGAACGGGTGCCGGACGTACGCGCGCTGACCCCGGAGATCATGTTGGAGGTGATCGAGGATCAGGCACGCCAGGGGGTGGATTACATGACGGTCCACTGCGGGGTCACCCTGGAGGTGCTCCCCCTGATCGAAAGCCGCATCACCAAGATCGTCTCGCGTGGCGGGGCGCTGATGGCGCAATGGATGCTCCATCACGAACGGGAAAATCCTTTATTCACCCGTTTTGATGACCTGCTGGCCATCTGTCAGCGGTACGACGTGACCCTCTCGCTGGGGGACGGCCTGCGCCCCGGCTGCCTGCACGACGCCTCGGACGCCGCCCAGTTCACCGAACTGCGCATCCTGGGAGAACTGACCAAACGGGCCTGGGAAAAGGACGTACAGGTGATGATCGAAGGACCCGGCCATGTCCCCCTCGACCAGATCGAGGCCAACATGGAGCAGGAGCGCATTCTGTGTCACGAGGCGCCGTTCTACGTCCTGGGACCGCTGGTGACCGACATCGCCGCCGGATACGACCACATCGCCTCGGCCATCGGCGGGGCGCTGGCGGCCTGGAAGGGGGCCTCGATGCTCTGTTACGTCACCCCCAAGGAGCACCTGGGCCTGCCCAACGCCGAGGACGTGCGCAACGGCATCATCGCCTACAAGATCGCAGCCCATGCCGCCGACATCGCCCGCCATCGTCCCGGAGCCAGGGACAAGGACGACGCCATGAGCCGCGCCCGCTACGCCTTCGACTGGAACCGCCAGTTCGAACTGGCCCTGGACCCGGATCGGGCCAGGGAGTACCACGACGAAACCCTGCCGGAGATGGCCCACAGGAACGCCGAATTCTGCTCCATGTGCGGCCCGCGCTTTTGCGCCTACAAGCTCTCCCAGGAGGTGTCGGAAAAATCCCGCGGCCTGGCCGAACGGTTCACCCCGGAGTTCTGCCCCCAGACCGGGGGGCACACCCATGGCGCGCCAGCGGCCCCGGCCTGACGCGGACGCGCAAGCCGGCGAACGGCTGCTGCTGTTGTTCCGGCAGGGGTTGTTCGATGAGGCGGAAACCCTGGCCCGTGACACCATCGCCCATCGCCCCGGACACGGCATGGCGTGGAAGGCCCTGGGCACCCTGCTCGGCAGGCGCGGCGCCTCCGGTGAGGCCGTGAGCGTACTGCGGCACGCAGCGGAACTCCTGCCCGACGATGCCGAAACCTTGACCAACCTGGGCTTCCTCCTGCTGGAGCAGGGGTGGCACGAGGAGGCGGCAACCCATCTGCGGCGCGCCGTGACGGTCCTCCCGTCTCATGCCAAGGCCTGGTTCGCCCTGGGGGTGACGCTCCAGGCGCAAGACCTCCGCGCCGAGGCCGAGGCCGAGGCCGCCTATCGGGAGGCGATCCGCCTGCAACCCGGCAACGCCGATGCCCACAACAACCTGGGCAGCCTGCTTCTGACACGCCAGGATTTCCCCAGGGCCGAACTGGCCTGCCGCGAGGCATTGCGCCTCCAGCCCGGCCATGCGGACGCCTGGTACAATCTCGGCGGCGCGCTGCTCGGCCGGATGCTCCCGGTCGAGGCCGAGACCGCCCTCCGGGAGTCGATCCGCCTGGCTCCGCATCTGGCCAGGGGGCATCTCAATCTGGGGACCCTGCTGCACCGGACGCAACGGCTCGCCGAGGCTGCGGCGGCCTATCGCCAAGCACTGGAGATCCAGCCGGAGTATCCCCTGGCCCGGTATAATCTGGGTTTGATCCATCTGAATCGTGGGGAGTACGCGCCGGGCTGGTCCTTGTACGAGGAACGTTTCCGGATCACGGGTCCGGTGCTCACCGCCCGGCCCCCCGACCCCACGATCCCGACGTGGCGGGGCGAGGATCCGCACGGGGCAACCCTGCTGGTGATCGGGGAACAGGGGTTCGGCGATCATATCATGCACGTCCGCTTTCTGGCGGAGTTGCGGGCAAGGGGCTTTTCCCGGCTGACCCTGATCACCAAGGCGCCCCTCATCCCGCTCTTCGCCTCTCTCGCCGGGCCGGACATCCTCCTGGACGAGGAGGCCCCGGATCCGGCGCCATGCCATGATTTTCAGGTATGTCTGGCCAGTTTGCCACACCTGCTGGGCATCGACGAGACCAACCTGCCACGCCCGCCCTATCTGCACGCCACACCGGAACGGCTCACCGCCTGGCGTCCCCTGCTGCCCGCCAGCGGGTTCCGGGTGGGCCTGGTCTGGAAGGGAGGCACCGACAACAGCAACGACGCCTGGCGCTCCCTGCCCTCGTTGCGCGCCTTGCGTCCCTTGTGGGAGGTGCCAGGAGTGATTTTCATGAGTCTGCAAAAAGGGGCCGGAGAGGAGGAGGCGCGCTCACCTCCCGCCGATCAGCCTTTGATCCATCTCGGTGACCGGATCCGCGATTTCGCCGACAGCGCAGCGCTTGTCGCGCAACTGGATCTGGTGATCTGCGTGGACACCGCCATCGCCCATCTGGCCGGGGCGCTGGCAAGACCCTGCTGGATCCTGATGCCCGGCTTCGGCCCCCACTGGCTCTGGATGGAAGAACGCGCCGACTCGCCCTGGTATCCCAAAGGTCTACGCATTTTCCGCCAAAAAAGACCGAACGAATGGGAACAGGTGGTCTCGGAAGTGGCCCGCGCCCTGGCCGAAGCCGTGCGTTGACCAGAGCACCTCACATACGCTCGATCCGCTGAACCAGGGCAGCGAAATGAGGACATTTTTCGACGATTTTTTCAATTTCCCTGGCGGCACGCCTTGCGAACCTTTGATAACGTTCCGGTTTTTTTCTCACTAATAATCTTTTTTCCACAACCTCAGCCCACGTCTGCAATGCCGCAAAGGGGTCACGGTTGGTTTCCGGATCGGATTCCTGTGTCAATCCCGCAATCAGCCAGGTCTCGATGGCCTCCACTGCAGGAGCGATAACGGTCCATTTTTCATCCGTTTTGACAACTCTTTTTGGCCACAACCACTTGGCCAAAACCGCCGCCACATATTGCCCGCGGCCACGCGGGGTCGCAAGATCGAACTTCGCCGCCACGATAACCGGTGCGGTTTCCTGAAATTCCGGCCTTTCACAGATATCCGTGTCCAGTTGGACCAACAGAGTCTTGAAAGAGATGTCAGGCGATGCAGAAAACCTATTTAAACCACGATGCAAATTGCGCCTTGATTGCGGCGGGTTGCGCTGACACCACTTCAAAACTTGCAACCAACCTCCATTTTCATCTCCAGATACTGATGTTCTGTCCATGGCTGGTTGAAGATAGTGGAAATCAATTGTTCTTGCCATGGCCGCAGGCAACAGGACTGCCAATACCGCCTGATCGGTCAAGGCCTCGGCTACCACATGCATTGACAATCGTTTCATAAGACAGATTGGCCCTGAACACCAAGAGCATCAGTAATACTCCCATCAATCCATAACTCGGAGAGATTTTTCCCCTTGAATGTCTTGATCCATTTCGCCTTTGTCATACCCTCTGCCGGTTGCAATCGATAAACAGTAGTAAAACCAGTCCGAGAGGCACGACTCACCACAAAAACCCTTTGGTCGTCATTAAAAAGATCGAACGCATCCAACGATGTTGGGTTGTGACTGGTCAGAAAGACCTGTTCAGGACCAATATTATATCTTTGAAATCTTTGATTACCTGTAACGTAAATAATTTTTTCCAGAAAGGCACGCGTTGCTGCGGGATTTAAGGAATTGTCCACATTGTCAAGAGCAAAAAGCTTTGGGGATTCAGGATGAAGCATCAGGATTGCCATAAACAATAAATAAAGAGACCCTTCGCTACTATCATATGCAGACAATAAATTACGCTCAGATCGTAAAAAACGATCCACAAAAAACACCACCAGATCAGCACTCTTGGCTTGTGAAGCATAAGTTTGCAGGCCTGGATGATCAATTACACAAGCACTAGCCCATCCAGGCATCCAAACCACTTCCAAAATTTCCCGCATGCGGGCAGCATGCTGACGGTTACTGGATTGCAAATCTTCAATCTGTTCAAAGACGGTCGCCGCTGCCTGAGGCAATCCGCCACCCAGCAACCCGATGGGCTTGATCTGCGTTCGCTCGCTTTCGGTACCTCTCAAAAAAGAGGTTTGAGGTGCATAAATACAAAACCGAGCCAATTTGTTCAATGTATTGACCAGCACATCCGGAAGGTCGATCACCGACTGGAACCGATCCCACAAACCTCGTTCGGGTGACACGTCATCCCGACTCTTGGAGACCCCTTGCAACCGGATACCGTGATTACTGCGACCAAGATAACTAATACTATCATGCAATATTTCTTCACTAAAAAATCTTAAGGTACCGATTGATTCTCCAGCAGTAATATTTATATGGTAACACACATCCCCTTCTAATTCCGCCTTCAGACCAAAGTTGCTTTGCATTTCACATGCCTTGAACGCGGATTTGAACAAAACAGGCTCCGACAGACGAACCCCCTTGCGTTGCAACTCCGTTTCGGTGATATCCCGACACAGGGCAGTACTCAAAACCCCAATGGCCTCCAGGATGTTGGACTTACCGGATCCGTTGGCGCCAATGAACAGGTTGACCCGCCCGAACTCCAACTGGGCGTCCAGAATGGATTTAAAGCCAGAGATGGACAGTTTTTTGAGCATGGCTCGATCCGGTTATCAATAAATCACGGTGATAAATCTTATCATGTTGAATAACATACCAGGATAATGAATGCCTGTCAAGCAGATTCAAACCAATCACCTTCTTCTCTATCGCCCGGACCTGACCAGCAGCGACGAAAAAACCGTCCTGACCCAACTGGTGAAAAAAAACTTCCGGGACGAAGCGGCCTTGATCCACTGGGAAGAAGGTCTCGCAACGTTGTGGGAAAGACCGGCGCTGGCGTTTGCGGAACATGCGGAGGCAATCGCTGCATTGAAAAACATACTCGGCTGGCGCTCCGGGGAGACGGTGGGGGTGGACCCTCTGCTGGAACCGGCGTGGCGAGAGGCGTTGCAGGAGGCATGGCTGCACCAGGTGGAACGGGATGTGGACCCGGCAACCGGTCAGGGAACCGGAACCTGGCGACTGCCGCCGGATATGACGCAACCGCGCGCGGCGATCGTGCGGCACGCCTTCGGCCTGCCATCGACCATGATGAAAGGTCATGCTTTTGTGCTGGAAGAGATTTCCTCAATGGTTCGACCCATGTCGGGCTGCGGGGAGGGCGACGTGCAACTGCTCGATTGTTCCGGCCCGCGCATCCTGGCCATCGGGGCCGGGTGCGCGTTACTCGCACGGGACGCGGGATTGATCCGGGAACTGGCCAGGGTCAGGCGTCATCCTCCGGGGGGGGCCGCCTGCGCCCTGGGCTGTTCCCTGCTCACGGGATTGCCGGAACGACTGGAACGCCGCCAGGAGTTGGCCATGCGCTACCTGACAATGCGTCTCGCGCCCGTGGCCTGCCACCCGGCCAATCCCGCCAGCGGACGCGCCTGGGAGCAGTTCTGCCTGCGCCTGCATGACGGCCACGCCCGGCAGGGAATGGAAGGATTTTTGCAAAAGGTCGGCATTGGCTGCGGCTCTCCGGTCTGGTTTCAACCGCCTGGGGAACATCCCCCCGGATTGCGCCGCTTTCTGGAACAAACCCTGGCCCTGCCGTTGTACGCCTCGCTTTCCGACGCGGCGTGCAAGCGGGTCATCAACCGGGTGCATCGCTGGATGGAGAGAACGCCATGAGCACAAAAGAAGAACTGCACCGCTTGCGCGAATGGCTTGTTCGGCACAATTACCTCTACCACGTCCTGGACGACCCGGAGGTCTCCGACACCGAATACGACGCCCGATTCCGCGAACTGGAGGCCCTGGAAGCCGCGCATCCGGAGTGGATCACCCCGGATTCGCCCACGCAACGGGTGGGGGCATCCCCCCTTACCGCCTTCGCCAAGGTGGTCCACCGGGTGCCGATGCTCTCCATCCGGGTGGAAAAGGATGAGGGCGAATTGCATCGCCGTGTATTGGATGGCTTGGGATTGCCAATGGACACGGAGGTCGCATATGCCGCCGAACCGAAAATCGATGGCGTGGCGATTGCGCTGCTCTATGAACATGGCCGTCTGGTCCGGGTAGCCACGCGCGGGGATGGCAGGGAGGGCGAAGAGGTGACGCAGCAGGCCAGCACGATCGCCACGCTGCCCCGCAAACTGCATGGCAGCGGCCATCCGGAGCTTCTGGAGGTGCGCGGCGAGGTGTTCATGACGCTTGCCGCGTTTGCGACCCTGCGTGCCCGTGCCAGCGAACAAGATGAAAAACCGCCAAAAAACCCGCGCAATGCGGCGGCGGGCAGCCTGCGTCAACTCGATCCGCGCGTCACCGCGCAACGCAGCCTGGAGTTCCATTGTCACGGCATTGGAGAAATTTCCGCCGGGGCGTGGCCGCAACGCCACGACACGATGATGGAACGCCTGCGGGAATGGGGCCTGCCGGTATGTCCCGATGCCGAGGTGGTGACCGGCGCGGATGGTTATCTCGCCTACTTTCAAAACATGGAAAAAAAACGGGACGGCTTGTCCTACGAGATCGACGGGGTGGTGATCAAGGTGAATGACCTGGCCTGGCGCGAACGGCTGGGCTTCGTCTCGAACGCGCCACGCTGGGCAGCGGCGTTGAAATTCCCACCCCGCGAGGCGGAAACCGTGGTGGAGGGGATCGATGTCCAGGTGGGCCGCACCGGCGCCCTGACTCCGGTGGCGCGCCTGCTGGCCGTAGAGGTGGGCGGGGTGACGGTGACCAACGCCACCTTGTACAACTTCGAGGAGTTGAGCCGCAAGGACGTGCGGGTCGGCGACCGGGTCCGGGTGCGCCGCGCCGGCGACGTGATCCCGGAGGTGGCCGAATCGCTGCCGGAACACCGAGACCCGACGTCCCTCCCCTTTCCCGTTCCCGTGGTCTGCCCGGCCTGCGGATCCCCCGTGGCCCGCGTCGAGGGGGAGACCATTTTGCGCTGCGGCAACGGCTTCGCCTGCCCGGCACAAAGAAAGGAAGCGATCCTCCATTTCGCCAGCCGCCGCGCCATGAACATCGACGGCCTGGGGGAAAAACTGGTGGACGTGCTCTTGAACGAGGGGCTGATCGGAGATGTCGCGGACCTCTATCGGCTCCAGGACGCCCCGGAACGGATCGCGGGGCTGGCGCGCATGGGAGAAAAATCGGCGGAAAACCTGCTGGCGGCCATCGAGGCGAGCCGGGAGCGGGATTTGAGCCGCTTTCTGTTCGCCTTGGGCATCCGCGAGGTGGGCGAGGCGACCGCCGCCAGCCTGGCGCGTCATTTCGGCGCCATCGCGACGATCATGACCGCCACCGAGGAAGAACTGCAAGGCGCCCCGGACGTCGGCCCCGTGGCGGCGCGGCGCGTGCTGGAATTCTTCCTGGAACCACGCAACGCCGAATTGCTGAATCGGCTGCTGGCCGAACCCACCACCGGCTGGCATCGAACCGGCAGGCCGACGCGCCAGGATCATCCCCTGTTGTCGGGCGCCACCGTGGTGTTGACCGGGACGCTTGCCACCCTCACCCGCCAGGAGGCCAAGGCCAGACTGGAAGCACTGGGCGCCAAGGTCTCCGGCAGCGTCTCCAGCCGCACCCGTTATCTCATCGCCGGCGCCTCCCCCGGCTCCAAATACACGCAGGCGCAAGCCCTGGGGGTGGAGATCCTGGATGAGGAGCAACTCAAGAGCCTGCTTGCCTGACGACCGCGCACCGGGGATATCACTGAAAAACCGCCTGCAACGATTCCGCGCGCAGGATCTTCTTGGACCAGGCGGTCAGATCATCCGAACCGGCGGAGGTCACCTGCTGGCGAATGCCCTCCGGGATCGAGCCGAAGCACTCCTGAAGCTGATCGAG
>PDZX01000060.1:0-19744 GCA_002753185.1 Magnetococcales bacterium WMHbin3
TGGCGAGCAGGCACGGTTCGTTCATGGCGTGCTCGAAACCCTGGCGCAACCGCCGAGCGAGCCGGACAACGCCTCCCTCGCCCAGGCCATCGACCAGGCCCTGGCGCAGGAGGATCCGCAACGGTTGTACGCGCAAGCCGTGACCGCCCACCCCAACGGCGAGGATGCCCTGCTGCTGCTCGGCCCCTGGCTGCGCGCGCTCGGCGAACCGGCGCGGCTGACGGAATGGGTGGGCAAGGCGGTGGCCATGGCCGCGCGCCGGACGGTCCCCGCCACCAGCGTGACGCCAGAGCCGACGCCCGGACGGATCGAGGTCATGGCCTTCGAGGTGGTGGCCGCCTGTCACAACGACTGCCTGGATTGCGCCCACGGGGAGATGCGCAAATCCTCCAAGCGCTATCAGCTCTCCATGGAGCAGGTGCGGCGTTTCATTCAGGTGACCGAGGCGTCGGGCTACACCATCGGTGCCGTGAACCTGCACGGGCCGGGCGAGCCGCTGCTGTGGAAACACTTCAACGAGGCCATCCCGCTGCTGAAGGCCTCGCCGGCCATCGAATCGATCATCGTCAACACCACCGGCAAGGAGATGGACCGGGTGGCGGATGCCGTGTGGGGCTGCATCGACCGGGTGGAGCTGAGCATCTACGACCCGGAAGGGGAGGCGGACCTGGTGCGCCGTCTGAGCGCCAAATACCACAACCGGTTGAACGTGCTCCCCATGAACCTGTTCTGGGAGCGGGTGCGCAAGACCGAGGTGGCGGACACCCCCTGTTGGTGCGCTTGCGCGGGTCCCATGCTGTTCGGGGACCGGATCTATTTCTACTGCGGCCCGCCGGTCTTCGATGCCGCAGCCCTGGCCGGAACCGACATCGACGCCCTGGATTATCTGTACGCCCCGATCGAGGCGCATTATCTCTCCCGCCGCGACCCGTCCCTGGTGGGCAATCTGGCGCTCTGCCGCCACTGCTGGGCCAACGGCAACCGCTATGCCCAGGCCAGGCGCGTCAGGCAGGTCACCACGGGCGGGGGGTGGCAGTAAGCCGATCGCGAGGCCATCGGGAGATGAAACCCCTTCTCGAAACCATTCTGGAAGTCGATGCGAGCGTCCACCCCGGCCAATTGGCCGCGCTGCTGGAAGGGCACGCGTTCGAGCCGGAGGAGGGTCTGCGCGCGCTGGAAACCCTGGTGGCGCAATCCAGGGTACACACGGTGTACCTTCTGGCCATGGGGATGGCCAACCGGGGCTGGCATGACGCGCGGATCTCCCTGGTGCTGGCCACGCTCGGCCTGCTGTTCGACAACCCGCGGGAAGTGGAACGCGGTTTGCGTCCCCTCGCCGGGCAGGTGGACGCGGTGTCCGACGCCGAGCGGATCACGCTCTTTCACTTCGCCTTGTCACTGGTGCTGAATTTTCTCACCTGTCAAATGCACCAGCCGCAATTGCAAAAAAAATTGCCGCGCCTGCTGGAGGCCGTGAAGGGGGCCATGCCCCATTTCCGACGCATTTTCGACCAGGAAGCCGAAGTCGCGCCCCTCTCCCTGGAGGCATTGCGGCGGCAAGGCCGGGCCAGGGCCAGACTGGTCCTCCCGCCGCTGCCACTGGCCGGGAGGCGGCGGGTACGGCGCGTCATGGTCCTGTGCGCGATGATCATGGGCGCGCGGGTGGCCGCCGGCATGCGCGCCTACGGCTGGGAGGTCGAACGGATGGCCCGTCCGGCCACGCCTCAGGCCCGTGACGAGGTGGTGCAGGCGTGCGTGCGCGCCAATGTCGAAGTGCTGGTCATGGAGATGATGCAGGTCGATGAGGGGATCTGGCGTCTGCTGGTGAAACTGCGCGCCTTGAACCCCGCGTTGCGCATCGTGCTCTTCACCACCGACGCCTGGACCCTGCGCCGGCGGATCCTGGGCGACACCACCCCGGTGGCGGCCAACTCCGTCGAGACGCACATGCGGGCGGGGATCAAGGCGCTCGCCGGGTTGGTGGACGTCTTCTGGGAGTGCGACACGCCGTCGCTTTCGCTGTGGCAGGAGCCGGAGTTTGCGCGCAAGGTGTTGCATGCCCCGCTCCCCCACGGGGTGCCCCCCCGGGCACCGGAACATCCCTTGCGGCCAGTGCTGTTCTTTGCGGGCGGCTACAAGGGGTACACCTGGCCGCGCGCCTTCTGGCTGGCCGGCGCGCCCGAATGGGGGCTGCCCATCGAGGCGCGGCCCCACTCCACCGAAACCGACGGGCTGCCCATGCTGGACAGCTACGCCATTCACTTCCGGCGGCTGGCCGAGGCGACCTGCTGCCTCAACCTGACCATGCGGGAAAACATGCGCTGCATCGTGACCCATCGCGCCTTCGAGGCGCCGCTCGCGGGTGCTTTGCTGCTGAACGAACAGGGCGCGGACGCGGACATGGAGCCATTTTTCGTGGCAGGAGAGCACTATCTGCCCTTCGAGACCCTGGCGGACCTGCGCGCCATGCTGCGCTTCATCACCGAGCATCCCGGCCAGGCCGAGGAGATCCGCCGCAACGGCAGCGCCTTTGCCCGCGAGCACTACGGCGACGACCGGCTGGTCGGCTATCTGGACGCCTTTCTGGACGACCCGTGGGTCGCCTGAAGCCCTGCGCTAAATGTTTGCCGGGTTTGTGACGATACATACGTATCCCATGCCAACCCCAAACCAACGGCACGACCCGTCACGGAGCGCGCATGTACAAAACCACGGAAATCAACCGCCGGCTGGAGACCCTCAAAGCCCTCCTGGAGCGAATCCACCGCGCCTGGCGCCCGGAGGACTTCGAGGCGTTGATGCGTTTTTTCGTGGAGATCCTGCCGCGCCTCACCCAATGCGAACGGTGCAGCGTCTTCGTCGTGGATCCGACCAGCGACAACATCTGGCTGAAATTCGGCACCGGCGTGCGGGAAAAGGCCATCATCGCCCCCATGCGCGGCAGCCTGGTGGGCGAGGCGATCCTCTCCGGCAAAACCGTCATCCAAACCGGCCTGGAGCGCCGCGCCGGCTTCCATGCCATCAGCGACCGGCAAACCGAGTTCGTCACCCGCACCCTCATCTGCGTCCCCATTCGCAGCCTGGCCGGCAATTATCACATCGGGGCGGTCCAGCTCCTCAACAAACAAGATAACCAGGAGTTCAATGCGTCTGACGAAGAGCTGTTGATGCAACTAGTAAAATATCTCTCGCTCGCCATCGAACACAATACGGTAACTGGCGAGATTATTGAAATCACTCGCGGAATGCATACCGAGTTCGCCCGCTCCGCCCGCATCCTGGCGGGCAACAACCGCTTCATCGCCGAAAGCCGCGCCATGCGGCAGATCGTCTCCCTGGTCGAACAGGTCAATCCCCTGCCGGTGAACGTCTTCATCACCGGCGAAAGCGGCACGGGCAAAGAGGTGATCGCCCGCCTGATCCACGACCGCCCCGGAGAACGCCGCGCGCGCCCCTTCGTGGCGGTCAACTGCTCCTCCATCCCGGAAACCCTCATGGAGAGCGAATTCTTCGGCCACGAGAAGGGCGCCTTCACCGGGGCCGCCGCCAGCCGCATGGGACGCTTCGAGGAGGCCACCAGCGGGACCCTCTTCCTGGACGAAATCTCCGACATGCCCCTGGCCATTCAACCCAAATTCCTGCGCGCGATTCAGGAAATGGAAGGGGTGCGCCTCGGCGGCAACACGATCCACCGCTACGATTTCCGCATCGTCAGCGCCTCCAGCAAGAACCTGCGCGACGAGGTCAAGGCCGGCCGTTTCCGCGAGGATCTCTTTTTTCGCCTCTTTTCCGTGGACATCCACCTGCCGCCGTTGCGGGAGCGCGTCGAGGACATCCTGCCGTTGATGATGCTCTTCCTGGAACAGATCAGCATCCGCTTCAAAAAGAAGACCAGGGGGTTCTCCCCGCAACTCCTGACCCTGTTCGAAAGCCACGCCTGGCCCGGCAATGTCCGCCAGTTGGAGCACGAGGTGGAACGTCTGGTGGCCCTCACCCCGGAGGGCGAGGTGATCACCGAGGCCCACTGCTCCCTGCCGCTCCTGGAAAACCGCCTCCCGAAACGCCACGCCATCGCCTCCGACACCCTCTCCTTGCCCGAACATCGCAAACGTCTGGAGATCGACCTCATCCGCCGGGCGCTGCGCCAGACCGACGGCAACAAGGTGCGCGCGGCGGAACTGCTGGACATCACCCGTCAATCCTTGCACAATAAACTCAAACTCTATCGAATCGAGGATACGGAATGATCAAGAAAATGGCGATGGCCGGGGCCGGCATTCTGGCCATGACGATCGGGTTCGTCAATCTGCTCAGGCAGTCCGAGATCGTGCAGGGGCTGGATCCGCACAAACCCGGCATCACCCTGGACGAGATGGACCGCATCGGTGTCCTGTCGCAAAAGGCCATCGAACTGACCTGGATCAATCTCGGCCTGGTGATCGTGGGGGGGATCCTGATCCTGGTCGCCTTGTTCACCAAACCGCCGCAAGACCAATCCGGCTGATGCGCGCGCCGGAAGGCCGCCTGCCGCCGGACCAGCAACGGGCGGCGTTCGAATGCTATCACACGGGCCGGTTGGCCGAGGCCCTGACCCTCATCGATGGGCTGCGGCGGGCGTTTCCCCCGGATCCCTCCCTGCTGAACCTGGCCGCCGGCTGCCACAAGGGACTAGGCGACACGGATCGGGCCGCCGCCTGCTGGCGGGAGGCGCTGCGCCTGAACCCGAACGACGTGAGTGTTCTCAACAATTTGGGCGTGCTGGCCTGGGAGCGTGAGCGCCACGGGGAGGCCGAGTCCGCCTACCGGCAGGCATTGCGCATCGCCCCGGATTATCTCTCCGCCCTCTACAATCTGGGAGTGCTGCTGTACGGGACCGGGCGGCGCGCCGAGGCCGAAACCCACTTCCGCCGGGTGATCGCCCTGGCGCCGGACCATGCCGGGGCGTGGAACAATCTGGGCAACCTGCTGCGGGAGAACGGCCGCCTGGCGGAAGCCGAGACGGCCTTCCGGCAGGCGCTGGCGATCCGGCCCGATTGCGCCGACGCGCTCTGGAACCTGAGCCTGCTCTGTCTGGCGCAAGGCAGATACGCGGAAGGGTGGCCGCTGCACGAGGCCCGTCATCATCCCCTCAAGACCGGCTGGCGCGTGCCGCGACCGGAACTCCCCTTTCCCATGTGGCGCGGCGAACCGCTCGCTGGCAAGCGTCTCCTGCTGCTGGGGGAACAGGGCATGGGCGACCAGTTGCAGTTCTGCCGCTATGCCCCGCTGTTGAAGGCCATGGGGGTTGGCTGGCTCACCCTGGTCTGCTCGGCGGCGCTGTGTCGGCTGATGCGCTCCCTGAAGGGGGTGGACGAGGTGCTTGCCCACGAGGCGCATCCCGTGCCACCCCGACACGATTTCTGGGTGATGCTGCTCTCCATCCCCCACCTGCTGGGGGGCCGCCTCCCGGACACCCTCCCCTATCTTGCCGCCGACCCGGCGCAAGCAGCGGATTGGCCCCTGCCGGAAGGGGTTTTCAAGGTGGGGATCTCCTGGCGGGGCGATCCCAACCACGCCAACGACGCCAACCGCTCCCTGCCCGGCCTGGCCACCCTCGCGCCGTTGTGGCGTGTGCCAGGGATCCAGTTCGTCAGCCTGCAAAAGGGCGCAGGCGAACAGGAGGCCCGCCGGCCACCGGAGGGACAACCCCTGCTCGCCCCAGGCGACCGGATCGGGACGTTCGCGGACACCGCCGCCATCGTCGCCAGCCTGGATCTGGTGATCACCATCGATTCCGCCCTCGCCCATCTGGCCGGGGCATTGGGAAAACCGTGCTGGGTGATGCTGACCGCGCATGGCACCGACTGGCGCTGGATGCTTGAAGGGGAAGAGTCACCCTGGTATCCTGGCGTCATGCGTCTTTTTCGACAAACCCGGCCCGGCGACTGGTCTTCCGTGGTCCGCCGCATGGGGGAGGAACTTTCGCGCCTGACCGGAAACCCATGAAATCACCCAACCCAGCCGAGACGCTGCAACAAACCGCCATCGAGCACGAGCAACACGGCAGAATCAAGGAGGCCGCCGCCTGCTGGCGCGAGGCCACACGCCTGCAACCGGGCGAACCGGAACTCCAGTACCAGCTGGCCAATGCCCTGCGCAAACAGCAAAAATGGGCCGAGGCCGAAACCGTGCTGCGGCGGCTGCTGCGCCTGCGGCCACAACAGGCCGACCTCCATTACAAGCTGGCCATTCTCTGCCAGGAACAACGCAAATGGCCCCAGGCCATCGCCGCCTATCAGCAGGCCCTGCGCCTGCAACCCGATTATGCGGAGGCCGCCAACAACCTGGGCCTGCTGCTGCGCGACGAAAAACGGTTCCCCGAGGCCGAGGCCGCCTTCCGGCAGGCCCTGCGCGCCCGACCCGACGCCGTGGACGTGCGCTGGAACCTGGCCATCCTGCTGCTCTCCCTGGGCCGCTTCCAGGAGGGCTGGCCCCTGTACGAGGCACGCCTGCTCCCCAGCGAACACCCCTGGCGCATCGTCTCCCCGGAACTCCCGTTTCCCATGTGGCGCGGGGAGCCGCTGGCGGGCCGCGCGCTGCTGGTGCTGCCCGAACAGGGCTTTGGCGATCAGATTCAGTTCTGCCGCTGCCTGGCCCCCTTGAAGGCCGGCGGGGCCAGCCGCATCACGCTGGTCTGCCCGCCCGCGCTGGCGCCCCTGTTCGCCACCCTGGCCGGGGTGGACCGGATCCTGCCGGATACCCCCGGCATGGAATACCCGATGCACGATTACTGGGTCCATCTGCTCTCCATCCCCGGCCACCTGGAGACGATGCCCGGAACCATTCCCTATCTGCGCCCGCCGGAGGCGTATACGGCCAAGTGGCGCCCGTTGCTGGCCATGGAGGGGTTGCGGGTGGGAGTGGCCTGGCGGGGATCGCCCACCCATCGCAACGACGCCAATCGCTCCCTGCCCGGCCTGGCCACCCTCGCCCCCCTGTGGAAAACCCCCAACGTGGTGTTCATCGGCCTGCAAAAGGGCGCAGGGGAGCAGGAGGCCCGCCAGCCACCGGCCCGCCAGCCCCTGCCGTACCTGGGGGACCGCATCGAAGACTTCGCGGATACCGCCGCCATCATCGGCATGCTGGATCTGGTGATCACCATCGATTCCGCGCTCGCCCATCTGGCCGGCGCCCTGGGCAAACCGTGCTGGGTGATGCTGCCGGCGCGGGGCGCGGATTGGCGCTGGCGGCACGACCGCGAGGAGTCGGCGTGGTATGGCCCGAACCTGCGGCTGTTTCGCCAGTCGCAGGCGGGTTCCTGGTCCGATGTGGTGCGCAAGATGGCCGACGAACTGGCCCGCCTGACCCGCGAGATGGCGGCGGCCTGGAACGACCAGGGGGTGCAACTGGCCATGCGCGGCCGGTTCGCGGAGGCCGAGGCCGCCTTCCGGCAGGTTTTGCGCATCCAACCGGACCACGCGGATGGCCTGAGCAACCTGGGCAACCTGCTGCAACAGAATGGACGCCACGCCGAGGCCGAAGCCGCCTATCGGGAGGCGTTGCGCGCCCAGCCGCGCCATGCCGGGGCGTGGCACAATCTGGGCAATCTCCTGCAGGCCCGGGAGCGGTATGCCGAGGCCGAAACCGCCTATCGACACTCCCTGCGCCTTCACCCCGGCGACATGGAGTTGCTCAACAATCTCGGCAATCTGCTCAACCGGCAAAAACGGTTCGCCGAGGCCGAGGCCGCCTACCGGCAGGCGCTGCGCCTGCAACCCGACCACCCGGACGCCAACAGCAACCTGGGGGTGCTGCTGTTCAAGCAGACGCGGGACGAGGAGGCCGCCGCCGCCTATCAGGCCTCCCTGCGGAGCCGGCCGGACCACACCGCCACCCTGGGCAACCTGGGGATCCTCCTGCAGGAACAACAACGCTTCGCCGAGGCCGAGGCCACGTTCCAGCGCGCGCTGGCCATCGAACCCGACAACATGGACATCCGTTGGAATCTCTCCCTGCTCTACCTGACCCAGGGCCGTTACCGCGAGGCATGGCCGCTGCACGAGGCCCGTTATCATCCGCTCAAGAGCGGCTGGCGCGTCTCTCTGCCACCCCTCCCCTTCCCCATGTGGCGCGGGGAGGACATGGGCGGACGCTCCCTGCTGGTGGTGCCGGAACAGGGATTCGGCGATCACATCATGCTCGTCCGCTACATGCCCCTCCTCAAATCCCTGGGGGTGAGCCACCTCACCCTGGAATGCCCCGCAGCGCAGGCCACCCTGTTCGCCTCCCTGGCCGGGGTGGACCGCCTGCTGATCCGCGAGGAGGGGCGGGAATATCCGCGCCACGATTTCTGGATTCCGCTCCACTCCCTGCCCATGCATCTGGGCATACCACCCTGGCAGGGTCCCTATCTGAGCGTCCCGCGCGAGGCGCGCGCCAGATGGGAGCCGCTGCTGCCGCGTGGCGGCAAACGGGTCGGGCTGGTCTGGAAGGGGGATCCGGGCCTGGAGAACGACGCCTTCCGCTCCATGCCCGATCTGACCACCCTGGCCCCCTTGTGGGAGGCACGGGGGGTGCATTTCATCAGCCTGCAAAAGATCGCCGGCGAGGAGGAGGCCATGCACCCCCCCGCCGGACAACCCCTGCTCCATCTGGGCGGCGCGGTGCGGGATTTCGCCGACATGGCCGCGATCCTCACCGGACTGGACCTGGTGGTCACCATCGACTCCGCGATCGCCCATCTGGCCGGGGCGCTGGACGTGCCCTGCCGGGTGCTGCTCTCCACCCGCCGCACCGACTGGCGCTGGCAGATCCGCCGGGAGGATACGGTCTGGTACGGCCCCGCCATGCGCGTCTGCCGCCAGACCCGCGTCAACGACTGGTCGGACGTGGTGCAACGCGTGGCTGGGGAACTGGCCGGTACGCCATGAGCGCCGCCCGCCGCCCCTCATGCCAGGCGGGATCCCGCGCCGCCGGTTTCCAGGGGGCGCTGGCGCTGCATGCGCGGGGAGAACCGCGCCAGGCGCTGCGCCACATCGAGGTCATCGCCAGGCAACGCCCCCTCGATTGGGAACTGCTCAACCTGGCGGGGGTCTGCCACGCGGAACTGGGCGAGATCGAGGCGGCTGTCTCCCGCATGCGCCAGGCGCTGGCCCTGCGACCCGATCACGTCGATACCTTGAGCAACCTGGGCCTCCTGCTCGGCATGCGCGGCCACCACGAGGAGGCCGCCGCGACCCATGCGCGCCTGCTCGCGCTGCGGCCCGACCATCCCAAGGCCGGCAACAACCTCGGCGCGGCCTTGCTCAATCTGGGTCGGTTCGCCGAGGCGGAAGCGGTCCTGACGCAAACCCTGACCCACCATCCGGACCAGGGCGACGCCTGGAACAATCTGGGCTGCGCGCGACTGGGCACGGGTCGTCCCGGCGCGGCGGAAGCCGCCTTCCGGGAGGCGATGCGCCTCCAGCCGAATCAGCCGGGCGCATTCAACAATCTGGGAAAATGGCTGGCGGAACAGGCCCGCGACACCGAGGCTGCGGCGTGCTTCCGCCACTCCCTGGCCCTGAACCCGCAACAGGCGGAGATCCACAACAATCTCGGCGTGCTGGCGAGCCGGGCCGGTCGTGGCAACGAGGCCGAATCCCTGTTCCGCCGCGCCCTGGAGCTGCAACCCGACCTGGCGGACGCAGTCCGCAACCTGGGGCTGCTGCTGATGGGGCAAGGTCGCCAGGCCGAGGCGGAGCCGGTCTTTCGCGCGGCGCTCGACCTGCAACCGGAAGACGTCATGGTCCTCAACAATCTCGGCCTCCTCCTGAGCGAACGCGGTTGCCAGGAGGAGGCCGAGGCGGTTTTGCGGCGGGCGGTAAGTCTGCAACCGGAATTCGTCGATGCCTGGTACAATCTGGGCGTTCTGCAAAGCGAACTGCGGCGCGCCGACGCCTCCGAGGCATGCTACCGGCAGGCCCTGACCCTGCAACCGGAACATGCCCCCTCCTGGCTCAACCTGGGGGTTCTGCTGATCGGTCTCGACCGGCCGGCAGAGGCCGAGGCGGCCATCATGCGCTCCCTGGATCTCCAGCCGGAGCTGGCCGACGCCCATTATAATCTCGGCATCCTGTGGATCGGCCAACGCCGCCTCGCCGAGGCTGAGACCGCCTTCCGCGCGGCGATCCGCCTGCGGCCCGGAATGGCCAAGGCATACAACAACCTGGCGTTGCTGCTCAAGGAGCTGCGCCGCTTCGACGAGGCCGAGGCGACCGGCCTGGCGTGCCTGCGCATCCGGCCCGACTTTCCCGACGCGGCATGGAATCTGAGCCTGCTCTACCTCGCCACGGGCCGCCTGGCCGAAGGGTGGCCGTTGCACGAGTTCCGTTATCATCCGGAACGAACCGGCAGCCAGGTGACGCCGGTGCGCCTGCCGTTTCCCATGTGGCGGGGAGAAGACCCGCGCGGCAAAGCGCTGATTCTGATTCCGGAACAGGGGGCCGGGGATCTGATCCAATTCTGCCGCTACATCCCGCTGCTCAAGGAGCACGGGGCCAGACGGGTCAGCCTGGTCTGCCCGGCCGGCCTGGCGGAACTGCTCGCACCTCTGGAAGGGCTGGACCGGATCATTGTGGAAGGCGAGGCGCACGACTACGCCGACCCGGACGACTACTGGTGTTATTTTTTATCTCTCCCGTTGCACCTGGGAACAACGCTGGCGACCATCCCGGCCCGGCTGCCCTATCTGCGCGCGCCCGTCGCCCCCCGGCAACCGGGCGCGGGGTTGCGGGTGGGGCTGGTCTGGCAGGGCAATCCGCGCCACCCCAACGACCGCAGCCGCTCCCTCCCCGGCCTGGCGACCCTGGCGCCCCTGTGGCGCGTGCCGGGAGTGACCTTCGTCGGGCTGCAAAAAGGGGCCGGCGAGGAGGAGGTCCGCCACCCCCCACCCGGACAACCCCTGCTGCCGCCGGAAGAGGCGTTGACGGATTTCGCCCGCACCGCCGCCGTCATGAGCCGACTGGACCTGGTGATCACCATCGATTCCGCCTGCGCCCACCTGGCCGGGGCGCTGGGGATCCCCTGCTGGGTGCTGCTGCCCCGCTGGGGGACCGACTGGCGCTGGATGCACGACCGCGACGACTCCCCCTGGTATCCGGGGGTGATGCGCCTGTTCCGGCAGACCCGCTTCGAGGCGTGGGACGACGTGGTGGCACGGCTGGCCCTGGCCCTGGCGGATCTCCCTGCAACTGGCGGATGAGCAGCATCCGGCTCTTTTCCCAGTCATCCTCCGGGTCCTCCCGGTCCCACGCCGCGAGAATTTTTTTTTGCCAATCCGGAATGGACAACCCGTAACGATCCCTGAAATAAAAATAAATCCGGGCAATGTCCCCCCGCGCCGCCGGCGGCGGCTCCACGACATTGTTTTGCCCATCCACCCGGAAACCACACCCCCCGAATGGACTCTCTCCCTGCGGGGCCAGGCCGAAGGGACGCTCCCCGCGCGCCCGGCGCAAGGCCGCCTCCATCGGGACCAGATTGACCGGATCCGCCTCCATGGCCCGGAACTCCGGATCGCTCTTGGTGCAGCAGCGCCGCCCCTTGTAGGGCTGACCGTTGGCGGTGCAGATCTCCTCCCGCCAGCAACGACGCCCGGAACCGAACTCCTCCGGGGCCACCACATGCCCCCACTCCAGACGCGTGACAAGCTCCGGATCCTCGCGCGCCTCCAGGCCACAGGAGAACGGATTGACCAGGTTCTCCCGGTCGTAGCCGCAGCCGCAATAAAAGGTGACCGGATGCTCCCGCCAGATGGAGGCCGCCAGGAGCTTGCCCTTGGCCAGGGTCGGCCCGCCAGCCCAGGCTGGGAAACAGAAAAAAAGCAACAAAAGACCAATTGAGAAATGCATTGCTCACATTCCTGAACAAAAGAAACTTGACGAGGAGGAATTGTGACCTATGCTAACGGGATGCCGGTTTGCGTTCAACCCGATCCTTGGCCAATGGAGGTCCCCCGCATGAAACCCTGGAAACTCATTCTGACGCTTGGCGCTTTGCTGCTGGCGGCACCCGCTCCGGCCCGCGCGGCGGATCCGATCGTCATCAAATTCAGCCACGTGGTGGCCGTGGATACCCCCAAGCACAAGGCGGCGGAAAAATTCCGCGACCTGGCGGCGCAATATACCGACAACCAGGTCAAGGTGGAACTCTATCCCAACAGCCAGCTCTACAAGGACAAGGAGGAGCTGGAAGCCCTGCAGATGGGCGCGGTGCAGATGCTGGCCCCCTCGCTGGCCAAGTTCGGCCCGCTGGGGGTCAAGGAGTTCGAGGTCTTCGACCTGCCGTTTCTGTTCGACAATTACGAGGATCTGCACAAGGTCACCCAGGGAGCGGTGGGGAAGGGTTTGCTCGACAAGCTGACCGCCAGGAAAATCCTCGGCCTGGCCTACTGGGACAACGGCTTCAAGCAGATGAGCGCCAACAGGCCCCTGCTGACGCCAGCCGATTTTCAGGGCCTGAAGCTGCGCATTCAATCCTCCAAGGTCCTGGAGGCGCAGATGCGCTCCCTGGGGGCCAACCCACAGGTGCTGCCTTTCTCCGAGGTCTACCAGGCCCTGCAGACCAGCCTGGTGGACGGCACGGAAAACCCGGTATCCAACTTCTACACCCAGAAAATGCACGAAGTGCAAAAACACATGACCGTATCCAATCACGGCTATCTGGGCTACGCCGTGATCGTCAACAAGGCGTTCTGGGATCAGCTTCCGGAAGCGATCCGCAGCCAGTTGGAGAAGGCAATGGCCGAAGCCACCCGATTCGCCAACACCATCGCCAAGGAGGAAAACGACAAGGCGCTGGAGTTGGTCCGGCAATCCGGCAGAACCCAAATCGCGACCCTCACCCCCGAACAGCGCCTGGCCTGGAAAAAGGTCATGGTCAAGACGCACCGGGATATGGAAGGCCGCATCGGCACGGAACTGATCCGCGCGATCCATCAGGTCACCGGCTTCGACCCGGACACACTGTGAACGCATGGGCAAACTCCTGGACCACCTGGAGGAGTGGCTGATCATTTTGCTGATGGCGGCGGCCACGCTGATCGTCCTGGTGGCCGTGGTCCACCGCTACGCTCTGGGGATTTCGTTTCTGTTTCCGTATCTGACGCAATACTCCACCAGTTGGGCGCAGGAGCTGTGCATTTATCTGTTCATCTGGATGGCGAAATTCGGCGCGGCCTACGGGGTGCGCACCGGCATCCACGTGGGGGTGGACGTGGTGATCCTGCGGCTGAACGAAGGGTTGCGCAACCGGGTGATCCTGTTCGGCCTGGGGTGCGGGGCGCTGTTCACGGCGGTGATCGGCGGCCTGGGCGCCCATTTCGTCTGGGCCATCGGCCACACCGATCAGATCTCGCCGGATCTGGAGGTGCCCGTGTGGCTGGTCTATCTGTGCATTCCGCTGGGATCCTTTCTGATGTGTTTTCGCTTTCTTCAGGTGGGGTGGCGTTTTCTGCACACCCGGCAACTGCCCCACCATGACCCGCTCCAGGTGGCCGGACTCCATGAGGAGGCGGCCCTGTGAGCGCACTGATCATCTTCGGCCTGCTGGCCCTGCTGCTGATCACCGGCATGCCCATCTCCATCGCCCTGGGCATGACGGTGTTGATCTACCTGTTCGCCTTGACCAAGGTCCCCATCGAGGCCGTGGCCATGAAGCTCTTCACCGGCATCGAACGGTTCGAGATCATGGCGATCCCTTTTTTCATTCTTGCCGGGACATTTCTGACCCATGGCGGGGTGGCGCGGCGCATGATCCGCTTCGCCAACGCCCTGGTGGGCCACTGGCACGGCGGCCTGGGACTGGCCGGGGTGGTGGCGTGCGCCTTGTTCGCGGCCATCTCCGGCTCCTCGCCCGCCACGGTGGTGGCGATCGGCGCGATCCTGCTGCCGGCCATGACGCGGGCCGGCTTTCCCAAGGAGTTCGGCGTTGGCGCCATCACCACCGCCGGCGCCCTGGGGATTCTCGTGCCACCCTCGATTATCCTGGTGATGTACGCGGTCTCCACCAACACCTCGATCGGGGCGCTGTTCATGGCCGGGATCGTGCCGGGGATCGTGCTGGCCTTCCTGCTGGGTCTGGTCACCTGGGAACGGGCCAGGCGCTTCGACTATCCCCGGCAGCCCAAGGCCAGCTGGCGGGAACGCCGGATCGCCCTGCGGGAGAGCATCTGGGGGGTGGCGTTGATTTTCGTGGTGATGGGCGGGATCTATTCCGGGGTCTTCACCCCGACCGAGGCGGCGGCCATGAGCGCGGTCTACGCCTTCATCGTGGCGGTCTTCGTCTATCGGGACCTGAAATGGGCCGATATTCCCAAGGCGCTGCTGGAGGCGGCCAACATGAGCGCCATGCTGCTTTATATTATCACCAACGCGATTCTTTTTTCGTTTCTGCTGACCTATGAAAACATCCCCCAGGCCATGACCGCCTGGATGCTGGAACAGGGATTCGGCCCGGTGATGTTCCTGTTGATCGTCAACCTGCTGCTGTTGCTGGCCGGCGATTTCATGGAACCGTCGTCCATCATTCTGATCATGGCGCCGCTGCTGTTCCCGGTGGCCACGAAACTGGGCATCCATCCGGTCCACTTCGGCATCATCCTCACCGTGAACATGGAGATCGGCATGGTCACCCCGCCGGTGGGGCTGAACCTCTACATCGCCAGCGGCCTCACGCGGATGGGCCTCACCGAGGTGACCATCGCCGCCCTGCCCTGGATGATGGCCATGCTGGCGTTCCTGGTGCTGGTTACCTATTGGCCCACCCTCTCTTTGTGGCTGCCAGGCAGGCTGGGAATGCTGTGACCCTCCTCACCAGGCGCGCGGCACAAAGTCGTCGTCATTGGCCATGCGCAGGGTTTCTCCGGCCTGTTCGATGACGAACAACCCCTGATTGATGGCGAAAAGTCGTACGTTTTCCTCGATCACCATGCCCGCAACCGCGCCAAAGGCCCGCTTGTCGGCATACTCGGGAAAAAACTGCTTGAACTCACCCATGCGGATCAGATGCTCGCGCACATCCTCCACCGTGAGCTTGCTCTTGACCTCCACCAGGGAGACGGCGGTCGAGTTCACCACGAACAGGTCGATCTCCATGTAACGGCCCCCCGGCAGTTTGGCGACAACCCGACGGCTCACCTTATGCACCGGAATCCCCCTTGCCGCGAACAACGTCTCGCAGGCCGGAGCCACCAGGCCCTCGACGAACTCACCCAGACGACTGCCCAGCCGATCCAGCTTGCGGTCGGTCTCCTTCATCTGTCTGGCGGTCTCCTGAAACTTGCGATCCGTCTCCTGGGACATGCGTTCCGTCTCCTGGGACATGCGGTCGAGTCTCTCCCACCGCTCCCGATCCTCGCGCGCCATCTCCTGTATCAGACGACCGGTCTCGTGGATCATCTCCCAGACGGCCTCACAGGTAATGGTTTGTGTCATTGTGGTTCCTCCCGGATCGTGGCATCTGGCGATAAAAAAAGCATACCACCCCTCCTTGGCGATTGCCACGATATTCCCGGCTGCCGGCGCCATCCCAGCCATGACGTCACCGGAATTCCCCGGCAAGCCCGCAAAGAAACCTTGCCCGCCAGGACGGTATCCGGTATACTGATGGGATGGACAAAATCATCGTAAAGGGCGGTCACGCCCTGAAAGGCACAATCCCGATCAGTGGCGCCAAAAATGCCACGCTCCCCGCCCTCGCCGCGACTCTGCTCACCGGCGAACGCATCCACCTGTCCAACATTCCCCACCTCAAGGACGTCACCACCATGCTGGAACTGCTCGGTCAGCACGGCTCCGCCATCACGGTGGACGAACGCCTGGGGGTGGAGATCGACAACAGCGGGGTCAACAACTTTCGCGCCCCCTACGACCTGGTGCGCACCATGCGCGCCTCCATCCTGGTGATGGGACCCCTGGTGGCACGCCACGGCATGGCGGAAATCTCCCTGCCAGGCGGCTGCGCCATCGGCTCGCGACCGGTCAACCTCCATATCGACGGCCTGCGCGCCATGGGCGCGGAGATCACCCTCGACGAAGGCTATATCCGCGCCCGCGCCGATCGGCTGCACGGCGCCCACATCATCCTCAACCCGGTCACCGTCACCGGCACGGAAAACCTCCTGATGGCCGCCACCCTGGCCAAGGGTCGCACCATCCTGGAAAACGCCGCCAGGGAACCGGAAGTGACCGATCTGGCCATCTTCCTGAACAAAATGGGCGCCCGCATCCAGGGGCTGGGCAGCTCGATCCTGGTCATCGACGGCGTGGACGAACTCCACGGCACCGAACACCGCATCATCCCGGATCGCATCGAAACCGCCACCTTCATGGTGGCCGCCGCAGTCACCGGCGGGGACATCCTGCTCACCGATACCGACCCCGAAGCCCTGGAAACCCCCATCCAGATCATGCGCGAGGCCGGCATGGCCGTGGAACTGCCGGAACCCGGCCGCATCCGCGTCCACGTCCCCGATGCACTGCGACCGGTCGATCTGGAAACCTGCCCCTATCCCGGCTTCCCCACCGACCTGCAAGCCCAAATGCTGGTCCTCAACAGCCTCGCCAGGGGCACCAGCCGCATCACGGAAACCGTCTTCGAAAACCGCTTCATGCACGTCTCCGAATTGCAACGGCTCGGCGCCGACATCCGCGTGCATGGCAACATCGCCGAGGTTCACGGAGTGGATCACCTGCTGGGCGCCCCGGTCATGGCCACCGACCTGCGCGCCTCGGCCTCCCTGGTGCTGGCAGGACTGGCCGCGCGCGGGGCCACCACCATTTCGCGGGTCTACCATATCGACCGCGGCTACGAAAGAATCGAGGAAAAACTGCAAGCCCTGGGCGCCGATATTCAACGTACCACCTCCTGATGGTCCAATGACGCCATGATCACCGTCATCGATTACGGTTCCGGCAATCTCCGTTCCGTGGCCAAGGCCCTGGAAGCCGCCGGAGCCACGGTTCGCATCAGCGGCGAGGCCACCGACGTGCGCCAGGCCGGCCACCTGGTGCTCCCCGGCGTCGGGGCCTTCGCCGACTGCCGCCACAACCTGGAGGCCGCCGACCTGATCGAACCGGTCCTGACCCACATGCAGGTCGGCAAACCCTTCCTGGGCATCTGCGTGGGCATGCAACTCCTCTTCGGCGAGGGACACGAGTTCGGCATCCACCCCGGCCTGGACCGCATCCCCGGACGGGTGATCCCGTTTTCCAAGACCATGCCCGCCCCCGGTCTCACGGGCCGCCACCTCAAAACCCCCCACATGGGCTGGAACCGGGTACACCAAACCGGACCCCACCCGCTGTGGCGCGATATCCCCCAGGATGGCCACTTCTATTTCGTGCATTCCTATCACGGGGTGGCCGACGACCCCGGCATGGTCGCGGCGGTCAGCGATTACGGGACGACCTTCACCGCCGCCGTGGCCAACGGCAACCTGTTCGGCACCCAGTTCCACCCGGAAAAGAGCCAGTCGGCAGGCCTGCGGCTTCTGAAAAATTTCGTGGAATGGAGACCCTGATACCATGATCCTCATCCCGGCCATCGACCTGAAGAACGGTCAATGCGTGCGCCTGTTCCAGGGCGAAATGGAACAGGCCACGGTCTACTCCTTTGACCCGCGCGCCATGGCCCACCACTGGCAGGAACAAGGCGCCCAGCGGCTGCACGTGGTGGACCTCAACGGCGCCTTTGCCGGGGAACCGGTCAATGCCGAAACGGTGCGGGCCATTCTCGCGGTGCTCACCATCCCCATGCAGCTCGGCGGCGGGATCCGTTCCCTGGAAACCGTCTCCTTCTGGATCACCGCCGGAGTCAGACGGGTCATCCTGGGAACCGCCGCCTGCCGCGACCCGGAACTGGTGAAAACGGCCTGCCGGCACTATCCCGGCCGGATCGCCGTGGGGATCGACGCCCGCGACGGCTACGTGGCAGTGGCGGGCTGGTCGGAAACCACCACCATCCGCGCCCTCGACCTGGCGCGCCGCTTCGAGGACGCCGGGGTGGCCGAGATCATCTTCACGGACATCTCCCGCGACGGCGCCCTGAGCGGCCCCAACATCGCCGCCACCCGCGCCCTGGCCGAGGCGATCACCATCCCGGTCATCCTGTCGGGGGGCGTCTCCGGCTTCGAGGACGTGCGCCAGGCCCACGCCAACGCCGGTCCCTTCCCCAACGGAGGCCGCATCTCCGGGGTGATCACCGGCAAGGCCATCTACGACGGTCGGCTGGATTTTCGCACCGCTGCCGCCTGGCTTGCGGAAAATTAGAATATTATATCAGAGATCAAATCATGTTGGCAAAACGCATCATTCCCTGCCTGGATGTCCGCGAGGGCCGCGTGGTCAAGGGGGTGCAGTTCGAAAACCTCCGCGACGCCGGCGATCCGGTGGAGGCGGCCCGCCGCTACGACGAAGAAGGGGCGGATGAACTCACCTTTCTGGACATCACCGCCTCCCACGAAAACCGCGATACCATCCTGGACGTGGTGCGACATACGGCGGAAGAGGTCTTCATCCCCCTGACCGTGGGAGGCGGCATCCGCACCAACGAGGATGTGCGGCGCCTGCTGCATGCCGGGGCGGACAAGGTGGGCATCAACACGGCGGCGGTGTTCCGCCCGGAATTCGTGCGTGAGGCGGCCAGCCAGTTCGGCTCCCAATGCATCGTGGTGGCCATCGACGCCAAGTGCGTGGCCCGCGACGCACACCATCACCCTGTGCGCTGGGAGATCTTCACCCACGGCGGACGCAAACCAACGGGACTGGACGCCATCGACTGGGCCAAACGGATGGAAGAGTACGGCGCGGGCGAAATCCTGCTCACCTCCATGGACCGGGACGGCTCGCGCATCGGCTACGACCTGCCCTTGACCGGGGCCATCGCCGATGCCGTCACCATCCCGGTCATCGCCTCCGGCGGGGTCGGCACCATGCGCCACCTGCTGGAAGGGTTGCAAATCGGTCGGGCCGACGCGGTGTTGGCCGCCTCCATCTTCCATTTTCGCCAACACACCATCCCGGAAGTCAAAACCTATCTGCGGGAACACGGTGTGGAAGTCCGCCTGTGAGGAGACCGGACCTATGTCCCTATTGGAATTATTGAAATACAACGAACAAGGGCTGATCCCGGCCATCGCCCAACAGCACGACAGCGGCGAAATCCTGATGCTGGCCTGGATGAACCGCGCCTCGCTGGAAGAGACCCTGACCAGCGGCGTGGCCTGCTACTGGTCGCGCAGCCGGAAAAAATTGTGGAAAAAGGGGGAGACCTCCGGCCAGATCCAGAAAATCAAGGCCATCCGCACCGATTGCGACCAGGACGCCCTGCTGCTGCTGGTGGATCAGGTGGGCGTGGCCTGCCACACGGGCCGACGCAACTGCTTCTATCTGGAGGCGGGGCCGGAGGGCTGGAAGGAGATCGCCGCACCGGAAATCGATCCGAATACCCTCTACGGGGCCTGATGAACAACACGTCGATCCTGCCGGAGCTGTGCAAACGCCTGGAGGAACGCCGCCAGGCCGATCCCGCCACCTCCTACGTGGCCCGGCTGTATGCCCAGGGCCTGGACCGGATCCTGGAAAAGGTCGGCGAGGAGGCGATCGAAACCGTGCTGGCCGCCAAGAACGGCCAAACCGAGGCCATCGTCCACGAAACCGCAGACTTGTGGTTTCATACCCTGGTGATGCTGACCCATCTGGGAATCGACGCGGAAGCCGTCCTGGAG
>PDZX01000060.1:19762-26934 GCA_002753185.1 Magnetococcales bacterium WMHbin3
CATCCCCCGCCCCCCACCCATGAAGGAGATCCCCCGCATGTCGGAAAGCTGCATTTTTTGCAAGATCGTGGCTGGCGCCATTCCGTCAAAAAAGATTTACGAGGATGAGCAGGTGCTGGCCTTTCACGACATCCACCCCCAGGCCCCGGTGCATGCCCTGGTGATTCCCAAACGGCATATCGTCTGCATGGACGACCTGGGAGAGGCGGATCGGGAGATGGCCGGCTACCTCATGGAACGGACGGCGCATGTGGCACGCCTGCTGAACGTGGCGCAAAACGGCTATCGCACGCTGCTCAATACCCGCGCCCACGGCGGCCAGGAGGTGGACCACCTGCATGTTCACATTCTGGGCGGCACGCGCATCGGGCCGATGGTCTGCCGGTAGGAACGCGACCCACGAAAATTTGGCATCCCAAAGACTTGACAAAAACAGAATATTGGGGTTACATGAACTGTTAACCTGAAACAGCCGAGTCCTCAATGCCGCGCTATCCGGAAAGCTTGATCGACCAGATCCGGGATCGGGTCGATCTGTTGGAATTGGTGGGTCGTCAGGTTCACCTGAAGAAACAAGGCACCAACTGGCTGGGTCTGTGCCCGTTCCATAACGAAAAGACCCCGTCGTTCCATGTGCGTCCGGATCGCGGATTCAAGTGTTTCGGCTGCGGCGCGAGCGGGGATCTGTTCGATTTCGTGATGAAATCGAAAGGTCTCGATTTCAACGCGGCAGTGGAGGAACTCGCCGGTCAGGTGGGGATTCGCCTGCCGGAGACGCGCCAGGACGACCCGGAGGCCGCCCGCAAACGGGAAAACCAGGACCGTCTGCTGGATCTGCTGAAGGCGACGCGTGAGTTCTACCAGGAACGCCTGGCCTCGCCGGTGGGCGCGCGGGCCAGACACTACCTGGCGGAACGGGGGATGAAGGAGGAGACCGTCAGGCGCTACGGCCTGGGCTTCGCGCCACCCGGCTGGAGCCATGTGCTGGACCGTTTCGGCGGCGGGGAGGCGGCGGCGGAACTCCTGGAACAAGCAGGCCTGGTGACCCGCAAGGCGCCCGGCGAGAAGTGGTACGACCGGTTCCGCCACCGGATCATGTTTCCCATCGCGGACCTCAAGGGCCGGTGCGTGGCCTTCGGGGGACGCGTTCTGGATGCCGGCGAGCCGAAATACCTCAACTCGCCGGAAAGCGAACTGTTTCAGAAGGGCAAACTGCTCTACGGCCTGGATACCGCCCAGGAGGCGATCCGCAAGGAGGGCAGCGTCATCGTGGTGGAAGGGTACATGGACCGCCTGTCGCTGGCGGAAAACGGCCTGGAATACACGGTGGCCACGCTGGGCACGGCCATGACCCCGGAGCATCTGCGTCTGTTGTGGCAACGGACGCACAGGATTCATTTCTGCTTCGACGGGGACGCGGCGGGCGAAAAGGCGGCATGGCGCGCCCTGGAACTGGTCCTGGACGGTCTGGACGCGGATCGTCATGTGGGATTTTTGTTTTTGCCCAAAGGGGAAGACCCGGACCAGGTGGTGCGGCGCGAGGGAGCGGAAGGATTCGCGGCCCGGCTGAGCAAGGGGGTCTCGCCGATCGAATTTCTGCTGCGCCATCTGGGGAACGGACTGGAGTTGCACACCCCGGAAGGCCGGGCGGCCCTGGCGCATCGGGCGCGTCCGCTGCTGGGGCGGATCCGGGATCCATTGCTGCGGGAACTTTACGCGCAGACCCTGGGTCAACGGCTGGAGATACCGGTGCAATACGCCCTGGAGCCGAACACGCGCCCCCCCGTGCCGATGGCGCGGCGCGTGGAACGACCGGCGCGAGCGGTCGCCGTGATGGAGCGCAATCATGAGCAGGCGTTGTTGGCCCTGCTTTTGCGGCAGCCACGCCTGGTGATGGAACGTGACGAGGAGTTGAGCCGTCTGCGACTGGAAAACGCTCAACTCCTGGAACTGTTGACCGAAATGATCACGTTGGGGCATCGATTCGCGGATCCGCCGTCGAGCTGGCCCCTGGAGCAATTCCCGACCCGGGAGCTGGCCCTGCGCGCGCGATCGATTCTGGCCGCCGAGGAGACCCCATTGGAACTGGCGGAAGAGGAGTTCGAGGGGTGTCTGGTCAGCATTCACCTGAAGGCGTTGCGCATGGAGCGCGGTCGGTTGATGCGCCGGTTGGAGCGGGAAGGAGACGAGGATGGCGCCCTGCTGAAACGTTGCTGCGCCTTGAAGCTCGAGGAAGAACGAATGCTTGGCAACAAAAAGGCGGGCGAAGGGATGCATTGACCACGGAAGGTTCGAGTGGTCTGGGGCGGACATGAACATTCAGGAAAAAATGGACAGGAAACATGGTTGAGGATCCGAGACTGGGTCAGATGAAACAGTTGATCGAGAGGGGCAAAGAGCGCGGATTCTTGACCTATGATGAAGTCAACGATGTTCTGCCCCATAATGTCAACGCTGCGGATCAGATCGAGGACGTCGTGACCGTACTGGACGATTTGGGCATCCATCTTGTGGAGGAGCCGGAGGTCGTTTCATCCCTCAAGTCCATCCCGTTGAATGACGTGGATGTGGACATGGACGTGGATCTGGACGGGGAGGATCCGGAGGGCGGGGAGGATCTTTTCGGCAAGCGCGGCAGCGGGGAGGTCGGAATCGAGGACATCGACCTGGGCAAGACCGACGACCCGGTGCGGATGTATTTGCGCGAGATGGGATCGGTGGACCTGCTGACCCGCGAGGGGGAGATCCTGATCGCACAACGGATCGAGGCCGGCCGCAACGAGGTGATCTCGGCGATCTGCGACTCTCCGGTGACGTTTCAGGAGATCATCCTGTTGGCGGAGAAGTTACGAAGCGGTCAAACCTCGTTGCGTGACATTCTGGACATCCCCGCCCCGTCGCAGGAAATGGACGAGGAGGTGGAGGACCCGGAGGACGAGGATGACCTGGATGACAAGTCGGACGATCTGGCCGACGAGGATGGTCAGGGGCTGTTGTCCGGGGACGGCGAGATGGGCCTCAAGAAGTCCAGCGAGGAGGAGAATCAGCGGATTCAGGAACTGTTGGAGCAGACGCAGGCGATTTTCGATTCCATAGCGGCGGACAACAACACCTTGAACGACATTCGGGTGGAGCAGGAGCGCTATCGTTTGGCTGGCGACATGGTGGCGGTCAAGCGGTTGCGCAGGCGCTATCGGGACCGTCGCGAGCGGATTGTCAAGTCCGTGGTATCGGTGAAGTTCTCCTTCAAGCAGATCGACCGGATGGTACGGATTCTGAAGAAATACGTCGAGCGGGTTCGGGAAGTGGAGATGGAGATTTTAAAGGTCTCCGAGCTTGCCGGGGTGCCGAAGAAGACCTTTTTGAAGGAGTATCAGGGGAGCGACGGACGCAAGAGTTGGGTGGACAAGTTCGCCAATCACGCGTCGCCGTCGTGGCAGAAATTTTACGAGCATCGCGAGGAGTTGTACGCGTTGCGTGACCGGATCACGGAGATCGAGGCCGAGGCCGGGCAGTCGGTAACGGACCTGAAGAACACGAACAAGCAGATCATCGCCGGGGAGCGCAAGGCGAGCTGGGCGAAGAAGGAGATGGTGGAGGCGAATCTGCGGCTGGTGATCTCGATTGCCAAGAAGTACACGAACCGTGGGTTGCAGTTTTTGGATTTGATTCAGGAGGGGAACATTGGCCTGATGAAGGCGGTGGACAAGTTCGAGTGGCGCAGGGGCTACAAATTTTCCACCTATGCGACGTGGTGGATCCGGCAGGCGATCACGCGTTCGATTGCCGATCAGGCGCGGACGATCCGGATACCGGTGCACATGATCGAGACGATCAACAAGCTGGTGCGGACGAGTCGTTTGATGGTGCAGGAGATGGGCCGCGAGCCGACGCCGGAGGAGATCGCCGAGCGGATGGAGATGTCGCTGGACAAGGTGCGCAAGGTCTTAAAAATCGCCAAGGAACCGATTTCACTGGAGACCCCGGTTGGCGACGAAGAGGACTCGCATCTTGGGGATTTCATCGAGGACAAATCGATGCTCTCCCCCTCGGAGCTTGCGATCATGGCCAACCTGCGCGACACCACGGGCCGTGTGTTGAAGACCTTGACCGACCGTGAAGAAAACGTCTTGCGGATGCGTTTTGGGATTGGCGTCCACACGGATCACACGTTGGAGGAAGTGGGCAAACAATTCCACGTCACCCGCGAGCGGATACGTCAGATCGAGGCCAAAGCCCTGCGCAAACTGCGCCACCCCACCCGCTCACGCAAGCTGCGGAGTTTTCTGGAGTCATAGAGGTATTGCACAAACGGGCCTATAGCTCAGCGGTCAGAGCCGCCGGCTCATAACCGGTCGGTCCCAGGTTCGAATCCTGGTGGGCCCACCAATTTAAGTTTTAAAAGTTTTCTCGGAACGACCGCCCCACCCCAGGGCGGTTTTTTTGTGCCTAAAAAAGTCCAATGTTTCCAATAGTTACGCAGGGCAGTTCGCAAAACCACTTGGTCCGGTATCGGACTCGCGGGAGTCGAAAAACGGCCTTTTCCTTCTCTCTCTCCCGATATTCTCCAAAACGACTGGACTCGCCCCTTGTGAGTCCGACTCGATAGGACTCACTCTTTTATGCGCAATTTCAATGTTTAACAGAATTTGCTAACATTGGACTCGTTCGATGTTGGTCTTGGTCGGCCCAAAAACGATCGAACGTGCAAACCCGCGTCATGTCTTCGATGTGGTGCGATGATTTTGCAGGAAAAATCAGTCGTAACGCAAAACGCATGATAAAAGACATTTCGACGGTGGCACCCCTTCGCCCCCCAGTCGCGCCACGTTCGCGCCGGGTGGTCGGGGTGGTATCCTTGGTCGCCTTGACCAGGAACTCGGCACAAAGTGGCAAATGTTCGTTCCTATGACACCTTTTTTTGCTCGACCGTTCATTCAGTCACCTGAAGTATAAAAATCTCCGTGCATCTGAAGGAATCGGCCTTGGAGTGTATCGATCGATCAGTTCCTCCAACAATTTAGTGATATGATGGTTCGGTTCAACCTGTTTGAGTAGATCAAGAAAATGCATAGCACTCTTGATTTTGCCCAGACGAAGAACATAGCGGGCCACTAATCCGTAAAAACTCAAAACTTCGGAGAAGTGAAATTTCTCCCTGCCAGGCTCCAATTCTGTCAAGATAAAGGTTTTCTTAATGACTTCGAACGCCTCTCGCAGCTTTCCTTCATTCAATAGTATTTCCGCATAGTTCAGCCGTCCGAACAAATACCCGGGATGGCGTCGAAAACTGGTTTCAGCCGCCGTTCTGGCCGCTTGGTGATCCCCGGCCTTGGAACAGGCAATGCAAAGCCAATTGTAAAACATCGGGATATCCGGGTATTGGCTGATCAATTTTTTCAGACGCTCAATGGCCCTTGGCGGATCTTCATGGATACAATCATAGAGTTCTTGCTGGTTGTCAGGAACTTGAGCAAGGCGTCTGTTGAAGATATCAGTCAACTCGTCATAGGTGATTTCGAACGAAACGAGTCGAACCACCGGTGCAGCCGGATCGCCTGTGGGTAACAGCTCCAGACTTGGCTCGGGCAGCAGACCTTGTTGACGGGCCAAATGATCGTCTCGGCCTTCCGGCGAGGGGACGGAAGGAATCAGCCCTTTTTCAAAAGCAACCTCCTGGGTTTCGCGATGATATTTGCGGATATCGACGATCAGGCCATTGAGGAATAGCATCCATAGCATTGGATTTTGATCCGCACGTTCCGGCAGCGACCAGTGGGGATCCAACTGCATCAGACCCAAAGCGTCCCACGCTTCCTTTGATTTGCCATAAGCCGCGCCCTGGCTGATACCAAAAAGCCTGCAGAGATCCGTTGCGGTGAGATGGGGGCTGTTGGCCGGATCGAACAGGAAATTGACTCGGCCCAGGGCGTAGACGATGCCCGCAGCCCAGGTCTTCCGGCGACCGACCAACAATGGTGAAGGCCGCTTTCGAGAAAGAGCCGCAGCCATATATCTGGCCAAAGCCGCATAGCTTTCCGTCAGATGCTCTGTGCAAAAGGCGTCCGTGATCGCGACAATCTCATCGACGATCGGGCGTATTGCCTTGGGTACGGATTCCGAATGCTTGAACATCGCTTGGACCTTTGCTTTTGGAGTGCATAAAAACAAAAAATGCCGGGCAGGCTGTTACCCGGCGTCCGCCTCAAGCACCAACGGACTTGCCCGGAACGTCACCACCTTGCGGGCTGTGATTTCGATGGGTTCTCCGGTCTTCGGATTCCGGCCTGGCCGGGAACGCTTGCTGCGCACGGAAAACACCCCGAACCCGGACAGCTTCACGGTCTCGCCCTTCTCCAGTTCGCGGACGATGGTCTCGAACACCTGCTCGACGAGCGTGGTCGAACGCGGCAGACTCAACCCGCTCTTTTCGTGGACAGCGGCAACCAGGTCGGCTTTGGTGGTGGTAGGCATCGGTTCCCATCAAGGTGGCAAGAAAGAATTCCGGGGACGCCATACCAATTTCGTTTCAGTCCCCGGGAATTCCGAGATCCTTGGGAATTCCGGGGACGCCATACCCGATGTTGCGTTGCAGTCCCAATGACACAGCCCGTTGCACGTTCCGTGTCGTTGAACCTTCTCCAGCACCAGCCGCAGGTGCTCCGTTCCGACCGCACCCCTATCCGTACCGTGAGCGGCTTACAAGCTTGGGGCCGAGGGCAACCTGGAATCGGGATAGGCATTGCATATCAATCCGGTTTGTCGTACCTTGTATCCACAGGTAGGCAAAGGCAACATCAAACAGATTCTATTCATGCCCCGATTGTCTGATTGATGCGATGGAGATGGCTGAAAATAAATGGTTGAAAACGAGACAGACAAAAACAGATCTCAGTACGATACCACTTTCAAGGATCTTTTTGAACAGCCGCCGCAACGGCTATTGCAGATTCTGATCGGGCGTCAAGCGGTAGATGTGCTGCCGGTGGAGTTCGCATCCACCCAGAAGCGGTTTCCCGATCTGGTGTTCTTGCTGGAAGACGATTCCATATTTCATCTGGACCTGCAGAGCAAACCAGAGGAGATGGAATGGCGGATGTTGATGTACTACTCGTTGATACGGCAGCGTTATCCGGGCAAGGTTCTGGTTCAGAAGGTGCTGTACGTCGGGC
>PDZX01000061.1 GCA_002753185.1 Magnetococcales bacterium WMHbin3
GATGATCCAGAACCGGACGATGATCTTGGGTTCCGCCCAACCCTTGAGTTCGAAGTGGTGGTGGATGGGGGCCATGCGGAACACCCGTTTGCCGATCAGCTTGAAGGACATGACCTGAATGATGACCGAGAAGGTCTCCAGCACGAACACCCCGCCGATGATGGCCAGGACGATCTCGTGCTGGGTGGCCAGGGCCACCGAACCGAGCGCCGCGCCCAGGGAGAGGGAACCGACATCCCCCATGAAGACCTGCGCCGGATAGGTGTTGAACCAGAGAAAGCCCAGGGCTGCCCCCACGAGGGCGCCGCAGAAGATGGTCAACTCGCCGGCTCCGGGGATGTGGGGGATGCCGAGATAAGCGGCGAACTTGGCGTGACCGGTCAGGTAGGCGACGAACATGAAGCTCGCGGCGGTGAGCATGGTGGGGCCGATGGCCAGGCCGTCGAGGCCGTCGGTGAGGTTGACGGCATTGCTCGATCCGACGATGACCAGTATGGCGAAGGGGAAGAACCACCAGCCGAAATTGAGGACGTACTCCTTGAAGAACGGGACCGCCAGATTGCCGAAGGCCGGGTTCTGGTTTTTCAGGAAGTAGGCCACGCTCAGGGCGAGGGAGGTCTGGAAGATCACCCGCATGTAGGCCGGGGCGCCCTTGGAGTTCTGTCTGGTCACCTTGGCGATGTCGTCCCAGACGCCGATGGCTCCGAAGCCGATGGTGGTGAGCAGGACCATGTGGATGTAGGGGTTGGCCAGGTTGGCCCACAGCAGGGTGGAGATGACAATGGCCAGAAGGATCAGGGTGCCGCCCATGGTGGGGGTGCCGCCCTTTTCCAGGATGTGGCGCTGGGGACCGTCCTCGCGGATCGGCTGCTGGAGCCTTCCCAAGGCGCGGATCATCCAGGGACCGATGATGAACGACAAAATCAGCGCGGTCAGGATCGCGCCGATGGTGCGAAATGTGATGTATTTGAACAGGTTCAAAGCCGACCAGTACCCGCTCAGGGGGTAAAGCAGATTATACAGCATGGTTCATCAGGTCCTTGACGATGCGTTCCATGCGCATCCCCCGCGAGCCTTTTACCAGAATGGCGTCGCGGTTGCGCAAGAGGGGCAGGAGATTTCCCACCCAGGAGGCGGGATCGGGTTGGTGATGGGCTGCGATATCCGGCATGCCGGTCACGGCGTCGTGGAGCGCCAGCATGAGCGGTCCGGCGGTGATCAGGAGTGCGACGCCGGCGAGGCGGATCTCCTCGGCCAGACCCTTATGCAATTCTTCTGCCGTTTCTCCGAGTTCCAGCATGTCCCCCAGGATCGCCACGCGCCGTCCCGCGCCGGGACGTCCGGCCAGGGCGATCAGGGCGGCCCTGGTGGAGCCGGGGTTGGCGTTGTAGGTGTCGTCGATGACGCTCAGTTCCAGACCCTGGCTGGTGAGCAGCCGGTGGACGATCCCCCGGCCGGAGAGCGGGGTGAAGCCGGACAGTGCCCCCGCGATGGCTTGCGGAGTGACGCCGGCGGTGCGCGCGGCGCTGGCGGCGGCCAGGGCGTTGTGGATCATGTGCGGGCCGAAGGGGCCAAGACGGATGGCCGCCCCGATGCCGTCCGACCAGCGGATCGTGCCGCAGATTCCCTCTGTCTCCGGTTCCGGTTCCCAGCGGACCATGGCCTCGGCGACGGGTCCGTGGGTGACGATCCGTCGTCCGGCGGCCTGTTCCAGCAGGGTGGCGGCATTGGCGTCGTGGAGCGGAACCAGGCAGGTCCCGCCGGCGGGGAGGTTGGCGAAGAGTTCCCCCTTGGCCAGCGCCACCTCCCGGATGGAGGCGAACGCCGCCATGTGGGCCGGTTGGATGTTGGTGATCACCCCCAGGTCCGGCTGGGCCAGTCGGGTGAGATGGGCGATCTCGCCGGGGGCGCTCATGCCCATTTCCACCACCAGGGCTTGGCAGTCGGCGGGCATGGCCAGCAGGGTCAGGGGCACGCCGATGTGATTGTTCAGGTTGCCGCTGGTGGCGTGAATCCGGGTGAATTGCCGGGCCAGACAGGTGGCGATCATCTCCTTGACCGTGGTCTTGCCCGATGAGCCGGTGACGGCGATGGTGAGCGGCGCGACCCGGTGACGCCAGGCGGTCCCGGCCTGGCCGAGGGCGTGCAGGACATCCGGCACCAGCACCACTGGAACGGCGACGGGGGTGGCGGGCAGCCGCGCGGCCAGCACCGCCGCGCAACCTCGTTCCACCGCCGCGTCGATGTAATCGTGACCATCGAAATTGGGTCCCGACAGGGCGGCGAACAGCTCGCCGGGCCGGATGCGGCGACTGTCGGTGGAGACGCCGGTCAACTCCGGGTCCGCCTCCCCTGCCGGGGCCGGTGCGTGGACGCTTTCTCGAATGAAGGAGAGCCGCATCTCAATCCTCCTGGAATCCCATGCGTGCCAGATGCCGTCTGGCGGTTTGTGCGTCGTCGAACGGGTGTGAGCCGTTGGCGGTGATCTGCTCGGTCTCGTGTCCCTTGCCCGCGATCAGCACCACATCCCCTGGCATGGCTTGCGCCAGGGCGTGGGCGATGGCCTCGTCCCTGGAGGGGATCTGGACGCACGCCCCTGCCGTTCCCCTCAGGCCCGTCAGCACCGCCTGGCGGATGCCCTCCGGGTCCTCGGAGCGGGGGTTGTCGTCGGTGAGGATGGTCAGGTTGGCGTTTTTGCCAGCGATCCGGCCCATCATCTCCCGTTTGCCCGCGTCCCGCTCCCCGCCGCAGCCGAACAGCAGCAGCCGCCGGCCGTGCGGAGTGATCTCCCCGGCGGTGACGAGCAGCCGTTCCAGGGCATCGGGAGTATGCGCGAAATCCACGATCACGGTAAAGGGCTGACCTGCATTAATGGTCTCCAATCTCCCCTTGACCGGGCGAAAGGCCCTCAGACCCTCCTCGATCCCCTCCTCGCCGACGCCCAGGCTCCAGCCGATGGCGGCGGCGGTCAGGGCGTTGGCGATGTTGAAACGTCCGCCGGTGCCCAGGGCGATCTCCAGGGTGCGGCCCGGCGTGGTCATGCGGAATCGGTTCCGTTGCCATGCCATGTCGAGGTCGAGGGCGACGAATGCCGCCCCGGTTCGATCCTCCAGGGCGAAGCCGAGCAGCGGAACGCCGAGTCCGGGGCAGGCATCGGCCAGTTCGCGGCCTCGCGGGTCGTCCAGATTGACGATCGCGGTTCCGGGATGCGGCTGGTCGCAAAACAGACGCAGCTTGGCCTGCCAGTAAGCCTCCATGGAGCCGTGGTAGTCCAGATGGTCCCGCGAGAGATTGGTGAACGCCGCCGCGTCCCAGCGGATGCCGGCGCAGCGGCGTTGACTCAGGGCATGGGAGGAGACCTCCGCCACCACGGCCCGGCACCCGCCGGTCAGCATGGCGCTCAGGGCATGGTGCAGCGTGATGGGATCCGGGGTGGTCATGCCGGTGACGATCTCTGTGCCGGGATAACGGATCCCGGTGGTGCCGATCACCCCGGCGGGGATGCCGGCCTGGCGCAGGATCGCCTCCACCATGGCCGCCACCGTGGTCTTGCCGTTGGAGCCGGTCACGGCGGCCATGCGCATCCGTCGCGCGGGGTGGCCGTGCCAGGCGGCGGCGGCCAGGGCCAGGGCCAGGCGCGGTTCGGGGTGGATCCATTGCGGGATGTTTTCTCCCAGGGATGCGCCGCCGTCGTGCAGGATGGCCACCGCGCCCGCCGCCAGCGCCTGGTCCACATGGCGGACGCCGTCATCCCGCGTGCCGGACAGGGCGGCGAAGAGCGTTCCGGGGGTCACGCGCCGGGAGTCGGCAGTCAGGCCGGTGATCTCGCGATCCTGGCCGACGAGGCGCGAGACGGGTGACGGATCGGCCTCCGTCAGCAGGCGGGCGAGCCTCATTCCAGCATCAGGCGGATTGCGCCTTCCCCGTCTTTCTCCTGCTGTTCCCGGACGACCCGTCCCGATCCGTGCAGCAAAGGCACGACCCCTTGCGCGATGCTCCTTTCCAGGGCGTCGGACAGGGAGAGGTTCACCAGGCTCGGCGGGGGAGGGGAGGGGAGTTCCATGCCCGAAGCGCTGGCGGTTTTCGTCTCCGGGGCGGGGGGCTTGACCTCTTCCCGGGCAGCGGGCAGCTTCAACTCCACCGGGGTGGAGGGGAGCACGCCCAGCAGCGGCAGGGCCTCCTCGGCGATTTCGCGAAATATCGGCGCGGCGGCCAGGCCACCGTAATACTGCTTGGTATCCGGCTCATCGATGCCGACGAAGATCAGCAGCTTGGGATCCTCCGCCGGGATGAAGCCGACGAAGGAGGCGAAGTAGCTGCCGCTCTGGTAGCCGTGCCTGCCGCTCGCCTTGCGGGCGGTGCCGGTCTTGCCGGCCACGGTGTAGCCGTTCACCTTGGCCTGGACCGCCGTCCCCTCGGTGGAGACCACCATGGCCAGAATCCGGCGCATGATCGCCGAGGTCTTGTCGGAGATGACCCGGCGGGGTTCGACGCGGGGAATGGGGATCTGCCGGTCGTTGATCATCCTGCCCGCCACCAGATGGGGGGGACGCAGCAGGCCGCCATTGACCGCCGCCGCCACCGCCGTGGCGATCTGCAGGGGCGTGGCGGTCACCCCGTAGCCGTAGGAGCGGTTCGCCTGCCCCACGTGTCGGTAGTGGGTGATGTCGGCGAGGCTGCCGGCGGCCTCGTTGGTCTGCTCCACGCCGGTGGGTTTGGCGAAGCCGAAATTATGGATGTACTGCTCCAGCGTTTCGACCTTCATCATCAACCCCACCTTGGCGGCGCCGACGTTGGAGCTTTTCTGGATGATCTGCCCGATGGAGAGATGATTCATGCCGGCATGGAAGTCGCGGATCACCCGGTCGCCGATCTTCAGGCGGCCCCCCTCGATATCGACGACCGTGGACTCCTTGACCACCCCGGTGTCCAGGCCCGCGCCGATGGTGAAGATCTTGAAGGTGGAGCCGGGTTCGTAGGCATCCATGATGGCGCGGTTGCGGCGGGTGTCCGACTGGCTTTCCAGCATGTTGTTGGGATTGAAGGCCGGTTGGTTCACCATGGCCAGCACGTCGCCGGTGCGCGGGTCGAGGACCACCACCGAGCCGGCCTTGGCCCGGTTCCTGGTCACCCCCTTCAGGAGGGCGCGGTAGGCGATGTATTGAATCGTGGCGTCGATGGTGAGCACGATGTCGCTGCCCGGATGGCCCTCGGAGAGGTTCTGGACCTTGGGCATCACCCGGCCCATGCGGTCATGGGTGATGATCCGCGAGGCGGGCTGACCCTGGAGTTCCTTTTGGAACATCTTTTCCAGCCCCTCGGCCCCGAGACCGTCGAAACCGACGAAGCCGATGATGTGGCCGGTGATCTCGCCCAGGGGGTAGAACCGTTGCATGTCGGGAATGAAGAACAGGGCCGGGTCGTTCATGTTCCTGATCTTGTGGATCACTCCCGGCGGGAGCTTGCGCGCCAGGATCGGGTAGGAGTTCGGCTTGGCCTTCTTCAGGCGGTAGCGCAGGCGTTGCTTGTCCACCCCCACCAGCGGGGCGAGCCGATCCGCCAGGGCGATCGGCTCCTTGACATGACTGATGTCCACGGAGAGGGATTTCACCGGCAGACTGATGGCCAGGGGATGGCCGCTGCGATCCAGGAATCGGCCCCGGTGGGGTTGGGTGATGATCTTTCTCTGGTGTTGACTGAGGGCCTTTTCCCGGAGTTCCTTGCCCTGGAAGACCACCAGGTGGACGGCGCGGGCGGCCAGGACGAAGAAGGCCAGCATGAAAAAGCCGACCACCACCGTCAGGCGCATCTTGACGTTGTAGATGGGCGGGGCGCTGGGACGCGCCACCGGACGGGACTTGAGCCGTTCCACCGGGCCGGGCGGGGGCTGGACCGGGCCGATGGGCGCCGAGGAGGCGGCGCGTGGCCGGATCGGGACCCGGACGCGCACACGGGAGAATTTGCCGCGTCCCGCCTTCAGGAGGGAAAAGAGGCCAGACCAGCGATGGGGGGATTGCCGCGGACTCACTTGGGGGCCTCGTGCCACTGGTCGGGCCGCATGGGGCGCATGCCGAGATCCTTTTTCGCGCGGCGTTCGATGGTGTTGAGGTCGGTGCGCGCGACCCATTCCAGGCGCAGAGCCTCTTCCTGATCGAGCAGCTCCGTCCGTTTTTTGACCAGGCGTTCCAGTTCACGGTGGGCATCCAGCATCCACATGCGGGAGGTGATCGTGACCGCAGCGGTCATCACCAGCAGGATGGTGAGCAGGGTATGGAGCAGCCAGGGGGATTTCATGCCGTTCGATCCATTGGCTTGGGTTCCGGAGCCAGCGCGCGCAGCACGCGCAGCTTGGCGCTGCGGGCGCGTGGATTGCGTCGGATCTCTTCCTCGCCGGGCAGGATGGGCCGGGCGGGATCGAGGGCGAAGCGGGGCCGGAACGGCTCGCGGGACACCGGCAGCCAGGCCGCCGGTCCGGTGGGCGTGGGCGGGGGCAGCGCCGCCTTGCGGAAGGTCTGCTTGACGATGCGGTCTTCCAGGGAGTGGAAGGTGATCACCGCGATCCGTCCTTCTGGGGCCATGGCCTCCATGGCGGCGGCAAGCCCGTTGCTCAGTTCCGCCAGTTCCTCGTTGACCGCGATGCGCAGGGCCTGAAAGATCCGGGTGGCGGGATGGATGCGGCCATCGCCGGGAATCACCCGTTCCAGCAGGGTGGCCAGATCCCGCGTGGTGGTGAAGGGGGAGGCACGGCGTCTGTCGGCGATGGCGCGCGCCGCCCGCCGGGCGAAACGCTCCTCGCCGAAGCGGCCGAACAGCTCTTCCAGCCCCTCGGCGGGCATCCGGTTGACCAGATCCGCCGCAGTGGGGGCGGCGCCTGCTTGATCCATGCGCATATCCAACGGTCCATCCAATCGAAACGAAAAGCCTCTTTCCGGGGTATCCAGCTGGCGCGAGGAGACCCCGACGTCGAACACGAATCCATCCACGCGACCGGCCAGCCGCTCCTCGGCGAGCAGGTTTTTCAGCGTCCCGAAGCGGGCCTGCCGGACTGTCAACCCCCCTTCGGTGGCTTCGGCGAGGCGTTGGCCACGCGCCACGGCTTCCGGATCCCGGTCCAGGGCCACCACCCGTCCTCCGGGCACGGACGCCCGCAGCAGGCCCAGGGCATGGCCGCCGTCTCCGAAGGTGGCGTCCAGGTAGACGCCTCCCGGCACGGGCCGCAGCGCGGCGATGGTTTCATGCAGCAGGACGCTGTTGTGGCCGTTGCTCAGAGGGGTCGCTCCCGCAAAAACGATTAACGCATGCGAAATTATAGGATCCGAGGGGCGGGGGGTGTCAAGCCAGTCCGGGTCGATGCGCGGGCCGTTTGCCCATGTCGGGGCCGGATCGGTCGGTACCGGCAAACTCAAACTTCGGATGGTTCGCTGAAGGTATCACTTTCTTTATTGAAATTATCCATTTTTATAGGGGTTCCCATCAATACAAAGGAATCCCTGATGATATTTTGCAACAATTGATTCATTTTTTTCATTCTTTTCAGCAATTGCTCGATGATGCGGTCCTTGATCTTTTCCCGCGCCTCGGCACCCAGGGTGTCCATCAGCCCCTTGTCCACCCGTACCAGCAGGCATGGCTCGTTGGCCACCACGTTGGCCGTGCGGGGCATGTTGGTCAGAAAGGAGATTTCGCCGAAAATGGCGCCGGGTCCCAGCTCCGAGAGCGGGGTGGGATTGCCGCTTTGCAAGACATTGGCCGAACCGGAAAGGAGAATGAAGAACGAACTCTCCTTGCTGTTTTCGCGGATGATGTAGGTGCCGGGAACGCACTTCTGGATGCGGGTGTGGTTGGAGACGAAACGCATCTTCTCCTCCTCGGAAAACCCCTTGAAGAAGGTGATGGTCCGGATGATCTTCAAGACGTATTCCCGCTCCTTGTCCGTGTCGGCGATGGTGACGAGCTGGCGGTTGGCGGTGGCCATGCGGAAAAAGCGCAGCCATTCGTCCATGTTGCGGGGCCGGTCGCCGGGCTGCACCCGCAGGGCCTGGTCGATGGCGGACAGAAAGAGTTGCGAAAACCGTCCTTTGCCCACCTGCAACGCGGGCGAAAGGGGATCCTTGCCGTTATGCATCAGTCCGTTGCCCCGCGTGATGACATCCACCGGCGGGCGGCCGCTGATGCCGACGTACATCACTGCGGCCAGGGAGTAGATGTCGGTCCAGGGGCCATGTTCGTCCTTTTTGCCGGAATACTGCTCCAGAGGGGCGTAACCAGGGGTCAGGAAGGTGGTCATGGTGTTGCTCTGCTCGGAGATGAACTGCCGGGCCGATCCGAAATCCAGCAGCACCGGGCTGCCGTCCGTGCGCACGTAGATGTTGCCGGGCTTGACGTCGCGATGCACGAACCCCTCCTGATGCAGCAGGGCCAATGCCTTCATCAGCGGGCGCAGGATCCCCATCAACTCCGCCTCGGAGCGGCACTCCCCTCGCTGGAATCGTTCGTGGAGCGTGGTGCCCTCCACGTACTCCATGACCAGATAGGCCGTGCCGTTCTCCTTGAAGAAACTGAAGATGCGCACGATGTTCTCGTTGTGGAAGCGGGCGATGGAGCGGGCCTCTTCCAGGAAGCGGCGCATGCACTTCTCGAAGATGGGTTTTTGCACCTCGTCTGCCAGGCGCACCGAGCCGTCTGTTTGTCTCAGGACCCCCAGGGGGCGGGGAAAGAACTCCTTGATGGCCACGTCCACATCGAGCATGACGTCGCGGGCGCGATAGGTGATCCCGAACCCCCCCTGACCCAGAATGGCCAGGATGTCATAGTGACGCAGCCGGGTTCCGGCGGGCAGCAGGTCCGGATGTTGTTCTTCCGGTGGCAAGGTGCTCTCCTCGATGGCCCATGGGGTGGATAAGGCTGGAGTGGGCCTGTAAGCCGGGTTCTGTCCCTGGTTGAAGGGGATGGCCATTCCTCTGGGAGTACCGTTGCCGGCACTCTCTTGCGACCTACCCGGGGGCTGGACGGGCCGTCTTCAAACGCCCCCCTATGCGGTCTTGCTCCGGATGGGGCTTGCCCTGCCGCTACCGTTACCGGGAGCGCGGTGCGCTCTTACCGCACCCTTTCACCCTTGCCGGCTGCGCAACCCGAATGGGCTGCTCCGGCCGGCGGTTTGCTTTCTGTGGCGCTATCCCTGGGGTCACCCCCGCCGGGGGTTACCCGGCATCCTGCCCTGTGGAGCCCGGACTTTCCTCCATGGTCCCAAAAGGGACCACAGCGGCCATCCGGCCCACTCCAGCTGAGGCAAAGAGTGCGTGTTCGGGAACGGGAAGTCAAGAAAAACCAATGCAGAACAAAAAAACTTCCCGCGCGCCCTGGGGACGCGCGGGAAGGGGAGGGGAACGGCTTTAGGAAATCTGCACCACGATGTCGTGCAGCACGTCACCGGCACGGGCCAGCTGGTCGGCGGTGTTGGAGAGGTGGCGATAGAGTTCGCGACGCTTGAACATCTCCACCACGCGCTCCATGGCCTTGGACTGGGCGCCCGGCTCGTTGGCATCGAGGGATTTCATCGCCTCCTCGGCGGTGAACAGGGCGGCGATGGCGCGGCGATAGGCCTTTTCGGTGTTGCGCTCGGCCTTGCTGACCGCCGCCGCATCCTGGTCCGCCAGGGCCGGGGTGACGCCCAGCTTGTGGAAGCCGCGCTTCAGGGCATCGACGCCCTCGCGCAGGAGTTGCGCCATCTCCAGGGTGTACTGGTCGGGCGCCAGATTGAGGACTTCCATTTCCCGGATCGTGGTCTTGGCATAGTTCATGATCTGGTCGATGGAGGTGATGGCGCGATAGATGTCCTCGCGGTCCATGGGGGTGGCGAAGGCCTGGTTGAGCACGCTCATGTTGCGCGCCTTGATCTCGTCGCCCTTCTTTTCCATTTCGCGCACGAACAGACCCTTGTCGGGGTTGTTGGTTTCCATGAACTCCACCAGGGCGTCCATGGCCTGGGCGGCCGCGTCGCACTGGTCGTTGATCATGCCGTAGAAGTCCGGCACGCGTGGAAAGACGTTGTTGAGGATTTTGGAAGCCAGGGAATTGGAACTGCCACTCATTTTACATACTCCTTATCCTGCGGGCCATCACGGCCCGGAAGTTGATGTGCCTCTTTGAGTCCGGAAGGCTTTGCGCACCGGTGACTAGATGGCACCACCAGTGATCAGTTTGACGATGTAATAGGTCAGGGCGCCCACGATGCCGGCGCTGGGGATGGTGATGACCCAGGTACTGACGATCTCCTTGGCCTTGGCCCAGCGCACGGCCTTGGGCCGCTCGGAGGCGCCGATGCCCATGATGGCGGAACTCACCACGTGGGTGGTGGAGACCGGGGCGCCCATGAGCGACGCGGAGAGGATCAGGGTCGCCGAGGTGAGCTGGGTGTCGAGGGCGTGCAGGGGACGCACCTTGAAGATGCCGAAGCCCACGGTGCGCACGATGCGCCAGCCGCCGGACAGGATCCCCAGCGTGATCACGATCGCGCAGGCGAAGATCACCCAGGTGGGCACCACGAATTTGTCGATGAACCCGCCCAGCACCAGGATCATGGTGATGATGCCCATGCTCTTTTGCGCGTCGTTGGCGCCGTGGGAGAAGGCGAGACCGGCGGCGGTGAAGAACTGGATTTTGCGCAAGGGCTTGTTGGCCGATGGCTTGGCGTTGCGCAGCAGGCCGCGCATGAAGCGGTGGAGCAGGAAGCCGACCCAGAACCCAAGAACCGGTGATACCAGCAGTGACGCCAGGATCTTGACGAAACCGTTCACCTTGCCTTGCATGAGATCGGAGAAGCCCCACAGCACGTTGTCTCCGCCGACCGAGACGACCACCGCGCCGATCAGTCCGCCCACCAGGGCGTGGGAGGAGGAGGAGGGCAGACCGAACCACCAGGTGAGCAGGTTCCAGAAGATGGCCCCGCAGATACCGCACAGGATAATTGAGACCGCGACGGCCTTGGGAAGATCGCCGATGCTGATGAATTTGCCGATGGTGTTGGCCACGGCGGTCCCGCCCAGGATCGGGCCGAGGAGTTCGAATGTGGCCACGACGATCACCGATTGGATCGGTGTCATGGCCCGTGATGCGATGATGGTGCCGATGATGTTCGATGCGTCGTGGAAGCCGTTGGTGTAGTCGAAAAGCAGGACGATCACCACCGCCGCCACGGCTAGAATGTAAAGCGTATCCATAGTATTCCTTTCCCTTGCGATCCTTGATAGCGCGATAGCAGAGCAGGTTTCAGTTGGTTGGCGCGGAGGCAGACAAAGGCATGCCTTCGGGTCGTCAGGTCAAGGGAGAAGCCATCACCGCAGCGCGCATGCTTGTGAGGATTTCGGCCCCTGACAGGTGGCCCGACGGATGCATTGGTCGGCAATCCGTGCCGTTTGGTTGAATGGATCATATCTTGCACTGCCTGCGTCTGAAAGTAGAATTCTATGGGGAGGGTGAAAAAATTTTTTCTGAACAGATGTTTATAATTGAAAATATTCAATTTTTTGTAAGGAGTTCGTCATGGGTGGGATCCTGATCACGGGGGGGGCCGGTTTCATCGGCGCCAATTTTGTCCATTACTGGTCGCGCCAACACCCGCAAGACCGACTGGTGGTCCTCGATGCCCTGACCTACGCCGGCAATCGGGCGAGCCTGGAGGGGCTGCCGCCAGGGAGCGACTTCCGTTTCGTGTACGGATCGATCAACAACCTGGAATTGGTGAAAAGAGTGCTGAGCGAGGAGGGGATCGACACCATCGTCCACTTCGCGGCGGAGTCCCACGTGGACCGCTCCATCCTGGGTCCGGACGCCTTCATCGAAACCAACGTGGTGGGCACGCACGTGCTGCTGCAGGCGGCGCGGGCGGTGTGGCTCCAGGGTCCCGGCGGCCCGCTTCCCCATCGCTTCCATCACGTCTCCACCGACGAGGTGTACGGGTCGTTGCTGCCGGAGGATCCCCCCTTCACCGAGGAGAACCGCTATCTCCCCAACTCCCCCTATTCCGCCAGCAAGGCGGCCTCCGACCACCTGGTGCGCGCCGCCCATCACACCTACGGCCTTCAGGTGACCACCAGCAACTGTTCCAACAATTACGGGCCGTTCCAGTTCCCGGAAAAGCTCCTCCCGCTGATGATCGTCAATATTCTGGAAAACCGCCCCCTGCCGGTCTACGGCGACGGATTGAACGTGCGGGACTGGCTGTATGTCGAGGATCACTGCCGGGGGATCGAACGGATCCTGCGGCAAGGCCGCGTCGGGGAGGTCTACAACATCGGCGGCAACGCGGAGTGGCAAAACATCGACATCGTGCGGCTCTTATGCCGGGAACTGGATCAGGCCTTCGCCGCCGACCCCGGCCTGGTCCGCCGCTATCCGCGCGCGCAACTGGCGGCTCGCCAGGAGTCGGCAGGCCTGATCACCTTCGTCGCCGACCGGCCCGGCCACGACCGGCGCTACGCCATCGATGCCCGCAAAATCCGTTCGGAACTGGGTTTCGAGCCTCAAGAGAGTTTTGCCAGTGGGATCCGCAAGACCATCGCCTGGTACCTGGAGGACGAGGCCTGGTGGCGTCCCCTTCAGTCGGCGGCCACCAGCCGGGTGAGATAGGCCGCCACCAGGTGGTCCAGGATCATGTGGGCGTCCTCCGCCGGGCCGTACTCCCCCTTTTCGGTGGGGACATGGATCCCCTCGTCGGCCATTTGGCGCATCCGTCCGCCGTCGAAGGCGGTCAGGGCCACACTCTTGATGCCCATTTTTTTGGCCTGTTCGATGGCTTCCAGCAGGTTCGGCGAGTTCCCCGATGCCGAAATGGCCACCAGCACGTCCCCGGCCTTGCCCAGAATGCGCAGTTGCCGCGCGAACACATCATGATAGCCGAAGTCGTTGCCAATGGCGGTGACCACCGCGTGATTGTCCGTCAGGCCGAGCGCCCGGAACGGACGCTCCAGGCAGCGGGTTCCCACCCCCAGGTCGTTGGCGAAATGGCTGGCCGTCGCGGCGCTCCCGCCGTTGCCGATGAAGAAGATGGTCGCCCCCCGCTCCCGCGCGTCGAGCAGGGTGGCCGTGAAGCGGGCGATTTCCTCTGGATCGATGGCCGCCAGAACGCGGCCCAAATGTTCGAGATAGGCCCTGGCGAAGTGCGCCGGATCCTTGGTGAAAAAGCGGTCGATCGGGTTCATGAAGGTCTCTCGTTCCTGGTTGCCACCGGTTGGATATTTTCATTAATATACAAGCAGACGTGGAAAAATGGAAGCCTCATGCGCGACCCGCTTTTTTTTTGCGCGAGTGGTCTTGTCTGCTTTTTTTTAATTTGCATGCCAACCCGGATTGAGTTAAAAAAAGGAAAGCCGGAGTGCGTCGCGGACGTGTCGGCATTCAAAAATGGGCGATGCCACGCTTGGTGGTTGCCAAGAACACAGTTAACTGCGAGGAGGAGATAACGATGAATAAAGGTTTGCGTACGTTGGCTCTGGCCGCCCTGATCGGTGGGGCTGTTCTGCTCACTGCGGGGGATTCTTCCGCATGGTGGGGTGGTCCGGGGGGGGGGGTTCCCTGGAACAACAATGGCTGGGACAACTGGAACAACAACTGGGGTAACAACTGGGGCAACAACTGGTTGGGCAATGGCCGTGGCAATGGCCGCGCCCGTGGCAATTTCGGCTTCAACATGGGCGGCGATATCGATGGCGATGCCGGTGGTTGGGGCAACAACAACTGGAACAACTATAACGGCTGGAACAACGGCTGGAACAACGGCTACGGCTATGGTCCGGGCTGGGGGGGCGGCTATCCCGGCTATGGCTGGGGCGGTCCGGGTTGGGGCGCTCCGGCCTGGGGTGGTCCGGCCTGGGGCGCGCCCGGCGTGCCGGCGGCTCCGGAAGCCAAGCCCGCCGACAAGGATGCGCAGAAGTAATCGTTTCGGCTTGGTCAAGGAGGGTGGGGGGATTCCCCTCACCCTCTTTTTTTATGCTCCGAGAGGGGGAAGTGACGGCGGATGATCATGGAAGGATTTGGTTTTTATAAGAAATTGCGTTTGTTGAGCAAGACCGGCCACCGGGAACTGCGCCTGGTCTCCGGCGCGCGGGATTACCGCTTCGCCGCCGACACCAATATCGCCATGCTGGTGGGGGCGGAATTTTCCGAGGCCTATCGGCATTTTCCCATTGTGTTCGTCCCCTCCGGGGAGCAGATCATCCCGGCGGCTCTGCTGGGGCTGCGTGATTCGGAAAATCTCTTTGTGGACCGCGAGGGCAGGTGGCTTGCCGGTTACGTGCCCTATTTCTTCCAGCGCTATCCGTTCCTGGTGGGCGAGGGGAGACGCAGGGGTGGGAGTGGCCAGGTTTATATCGACGAGGCTTTTCCGGGATTTACTACGAAAGAGATTGGAGTGCGGTTGTTTGATGATGATGGTAACGCGTCCCCCGATCTTTCGCAAATTTTGAACCTTTTGGATGAGTTCTTTGGTTGCATGGATCTGACGGAAACTTTTACAGGCCTCCTGCGTGAATTGGATTTGCTGGTGGATCTGGCCGCCAACGTGGCCCTTCCCGACGGCCGGCGCATCACCATGAGCGGGATGTTCGTCGTGGATGAGAATAAATTATTGGACTTGGATCCCCCCAATGCATTAAAATTGATACGTTCCAGAGGGATGGCCTGGGTCTATGCCCATCTGATTTCCCTGGGCAATCTGGATCGCTTGACAACACTTCTGGCGGAGCGCGACGCATGAGGCTCGCCACCAACCGTGGCATGCAGGGGAGCAGAGGATATGTTTGACGTTCAATTGCTTGAAAAAATTAAATTTTTTTCTGACTTTCCTCCCAGCGCCAAGCAGGAGATCGCCCGGCTGGACAGCGTGTTCAAGAAGTTTCCCGCCAATGCCCCCGTCATCAACGAAGGGGACGAGTCTGGATCCTTTTTTGTGATCCTGCAGGGCAGGGTCAGCGTCTACAAGAAGCCGAACGTCAACCCGGTGGGGGAACTGAAGCCCGGGGCCATCTTCGGCGAGATCGCCTTCCTGAGCGCCAAGCCCCGCACCGCCAGCGTGGTGGCCGCCGAACCCTGCATCCTGCTGGAGTTCGACCGCTCCGTGCTGCAGAAGCTCTCGCCGGACGTGCGGGATCAATTGAAGGACAAGTTGATTGTTTTGTTGGTAAAACACCTCAACGACGTCATCGACCTGCGCACCAAGGAAACCTTCGGCCTCTCCACCGCCAATCCCCACGAAGCCGAGATGATCGGCAACAAGATCGAGGTCAAGAAGCAGATCTTCTCCCAGGAAGGATACCTCATCTTCTACCTGGGCAATGGCGAGGCCATGATCGAAAACACGGTCGAAGGCACCAAGAACAAGGTCAAGATGGTGGAGTTGACCGAGCAGATCCCCGGCAAGTACGCCACCGCCATCAAACAGGCCAACCGCGACCCGGACGATTATCTCTATGGCCAGTTCGGGGATTTTGGCGGATACCTGGTCCTCAAGGCCGCGCGCCACGCATGGAAGAGCACCCTGGCCGCCATTCAGGCCGAGAAGTTCGATCAGACGAGAAGGAACAATACCTTCATCAATCGTGGTTCACTGCAGCAATCCTGACGTGCGTTTTTTGTTACTGCTGGTCGTGTGGCTGCTCTCCCTCCATGGGGAGGGCAGCACTGCCGAGGCTCCCTCCCTGGGCGCCTATTCCCCTTTGTGGAAAAACGAGACCATCACCCCGGAGGCCACGGCCACCGTCATCGGCCTGCTGAATCAGGAATTGGCCGCCATTCCCGGCGAGGTGGGGGACGAGAGCCAGGAAGGGCGCCGCCGCACCCAGTTGAAGAACCGTGTCGCCCTGCTGCGGCAACTCGGCGAGGTGCTCGCCCGCCGCAAGGAGATGGCGGCCACCCGTCCGGACAAGGGCCACACCGAGGCGGAGTTGGATGCCGCCATCCGGGAATGGGAGAAAAAATCTCCACCCGCCCTGCCGTCCGATCCCGATCAGGATGCCTTCAAGACCCTCTCCGACAAGCGCGCCGAACGCCTGAACGCCCTGAAGGGGTTGCAGGATGCCCGCAACAACCGGCGTCAACTGGTGCAACGCATCCCGGAAATGATCCAGCAGGCCAAGTTGGCCCAGAAGGCGGCGGAAGAGGAGTTGCAAAAACTTCCTGCCGCCGATGGCAAGTCGGACGTGGCCAAGAAGAGCCTGGTGGCCCTGAAGGGGGAGAATGCCCACCTCGGCATTCGGGTCGGGCAGGAGCAGATCGCCTTGTGGAACGCGGAACTCGCCTTCGAGAAGGAACACGGCGTGCGGCTGGACAAGGAACTGGAACTGGCGCAACGCCTGTTCGACTGGCACGAGCAGCAGTACAAGCAGTACCAGGAGGCGCTCAACCGCCTGCAGACCCAGAACCTGGAGGTCAAGTCCGACGCCCTGGCGCAAAAGGAGAAGGAGGCGGAAAAGGCACGCACCCCGGCGGAAAAGTTTCTGGCCCAGTGGGAAATCCATGTGGCGCAAACCCAGAAGAACATCGCCGACTGGCAGCAACTGCGCACCGAATTGGCCAGCGTCATCACCGCCCAGGAGGGGCGCATCAAGGAAGAAGAGGCGGAACTGGCCAATCTCACCGCCCTGGTCAAACGGATGGGGTCCCAGGGCATGGCCGCAGAATTGCTGAAATCCACCTTCCGCTTGAAGGGACAGCGCCGCCTGGAACTGGCGCAAGTGATCCCGCCATCGCTCAAGGAGCGTCTCGGCCAGGGTCAGTCCCGCCGCCTGGAGATCGACTCCCGGCTGGGGAGCCTGCGCGAGCAGTGGCGCGGGGAACTGGAGACAGTCCTGGAGGGGAACGACAAACAACGCGCCCAGATGCGCGACAAGGCCAGCCGTTTTCTCGATGCCTTTCGCCGGGGGTTGCTGGACGAAAAGAAGGTCCTGTTCGAAATCAACGTGGACGAACGGCGTCTGGAGTTGCTCGCCGTGGAACGGGGCAATCTTTTGGATGCCATGGAGCGGTTCGTGCTCTCCAAGGTGTTCTGGATCCAGGACGCGGAACCGGTGGGAATCGCTTTGCTCAAGGGGGCGTTCGAGGAGATCGGCGCCGGAGATCGGGAAAAGAGCCTGTTGCATTGGGTGGAGCGTTTTTTTTCCACGGAGAGCCTGCAACGTCTGCGGGATGCGGTCCAGAGGCCTTTGGTGATCTTCTACGGGTTGCTGCTGAGTCTGTCGCTGCTGATCGGCATTCCTTTGTCCAGGCGCTGGATCCACTCCCTGCATCGTTATCAGTCGCGTGAGCCGGAGCGCGGGATGCATCGGTTGATGCCGATCCTGAAGGCGTTCGCCGAGGCGGCCTGGTGGTCGGTCTATTTCCTGATCGTGGCCCTGGCCCTGGACGCGGCGGGTTTGCCGGAGGGGGTGGGGACGGTGCTGGCCAGGGTCTTCATCCATTTGGCGTTGTTTTTCTTTTTGTGGCGTTTTGGTCGCCGTCTGTTCGACCACCACGGCATCGCCCGTCAACAGTTCTCGATGCCCGCCGATCTGTGCGCCACCCTGTGGCTGGCCATACGTTTGCTGTTGATGGCCTATCCCGTGCTGCTGATGCCGTGGGTGATCTTCCGGGGGGCGCCGTTCGACTTCCAGGCCCTGCCGCGACTCAGTTACACGGCCTATGAGTTGACCGTCATGGCGGTGTTGTATTACCTGATGCGCGACGCCTCGCCTCTGGTGCGCCACTCCTTCTGGCAGAGCGAACAGGCGGGTGGCGAGCGGGTGGCCAAGCGCGGGGTGCTGGCGGAAAACTGGCGGTTGATTTCCAGTGTTTTTTTTCTATCCGTTTTGGCCGTGGTGGGACTGGATGTCATGGGGTATCGCTTCGGAGCCGCCGCCATCACCCGCAATGGGCTGGCGAGCATGGTGACCCTGTTTCTGCTGATCGGCGCCTACCGGTTGGCCGTGGCCATGGCGATGCGCCTGGGCAGGGGAGGGTCGGCGGTGGCTCCTGGCGAGGACGAGCGGCAGCAGCGATATCAGACGGCGCTATCCATGCGCAAGTTCTTGCGTTTGATCTTCGTTGTGGGCGGGGGGTTGGTTCTGGCCTCCTATTGGGGGGTCAACCGTCAGACCCTGGATGCCTTGAACGAGTTTGTGCTGTTCACCTCGACCCTGCCGGACGGGAGCGTGGATCTCGTCACCGTGGCGGACGTGCTGCGCGCCGTCATCATACTGTTCGTTTCGTTCTGGCTGGTGCATCATCTGCCCGGCATTCTCGAACTGCTGCTCTTTTCCCGCCTGAGCATGGATCAGGGGGCGCGCTATGCCATCCTGACCATCGGTCGTTACCTGGTGGTATTGATCGGTCTGCCTTGGGCGCTTGCCGCGCTGCATGTGGACGTGGGCAAGATCGCCTGGCTGGCGGCGGCCATCAGCGTGGGGATTGGTTTCGGATTGCAGGAGATCGTGGCCAATTTTGTCAGTGGGATTATTTTGCTGTTGGAGCGGCCGGTGCGGGTGGGGGACCGCATTTCGGTGGGCGCGGTGATGGGCGAGGTGCGGCGCATCAACATCCGCGCCACGCGGGTCATCAATCAGGACCTTCAGGAGATTCTGATTCCCAACCGTGACCTGATCACCAAGGAGGTGATCAACTGGACGCTAAGCTCCAGGGAGGTGCGTCTGATGATCCCCATCGGCGTGGGGTATGGCAGTGACGTGGAGCAGGTGCGCAAGCTGCTTTTCGAGGTGGCCCGCAACGAACCTCTGGTGCTGCGCGATCCCCCGCCACGGGTATTGTTCATGAATCATGGCGCCAGTGCTCTGGAGTTCCAGTTGCGGGTTTATCATGTGGACCCGGACGTGCGTTCCCTGTTGACCGACCGTCTCAACACCGCGATCAACCGGGTGTTTCGCGTCCATGACATCGAGATTCCCTTCCCGCAGCAGGAGCTTCACATCCGCGCGTCCGCGCCGGTCAGCAATGCCGCCCCTTCCGCCCCGCCCCTGGAGACGATCACGTCGATGGCCAGGCCGTAGACCCCGCCAGCGATCAGCGTGGCAAAAAAGATCACCCAGGATGACACGCCTTCCGGTGCCGGTCCCCCCATGGCCCCGGCCCCCAGCGGCAGCGAGACCACCACCCCCAGGCACAACCCCCGCAGCCAGGGACGATACGGGAAACCGAGGACCGGATGGACCGTATACGCCCCCGCCAGCGCCACCACCATGCCGATGAGCATGCGGTCGGTGAGGATGGCCCAGAAGATGGGATGGCTCGGCGACCCCAGCGCCGGTTGCCCTCGCGCCGCCAGCCAGACGCACAGCAGGCCGGCCAAGGTGCCCAGGCCGATGGCGAGCAGAAATCGTTTTTTGGCGGGATGGTCTTGTGTCATGGGTTTGCTTTCTTTAGGGTAGACGGATTTTTTTCGGTTCAAGCGGACGCAGGCATGGCGAGCGCGGGATAGTAGTCCATTTCGGCATGTTATCCATGACACGCATGTAATAATATGTGATTAATTTTCGGACGGCACACACCGCATTGTTAAATATTATATTTTTAATATTTATTTAATCTTGACGCAGTTTGTAAATTCATTATTTGTAAATAATGCCGCTTGGTATTCACCGTTTTCAGAATATTGTGTATCTCTTGTAAAAGAGATGAATGACATGCTTTCAATTATTCTTTCTAATTTTCCATCACCTGCTTTGTATCCAATACAGAACGCTAACGGATAATTTTTATAAAAATTTTCCCATGTATATTCGTTATCAAATATAAAATGACATTTACCCTTTTCTATGGGGGCGTCAATTTTTTCAGCGTGGATGCAAATTACGATTGGGCATTTCGTCTTGTACATGAATCTCTTGAAGAGCATATTAAAATAATTACCAACATGAAAGCCTTTTAATTTTTTAATTTGTTCTTCGATTACGCTATCATTCTCAATCTTGGAGATGTTGTATCTATCGCTAATTTGTATACCTGATATTGCTCCAACCATGAGTAATTGATTTGCTTCTACTTTTTTGTTATCTAATAATTGTGTGAATTGTGTGTTTAGAGATCCAATTTTGGCTTGATCTTCTTGTCTGATGGATTGTCTGCAATATGAAGTAGATGGTTCAAAATTATGACCATATTGTGAAAGCGGACCGTATACGGCACCATAAGGTTCCTGGGCAGGGCCTCCTGGAAACATTTCACAGGGTACCCCGTTGCGAAGCCACAGATGAAGATATGCAAGATAATTATTTGTCACAATGTGCATTTCAGGTCTGTAACTGTCTGATATTGAAATTTGTTTTATTTTTTCGCCCAGCCTTTCGCCTAGTGCTTGTGCAACAAATGCGGTCGTGGACCCTGACTCAATAAATAAAAATTTTCTGGTATTAAGGCCGAAGTAGTCGCTAAAATAATTACAAAAAGTTCTACTAATAGCCTTTTTCTCCCCAACGCTTTGCGTGCATCTTTCGTCTAATCTTTTAAAAATATTTGCTTTTGCAACAATTTCACGTCGAAGTTCGTTCTTGATTGATGGTGATAATAATTGAAGGAGGTCAGCCGATTGAGCATTGAACCAGCCTTTTTCTGGACATGTTCTTTCAAGTTCACGCGTCGCTGTCGCAATGGCGGCAGACACGTTTCTGACGAAAGCGTCTGTATCATTCATGGACCATCTGGAATTTAATTTATCGTCTTGTATAATTTTATCATAGAATTTGTTTAGTTTTTCGCTGTTATTGTAATCCTCGTCATTACGAGAAAGGATTGCCCTGTTTTGTTCTATTTCGTTTCTGTGCTGCATAAAAACGAGGATACTTTTATTGTTGTTTCTTGCGAAATCATATTCTTGTTCTGTAAAGGATTTTGATTCAGGATCACGTGGATTTTCCTCGCCATATTTCCACCCAAGAATAAAAATAATTATTTGAGATTCTAAGATGGCTTGTTTTATAGCGGATTCCGTTGATAGCGTTGAAGATGGTTGACGCTCCATGGCCATTGGAAAGTGACCTTGCGATGATATTGTTGCATAAGCCAAGTCGCGAAATATTTTTTCGCTAAAAGGAGAGCTTATGAAAATTTGAAATTTAATATTGTAATTAATCTGTGTCATGTGTTACATATTCCTTGTTGATGTCTGATGGGATCACTCATATCCATGCATCGTTTCCCTCCATGATGTGTCAAGTACACATGGAACCATAAGATCAAAAAAAATGCAAATAAAAAAATAGTGAGGCAAGGATGCTGGATAGGCGTCTAGGGGAGGGAAACGGAGATGACGCGTGTGACTGGTATGTGAATTTATTGCTTTGATTATATCAATATTATAATAAAAAAATTAAAGAACAATCTGTAAATTTTTTTAGCGTTACAGGATGAGAGACTGCCTAATAATTTTCAAGCAGGAAAAATTATAGCCATATGCTTCTCTTTTATTGCGCCACCGCCGTGGCGCGCATCTCTCGAATCACGGTCACCCGGATCTGACCCGGATAGGTCAATTCGTTCTCCACGCGGGTGGCGATCTCCCCAGCCAGGGTCATGGCACCCTCGTCCTTGACACGGTCATAAGCCACCATCACCCGCAACTCGCGACCGGCCTGAATGGCGAACGCCTTTTCCACGCCGGGGAACTCCATGGCCATGGACTCCAGGGCCTCCAGACGCTTGATGTAGGTCTCCACGTTCTCCCGCCGCGCCCCAGGACGCGCCGCAGACAGGGCATCGGCGGCATTGATCAGCGGTCCGTACACCGAGGTCGGCTCGATGTCGAAATGATGCGACCAGATGGCGTTCACCACCAGCGGATGTTCCTTGTATTTCTTGGCAACCTGCCCGCCGATCACAGCGTGCGATCCCTGAATTTCATGATCCAGCGCCTTGCCGATGTCGTGCAACAACCCGCAACGCCGCGCAATATTGAAATCCAGTCCCAACTCCTCGGCCATCACCCCGGCGAAACGGGCCACCTCCACGGAATGGGAGAGCACGTTCTGCGTGTACGAGGTCCGGAACTTCAAGGTGCCCACCAGCTTGACGATCTCCGGATGAATCCCGGTCAGCCCCAAATCGAGAATCACCTGCTCCCCGGCCTCGCGGATCTCGTTGTTGACACTCTTTTCTGCCTTGCGCACCAGACTCTCGATGCGCGCCGGATGAATGCGCCCATCGGTGATCAACTCCTCCAGGGCCTGCCGCGCCACCTGCCGCCGCACCGGATTGAAACCGGATATCACCACCGCCTCCGGGGTGTCGTCGATGATCAGGTCGCAACCCGTGGCCGCCTCCAGGGCGCGGATGTTGCGCCCCTCCCGGCCGATGATCCGCCCCTTCATCTCCTCCGAGGTGATCGCCACCACGGTCACCGTCCGCTCGGCCACATACTCTCCCTACAGCCGCTGAATCGCCGTGGCGATGATCTCCTGCGCCTTGCGATCCGCGTTCTCGCGGGTCTCCTCCTCCGCGCGCTTGAGAAAATTCGCCGCCTCCCGGCGCACGGTCTCCTGCAAGCCCGCCATCAGTTGCGCCTTCGCCTCCTCGGTGGTCAGACCGGCCACCTCCTCCAGGCGCGCGCCGATCTCCTCCTCCCGTTGCCGGCAAGCCTCCTTGCGGCTCTCCAGGGTGCGATTCTCCTGTTCCATCTGGCCGCGTCTGCGCTCCAGATCGCTCTCCCGCTGATCGAGTTGATCGAACTTGCGGTCCAACTGCTCCTCGCGCTTGTCGAATCGCTGCTTGAGCCGGTCCAACTCCTCCTGGCGGGCGCTGAACTTCTCCTTCATCTGCTCTTCGATGCGCAGCCGTTCTGCCTTGGCCTGCAGGTCGATCTCACGCGCGACCGTCTCGCTCTTCTCCTCGGCGTTCCGGACGATCAGTTGAAGACGCTCTTCCTTTTCCCGGAAACTCTGCAGCTGCTGCCGCCGCCATTGGTACATGAAAAACAGGGCCGCGCCAATTCCGCATGCGATGCCCGTCAACAGGGAGAGGATATTCATCAATCGGATCCTTTACACGAAAGAACCCCGTTTTCGGTCACCACCCGCCCCATCAAGACATCATGAGGCGCGCGGGGAATGGACGGGAGTTCCTGGAAGGCGTATGCCAATCCAGTCAATCGCCAAGCCAGCGCATCTCCCCCCTCCAGGCGCGCCAGGGTGCGATCATAATATCCACCGCCAAATCCAAGGCGGCAGCCAAAACGGTCGAACCCAACCAGCGGCAGAAAAATCAGGTCAAGACGACCGGCATCCACGACCGTTCCCGAAGGAATCGGTTCCAGGATCCCAAACGAACCCATACGCATGGGATCTCCGGGACGGTATGCAACGAAACTCAAGGAACGGGAACTTTTGTCCGGAATCGGGAGGTAAATCTCCTTTCCGGTGGCGGCGGCATCGAGGAACAGCCGGGAGGGATCCACTTCGTTGTCCGTCGGGTGATACAACCCGATGGTGCGCGCCCGTTGGTAAAACGGCGCGCTCGCAACATGTCGAACGATGGTCCCGGAGCACTTCGTGATCTCCTCGGCCGACATTCGTTGCCGCAACCCGCGCAACTGGCGTCGCAAAATCGCCTTCGGATCTTCCGTCATGCCCCTGCCATCTTACCGGCGTAAGCCCCCGCCTGTGCCGTGGGATCTTGCCCTCTGAACCCTTTTGTCAAGGTGGACCCCTGATGATTGTTTCCGGTTTCCCCGCAATCGGGGCGACACTCCACAAACAGCGCAAGGTTCCCAGGTTCAATAGATATCGGCTCAGGAGGATGGTCTCCTCACGAACACCGCAGGGGTGCCGGTAAATTGTTCATCCCTGGAGCAGTTGATCGCTGGTATCGATCAACCTGCTGATTTTCTCGGTCGCGCCGTGCATTTGCTGGCTCATCTGCCGTCGATACAGCAAATAGTCGTCCGCGATGCGTATTGCCGCCATGATGGCGATCCGTTCCGTGGAGGCCAAATGGGCCTCCTGCGCTACCTGGCCCATGATCTCATTCACATATTGGGCCAGTTCTCGTACATATTCGCCGCTGGCCTGGGATTTCAGCTTGAAGTGTTGGCCACGTATGCGGACTTCAATGGATTCGGACATGGCTCCCCGGTCAACGGCGCACTAGGTGCTGCAACTGCCTTAAGACTGCATCTCCTCGAATCTGGAGAGCAAACCTTCGATCCTGGCGATCACCGCCTTCTTTTCCTGCTCCAGGGACTCGATTCGTTCTTGTTGCTGCAAAATCTGTGTTTCCATCTCGGAAATCGATTGCCTCTGTGTGGAGACCTGCTCCCGCAGGTCGCGCATCCTTTCGGCCATGCCGTCCCAACGGCGTTCCAGGACGGTCAGCGAGGCGGAAAGGGTGTTGTCGTGATCCAATAGCGCGTCATTCATGATCATTCCTTCGGGTGGCTTCCTGAATTACCGACACGATTTCTGCCGATGGTTATTGTAAAAGAATGGCGCATCCTTTGTCAAGGGACCCATTCACGCCGGCGGCAACACCGACTCTCCGCCCCGCAGCCAGCCGTCCACGCCCCTGGCGGCCTTGCGTCCGCCGTGAATGGCGCGCAGCACCAGCGACTGGCCGGTGGCCATGTCCCCGGCCGCGAAGATCCCGGACACGCTGGTCATGCCGCGTTCGTCCACCCGCACGTTGCCGCGCGCGTCCAGCGTCACCCCAAGCTCCGCCAGCATCCCGCTTTGCACCGGATGGAGAAATCCCATGGCCAGCAGCACCAGATCCGCCTCCAGGAAGAACTCCGAGCCGGCCACCTCCCGCATGCGGGGCTGGCCCCCATCCTCGCGCTGCTCCCAGAGCAGACGCACGCAGTGGATCCCCTTGACCCGGCCATCCGCCCCACCCTCGAAGGATTTGGTCAGAATGCTCCACAACCGGTCGCACCCCTCCTGATGGGAGGTCGAGGTCCGCAACTGATGCGGCCAGATCGGCCAGGGGGTCTCCGGGGCGCGATCCTTGGGGGGCTTGGGCAACAGTTCGATCTGGGTCACGCTCGTCGCACCCTGTCGGATCGAGGTGCCCACGCAGTCCGCGCCCGTGTCGCCACCGCCGATCACCACCACCCGCTTGCCCAGGGCGAAGATCGATTCCGTCACCGGAATGGCGCTGCCATGCACCCGCCGGTTCTGCTGGGTCAGAAAGGTCATGGCGAAATGGATCCCGGCAAGTTCCCGTCCGGGAACCGACAGATCACGGGGCTGCTCCGCGCCGCCCGTCAGGAGCATGGCGTCGTGGCTGCCGCGCACTTCCGACGCCAAGATCGTCACCCCCACGTGTACCCCGGCGCGGATCGTCAACCCCTCGGCCTCCATCTGTCGCAACCGCCGGTCGATGACCCGTTTGTCCAGCTTGAAATCGGGGATGCCGAACCGCAACAACCCACCCACCCGTTCGTTCTTCTCGAAGAGGGTCACCTGGTGGCCGGCCCGCGTCAACTGCTGGGCCGCCGCCATCCCGGCCGGACCGCCCCCGATCACCGCCACCCGCTTGCCGGTTCGCTCCGTCGGCGGTTGCGGGACGATCAATCCCCGGCTGAATCCCTCTTCCACGATGGTCCGTTCGATCTCCCGGATGGTGACCGGATCCCGGTTGATCCCCACCACGCACGACGCCTCGCACAGGGCGGGACATACCCGACCGGTGAACTCCGGAAAGTTGTTGGTGCGGTGCAGCGTGCTGACCGCCTCCTCCCAGCGTCCCCGGTACACCCAGTCGTTCCAGGAGGGGATCAGGTTGTGCAGCACGCAGCCGTTGTGACAGAACGGAATTCCGCAATCCATGCAACGCGAGGCCTGTTCCTGCAGCTTGGGCAGAGGAAACTCGTGGTAGAGTTCGTCCCAGTCCTTGATCCGTTCCACCACCGCGCGCGGACGCGGGGTTTCCCGTTCCACCTCCATGAATCCCGTGATTTTACCCATGGCCCGCTTGCTCCCGTTTTTTCATTTCCATCAGCACCCGCTGATATTCGTGCGGCATCACCTTGACGAAACGGGTCAACGCATTGTCCCAATCCGCCAACAACCGGGCGGCCACCGCACTCTCCGTGTGGTTGGCATGCTCTTGCACCATCTCGCGCAGCCGTTTCCGGTCCTCCTCATCGTCCATGGTTTGCAGGGCCACCATGGCGCGGTTGCACAGCGAGGCGAACTGTCCCTGTTCGTCCAGGACATAGGCGATGCCGCCGCTCATGCCGGCCGCGAAGTTGCGTCCGGTGGCGCCCAGCACCGCCACGACCCCGCCGGTCATGTATTCGCAGCCGTGGTCGCCGACCCCCTCCACCACCGCCCTGGCCCCGGAGTTGCGCACCGCGAACCGCTCGCCGGCCAGCCCGCGGATGTAGGCCTCGCCCCCGGTGGCGCCGTACAGGAGCGTGTTGCCCACGATGATGTTCTCTTCGGCCACCAGCCCCGAACGCCGGTGCGGGCGAATGACGATCCGGCCCCCGGACATCCC
>PDZX01000062.1 GCA_002753185.1 Magnetococcales bacterium WMHbin3
TCCGAACAGGATCTCCTGTTCGAACTCCTCCTCAAGCTGGGGCTGGAACTGACCGTGCCCATGGAGAGCCGGACCATCGCCGGAAAAACGGTTCATGCCATCGGCGGCGGGGTGGTGCTGGTCTGCCTGACGGAGACCATCACCCTTCGGGGAGTGGAACCTCTGGCCATGGGGTGTGGCCAAGACCAATCTGGTGGCCATCCTGGAGCAGAATCTGCCCGCCAGCGAACTGGCCGGGATTCGCAGCCTGTGAGGAGAAGCGCGATGAAAACACCCGACCCCGACGTTCTGAATGAGATGGTCAAACGCATTGTTGAGGTAGCGCACCCCCTGCGCATTATCCTGTTCGGATCCGCTGCCCGGGGTGAGATGGGACCGGACAGCGACCTGGACCTGTTGGTGGTGATGCCAGACGGCGTCCATCATCGGCAAGTGGCCAGAACCGTGTACATGGCCTTGTGCGGGTTATCCATTCCAAAGGACATTATCGTCGTCACGGAAGGGGATATCCAGAATTACGGACAAAATCCTTCGCTGATCATCGCGCCCGCCCTGGCCAATGGAAAGGAGCTTTACCATGCCATCGGATAAACTGATTCATGGAACTCCTGCTGATTGGTTGGCAAGAGCCAGAGGAGATTTGGCCCTTGCCCGAACCTCCCTGCCTGAAGGAGGCTATTACGAGGATCTCTGTTTCCACGCCCAACAAGCAGCGGAAAAGGCGATCAAGGCGGTCTATCTCCACCAGAAGATGGTTTTCCGTTATACCCATGATCTGGACGCGCTGCTCACCGGACTGCTCCAACAAAGCATGGTGATTCCCATGGAGATTCGGGAGAGCGTATTTCTTACCTTGTTCGCATGGGAAACCCGCTATCCCGGTTTGGGGCAACCCGTCTCTTTAGACGAATACCAGGAGGCCATCCGCAAGGCCGAAGTCGTGGTGGCCTGGGCGGAAGGCGTGATCGACTCATGAATCCCTCTCCCGCCGAATCCCTTCCACTGGGCGAAATTCTGTTCTACGAAACCGAGGATGGCCGTACCAGGGTCGAGTGTCGTTTCGTGGAGGAGACCCTGTGGCTCTCTCAGGCGTTGATGGCCGAGTTGTTTCAGAAAGATATCCGCACCATCAACGAGCACTTGATGAACCTCTTCGAGGATGGGGAATTGACCCCAGAGTCAACCATCCGGAAATTCCGGATGGTTCGCCGGGAGGGCGACCGGGAGGTCTCCCGCCTGATCGAGCACTACAACCTGGACGCCATCCTGGCCGTGGGCTACCGGGTGCGCTCGTCACGGGGCGCTCAGTTCCGGCGTTGGGCTACGGAACGGTTGCGGGAGTACCTCGTCAAGGGCTTCACCATGGACGACCAGCGGCTGAAGAATCCGCCTGTGGCCGGTTCCGGCATCCCCGATTATTTCGACGAGCTGCTGGAGCGCATCCGGGATATCCGCGCCAGCGAACGCCGCATGTACCTGCGGGTTCTGGAGATATTCACCCTGGCCGCCGACTATGCCCCATCGAGCCGTGAGACCACGGCCTTTTTCAAGCATATCCAGAATAAGCTTCATTTCGCCGTCACCGGCCAGACCGCCCCTGAGTTGATCGCCAGCCGGGCCAACCATGCCCTGCCCAACATGGGAGTGATCACATGGAAGGGAGAGGTGGTGCGCAAGGGCGATGTGACCGTGGCCAAGAACTACCTGCAAGAATCGGACATCACCGAATTGAATCGCATCGTCGTCATGTGGCTGGACTTTGCGGAGGATCAGGCCAAACGGCGCAAACAGGTGTTTCTCCAGGATTGGGAGCGCAAACTGGATGAATTCTTGCGATTCAACGACCGGGAGGTTCTGCTCAGTCCGGGAAAAATCTCCAGAAAAGATGCCAATGACCATGCTGAAGCGGAATACGATCGGTTCGCTGCCAGGCGTCGCGCCTTTTTGGAGGCGGAAGGCGAACAGGAATGGATCCATGCCCTGGAAGATGCGGCGGCCAAACTTTCGCCACAACCAGTCAACCCTGTCAAGCCGGGGAAACCGTCATGAAACTCCACTTCGAACCCGACCTGGATTACCAACTCCAGCCGCCATCGAATCGGTGTGTGATCTCTTCCGGGGACAGGAGGTCAGCCGTGGCGAGTTCACGGTCAGCCGCTCCTTCGGCGGGATTTTTCAGGGCAAGGAGGAGGAACTGGGCATCGGCAACCGTCTGCGTCTGCTGGACGATGCACTTTTGACGAATCTGCGCGCCATCCAGTCTCGAAACGGCCTGCGTCCGTCGGATGCCCTGGCCTCCGGCGACTTCACCGTGGAGATGGAGACCGGAACCGGCAAGACCTACGTCTACCTGCGCACCCTCTTCGAACTGCACAAACGGTACGGGTTCACCAAATTCGTCATCGTGGTGCCATCGGTGGCCATCAAGGAGGGGGTCTACAAGTCGCTTCGGATCATGGCGGATCATTTCAAAGGGTTATATGCCAACACTCCCTTCGAGTTTTTCCTTTATGATTCGGCGAAACTGGGTCAGGTGCGCAATTTCGCCACCAGCCCCCACATCCAGATCATGGTGGTGACGGTGGGGGCCATCAACAAGAAGGATGTCAACAACCTGTACAAGGAGACCGAGAAGACCGGCGGTGAACGCCCCATCGACCTGATCCGCGCCACCCGCCCCATCGTCATCGTCGATGAACCGCAAAGCGTGGACGGCGGTCTCGAAGGTCAAGGCAAAAGGGCGTTGGGTGAGATGCACCCCCTCTGCACCCTGCGCTATTCCGCCACCCATGCCGACAAGCACCACATGCTCTATCGCCTGGATGCCGTGGACGCCTATGAACGTAAATTGGTAAAACAGATCGAGGTGGCCTCCCTGCTGGTGCAAGGCGGGCACAACAAGCCCTATGTCAAGTTGCTGGAGACCAGCAACAAGCGTGGCATCACCGCCCGGATCGAACTGGATTGTCAGCAGGCGACCCAGGTGCGCCGGATGGTCAAAATCGTGAAAGCGGGCGATGATCTGGAACAACTCGCAGGCCGTCCCATCTATGCCGGTTGCCTGGTGCAAAACATCGGCTGCAAGGCGGGCGAGGAGTTTCTGGAGTTGGCCAACCAGGAACGCTCCCTGCGTCTGGGCGAGGCCATGGGCGATGTGGATGCGGATGCCATCAAACGGCAGATGATCCGCCGCACCATCGAGGAGCATCTGGACAAGGAGTTGCGCCTGCGCCCCCAGGGCATCAAGGTGCTTTCGCTCTTTTTCATCGATGCCGTCGAGCATTACCGCGCCTATGGCCCCGATGGCGTCCCTGTCAAGGGCAAGTATGCGGTGACGTTCGAGGAAGAATACCGCCGGGCCATCGCCAAACCCAAATATCACACCTTGTTCCAGGAGGTGGATACCCGCACCCTTCCCGAGGAGGTGCATGAAGGATACTTCTCCATCGACAAGAAGGGCCGCTGGGCCGATACCGCCGAAAACAACCAGGCCAACCGGGATAACGCCGAACGCGCCTACACCCTGATCATGCGTGACAAGGAAAGGCTCCTCGGCTTCGAGACCCGGTTGCAATTCATCTTCTCCCATTCCGCCTTGCGGGAGGGGTGGGACAATCCCAACGTTTTCCAGATCTGCGTCCTGCGCGACATGGGCACGGAGATGGCGCGCCGCCAATCCATCGGGCGGGGGTTGCGCCTGTGCGTCAACCAGCAGGGGGAACGGTTGCGGGGGTTCGACCTCAATACCTTGACCGTCATTGCTACCGAGAGTTACGAGCAGTTTGCCGAGAATCTGCAAACGGAGATCGAGAAAGAGACCGGGGTCCGTTTCGGCATGGTGGAGCGGCATGCCTTCGCGACGATTCCGGTTGCAGGTTCCGATGGACAAACCGCGCCATTGGGCATTGCCGCATCGACACTGCTCTGGGACCATCTCAGGGAGTCTGGCCATCTGGATGTCACGGGCAAGGTTCAAGATTCCCTGAGAACGGCGATCAAAGAGGGCACATTGCAGATCCCGGAACCCTTTCAGGCCCATCTGCCTCAGGTGCGGGAGATCTTGCGCAAGCTGGCAGGATCGCTTTTGATTGTAAGAATGCCGACGAGCGGATCACGATCAAAACCCGTCAGGCCGTTCTTCATGGGGAGGCGTTCCAATCCCTTTGGAACCGCATCAAACACAAAACCACTTACCGGGTGGAGTTCGACAACGAGCGACTGGTGGTGGATTGCGCCCAGGCCATCCAGAATGGGCCACCTGTCACGACGGCCCGCATGCAGGTTCGCAAGGCCGACTTGTCCATCGGCAAGGGAGGGGTGGAAGCCAGGGAAACCGCGCAGTCAACTCTTGTCATTATCGAGGGGAACGATGGCGAATTGCCCGACCTGCTCACCATGTTGCAGGACCGGACCCAACTCACCAGAAACAGCATCGTCCGTATCCTGATCGGCAGCGAACGCCTGGAGGATTTCCGGCGCAATCCCCAGCAATTCATGGAATTGGCTTCCGAAAGCATCAACCGCTCCAAGCGTCTCGCCCTGGTGGATGGCATCCGCTACCAGCGCATCGGCGATGACCATTTTTATGCTCAGGAGCTTTTCGAGCAGGAGGAGTTGACCGGATACCTGAAAGAGATGCTCCAGGAGACCCGTAAATCGGTTTACGAGCATGTGACGTACGATTCGGCGGGTGTGGAGCGCTCTTTCGCCGAGCAATTGGAAAAAAACGAGGCGGTGCGGGTGTATGCCAGGCTGCCCGGATGGTTCAAAGTGCCCACCCCGCTTGGAACCTACAACCCGGACTGGGCGGTGCTGGTGGAGAGAGAGGGGGAGGAGCGCATCTATTTCGTGGTGGAGACCAAGGGTGGTCTCTTTGCGGAGGAGCTGCGCGAGAAGGAGAACGTCAAGATCGCCTGCGGCAAAGCGCATTTTCAGGCATTGGCGGTGGACGAAACGCCTGCCCGGTACATCGTCGCCACGAAAGTCGATGACATGATGGGATATGTTTGAATGGGGGCGGGCACTCCGTCCCCGATCGATGTGGCGCGGCGTGGAAATGGGCGGGGCCAAGATGGCCGTGCTTGACTGCGTCGGATTTCTGCGTCACCTTTATCCATTTTTTCCACCGGTCGTTCGAAGAGGTTGGCGATGAATTCCGAACCGTTGCTCGTTTCCTACCCGGCCAGCGCCCCTTTGCGCGGAGAACTGCGTCCGCCGGGGGACAAGTCCATCTCCCACCGGGCGGTGATTTTTGGCGCCCTGGCCAGGGGGGTGAGCGAGATCCATCACCTGCTGGAAGGGGAGGACGTGCTGCGCACCGTGGCGGCGTTTCGCGCCATGGGGGTGGATGCCCGCCGCGACGACGCCGGGGTCTGGCGGATCGCCGGGGTGGGCCGGGACGGCCTGAGCGAACCCCGCGACGTGCTCGACATGGGCAACTCCGGGACCGGGATCCGGCTGCTGACCGGACTTCTGGCCGGACAGCCCTTTTTCTCGGTTCTGACCGGCGACGACAGCCTGCGGCGCCGCCCCATGGGACGGGTGGTGGGTCCCTTGACCCGCATGGGGGCGTGCATTCTGGGCCGGGATGGCGGACGCTGCGCCCCGCTGGCGGTGCAGGGCAAGGAGTTGATCGGCATCCCCTACGTCAGTCCGGTGGCCTCCGCCCAGGTCAAGACCGCGCTGCTGCTGGCCGGCCTCTACGCCGCTGGCGAGACCGCCATTACCGAACCGGCCCTCTCCCGCGATCACACCGAACGCATGCTGACCGCCTTCGGGGGCGAGGTGGGCCAAGACGGGTTGACGGTGTCGGTGCGCGGCGGAATCGAATTGCGCGGGGTGACGATGCATGTGCCCGGCGACATCTCCTCGGCGGCCTTTCCCATGGTGGCCGCCCTGTTGGTCCCCGGCTCCGAGGTGACCCTGACCGGCGTGGGGATCAATCCTACCCGCACCGGCCTGCTGGACCTGCTGCGGGAGATGGGTGGACGCATCGATATCGGCAACGAGCGTCTGGAGGGGGGCGAGCCGGTGGCCGACCTGACGGTTTTCCACTCCCCGCTCAAGGGGATCCGGGTGCCGCCCGACGTGGTCCCCCGCGCCATCGACGAATTTCCTGTCTTCGCCCTGGCCGCCGCCTGCGCCGATGGCGAGACCCTGGTCACCGGCGCAGAGGAGTTGCGGGTCAAGGAGAGCGACCGCATCGCCGCCATTGCCAAGGGGCTGGCCGTCCAGGGGGCCGACATCGAGGAACTCCCCGACGGGATGCGCATCCGGGGCCGCCCGGAAGGGCTTCCCGGCGGCGGCGTGGCGGACGCCTTCCAGGACCACCGGGTGGCCATGACCCTGATGGTGGCGGGCCTGGCGGCGCGCGCCCCGGTCACGGTGACCGGTCGCGCCAACGTGGAGACCTCCTTTCCCGGCTTCGCCGCGCGCATGGCCGGCCTGGGCGCGAGGATCGAAAGCCATGGATGAGACGACGATCGCCAAGGGCAACCGCCGGGTGGTGGCGGTGGACGGACCCGCTGGCGCGGGCAAGGGGGCGGTCTGCCGGGGGGCGGCCTCCCGTTTCGGGCTGGCCTATCTGGAGACCGGCGCGCTTTACCGGGCGGTGGGGCTGATCTCCCTGCGCTCCGGGATCGGAAATCCGGATGCCCTGACCAGGGCCGCCGGCGAGATGCCCTTCGCCTTCCGTCCGGTTGGTGGCGGGGAGTACGCCGCCTTCCTCGGCGACGAGGAGGTCACCCTGGCCCTGCGTGCCGAAGAGGTGGGTCAGGCCGGCTCGCGGGTGGCGGCAATGCCGGGGGTGCGCCGGGCGTTGTTGGGGTTCCAACGCCGCTACGGCCAGGACCGCGACACGATCCTGGACGGTCGCGACGTGGGCAGTGTGGTGTGGCCCGACGCGGACTTGAAAATTTTTTTGACCGCCTCCCTGGAGGAAAGGGCAAAACGTCGTGCTCTGGAGTTGCAAGCCAGGGGAGAAACCGTTATAGTGGAAAACTTGATCGCCCGCATGTTGGAACGCGACCAGCGCGACGCCGAACGGGACCATGCGCCGATGTGCGCCGCCCCCGGAGCGATTCTCGTCGATACCACCTCATTGACTCTGGCGCAAAGCCGGGAAAAAGTGAATAATTTGATCGCGGCCTTGTTCGCGTGATGTCCCGCCGGGTGGGCCGGAGGGACGTTTCGAGGAATTTTCCTCATACAACCTTTAAACCGAAGGTGCAGTTCCGTGGCTTCTCAATCCCTGAATCGTGACTTTGAATTCGAAGATGAAGATTTTAGTGCGCTGTTAGAAGAATCGTTTAATAAAGGCGTTGGCAAGGAGGGCCAGGTCATCACCGGGACCATCATCCAACGCGAGGGGGAAGAGTTCGTTATCGACGTGGGCCTGAAGTCCGAAGGCCGCCTGAACGTCCGCGAATTCTTCGATGCCGATGGCATCCTCACCCTGGCCGTGGGTGACAAGGTCGATGTCTTCGTGGAACGGTGCGAGGACCAGAACGGTCAGGCCGTGCTCTCCCGCGAAAAGGCCAAACGCGAAGAGGCGTGGCTCTCCCTGGAAAAGGCCTTCAACGACCACACCGTGGTGCGCGGTCGCATCATGGGCAAGGTCAAGGGCGGCTACACCGTGGATATCCAAACCCTGGCGGCCTTCCTGCCCGGATCGCAGGTGGATGTGCGCCCGGTCCACGATATCGCCCGCCTCCAGGACGAGGAACAACCGTTCGAAATCCTCAAGATGGACCGCCGCCGCGGCAACATCGTGGTGTCGCGCCGCTCCGTCATCGAGAAACAGCGCGAAAGCGCCCGTACCGCCCTGCTGGAAACCCTCCACGAGGGGATGATCCTGGACGGCGTGGTCAAGAACATCACCGACTACGGCGCGTTCGTGGATCTGGGCGGCCTGGACGGCCTGCTGCACATCACCGATATGTCCTGGAAACGGGTCAAACACCCCTCCAGCGTGGTGACCGTCGGCGATACCGTCGGCGTGCAGGTGATCAAGTTCAACTCCGAAACCCAGCGCATCTCCCTGGGGATCAAGCAACTCCAGACCGACCCCTGGGAAGGGATCGGCGCCAAATATCCCGCCGGCGCCCGCTTCAGGGGCGTGGTGACCAACATCACCGATTACGGCGCCTTCGTGGAACTGGAAGCGGGCGTGGAAGGCCTGGCCCATGTTTCGGAACTGGCCTGGACCAAGAAGAATCTCCATCCCTCCAAGGTGCTCAACGTCGGTCAGGAAGTGGAAGTGATGGTCCTGGACGTGGACGCCGAACGGCGCCGCATCTCCCTGGGCGTCAAGCAATGCATGGAAAATCCCTGGCAGACCTTCGCCGAGAAGTATCCGGTGGGAACCACCGTGCGCGGCGAGATCAAGAATATCACCGAATTCGGCCTGTTCGTCGGCCTGGACGGCGATATCGACGGCCTGGTGCATCTCTCCGATGTCACCTGGGAACCCAACCCCCCGGAAGACCTGCTCAAGACCTACCAGCGCGGCCAGGAGGTCGATGCCGTGGTCTTGTCGCTGGATCCGGAAAAGGAGCGTATCTCCCTGGGTCTCAAGCAGGCCACCCCGGATGCCTGGAGCCAGTGGGCCGACGCCCATGGCAAGGGAGACATGGTGACCGGCATGATCAAGGAGGTGAGCCAGGCCGGCGTGGTGATCCAACTGAGCGACGACATGGAAGGATTCCTGCGCAAATCCGAATACTCCCGTGACGACCGGGACGGCGCGGATTTCAAACTGGGCGGCGAGGTGACGGCCCAGGTGATCCAGGTGGATCGCCAGAAGCGCAAGGTGATGCTCTCCATCCGTTCCATGGAGTTGAGCCAGGAGCGGCAAAGCATCAAGGAGTATGCCGTGGATCCCGGCAGCGCCACCAGCAGCCTGGGTGAGGTCCTGAGCCAGGCCCTGGAGAAACAGGCCGGCGACTCTGGCCGCAAATGACGAGGGAGGCTAGGCAAGCATGACCAAATCGTCGATGATCAGCGCGATCGCCACCCAGTTGGAGTTGTCGCGCAAGGATGCCGAAGTGGCGGTGAATACCGTGTTCGATACCATCAGCGCCTCCCTGGATCGGGGTGATCGGGTGGAACTGCGCGGTTTCGGCAGCTTCGGCCTCAAATTCCGCCGTTCCCGCGATGGCCGCAACCCCAAGACCGGCGATCCCGTGCAGGTGGACGCCAAGCGGGTGCTGTTTTTCAAGGCGGGGAAGGAACTGCGCCGGCGGGTGGATGTCTGATGTTTTTTCATAGCCGGTCGGCGCCCCGGTAACAGGGCGCCGACCGGTACTCCTCGTTGCTCTTCTTGCATCGGAATGGTCGGTCCATGTTTGGTTGGATCCATCTGATCGTGGTGACGGTCTTTGGATGCCTGGCCGTGGTGTTTGCCATCATCAACCAGATTGAGGTGATGGTACACCTTCCGGGAGGCTGGACGATCAACCATGTGCCGCTGTTCGTCGTGGTATTCGTGCCCCTGTTCCTTGGTTTTTGCTTCGGAGCCTTTTCCGGGTGGGCCGGGGGCTTGAAATACCGCCACCGGGTGGACCGCCTGCACGAGCAGAAGAAAGCACTGGAAAAGGAGTTGGCCAACCTGCGCAACCTGCCGTTGGCAAATGATTTATAACTTTAGCTAAAGTATCCGGAATTATTTAATGGATTTTCCATACCTCATTGGTTGGGCAGCGCTCTCTGTCACCTTGGGGGCGATCATCTTCGGCGCCGGTCGCCGTCTGGGACGGGAGGAGGAGGCCCTGCGCATCCGGCGGCAGGACGACGGCAAGGAGGCGGCGTTCTATTTTCGCGGGTTGAATTTCCTGCTCGCGGACGAACCGGACAAGGCCATCGAGGAGTTCATCAAGTTCGTGCGCATCAACTCGGAGACGGTGGAGATCCATCTGTCGCTGGGCAAGCTTTACCGGGCGCGCGGCGAGGTGGGTCGGGCGATCCGGATTCACCAGAACCTGATCGCGCGGCCCAATCTGTCGGTGGAGCACCGGACCGCCGCCTTGTATGCCTTGGCCGAGGACTATCGGCAGGGGGGGTTCGTGGACCGGGCGGTGGACGCCTACCGTCAGGTGTTGAACGTGGATCCGGAGCATCGCGCGGCCTTGGCCGGGTTGCAGGGGATGCACGAGAACGAGGGACGCTGGGACATGGCCCTGGACGTCCTGAAACGGTTGGAAAAGGTGACCCGCGCCCCGGATCCCCGGCGGGAGGCCCACATCCGGGTGCGGATGGGGATGGAGATCCAGAGCCGGCAGGGATCGGGGGTCGTGAGCGACGAGGCCATGGACCACTACCAGACGGCGATCAAGGTCTTTCCCGGTTGCGTGGAGGCCCATCGGTTGCTGGGGGAGGCACAGCTCACCCAGGGGAGGACGCGGGGCGCGATCAAGAGCTTCGAGGCGCTCAAGACGAGCCGGCCCAGCCATTTTTTCATGCTGGCCGAGGCGTTGCGTCGGGCCTACGAACGGGACGGGGATCCGGGAGGGTTCGAGAAGTGCATGAACGAGGCGGTGCATGCCTTTTCGAGTTCCGCGCGGCTGGTGGTCTACCGCGCCCGGATGCTGGAGGAGCAGGGGCGTCTGGTGGAGGCCACCGAGCTGTTGCGCGCCGGCATGGCCAAGCATCCCGGTTCCCTGGGGATCATCTGTCCGCTGATTCCGCTGCTGGCCAAACAGAATCTCTGGCAGGAGGCGGTCGCGACCGCGCAACGCCAACTGGATCGGATGCTGGCGGTGCAGCACGCGTTTCAGTGCGCCCGTTGCGGGTTCAAGGCGCAGGACATCTACTGGAAATGTCCCCAGTGCTTGCAGTGGGACAGCATGGAACCGCTTTGACGCCTTGGTAGGGAGGAGACGATGCACATCCTGATGGCCTGTGATCATGGCGCCGTGCCATTGAAGAACACCTTGCGCGACTGGCTGCGCGCCGAGCATCATCTGGAGGTGAGCGATTTCGGGGTGGATGGACCGGACTCCGTGGACTATCCCGATCAGGCGGGGCGGTTGTGCCGCGCGTTGCTGGCCGGTGAGGGGGAGCGGGGGATCCTGTTGTGCGGGACCGGGCTGGGGATGTCGATGGCGGCGAACCGTTTCGCCGGGGTGCGGGCGGCATTGTGTCATGACGAGCATGGCGCGCGCATGTCCCGGCGGCACAACGACGCCAATGTGCTGGTGCTGGGGGGGCGGACCACGGGCGAGGCCGTGGCCAGGGGGATCGTGGAGGTGTGGCTGAACGAGGGGTTCGAGGGGGATCGGCATCGGCGGCGGCTGGAAAAAATGGATCAACTGATGAAAGAGAGCGAATCATGAACATGGAATCCTTGCGTGACGCCGATCCGGAGTTGTTTGCCGCGCTCGGCGAGGAGTTGGGCCGCCAGAGGGATCAGATCGAACTGATCGCCTCGGAGAACATCGTCAGCCGTGCGGTCCTGGAGGCTCAAGGGAGCGTGCTGACCAACAAGTACGCCGAGGGGTATCCCCACAAGCGGTATTACGGCGGATGCGAGTTCGTGGACAAGGCCGAGGACCTGGCCATCGAGCGGGCGAAAGCGCTGTTCGGCTGCGAATACGCCAACGTGCAGCCCCATTCCGGGTCGCAGGCCAACATGGCGGCGCTTCTGGCGTTGATCGAGCCGGGCGATCTTTTGCTGGGGATGTCCCTGGCCCATGGCGGCCATTTGACCCATGGGGCCAAGCCCAATTTTTCCGGGCAGATGTTTCGCGCCGTGCAGTACGGCCTGGACGCGGCCAGCGAGCGCATCGATTATGATCAGGTGGAGGCGTTGGCCAGGGAGCATCGTCCCAAGGTGATCCTGGCCGGGGCATCGGCGTACAGCCGGGTGATCGATTTTCCCCGTTTCCGGGAGATTTGCGATGGGGTGGGGGCCGCCCTGATCGTGGACATGGCCCATTTCGCCGGTCTGGTGGCGGTCGGGGAGCATCCGAGTCCGTTCCCGCATGCCGACATCGTCACCACCACCACCCACAAGACCTTGCGGGGTCCGCGCGGCGGGATGATCCTGACCAACCGGGAGGATCTGGCCAAAAAGATCAACTCGAAGATATTCCCAGGGATTCAGGGTGGTCCATTGATGCATGTGATCGCGGCCAAGGCGGTGGCCTTCAAGGAGGCTCTTTCTCCGGAGTTCAAGCAATATGGCCGCCAGGTGCGGGCCAATGCCCGGCGTCTGGCCGAGACCCTGGTGGCCGGCGGGTTGCGGATCGTTTCGGGGGGCACGGACAATCATCTGATGCTGGTGGATCTCACCTCCAGGGACATCACCGGCAAGGACACCGAGCAGGCCCTGGAGCGTTCCGGCCTGACCTGCAACAAGAACGCCATTCCCAACGACCCGCGTTCGCCTTTCATCACCTCCGGGATTCGCCTGGGCACGCCCGCCTCCACCACGCGCGGCTTCGGCGAGGCGGAGTTCCAGCAAGTCGGCGAGATGATCGTCCGGGTGGTGGACGCCCTGTCCGCTCATCCGGGCGGCGACGCGACGGTGGAGGCCGAGGTGCGGGCGCAGGCCGCCGGGTTGTGCCGTCGTTTTCCCGTCTATCCGGGCCTGTGACTTGATCCGTTGGCCGGGGCATGGTCAATTTTCTCTTTTGGAACATCATGCGGCAACCGTTGGGCGAGGTGATCGCCCAACTGGTCGCCGAGCATGACGTGGACGTGCTGATGTTGGCGGAATGTGAGATTGCGTCGGGGCAATTGATGCAATTCTTGAATCAAGACTTTCGGAAACGGTTTGTTTCCTCTTTCGGAACCAATCATAAAATTAAGATCTTTTCATGCTATGATAAAGAACTGCATACGGAATACGAAGATAGCAATTTGACCGTGCGTCAACTGGCGTTGCCGGATCGAGAGGCGATTTTGTTGGCAGCGCTTCATTTGCCTAGCAAGCAGTACGCCAACGGGACTGCTCAACTCTTTGATTGTATTCATGCCATGGATGCTATCCGGAAACGGGAGACGGCAGTGAGGCATGCGCGAACCGTTCTGGTGGGGGATTTCAACGCGAATCCCTTTGAGCCTGGCCTGACCAGCACCCTGGGATTTCACGCCGTCATGAGCAGGCGGATTGCCAGGCGCGGATCGAGACAGGTGGGTGGGAAGAAGTACGATTTTTTTTACAATCCCATGTGGGGGTTGCTAGGCGATGGCTCTCCTGGTCCTCCGGGGAGTTACTATCATGATTCCACAGGCGAGGAGGCAATCTATTGGCATCTCTTCGATCAAGTGCTCGTTCGACCGTGCTTGTTGGATCGGTTTGATAATCGTGATCTCAAGATATTGAGCGGATGGGCGGGCGGTTCGTTGCTGTCTGATAATGGGACACCACGCAAGGCAAGATATTCAGATCATCTGCCGCTTTTTTTTCGTTTGTCGATTTAACGGGGAGAAGGGAAAAATGGAAAATTTTTGGCCTGCATTGAAAGGTGACACGGAATTCTCGCCAGTTTCCGTTTTGCGGGAGCAGGCTCGGTACTTGGCGGAACGAACAGAATGGAGTGTTATTGCGGAAGTCGTTGCGTCTCAGTTGCCAGAGGTTATAGATGCAAGTTATTTTAAATATTCTTTTAATTTGTTTGCACCATCAATTAATTACCGCTATAACTTGTTTTCAATATATTATGATCTTAATTATTTTCCTTTAGTGGTTAGACTTGATGAAATATATAAAAATGATTTTCCTGAACGGAGGTGGATCTCTTCGGTTGGTTGTGATGGTGTCGTTGCGCATAACAAAGAACAATATCTCGATCTGATAAGGAAAATCTTGAGGTCGTCTGTAACGATCAATATTTTATCCATTATTATGTCTCATATTGAAGAAGAAGTTCAGGTATCCGAGTGAACTCCCACCGTCGTTACATGGCCCTGGCCCTGCGTCTGGCGGCGCGGGCGGCGGGGAGGACGCGGCCCAACCCCATGGTGGGCTGCGTGATCGTCAAGGAGGGCGCGATCCTCGGTGAGGGGTTCCACCCGTATGCCGGGGCGCCCCATGCCGAGGTGTTCGCCTTGCGGGAGGCCGGGGAGGGGGCGCGGGGGGCGACGGCCTACGTCAACCTGGAACCGTGCAGCCATCATGGCCGCACCCCGCCGTGCGCCGACGCCCTGATCCGGGCCGGGGTGGCGCGGGTGGTGGTCGGGATGGTGGATCCCAATCTGCAAGTCTCCGGGCGCGGGGTGGAGCGATTGCGGGCGGCGGGCATCGAGGTTATCATTGGGGTGCGCGACGCCGAGGCACGGGAACTGAACCGGCCGTTCGTCACCTGGATCGAACAGGAACGGCCCATGATCACCCTCAAGGCGGCCGCCTCCCTGGACGGCAAGACCGCCACCCGCACCGGGGAGAGCAAATGGATCACCGGTCCCATCGCCCGGCAGCGGGTGCAACGGATGCGGGATACCCACGACGTGGTGATGGTGGGGATCGGCACGGTGCTGGCGGACGATCCGGCCCTCACCTGCCGCCTGAAGGGGGGACGGGACCCGATCCGACTGGTGGTGGACTCGCGTCTGCGCATCCCGGACGACGCCAAGGTCTTCACGTCGTCATCGAGCGCCCCGCTGTGGATCGCCGCCGGTCATGGCGCCAGTTTCGCCCGCGCCGAGGCCCTGGGAGCACGGGAGAACGTGCGGGTGATCCCCTGCCGGGAGAATCACAATGGCCGGGTGAACCTGACCGATCTGATGCTGAAACTTGGGGATATGGACGTGACCAGCGTGTTGTGCGAGGCGGGTGGCATGCTGACCGGCGCTCTTCTGGAGGCGGGACTGGCGGATCGGCTGGCGCTCTTTCTGGCGCCCAAGCTGATCGGGGGCCGGGAGGCGCGCGGCCTGCTGGAGATGACCGGGATCGGCTCGCTGGCCGACGCGCAACGCCTGGTATCCACCCGCATCTCCCATGTGGGAGAGGATATCCTGATCGAGGGGGATTTCGAGGGGACGCGATGTTTACTGGCCTGATCGAGGAACTGGGCAGCGTGCGGGCGGTGGAAAAATCCGCAGCGGAGTGGCTGTTGTGGATCCGTTGCGGCTTCGCCATCGAACCGGTACGCCTGGGGGACTCCATCGCGGTCTCCGGGGCCTGTCTGACCGTGGTGGAGTGGCGGCGCGGGGAGTTCGCGGTGCAGGTTTCCGCCGAATCGCTGCGGGTGACCACACTGGGTTCCCTGCTGCCCGGCCAGGAGGTGAACCTGGAGCGCGCCTTGCGCATGGGGGATCGCCTGGACGGTCATCTGGTGCAGGGGCATGTGGACGCGGTGGGCCGGGTGGAGCGGATCGCCCCTCGTGGGCAGTCGTTGGAAACATGGTTCCGTGTGCCCAAGGAAACGGGGAGGTATATTGTCCCCAAGGGGTCGGTGGCGGTGGACGGCGTGAGCTTGACAGTCAATCAGGTGGCGGACGTGGCGGAGGGGACCCGGTTTTCCGTCAACCTGATTCCCCACACCCGGAAAAAGACCACGTTGGCAAGCCTGACGGCGGGCCGGGAGGTGAACGTGGAGACCGATCTGTTGGGTCGGTACGTGGAACGGTTGCTGGGCCGGGGTGGGGGGACGGCGCGGCGTTGTGTGGACGAGGCCTTTTTGCAGGAACAGGGATTTTGAATTCTCATGTCTTTTCGTTTTGATCCCATCGAGGAAGTGTTGGAAGAGTTTCGTCAGGGTCGCATGGTGATCCTGGTGGATGACGAGGACCGCGAGAACGAAGGGGATTTCGTCATCCCCGCCGAGCATGCCAGCGCGGAGGCGATCAATTTCATGGCCATGCATGGCCGGGGCTTGATCTGTCTGACGTTGACGCGGGAGCGGGTCGAGCAGTTGAAATTGCCGTTGATGGTGGCGGACAATAATGCCCAGTTCAAGACGGCGTTCACGGTGTCGGTGGAGGCGGCCAGCGGGGTGACCACCGGGATTTCGGCCCAGGACCGGGCGCGCACCGTGGCGGTGGCCATTGCCGACGATGCCTCGCCTTGCGATCTGGTGCGGCCCGGACATGTCTTCCCCCTGGTGGCGCGGGATGGCGGGGTGTTGGTGCGGGCCGGTCACACCGAGGCGTCGGTGGATCTGGCGCGCATGGCCGGGCGCAAGCCGGCGGCGGTGATCTGCGAGATCCTCAAGGAGGATGGCGCCATGGCGCGGGTGCCGGATCTGATGGTCATGGCCCGCAAGATGGGCCTCAAGATCGCCACCATCGCCGATCTGATCGCGTTTCGCACCGACCATGAACATCTGGTCCATCGGGTGGTGGAGGCGCGCATTCCCGTGGAGGTGGGCGGGGATTGGCGGCTGATTGTCTTTACCAACGATGTCGATGAGTTCCAGCATGTGGCCATGGTGTTGGGGGAGGTCGGCTCCGGGGAGCCGGTGCTGGTGCGGGTCCATTCGGAGTGTCTGACCGGGGATCTGTTCGGCAGTCTGCGTTGCGACTGCGGGAGTCAGTTGCATGCGGCGATGCGGCGCATTGTCCGGGAGGGGCGGGGGATCGTGCTCTATTTGCGTCAGGAGGGGCGGGGGATCGGGCTGGTCAACAAGATGCTCGCCTACAACCTGCAAGATCAGGGGCTGGACACGGTGGAGGCCAACAAGGAACTGGGCTTTCCGCCGGATCTGCGCAATTACGGGATCGGCGCGCAGATTTTGAAGGATCTGGGGGTGTCGAGGCTGCGGATCATGACCAACAATCCCAAAAAGATCATCGGTCTGGAGGGATACGGCATGGAAGTGGTGGAGCGGGTGCCCATCGAGATCCCGGCGCGGGCCAACAATGCCTCCTATCTGGAAGTGAAACATCATAAAATGGGACATCTCATGCAACAGTTTGCCGACAAGGCCAGCAAGTCGAAAAAGGAGTCATGCGCGTCATGAGTGAATGGAACGTGGTGGAAGGACATCTGGATGCGGGCGGGAGGCGGTTTGCCATCATCGTCTCGCGCTTCAACAGCTTCATCACCGAGCGGCTGTTGGAGGGGGCGGTGGATTGTCTGGTGCGTCATGGGGCGCGGGAGAAGGAGATGACCCTGATGCGGGTGCCCGGGGCCTTCGAGATTCCGATGGCGGCGCAGCGGGCGGCCCGCAGCGGGCGGTTCGATGGGGTGTTGTGCCTGGGGGCGGTGATTCGGGGCGCGACCCCCCATTTCGATTACGTGGCCGCCGAGGTGAGCAAGGGGGTGGCTGCCGTGGCCATGGAGAGCGGCGTGCCGGTGGGTTTTGGGGTGTTGACCACCGACACGGTGGAACAGGCCATCGAGCGGGCCGGGACCAAGGGCGGCAACAAGGGTTGGGAGACCGCCCTGTCCGTGATCGAGATGGTGGATCTTTTCAAGCGCTTCGATGGGTGACATGAGGGTGGAGACCAGAACCGACATGAATGTGACCACCCTGCGGCGGGGGGAACCCCGCACCACCGTCCGTCCGGAGAGTCAGGATCCGGGCACCAGTCGTCACAAGGCGCGGGAGTTGACTCTGCTGGCCTTGTATCAATGCGACATCTCCGGGGACGGGATTCACCGGGCGGTTGGGCAGTTGTGCGAGGACAACGCTGGCGGGCGCGCCGATCTGGACTATTTCCAGAAGGTGGCGGCCGGGACCTGGAGCCGGCTGGAGGAGTTGGATCGTTGGATCACGCTGGGGGCCAGGAACTGGTCCTTGTCGCGCATTTCCACCATTGACCGCAATATTTTGCGGCAGGGGATCTACGAGTTGCTGGCCGAGCCGGAGTTGCCGATTCAGGTGGTGATCGACGAGGCGATCGAGTTGTCCAAGCGTTATGGCGGGGATGGTTCGGGATCGTTCGTGAACGGGGTGATGGACAACGTGGCCAACCGGATTCGCGGGAAAGGGGCCGGGTGATGGTGGAGACCGTGGCCGGGTTGGGCGAGTTCGCGATGATTCGGGATCTTTTCTTGCCTGTGCAGTTGGCGGCGGTGGCCGGGGTGGCGGTGGGGATCGGCGATGACGGGGCGGTGTTGACGGTTCCGCGCACCCAGCAGTTGGTGACCACGGTGGATGGTCTGGTGGAGGGGATTCATTTCGAGGCGGGAGCGGATCCGGATCGTCTGGCGCGCAAGGCGTTGCGGGTCAATTTATCCGATCTGGCGGCCATGGGCGCCCGTCCCTGCTGGTTTTTTTTATCACTTTGCCTGCCCCCGGCGACGCCGGTCTCCTGGGTGGAGGGTTTCGCGGCGGGTTTGCGGGAGGATGGGGAGCGTTTCGGGGTGACGGTGGCGGGGGGCAACACCACGGGCAGCCTGGGGGGTATTTTTATCAATGTGACCATGATGGGCCTGGTGAGTCAGGAGCGCGCGCCCTGTTGCGTTCCGGGGCGTGGGTCGGGGATCGGATCGTGGTCTCCGGGACCATCGGCGATGCCGCTTTGGGTCTGGCGGTACGGCAGGGTCGATTGGAGGCGGGCGCGGATCGGCCATTCCTGGAAGATCGTCTGGATCTCCCGGAGCCGCGTGTGGCGTTGGGTCTGGCCCTGGCCGATTCCGCCGTGGCCCATGCGGCGATCGATCTTTCGGATGGTCTGGTGGCGGATCTCGGTCATCTGTGTACCGCATCCGGCGTGGGCGCGGTGATTGAAATTGGAAAAATACCTTTTGCGCCAGGTGCCCGTGGGCTGCTGGAGAAGGATGGTTCGTTATTGCCATTATTGCTTACCGGTGGCGAGGATTACGAACTGCTTTTCACCGTCGCGCCGGGGGCCATGGATCTGGTTGCCGCCCTGGCAAGGGATGTTGGGGTGCCCTTGACGGAGATTGGTGAAATTATTGCAGGTGATAAAATAAAGGTCATGCAAGGTGGCCAGCCGCTGGAGTTGGATCGGGGGGGGTGGCGTCATTTTTGAGGCAGGAGTATGCCATGCAAATCGAAGCGATCCGACTGAAAAATTTCAAATGCTTTCGTGACATGGAGTTGAAGCGGATTCCGCGTTTTTGTGTCCTGGTTGGCGCCAATGGCACCGGAAAGTCTACCTTGTTTCATGCGTTTGGTTTTTTGCGCGAAGCCTTTTTTAGCAATATTCACACCGCGTTGGCAAAATTGGGCGGCAGTCGTGGCTTCCAGGAGGTGCGGAGCCGGGGTGCGTCGGGTGGGATCGAAATCGAACTGAAATTTCGCATCAAGCCGGACGCCCCCCTTGCCACCTATTTTCTGGCCATGGAAGAACAGGATGGCGAACCGATTGTCAGCCGTGAATTATTAAAATATCGCCGTGGCAGTCATGGCCAGCCATGGCATTTTTTGGATTTTAGTAATGGATCCGGTTATGCCGTGACCAATGAATTGGAAGCAGTGAAAGACGAACGATCCTTGCAACGGGAAGAGCAGCGTTTGAAGTCACGGGGGATTTTGGCCATCAAGGGTCTGGCGCAGTTCGAACGTTTTCCGGTTGTCAAGGAGTTGGGCAATCTGATCGAAAACTGGCATCTTTCCGACTTTCACATCAACCGCGCCAGACCGGAACAGGCAGCCGGTCATGCGGAGCATCTGTCCTCCGAGGGCGAAAATCTTGCCTTGATGATTCAATATCTTTATCGGCACCATCGGGCGGTGTTTGATCGGATTCTGGCAAAGCTTTCCCAGCGGATTCCCGGCATGGCGCGCGTGGAAGCCAAGACGACCGAAGAGGGTCGGGTATTGTTGCGTTTTCAGGATCGGGCATTCGAGGATCCATTTCTGGCCCGTCATGTATCCGATGGCACTATCAAGATGTTGGCCTACCTGACCTTGCTGTACGATCCGCAACCTCATCCGCTTTTGTGTGTCGAGGAGCCGGAAAATCAACTTTATCTTTCCATATTGGTGGAACTTGCCGAGGAGTTTCGGGGTTATGCGAACCAAGGGGGGCAAGTGTTTGTGTCAACACACTCTCATGATTTTCTAAATGCTACAACCATCGATGAAGTGTTTTGGTTGACTAAGCAGAATGGTTATACAAAAATACATCGCGCCCAGGATGACCCTCAATTGCAGGCATACATGGCTGATGGTGACAAAATGGGATATCTTTGGAAGCAAGGATTTTTCGGTGGCGTGGGGCCTTGACCATGCAAGTGGTTATTTTTTTGGAGGAAGAATCGGCCAGGGCGTTGCTGCAAGAGCTGTTGCCGCGTTTGTTCCCGGATTGCTCATTTCGATATATCGTGTTCGAAGGCAAACAGGATTTGGAAAAACAGCTTGTCGGGAAATTGCGCGGCTGGCGGCAACCAGGGTGTCGTTTTGTGGTATTGCGTGATCGGGATGCGGGGGATTGGCAGCTGATCAAGGCACATCTTGCCACTCTGTGCCAGGAAAGTGGCAAGGAAGATGTTTTGATTCGGATCGCTTGTCGTGAGCTGGAATCCTGGTATTTGGGGGATCTCGACGCCGTGGCCAAGGCACTGGATGTCAACGTGGCGCCGTCCATGCAAAATCGTCGCGGATTTCGCCATCCGGATGCATTGGATAATCCGGTTCAGGAGTTGGTCCGACTGGCGCCCCACTATCAAAAAGTGGCCGGTTCCAGGGCCATGGGCAAGGTGATGGGTGGGCAAAAGAACCGTTCGTGCAGTTTCAATGTATTCCTGAGCGGTATTGGTCGCATGTGTCAAGCCACATGAACGATTGCCACCCTGGCACATACAGGTTTGTCCAGTGGCCCCGATTGAGTTCCTTTTCAACCCTACGCGGCGGTCGCCAGGACCACCCTCCACCCCAGCAGCACCCCTCCCAACCCCGCGTGCCACCAGAACAGGGCGTAATCGGCCTTGATCATCAGGTAATAATGGGCCAAGGCCAGTAGAAGCGCCGGAAAAACCAGGCGGTGCAGGGTGCGCCAGCGGGTGCGCAGGCGGCGGATCCAACCGTTCGTCGAGGTCATCGCCAGCGGGATCAAGGATAAAAATGCCAAAAAACCGAAAGTGATATAAGGGCGCTTGCGCAGGTCCGTCATGATGGCAGACCAGTCGAAGAATTGATCCAGCACCACGTATCCCGACACGTGCAGCAGGGCGTAACAGAAGGCGCACAGACCCGCCATGCGCCGCAGGGGATGCAGTTGGGCCAATCCCGTCAGACGGGCCAGCGGGGAGATCATCAAGGTGATCAAGAGCCAGCGCAACGCCCAATCCCCCAGAAAACGGATCACCCGCTCGATGGGATTGGCCCCCAGATCCGCGCCGAAGATCAGCCACAGCAACGGCGCGGCGGCAACTGGCAAAAAAAACGTGAAGCGCCGCCAGCCACGGAGAGGAGATGCGGTCATTCTCAAAAATCCCGGCGCAGATCCATCCCTTCGTACAGGCCAGCCACCTGATCGGCGTAACCGTTGAACATCAACGTGTCTCTTTTCAGGAATTCGCCGATGCGCCGCTCCTTGGCCTGGCTCCAACGGGGATGGTCCACCGTGGGATTGACGTTGGCGTAAAAGCCGTACTCCTCCGGCGCATGCCGGTTCCACGAGGTCTCCGGACGCTCCCGCGTCAGGGTGATGCGCACAATGGCCTTGATGCTCTTGAACCCGTATTTCCATGGCACCACCAAACGGATGGGGGCGCCGTTCTGGGGAGGGAGCGGCTTGCCGTACAGGCCGGTGGCCAGCAGGGTCAGGGGATGCAGGGCCTCGTCCAGACGCAGCCCTTCCCGATAGGGCCAGTCGAGGATTGGTCGCTGCTGGCCAGGCAGATGCTCCGGATCCAGCACCGAAGTGAAGGCCACATGACGCGCGGTAGCGGTCGGCTCGAAACGCCTCAAGACCTCGCCCAGGGGAATCCCCTGCCAGGGGATCACCATGGACCATCCCTCCACGCAACGCATCCGGTAGACCCGTTCCTCCACGACATGGGGCCGCAATAGCTCCTCCAGCGTCACGGTGGCGGGCCTGGCCACCTCGCCGTCGATGGTGATGTTCCAGGGGGAAATGCGCAGTTGCCTGGCGTTCCTTGAGGGTTCCTGCTTGCCGGTGCCCAACTCGTAGAAATTGGTGTATCCGGCGATCTCCTCGAAGGGTGTCTGGCGCTCCTTCAACTCTACCGGCAGCAGCGTGGCCAGGGTCGCCTGCATAAAGAGACGGCGATTGAGATAGATCCCCTCCGGGGTGATGGGATCACCGCTCCCGGCGTCAGGGTTCATGATGCGCTGCCGGTCAGCACGATCCGGCCCTCCCGAACCTCGCTGGGGATCACCGTCAGCCCGGTGCCGCCCGTCGGTTCCAGACAGGCGCCGCTGGCCAGGTCGAAGGTCCAGTTGTGTACCCGGCACTCCACCCGCGTGCCATGATCCGTCCCCTTGCACAGGTTGGCCTTGGAGTGGGGACAGCGGGCGCTGTAGACCCGCGCCGAACCGTCATCCGTGCGATACACCAGCAAGGCCGCGCCGCCATGCTCCACGCACCGCATCCGCCCTACGGGGAAATCGGCAAGCGCGCCAAGGTCCCGCGAGGTTTCCCCCTCCGAAGACGCCTCCGCCACCTCCGGCAACAGGTCCATCTCCCGCATCACGTCGATGGCGTCCAGCACCTTGTTCAACCCGGCTGCCGGAAAGGCCATCAAAACCGCGTCCAGAATCTCCTCCCGGCTCGCCCCCGCCTTGAGCGCCTTGGGGGCATACTGCCGCAAACCACGCTCCGTCCCGACGGTCACCTTGGTGACGATCTGAATCAGATGGCGGGTCTTCTCATCCAATGCCTGAACGCTGTGCTTGTAAAATCCCATCAGATGGGTCGCCGCCTCGGGGCGGGTCTTGGCCAGATAGGTGAGTGCCTTCGACATTGCGTTGTTCTCCATGCTTGAAATTTGATTTATGTCAAATTATGTCTGATCGCCTGTTGGCCTGTCAATATTTTTTGCCTCATTCCTGGGAGAGTCGGTGTTCATGACCGCAACGCAGCCAGCATTCCAAACATGAGATGATGCGGAGAGGAGATTTTTAAAAAATCTTGAGGTGAATCGTGTAGCCCATTTCGTTTCGCTGTGGATGTTTTTTTATTAATGCTTAATTCGGTTATGCCGATAAAACTATTTTTGTATTCATCAAGAAAATCTTGTTTATCCCAAAATTGCCTGCCAATTTCCTTGCAATACGCTACAACACATAATGCTCCTTTTAATTGTTTTATTATATGATTATTTTCTTCTTTATTGCCTTTTAATTCAATATATAGAATAATTTTTTTGGTCTCACTGATGATGATGAAGTCGGCGCGTTTGCATTCTCCTTTGGTGTTTTGAAAATATTTGTCTGGCGCAGGAAAAGAATCTGTTTTGATGGCGATCGCATCTGATGGAGTATTGTTAATGGTTATTTCATAACTATTTTTTTCTATAAGTTTAATTTTACTATTGTTTGTTGTTGTTATGATCTCGCTATGAAACATATCTATCAAGATGTCGCTATCGGTCATGAATCTGTTTCTCCCCAAATGATCTCGTCCTGAATCCTGTTCATTTCTTCTATGGTCTTGTCGAAGCTGCGTGCTTCAATGCCGCGATGTTGGTCAACGTTGGCTGGGACAAGCGTTTGGCATTGAGTTTTTCGTTGTGCGCCATCCAATTTGATGAGAGCTTTTTCCGCAATATAGACGCGGACCTTGTCTGGGTCGAGGATTTCTGAATCTTGATAATGCTCACGTTTGGCTATTTTTTTTAGACGATCATTATCTTGATTTAACATTATTAATGTATTTAATTCTTTAATTATATAATCACTATGTGTTGTCATAAACACTTTTACTCCAATATTGACCAGACGGGCAATCATGCGGGCAACCCGTCTCTGATTCTCTGGATGGAGATTCAATTCCGGCTCATCGATCATCAGTAAATTGTTTGGGGTGGCAATATGTCTCAGGTAAAATCCAATATCCAGTAAAGAGCGTACTGAGCTCGAACTGGCATTCATGGTCAGTTTGATGAGTTTTCCTCTTGGAGTATAGTATAATTCGTCGTTTTTTGTGACAAGATAATTGCCTCCAATGATGCCAGTGAAATCATTCAGTATCTCGGCATGCTCTGTTGCGATAAAGCTGTCTGTCTTTGCAATTTTTTCAAGTTGACGTATGAATGCAATATTTTCCTTTACGGGTAAAGCGTAGTCGGTATGGATCTTTAGGAAAAGTTTTGTTTTATCTAACTCCGTTTTTGCTGAACCTATTTCCTCAAGAAGTCGATTGCGTTGGAGATCAAGCTCTTTCCTGAAGATTGCGGACCCGGTTCGTTCCGCACTCGCAATAAATGGCTCTGGAAACAGATTTCCGAAAATAATATTTTTTAGAGCAACGCCAATAATTTCCTTAATCATTTCATTCGGGATTTTTACTTTGTCCTTATCGAATAACAGGGCAATAGTGACCAATGGAGAAGCGCCTTTTTTGGAGATTGACAATATGTTTGTTGTTGCTGTCCCCATTTTGAGTTCAAAGGTTGCTTTCGGTTGGATATCTGTTGCATCCAGATCCACGGAGAAGTCACTGTCCAAAAAATTTCGCTCTGGAGATGCAAAAACTTTGGATAGATTCTCGGTAAAGGCCCTGCATCCCTTTTGCAGGAATGCGGGTGCGTTGCTTGTGTAGCTTTGAATATCCAGTTCGATACTGCCTTCATTTAACAGGCGTTGCACATCTCCCTCCGGCACCGGGATGGAAAAGGCCTCGTGCCAGAAGGTCAGAAATCCATATAAGGCATAGGTGGCATATGTCTTACCAGTATTGTTTGCACCACAGATTATCGTCAGATCGCCAAGCGTGAATTCCGCCTGTTTGATATCCCCAAGGTTTTTAATCGCAATCTTCATGTCGCCACTCATTCTCTGTTTGAATACGGGTGTGAACCGAGTGCTGCAAATGACACGGGCCTCGGGCGTACATTCCCAAGGCCCGTGCGGTTGATGCCGGATGTGTCGGCGCGAGATCAGCTCGCCATGGCCATCCACTCCTCCTCATCCTCCTCGGCGCCTTTGGGCGTGGACATGGAGATGGGCATCTGACGCAGGGCTGCGGCCTCCAAAAGCTCCTGCATCCGGATCACTTCGGCTTGCGGGACGGCATCCAAAGGCCGCACGGCGGCGGTGATTTGCCGCAGCTCCTCGGCGTCCGGACCCTCCTCGAACAGTTGCTCGTGTGGTTCCATGTCGAAAAGATCGTCTCCTTCCTCCAGCGCGGTGAACTCCTTCTCCAGTTCCGACATCTCCGGATCCTCCTGGTCGGCCTCCGCCGGGAGGTGCGCTGCGGCGACGGCGGAAGTCGCGCCGGTGGCCAGGACCAGCACCCCACTCAGGGCCGTGGTCAGCTCGGAAATGTCGTTCAGATTGGCCCCGTCATCCACCGCGCGCTGCAACCGCAAGCCCCCATCGACCAACTGCTCCTGCCAGGCGCCATCCAGGGTGTGCTCTTTGGCCGACAGGAACTGTTTCACGCAGTGCAACACGTTGTCCGCCTGATTGAGCAGCCGCGCCAACCGCTGCTGACGCGCGTCCGCCTCCGCGTATTGCTCCGCCTCCCGGATCATCCGCTGGATCTCGTCCTCCTCCAGTCCCCCGGAGACCTGCACGTGGATCGATTGCTCGCGACCGCTCGCCTTGTCGATCGCCGAGGCCTGCACCATGCCGTCCGCGTCCACCACGAACGATACCTCGATGCGTGGCGTGCCCCGCCCGGCGGGCGGAATCCCGTCCAGAATGAACTCTCCAAGAAAATGATTGGCGGCAAAGACCCCACGCTCCCCTTGCGCCACCCGCACCGTGGCGAATTTCTGATTGTCCATCACCGTGGTGAAGGATTTGGTGAAAAGGCAGGGGATGGTCTCGTTCTTGGGGATCAGCACATTGAAAATCCCGCCCTTGGTCTCGATGCCCAGCGACAAGGGGGTGACATCCAGCAACAGCAGATCCTTCATCTCCCCGGCCAGCACCCCGCCCTGAATCGCCGCCCCCAGCGCCACGATCTCGTCCGGATTCACCCCGGCACGCGGTTCGCGACCGAAGAAATTGGCCACCGTCTGCCGGATGCGCGGCATGCGGGTCATGCCCCCGGCCAGGATCACCTCGTCCACCTGCTCCGCATCGATCCCGGCATCCGCCAGCGCCTGGGCGCACGGCTCCATGGTGCGACGCACCAAAGGCTCCGAG
>PDZX01000063.1 GCA_002753185.1 Magnetococcales bacterium WMHbin3
GGGCGGGGGGGGGGGGTGCGGGGGCGGGCGCATGTCTGGCGCGGGATCCCGGTGGTGGTGAGCTATCACCCCGCCTTTTGTCTGCGGACCCCGGCAAGCAAGCGCGCGGTTTGGGAAGACCTGCTGTTTCTGATGAAAATCCTGGAAAAAAATGCCGTCTGACTACAGGCTGGCCCCTTCTTCCAGCACCACCCCCATGGCCATGAATTTCTCGAACCGCTCCTTGATGAGCATGGGTGGGGATTTGCGTTCGAGATCGTTCAGGTGGGCGAGGAGGTGGTGTTTCAGGATGGCGGACGCCGCCGCCGGGTCGCGGTGGGCGCCGCCGGTGGGTTCGGGGATGATCTCGTCGATCACCTTGAGTTCCAGGATCTCCTGCGCGGTCAGGCGCAGGGCCTCGGAGGCGAGTTCGGCCTTGGAGGCGTCCTTCCAGAGGATGGAGGCGCACCCTTCCGGGGAGATGACCGAGTAGGTGGCGTACTGCATCATCAGCACCCGGTTGCCCATGCCCAGCGCCAGCGCGCCCCCCGATCCACCCTCGCCGATGACCACGGAGATGATGGGGACATGGATGGCGGCCATCACCTTGAGGCTGCGGGCGATGGCCTCGGCCTGGCCCCGTTCCTCGGCCCCCTTGCCAGGGTAGGCGCCGGGGGTGTCGATGAGGCAGATGATGGGGAGATGGAATTTTTCCGCCATTTGCATCAGGCGAATCGACTTGCGGTATCCTTCCGGGCGGGGCATGCCGAAGTTGCGGCGCACCTTTTCCTTGGTGCCGCTTCCCTTTTCTTGACCGATCACCATGACATCCCGGTTGTCCAGCATGGCCAGGCCGGCGATGATCGATTCGTCGTCACCGAACACGCGGTCGCCGTGGAGTTCCTTGAAATTGGTGAAAACGGTGTTCAGGTAGTCCGAGGTGAAGGGGCGATCCGGATGACGGGAGAGCAGGGTCTTCTGCCAGGGGGTGAGTTTGGAGAAGATCCGTTCGGTCAGGTTGACGGACTCCTGTTCCAGCCGGGCGATGTCCTGGGAGATGTTGATCTCCGAGCTGTTGGACAGCAGGCGCAGGTCATCGATTTTCGACATCAGTTCGCCGATGGGGCGTTCGAATTCCAGAAAGGTTTGCGACATGGCGGCAAAAGTCCGTTGGGTTGGAGCAGCGATTTGGGAATTATCGCATTTTTTGAACCGGAATCAAAGGGGTCCGATGGCTTTGACCGGGCAAATGCATTTGGTGATTGGGGGTGACACGTTCATCAAGGAAAAAGTCACTTGCCGGAACTGTGATCTGTAGGTTACCTTTATTGAGCTACCGAAGTTTACTTCACAATAGCGAAAGAGTGGAGGTTTTGACCATGGCCGAGGAGTTCACCCGCTACGACACCGCCGAATTTCTCAAGAGCGACGAAGAGATGATGCTCTATCTGGATGCCTGCCTGGAGGATGGCGATCCCGCCTTGACGGCGTATGCGTTGGGGGTGATCGCCTGCGCGCGGCATGAGCCGCTTGGCGCGGGAAACCGGGTCCCCCGTGAGGGTCTCGATCACGCCTGACCCGCGCCGTTTCCTTGGTCGGCCATGGCTTTCCGGGCCACGAGCACCGAGGGATTGGCAAAACAGTTCACCTCCTCGATGGCGGAAAAACCGGCCTGTTCGAGCCAACCGGCCATCTCGTCGCGGGTGTAGCAGTTGCCCCGTTCGGTGTTGACCAGCATGTTGATGGCAAACAACGCGGCATCCACCGGCGCGGCCCGATCCGGTTCAATGACCTTTTCGTGCAGGATGATCCGTCCGCCGGGATCCATGGCGGCGTGGATCTTGCGCAGCAGCGCCTGGTTTTCGGCAACCCCCTCCATGTGCAGGACATTGGAGACCAGAACGGCATCGAATCCCCCCGCCAGTTGCGCGTCCCCATAGGCGTCCAGGGCGCGGAAGGAGATGCGGTCGGCGAATTCGCCCATGGCCACCAATGGCCGGGCAGAGCAGAGGGTCGATTCCAGATCGCCGATGACGGCATGCAACGCGGGATTGCGCCGCAGAAACTCCTCGGCGTAAACCCCTGGTCCGCCCCCCAGGTCGAGCAGGGTGCGATGACCGTCGAGCGGGATGGCGCCCGCCAGGGTGCGGGCATGGGGACGACCGATTTCCGCCATGGCGCCGATGAAGACGGCATTGCGTTGCGCATCCCCTTGCGTCAGATGCTCCTCCGGACGGCGGCAGGAGCGCCCGGAGCGCACCGACTCCTCCAGACGCATCCAGACCCGCATCAGGTCTGCGTAGTGATCCAAAGAGACCCCGCGATCCTCTGGGCCGGAACCGGAGAGATGCCGCAAGGCGGTTTCTGCGTTTCGATAATGATCCCCCCGTTTTTCGATCACCTGCAAGGCGGTCAGCGCGTCCAGCAGGATGGTGACGCCGCGCCCGGCGAGATCCAGGCCAGCGGCGATTTCGCCAGCGGTCAGGGAGCGCTCCCCCAAATGGCGGAAAATGCCCAGACGGTGCGCGGTGAGGATGGCCTGAGCCGGTTGATGACCCCGGATCATGGAAAGCAGGGTGTCGAGTGTCAGCATGAGGAAAAACTCCCAAGGGCGCGTTGTTGACGTGGAGGGGTGGCGCGCGCGGGCCGGACGGATCGTTCGGCCCGGCGCCTGTCCGCCTCCAGCGCGGCCTCGATCCCTTCCTGGCCGGTCAGGCACTCCCCGACCAGGGAGAACAGGCGCGGCAGGGCGATGGCGTGGGTCTCGCCGGCGATGGCGAACAGACGATCACTCAATAGCAGAAAAACCGCGAAAGGGGAACCATCGCGAAAGGCCAACGCCAGGGTACTGGCAAAACGTCCCGAATTGCCGATCAGGTCCCAGTAGCGGGCGAACCGTTTCATGCGCCGCATGGTGAAAAAGTCGATCCGGTCGTTGGCGAGCAGTTCGTAAGGGGGGTCGGGGTTGAAGAGATAACCGTGCGCTGCTTCCATGGCCGTCAGGGGGGTCCCGGCGAGCCGTTTCAGGATGCCCACCTGGATCTCGTGGGGGGCCAGGGCCACCAGACGGTCGAACCCGGCGGCGAATCCCGCCAGGCTTTCTCCGGGCAGCCCCACGATCAGGTCGGTGTGCAGGTGGACCCGCGTGGCGTTGCGCAGCCAGGAGAGATTGGCCGCCGCCCTGTCTGGATCCTGACGTCGGCGGATGGCGTTCAGGACCACCGGATCGAAGGATTGCACCCCCAGTTCCAGTTGCACCGCGCCGGGGGGGAAGGCGGCCAGCCGCTGCCGGATCGCCTCCGGCAGCAGGTCGGGAATCATCTCGAAGTGCAAGAAAGCGCCAGCACGGGCCGGATCCAGAAAGAAATCCAGGATCAGCGCAGCCTGTTCCCGGTGGGTGTTGAAAATCCGGTCCACGAACTTGAAGCGCCGCGCGCCCCGTGCGTGTAGCCGCTCCAGGCCGGCCAGCAGGGCGGGCAGGGGAAAGCGGCGCACCTTGGCGTCCAGCGCGGAAAGACAGAAGACGCATTGCCAGGCGCATCCCCGCGAGGCCTCCACGTAAATCTGTCGGTGGGCCAGGTCCGCGTCGGTGTATTCCGCGTAGGGCAGGGCGATCTGGCGCAAATCCGGCGGTTTGGCGATGATTTTTTTCTCTGTCGGGGGCGTTCCCGCCAGGATGGCCGCAGCCAACTCGCGGAAGGCCAGCTCCCCCTCGCCGACGATGAGGTGATCCGCCAGTTCTCCCAGGGGGTGGTCGTCCAGGCCATGACCGGTTTCCGGCCCCCCCAGGACCAGGATCACCTCCGGGCGCAGCCGCTTGAGCAGACGGGCCATGCGGGTGGTGGGGTCGGTGTTCCAGACATGGACCCCGCACCCCACGATGCGTGGCCGGGCGAGCAGCAGTCTCTCGACCGCCTCCTCTGGCCGTGTCTCCAGGTCGAACTCCACGATTCCGGCCTGTTCCCGCAGCGGACCCAGATTGGCCATCACGCAACGCAGCCCCAGGGAAGCATGGGTGAAGCGGGCATTGAAGGTGGTCAGCAGGATCATCGTCTGGGTTGCCGGGTTGAAAAAAAATTCAACATCTGTTTCTCGCGCTCTTGTCAAGCCGGAAATACCGGCGTATGCTCCCGGCCATCAAGGAAGTGCCAACCCGTCAGGCCCGTTTTCGGATCCGACCCGATTTTTTAGTTTCTCAATTCCATCCCGACAGGTCAATGTTCATGTAAACGACACCCCAGCATGTGGAACGCATGCTGACGAACAGGCATTGGAGGCCGCCATGATCCCGGATCGCATTCGAGTCTTGCTGGATACGGTTACCCGCTTGTATCATAAGCAGACCCTGCCACACCTGGAAAACCTGTTGCAGAAAACCTCCGAAGCCGATCTGCACGCCTTGTTCATACTGATGGGCCACGAGGAGAGCGCCCGGATCTTTCCCCTGCTGGGCCGTGAGATCGCCGCGCGCATTCTCCTCTCCCTGCGCATCGAGGACCGGGTGCGGGTCGCGGAGGTCGCCGAGGTCCGTGACATCCTGCCCATCCTCGAGGAACTCTCCTTCGACGAACAGCAGGCGATCATCAGCCGTATCAAGGGCGTCAACCGCAATCCCCTGAACGCCGCCATCGCCATCCGCCGGAATGTCCAGGCCAACAACATGATGGACGACAGCATGATGGGCGTGGACGAGAGCCGCCCTCGGGAATCTTTTTTTCCCGAAGCCGTTCCGGCCTCCGCGCTCGAACCGTCCGCCTCCCGCAAACCGGTGGCCTTCGATCCGGAAAAGATCCAGATGCTCAAGGAGACCATTCTCCAACTCCACGAAAAAAAGGCCACCCGCACCCTGCAGCGCATCTTCGCCAAGGTCCATCCCGCCGACCTGGCCAACGCCTTCGAAATGTTCCCGGAAGAGACGATCATCGGGATCTTTTTGCTGATCCCGGACCACACCCGCGGCGCCAAGATCCTCTCGGAACTCAATCCCGACTTGCAAACCCGGATCGTCTCGGAAGCCGACATGCACGCCATCCTCCCCTTTCTGGAGAAAATGGCCCCGGACAACCAGGCGGACCTGCTCTCCGCCCTGGACAAGGAGGTTGCGCAGCGGCTGATCGATCACATGGACAAGGAGACCAAGCAGGAGATCGAAAGTCTGCTCCAATACCCTGCGGGCAGCGCCGGCAGTCTGATGACCTCCCAGTTCTTCGCCCTGCCGGAGGATACCCTGGTCTCGGAGGCCATCGCCGCCGTTCGCACCCTTCCCACCTACGAGATGGTGTTTTATCTCTACGTGGTGGACGAATCGGGCCGCCTGATCGGGGTCAGCTCGCTGCGCCAGCTTCTTCTGGCCAAGCCCAACGTTGCCTTGCGCGAGATCATGAACAACCGGGTGCTCAAGAGCTATACCCACACCCCTTCCTCCGAGGTGGCGGATCTGGCGCGTCATTACCGCATCCTGGGCATCCCGGTCGTGGACGAAATGGGCGTCATGGTGGGACTGATCACCATGGATGACCTCTTCCCGGTCATCGAGGAGGATACCACCGACAGCATCTATCGCATGGCCGGTACCGATAGCGCGGAAATGGATGCCGAATCCTCCCTGCCCATCGTGCGCATCCGCCTGCCCGGCATGTTGGCGGTCTTCCTGGGCGGTTTGCTTGGGGTGGGGATCATCGCCTTCTTTCAGCACGCCATCCAGGAAATGATCTCCCTGATGTTTTTCCTGCCCATCGTCATGACCCTGTCCAGCAACATCGGCACGCAGTCGGCCACCGTGGTGGTGCGCAGCCTCTCCACCGGCCTCATCAAGCCCAACGATTTCGGCGAGGTCATCCTGCGCGAGGTGGGGGTGGGCGTCATCATGGGGCTGGCTGGCGGCATTCCTCTGGGTTTGGCCGCCTACCTGCTCTTCGGCCATCTCGACCTGGTGCAGGTGGTTTCGGCGGCCATGCTCCTCAACGCCACCCTGGCTACCCTGTTCGCCTCGGTCATTCCCATCATTCTGGAGCGGCGCGGCAAGGATCCCACCGCCTTGACCGGCCCGCAACTGACCACCACGCTCAACATCATCTCGATTGCCAGCTATTTCCTGCTCGCCCACTATTTCGTGGAGCATGCCCAATAATCGCGGAGGCCAGCCATGAACAAGGAAATCGGTTCCATCTATGCGTACCTGATCGATCAGCGCACCAATACCGCTCATGCCGTCAGTTGGCAGGAGATCCGCGTCTGGAGGCCGGAAAACGAATATCTCTGGCTGGTCAGCCGTGCCGACGGCATGGAGACCCGCCGCTGGCTCCAGAACGAAAGCGGACTGGATCCCCAGGTGCTCAATGTCCTGTTTTCCGACGACAACCGTCCGCATGTCGATTTTTCCCCGGAAGGGACCCTCATTTCCCTGCGGGCGGTCAATCAGGATGCCAACCGCGAGTCGGACGAAGACCTGGTATGCGTCAACATGTGGGTGGATCAGCGTCGCTTCATCGTGTTGCGTTCCCATGCCACCCTGGCATGCAGCGAAGTGCGCAACGAACTCAAGGAAGGGAATGTCCCCAACGACACCGGGGAGATCTTCGCCATGCTGATGGACCGTCTCATGAGCCGCATGGACGGCCTGCTCAACGAAATGGACCACCAGATCGACGAACTGGAGGACCGGATTCTGGTCCGTGTCACCGACGAAGTCCAGATGGAACTCGCCACCCTGCGCCATCGGGTGATCACGGCGCGGCGTTACCTGGTCGCCCAGCACAATACCCTGTCCAGCCTCTACGGCAATCGCGCCTTCTGGCTTTCCGACACCTGCCGCCGCACCATCCGCGAGTCCAACAGCCACGTCAACCGCGCCGTCGAGGACATCAACGCCTGCCGCGAGCGGGCGCTCTTCCTCCAGGATCAAATCACCAATCTCAACTCCAACGAGTTGAACAAGACCATGAAGATCCTCACCGCCTTTACGGCGGTTTTGCTCCCCCTCAACGCCTTCACCAGCCTGATGGGGACCAACGTCGAGGGGATTCCCGGTCAGGCCGGCACCACCTCTCCCAATGCCTTCACTTACGAGGTCCTCATCTGCATCGGGATCGTGGGCGCCTGTTACCATATCTTCAAGCGCTTGAAGTGGTTCGAATAGTCCGTCCTTGCCGGTGGTACGCATCGACAATTGCTCATGGATGAAATAAGATCGGTGGCGTGGCAAGGTTGGATTGGTATTATTCATACGGGGTGAATCATGGAAGGAATGGCTTGTTGCGACCGGTTTCTCGTTGGCTTTCACTGGTTCTGGAAGCGCTATTATCTGCAGAATCCGCAGTGGTTCGCGTCGCTGGTCGATGCCGGGCAGCGGCCCAGGGCCATGGTGGTGGCCTGTTCCGACTCGCGGGTGGATCCGGCGATCCTGTTTGGCGCGGAACCGGGCGAGATCTTCGTCATCCGCAACGTCGCCAATCTCGTGCCCCCCTACGAACCGGACGGACGGCATCATGGCACGAGCGCGGCCTTGGAATTCGCGGTGCGGGATCTGCAGGTACGTGACCTGCTGGTGTTGGGACACTCCCAGTGCGGTGGCATGCGTGCCCTGCACGATCACCTCGCTGGCAAAAATCCCGCCGAGCGCGAGTTCATCCTGCCCTGGATGTCGATCCTCGCCCATTCGGGGGTCTCCGTCCCCGCCTCGGCTCCCTCCCATGTCCTGGAGCAGACCGGCATCCGCGCCTCGATCGCCAATCTGCGCGGCTTTCCCTGGGTGAAACGGCGCGAAACCGAAGGGCTGCTGACCTTGCATGGCTGGTGGTTCGACATGAGCGCCGGTCAATTGTGGCGGCTGGATGAGACGCGGGCTACGTTCGAACTGCTGGATCCGCGCGCGCTGATCAAGGATTGAAACCTGCTAGTATCGTCGTGTAACAATTGATTGCAAAAATGTAATAATAAAAAAATACACAAAAATTGATCCAGGTCAATGCGGGAAAGTGTAGGTTTGATATATCTCAATATCAACAGCCTTCCACGTCAGCAGGATGAAATCATGCCCGCATTGCCATCCCAATCCGCTTTTGCCCTGGCCAGCGCCGTGCTTCTGGTCCGTCCCGATGCCATGGCCGCGATTATCGATGCCGTGACCGCACTGCCCGGTGTCGAACTCCACGCCAAGGATCCCAATGGCAAATTGCTGATCACCCTGGAAGATCATGCGTCCGACCCCCTGGTGCGCCGGTTCGAACAGATAAAATATTTCGATGGCGTCCTGAGCGCCGACCTGATCTATCAGCATTCCGAAGAGACACCCGACCTTTCCATCGAGGAGACCGTACCGTGAATCTGACCCGACGTGATTTCATCAAGGCCAATGCCATTGCCGCCGCCGCTGCGGTAGCCGGAATGAGCCTACCCGCCCTGGCCGAGATCCCGAATCCGGAGGGGGACATCCATTGGGACAAGGCCCCTTGCCGCTATTGCGGCACGGGATGCAGCGTGCTGGTGGGTACCAAGGGGGGCCGCATCGTGGCCACCCAGGGGGATCCCGATGCCCCGGTCAACAAGGGCCTCAACTGCATCAAGGGCTACTTCCTCTCCAAGATTCCCTACGGCGTGGATCGCCTGACCACCCCGCTGCTGCGCAAGAAGGATGGCAAGTTCGACAAGGAGGGCGATTTCACCCCAGTCTCCTGGGACGAGGCCTTCGACATCATGGCCGCGAAGTTCAAGAGCGCCCTCAAGGAGGGTGGACCCACCACCATCGGCATGTTCGGCTCCGGGCAGTGGACCATCTGGGAAGGGGTTGCCGCCGCCAAGCTCTTCAAGGCCGGCTTCCGTTCCAACAACCTCGACCCCAACGCCCGGCACTGCATGGCCTCGGCCGTGGCCGGTTTTATGCGCACCTTCGGCATCGACGAACCGATGGGCTGCTACGACGACCTGGAACACGCCGACGTCTTCGTGCTGTGGGGATCCAACATGGCCGAAATGCACCCGATCCTCTGGTCGCGTCTGGCCAATACCCGGCTCACCAATCCCAACGCCAAGGTGGTGGTGCTCTCCACCTTCCAGCATCGCAGCTTCGACCTGGCCGACATGGGGATCATCTTCAAGCCGCAGACCGATCTGGCGATCGCCAACTTCATCGCCAATCACATCATCCAGTCCGGCGCGGTCAACGAGGCGTTCGTCAAGGATCACGTCGCGTTCCACAAGGGCGTCACCAACATTGGCTACGGGCTGCGTCCCACCCATGCCCTGGAAAAGGATGCCGCCGACGCCAAGGACCCCAATGCCTCCTCGCCCATGACCCTCGACGAGTTCAAGAGCTTCGTGGCCGAATACACCGCCGACAAGGTCAGCGAACTTTCGGGCGTGTCGAAAAAGGACCTCGAAGCCCTGGCCGCCCTCTACGCCGATCCCAAGGTCAAGGTGATGTCGCTGTGGACCATGGGCGTCAACCAGCACACCCGTGGTTCCTGGATGAACAACCTCATCTACAACATGCACCTCCTGACCGGCAAGATCTCGGAACCCGGCAATTCGCCTTTCTCGCTGACCGGTCAACCCTCGGCCTGCGGCACGGCGCGCGAGGTGGGGACCTTCTCCCATCGCCTGCCCGCAGACATGGTGGTGATGAAAAAAGAGCATCGCGACCTCACCGAAAAGCTGTGGCTGCTGCCGGAAGGGACCATCCCCGACAAGCCCGGCTATCACGCGGTGCTCCATAATCGCATGCTCAAGGATGGCAAGATCAATGCTTATTGGGTGATGTGCAACAATAATATGCAAACCGCACCCAATATGAACGAGGAAGGGTATCCCGGCTATCGCAATCCCAAGGCTTTCGTCGTGGTTTCGGATCCCTATCCCACGGTCACCACCATGGCGGCGGACCTGATCCTGCCGACGGCCATGTGGGTGGAAAAGGAAGGGGCCTACGGCAACGCCGAACGGCGTACCCAGTTCTGGCGTCAGATGATCAAGGCGCCCGGCGAGGCCCGTTCCGATTTGTGGCAACTGGTGGAATTCTCCAAGCGTTTCAAAGTCGAGGAGGTGTGGCCGGCGGAGTTGATCGCCAAGAAACCGGAACTGGCGGGCAAGACCCTCTTCGACGTGCTCTACGCCAACGGCCAGGTGAACAAATTCCCGGTGGCGGAGATCGACAAGGCACAACTCAACGATGAGTCGCGTCATTTCGGTTTTTATCTCCAGAAAGGGCTGTTCGAGGAGTATGCCACGTTCGGCCGTGGCCACAAGCACGATCTGGCCGATTTCGACGTCTATCACAAGGCGCGCGGGCTGCGCTGGCCGGTGGTGGACGGCAAGGAGACCCTGTGGCGGTTCCGCGAGGGTTATGATCCCTACGTCAAGGCCGGGGAAAAGGTGCGTTTCTATGGCAAGCCGGACGGCAAGGCCTGGATCTTCGCGCTGCCCTATCAACCGGCAGCCGAGGCCCCGGACGCCGAATTCGACCTGTGGCTCTCCACCGGCCGCGTGCTGGAACACTGGCACTCCGGCTCCATGACCCGGCGCGTGCAGGAACTGCATCGCGCCGTGCCGGACGCCCAGCTCTTCATTCACCCGGAGGACGCGGAAAAACGCGGGCTGAAACGGGGCATGGTGGCCAAGGTGGTCTCGCGGCGCGGCGAGGTGCTGGTGCGGGTGGAGACCCTGGGACGCAACCGGCCCCCGGCGGGACTGGTCTACATTCCGTTCTTCGACGAGTCGCGGCTGGTGAACCGGCTCACCCTGGACGCCACCTGCCCGATCTCGAAGGAGACCGATTTCAAGAAGTGCGCGGTCAAGGTGATCAAGGCGTAAGAGCGACGATGAACGCCACATCCGATGGAGGGCCACGGACGGTCGCCATCACCAGGCGCGGCCTGTTGGAGCAGGGCGCCCGGAGCGTGGCCGGGTTGGGGCTGGCCGGATTGGCGCTGGCGTTGGGGACCGGATCGGCCAGGGCGTTGCCGGTCTGGGCGATCCGACCGCCCGGCGCGCTGACGGAAGAGGCGTTCCTGGGCAGGTGTCTGCGCTGTGGTTTGTGCGCGCGCGCCTGTCCCTACGACATCCTGCGCTTGGCCGAGCCGGGGAGCGGGGTGGCGCCGGGAACTCCCTTTTTCGTCGCGCGCGACAAGCCGTGCGAAATGTGTCCGGAGATTCCGTGCGTCAAGGCCTGTCCGTCCGGCGCCCTGGATCCGGGACTGACCGATATCGCCAAGGCACGCATGGGACTGGCGGTGTTGACGGATCAGGAGACCTGTCTGGCCTTTCTGGGTTTGCGTTGCGAGGTCTGTTTTCAGGTCTGTCCGATGATCAACAAGGCCATCACCATCGAAAACCGGCTCAATGCCCGCTCCGGCAAGCATGTCCACTTTCTGCCGGTGGTCCATGCGGAGCACTGCACCGGATGCGGCAAGTGCGAAAAGGGGTGCGTGTTGCAGGAGGCCGCCATCCGGGTCCTGCCCCGAACCGCCGTCAAGGGCGCCCTGGGCGCGCATTACCGGGTCGGATGGGAGGAGAAGAAGAAGGCCGGCCATGCGTTGATCCCAGAACCCCTGACCCTGCCGGTGCGGCGTCCGGGAGACGGACCATGAAGGGTTTTCGGGAGGATGCCCGCCAGGCCAGGGAGAAGAAAGGGTGGTGGCGGGCCAACCGCTGGCTGCTGGCGCGGCGTTGCACCCAGCTTGCGGTTCTGGGGCTGTTTTTGCTGGGACCATTGGCGGGAGTCTGGATCATTCGGGGCAATCTCGCCTCCAGCCTGACCCTGGAGATCCTGCCCATGTCCGACCTGCTCTGGTTCGTCGAGACGGTGGCCGCCTCCGGCCTGCCGGTGGCGCAGGCGGTCATCGGAGCCGGGGTGGTGGCGGCATTGTATGGGGTGTCGGGTGGCCGGACCTTCTGTTCCTGGGTCTGTCCGCTGGAGCCGGTGACCGATCTGGCCGCCTGGTTGCGCGGGCGTCTCGGAATCTCCGGGGGGTGGCGGGGGGATCGGCGCATCCGTCATGGACTCCTGGTGATGGTGATCCTGTTGGCCGGGATCACCGGTGTCCCGGCTTGGGAGTGGTTCAATCCGGTCGGTTGGACCCAGCGCGGCCTGATTTTTGCCGCCTGGAGCGGCTTGTGGGCGGCGGTGGCGGTCTTTTTGTTCGATCTGCTGCTCTCCCCGCACGGGTGGTGCGGTCGCCTCTGTCCCACCGGGGCCATGTATGCCCAACTGGGACGGGTGACGCCGCTGCTGGTCAGCGCCAGCCGCCGGGAGGCGTGTACCGACTGCCATGCCTGCCATCGGGCCTGTCCAGAGCCGGCGGTTATCGACCCGGCCCTGAAGGGGGCGGCGCGCGGGGTCGGGCCGGGGATCGTCGCGGTCGATTGCACCCGTTGCGGTCGTTGCATCGATATCTGCCCGGAGGAAGTATTTGAGTTCGACTTTCATTTTCCCACCATAGCGAGGGTAGTGACATGAAGAAACGGTTGCAGTGGATCTTGTGGGCGGCGTTGGCGGTTCTGCTGATCGGAGGCGGATCCGGCTTGGCCTTGGCGGAGAACGGGGATGTGCGCGGCCTGCGCGGCACCGTGCCCCTGAACGGATCGGACCAGGCGGCGGAGCCGAACCGATGGATGCCAGACAGCCATGGCCTGCCGCGCAACTTCCTGCAACAGCCGCCCCTCGTTCCGCATCAGGTCGATGGCTACAAGATCGATCTGCGCCAGAACAAATGTCTCACCTGTCACAGTTGGAGCAAGGCCAGGGAGACCCGCGCCACCAAGATCAGCCTGACCCACTTCCGCAACCGATTCGGGACCGAGTTGTCGGACGTGTCGCCGCAACGTTATTTCTGCACCCAGTGCCATGTGCCCCAGAAGGATGCCAAGCCTTTGGTGGATAATACGTTCAAACCCGTCGATGCCATGTGACGCAACGGTTGCGGGTTCACCCATCCGATCTTCGAGCAAGGGAAGGAGCAGCCATGAGTGCAGAGTCGTTGTTGAGGAGTCGATGGAAGATTCTGGCGGGATTTTTTATGCTGGGCATCCTCTTTTGGGGTGGTTTCCACTGGGCGCTGGCCGCCACCAATACCGAGACCTTTTGCATCTCCTGTCATGAAATGAGGGAAAATGTGTACAAGGAGTACCGGGAGACGGTGCATTATTACAATCCCAGCGGGGTGCGGGCCACCTGTCCGGATTGCCATGTGCCCAAACAGTGGCAGCATATGATCGTGCGCAAGATCCAGGCGAGCAACGAACTGTGGCACAAGTTCCGGGGCACGATCGATACCCCGGAGAAGTTCGAGGCCCAGCGCCTGGAACTGGCCAGGAACGTCTGGAAAACCATGAAGGGGACCGACTCACGCGAATGCCGCAACTGCCATGATTACAAGTCCATGGACTTCACCAGGCAGGGGTTGCGCGCCTATGACTTCCATGAACGCGGCTTTTCCAAGGGCAAGACCTGTATCGATTGTCACAAGGGGATCGCCCATGCCCTGCCCAAGGGCATGACCGCCGCAGATGACACGTCGAACTGAGGCCCCCGCCGGTCAGGTGAGCACCAGGCGATAGCCGACGCCGGATTCGGTCAGGATGTGTCGGGGCAGATTGGGATCCGCTTCCAACTTGCGCCGCAGATTGGACATGTAAACGCGCAGGTAGTGGGTGTTGCCGGTCTGACCCGGCCCCCACACCTCGCGCAGCAAGGTGCGATGGGTCATCACCCGGCCGGCATTGGCCAACAGTTGGGTCAGCAGGCGGTATTCGATCACCGTCAGATGGATCGGTTCCTGATTGCGCGTCACGGTGCGCATTACGAAGTTCACCTCCACCTCCCCGAAACGGACGATGGGCGCCTGTTCGGCTTGCGACCGGGCAGACCGCCGCAGCAGGGCGCGCACCCGCGCCAGCAGTTCCGGCACCCCGAAGGGCTTGGTCAGGTAGTCGTCGGCCCCGGCATCCAGGGCCATCACCTTGTCGGCCTCCAGCGAACGGGCCGACAGGATCAGGATCGGAATGGCGCTCCAGGATCGCAGATCCCGGATCACCTCCACGCCGTCCCGATCCGGCAGGCCCAGGTCCAGGATGACCAGATCGGGACGCCGCGTACCCACCTCGATCATGCCGCGCGCGGCGTTTTCCGCCTCCTGCACCACGTGGTTTTCCGCCTCCAGCGCGGCGCGCACGAAACGACGAATCTGAGGTTCATCCTCAATTATTACTGTAGTTACGGAAGGTGATGCTTCTTCAATCATCCACTGGCTCCTCGGGCAGGGCGGGGGGATTCCCCACCGGCAGACGTAAATGAAATCCGGCGCCACCATCGGCCTGGTTTTCCGCCCAAACCGTGCCTCCGTGGGCCTCGACGATAAAACGGACAATGGCCAATCCCAGGCCGAAACCCGCCACGGCCGACTCCTTGCTCCCGCGGGTGAACTTTTCGAAGAGTTTTTTTTCCAATCCCGGAGGGAGTCCGGGGCCGTTGTCGCGCACCGCCACCCGCACGAACTCCCCTTCTTGCCAGGCGGAGAGGGTGATGCGGCTGCCGGGGGGGGTATGCTTGGCGGCGTTTTCCAGCAGGTTGTTGAACACCCGCTCCATGAGGGCATCGTCCAATTCCAGCAACGGCAGGTCCGGCGGCAGGTCGATAACCACCTGGTGCCTGGCCAGCAGAAACGCGCACTGTCCCCTGGACACGCCCACCACTTCCTCCAGGGGTTGCCACTCCCGGTGCAGCACCACCTGGCCCATCTGCATGCGCGCCATCTCCAGCAGGTTGTTGACCATGGTATTGGTGCGGGCCACCTGTTCCCGCACGGCGGTCAGCAGGCCGGCCTGGGGCTGGGGCAGTTCCGGCGCGGCCATGGACATGGCGTCCACCAGGCCGGTGATCACGGTCAGCGGGGTGCGCAGGTCATGGGAGATGGCCGACAGCAAGGAGTTGCGCAATCCCTCCGATTGGGCCTCCCGCGCCAGCGCCACGTAATGGACCCGCTCCAGGGCGATGGCGATCAGGGTGGCGCTGGTCTCCAGCAGCCGCCACTGTTCCGGTTGGATCTCCCGGTTCTCCTCGTCCGGCAGCAGGGTCATCACCCCGCACATCCGGGTGGTCGCGCGCAGGGGCAGGTACAGGGCGTCATTCCGGCTCGGAGGCGTATTGCTTGCCAGGCCCATGGATCGTTGCTCCTCGAAGCATTGGCGCGCCAGGGCGAAATCGATGCCCGGCAGGGGGGGGGAGCCGGGCGCGAGCGCCAGTTGCGCCTCGCCAGCCGGCAGCAGCACCGCCACCCGTGCATGAAAGCCATGTCGGAAGAAATCATGACAGATGGCCACGATCCGCTCCACTTCCAAGGCGCTCGCCATTGCCCGCGACATCCGGTAGAGCGATTGCAGGCGCTGTTCACGCTGCTGTGCCACCGTAACCTGGTAGCGCAATCCGGCGGTGAGTTGCCCGATCACCAGCGCCACGGTCAGCATCACCCCCAGGGTCACCAGATACTGGGCCTCCTTGACCAGGAAGGCCATGGGGGGCGGCACGAAGAAGTAATCGAAGCTGGCCACCGCCAGCAGGGCGGCCCAGATCGCCGCTTCCCGTCCCATCCGTATTGCGGCGTACACCACCGTCAGCAGGAAGAGCATGACGATATTGACCGGGTCCAGATACGGACGCAGCAGCCACCCGCCGGCCGTGACCAGGGCGATGATCGGCACGGATGGCAGCCCGGCGCGCCAATCCAGGAAGCTTATGGAAAAGAACGTGAAAGGGACGATGGACATGGTCATCGGGGCATCGTCCTCGCGGGCGATCTGGCGCAGCTCCAGATCGGGGGCCAGTCGGGCGAGCTTTTCGGCGAAACCGTGTTGCCAGGGGAGTCGCCGATAGCGGTCCCTGCCCATCAGCACGATCCCCAGGTCATTCTCGCGGGCATGGGCGATAATCGCGCGTACCGCGTCCTGACTGCGGATGCGGACAACGTGCGCGCCCAATTCGCCGGCCAGCCGCAAAATGCCGTCAATGCGCTCCCGGTCCCGTTGCGTGATCTTGCGCATGGTATCGGTCTCGACGAGGATGGCATGCCAGGCCACGCCGCTCGCCGAGGCGCGCCGCGCGGCCAGACGCACCACCCTTTCGTTGTCCGGTCCGGGTCCCACGCATACCAGGATGGCCTCCCGGTTGCGGCTGGTTGGCGGCGTTTCGTTCAATTGCGCCAGAACTGCCTCGAAAAGAGTAGCAGAATGGTGAAGATCTCCAGGCGTCCCACGATCATCAGTGAGCCGAGGATGATTTTGCCGAAATCGGGGACATGGGCGAAGTTGTCCATGGCCCCCACGCTGTTGAAACCCGGTCCCACGTTGGCGCAGGCCGTCAGTGCCGCGCCCATGGCGGAGAGCAGATCCATGCCCATGGCGTTGAGGAGCATTCCGCCGAACAGGACGTATCCAAGGAAGAGGATGAAAACCGCCACCGCGTTTTCCAGGATTGTACGGGGAATGGGCTGGCCGTCCATTTTCTGCACCACCACCTGATTCGGCTCCAACAGCCTGGTGGTGACGCTGGGAATGGTCTTGAGCAGCACCTGGGTCCGCACCACCTTGATCCCGCCGCCGGTGGAGCCGGACATCCCGCCGATTATCATGGTCAGGCCCAGCAGCAGTTGCAGAACGGCCGGCCACTGCTCCCAGTCGGTGCTGGCGAAGCCGGTGGTGGTCATGATGCTGATGATCTGGAACAGGGCGTGCCGCACCACTTCTTCGAAGTCCCACTTGTCGGTCCAGCGCATCAGGACCGGGACGAAAAAGCAGAGGAACAGGGCGATGATGGTCAGGTAGCCCTTGAACTCCTCGTAGGTGAACGCCTTCCAGTCCCGCAGGACGATCACCCGGTAGTGGATCAGGAAGTTCATGCCCCCCGCCGCCATCATCAGGGTTGCCCACCACTGGGCCGCCGGGGAGTAGAAGCCCAGACTCAGGTTCTTGGTGGAAAAGCCGCCGGTGGCCAGCGCGGTGAAGGTGTGGTTGACCCCCTCCAGCCAGGTCATGCCGCACAGGACGAAGCCGATGATCGAGATCACGGTGAGCAGGCTGTAGACCCCCCACAGGGCGCGGGCGGTGGAGATCAGTCGTGGGGTCATGCGGTCCTTGGTGGGACCGGGGACCTCGGCCTTCATCAACTGGGTTCCCCCGACGCCCAGAAAGGGCAGGATGGCGATGGCCATCAGCACCATGCCCATCCCCCCCAGCCATTGGGTGGTGCTGCGCCACAAAAGGATGCTCTGGGGCCAGACCTCGATGTCGGTCAAGGTGGAGGAACCGGTGGTGGTGAACCCGGAGGCGGTTTCGAAAAAGGCCGACGGAAAATCCAGACCGCCATGGAAGACATAGGGCAGACCGCCGAATAAGGAGGCGAGAAACCAACCCAGGCTGGTGACCAGGAAGCCGTCCCTGGGCGCCATGACCGGACGCGCCTTGCGGGTCAGAAACAGCCCCAGGCCGCTCACGAGGGAGGTGATGCCGATGGATTTCGCCAGTGGCAGTGGATTTTCTCCCAGGCCATAGGCGAGCATCAGAGGAAAGAGCTGAAAGGTGGAAATCAGCACAAGCAGCAGCGACAGGACGCGCAAATCGAAGATCAGATTCATTTTGTTTGGCTCATGAACTCATCGACATGCTTGAAATGGCCCGGATAGGTGATCAGCAGCACCAGATCGCCCGCTTGCAGGACCATGTTGCCGTTGGGAACCAGCATTTGATCCTTTTTGACCACGGCGGCGACGATCAGTGTTTTCGGCAACCCCAGGGACTTGAGGGGCGCGCCCACCATGCGCGACCCTTCCTGGATCTCCATGTACAGGGCATCCAGTTTGCCATGCAGCATGGTGGCGGCGTCCAGGATTTTGCCGGTGCTCAGGAAGCGCAGGATCTTGCCGACAGCGGCCTGCTTGGGGCTGACCACCGCGTCGATGCCCAGCGACGGGGCCATGGTGTTGTATGCCTCGTTGTCCATCAGGGCGATGGCGCGGCGCGCTCCGGATTTGCGCGCCAGCAGGCAGAGCACCAGATTGACTTCCTGATGGTCGGTCACGGCGATGAAGGTGGAGGCGCCCTGGGCGTGTTTCTTGAGGGTTTCCGGATCGGTGGCGTCGCAATGGATGACATTGGTCTCGTCCAGCAGGGCGGCCAACTCCTGGCAGCGTTCCAGGGATTTTTCCAACAGATAGACCGGTACCCCCTGTTGTTCGAGCCGGGCGGCCACCTGTTCCCCCTTCCAGCCTCCGCCGGCGATGACGATCTTGCGGTGTTGCACCGGGCGCCGGCCCAGCAGGGTGAGGATTTGTGGCAGTTCGGTGCGGGTTCCGGCGGTGATGAAGACCCGATCCGAGACATTGAGGATGGTTTGTCCGTTGGGGATCATCACCTCGCCCCCCTTGTCCACGGCCACGATCAGGGCGCCCACCCTGGCCAGTTCCTGAATGTGGCTCAAGGGACGGCCCAGCAGGATGCTCTCCTCGCCCAGGCGAAACCCGGCCAGGCTGATGGAGCCGTTTTCGAACGGAACCACCTCGAAGGCCTGGTCGATGCGCAGCAGGTCCATGATCATTTCGACTGCGGCGTGTTCCGGGCTGAAGACGATGGTTCCTCCCAGGGCATGGGCATTGAGCAGTTTCGGGTTGTCCAGGAACTGTTTTTTGCGCACCCTGGCGATGATCCTGGCGTGGGGATTGAGGGTACGCGCGATCAGGGTGAGGATGATGTTGCTTTCGTCGGAGTTGGTGACCGCCAACACCAGATCGGCCTTTTCCAGTCCGCCGGCGATGAGGAAGCCGCTGTCGGAGGTGTCGCCGTGCAGGGCTTGCAGGTCCATGGTTTCCTGCAAGTGCCGGATCACCGCGGCGTTGTTGTCGATGACCACGACATTGTGGCCTTCTCCAGAAAGATGTTTTGCGAGCGAGATGCCGACGACGCCTGCTCCGACAATAAGAATTTCCATATACTTTTACATTTTTCCAGGTTTTTGTTAAAACATCCCCCATAGTTAAAGCATAAGGGGAAACCAGATTCGATACAAGCCTTCACGTCAACACCACCCGCGCGCCCATTTCCACCACCCGATGAGGGGGGAGGTGAAACCAGGTGGCGGCACTGCTGGCATTGCGCTGCAACCACAAAAACAGCCGAATGCGCCACAATGGCATGCTGGCATGCGGCTTGGAAGCGAAAAACATCGCCCGGCCCAGGAAGAAGGAGGTTTCGTCCGGGTTGGACCAGTCGGCCAGCAGGCGGCTCTGGCGCAAGGCGCGGGGCAGGTCGGGGGTCTCGGAGAAACCGAAATGGACGGTCAGGCGGTAAAAGCCGTTGCCCAGGTCCTCTTCCCGGACCCTGTCCCGGCTGCCGAGCAAAGGGGTGTCGAGAAAGCGGATCGTGGCGATGATAACGGTCTCGTGGATGATCCAGTGGTGTTGAAGATTCTGAACCAGGGGGATGGGGGCGTTCCGGGCGGAAGTGGCCAGATAGAGGCCAATCCCCTGGGCGCGGGGCACTGCATTTTCCGCGAACTGGCGCAGGAACGGTTCGAGGGGGATTTCGTCCCTGGCGATGGCCTCCCGTGTCAGGGCGCGGCCCTTCTGCCAGGTGGACATCAGCAGGACATTGATCGCGCCCAGCAGGAGGGGCAGCCATCCCCCTTCCGGGATCTTGAGGGAGTTGGCGGCGAAGAAGGCCAGATCGAAGGCCAGAAAGAAACAGGTGGCCGTCAAGGTCAGCGCCACGTTCCAGCCGAGCATGGTCCGCAGCACCAGGCCGAAGGCCAGGGTGGTGTCGATGGCCATGGCCCCGGTCACGGCGATGCCGTAAGCGGCGGCGAGATTGCCGCTGGAACGGAACCCCATCACCAGCACCAGAACCGCTGCCAGGAGGATCCAGTTGACGGTGGGGACATAGATCTGGCCCTCCTCGCGCAAGGAGGTGTGGATCACCTCCATGCGGGGCAGGAAGCCGAGCTGCATGGCCTGGCGGGAGGCGGAAAAGGCCCCGGAGATCACCGCCTGGGAGGCGATGACGGTCGCGGCGGTGGAAAGTACCACCAGGGGAGCCAGCCCCCAGGAGGGGGCCAACAGGTAGAAGGGATTCTTGAGGGTCTCCGGGTCTTGCAGGATCAGGGCGCCCTGGCCCAGATAGTTGATGGTCAGCGCCGGAAAGACCAGCGCCAGCCAGGCCAGACGGATGGGACGGCGACCGAAATGGCCCATGTCGGCGTAGAGGGCCTCGGCCCCGGTCACCGACAGGAAGACCGCCCCCATCACGATGAAGGCCTCTCCCCGGTGGGCGGCGAAGAATCGCAAGGCGTAGGTCGGATCGAAGGCCACCAGGACATGGGGATTCATGGCAATGCCACGCACCCCCAGGCCTGCCAGAACCAGAAACCAAAGCATCATCACCGGCCCGAACAAGGCGCCCACCCCCTCGGTTCCCTTGCGATGGAACAGGAACAACCCCAGCAGAATCACCACGGTGACGGGCACCACCACCGGATGCAGCACCGGGGTCACCAGTTCCAGCCCCTCCACGGCGGAAAGCACCGAAATCGCCGGCGTGATCACCCCGTCGCCGAAAAAGAGCGCCAGGCCGCAGATCCCCAGGATATTGATGAAAATCCGCCAGCGGGGCGTGGCGTGCGGAGAGCGCAGGGAGAGGGCGGTCAACGCCATGATCCCTCCTTCCCCCCTGTTGTCGGCACGCATGATGAACAGCACGTATTTGACGGTGATCACCACCACCAGGGACCAGAAGATCATGGAGAGGACCCCCAGCACCTCGCCCTGGCCGGGCGGGACGCCATGGCCGGCGGCGGTCAGCGACTCCTTGATCGCATACAAAGGACTGGTGCCGATATCGCCGAACACGACGCCAAGGGCGCCGATGATCAAACCGCGCTGATGATTCTCTCCGGATTCCGCATGCCCTGCCGACATCTGTCAAGCTCCTGCCGCCTGATGGGTGGAAAAGCCAATACCATACATCGGTTCGTATCAATTGCGGATCAATTCGTGGATGAGGATACTTAAAAATTCGTCAATTTTTCGCGAGTATCCGTGCAATTCCATCGCGTCTCGTGATAGGTTTGGAATACACACCCGCCTCCAATCACGACGGACGAACCGCTTCATGCCGAAATCGTTTCGCATCCTGGTCCCGTTCGCATGGCTCCTTGTGATCCTGTTGTCGCCGCAACCGGTTCTGGCCCAGGAGGGAACCCTGCGCAAGATCCAGGAGAGCGGCGCCATCACCCTGGGGCATCGGGAATCTTCCTTGCCATTTTCCTATTATGGCGACAACCAGCAGGTGATCGGTTACTCCCACACTCTGATGCTGCGCGTGGCGGGGGCCATCAAGGCGCATCTGGCCATGCCCGATCTGCAAGTGAAACTGATGCCGGTCAACTCCTCCAACCGGATCACCCTGGTGCAGAACGGCACCGTGGATCTGGAGTGCGGCTCCACCACCAACAACGCGGAACGCCGCAAACAGGTGGCGTTTTCCAACACCATCTTCATCGTCGGCACCCGCCTGCTCACCCATGTCTCCTCCGGGGTGCGGGATTTTGCCGATCTGGCGGGCAAGACCGTCGTCACCACCGCCGGCACCACCTCGGAACGGCTGCTGCGCCGAATGAACGACGAACAACGCATGGCCATGAACCTCATCAGCGCCAAGGATCACGGCGAATCCTTCATGATCCTGACCACCGGCCGGGCGGTCGCCTTCATGATGGATGACGCCCTGCTCTTCGGCGAACGGGCCAAGGCCAAAAACCCCCGCGATTGGATCGTCACCGGCACGCCCCTCTCCCAGGAGGCCTACGGCTGCATGATGCGCAAGGACGATCTGCGCTTTCGCGCCCTGGTCAACGACACCCTGGCCCGGATCATGACCTCCGGCGAGGCGGAAAGGATCTACGCGCAGTGGTTCACCAGCCCCATCCCCCCCAAGGGGCTGAACCTCCATTTCCCCATCTCCGACGCGATGAAAAAGCTCTTCCTGGAGCCAAACGACCTCTCCTTCGACCAGGACGAACCCCGGCAAACCGGCGCGCCCACCCCGTTGCGCGCGACGGGCTATCACTGGGATTGGGACATCCTGTTTAGCCCCACGCCCGGCGGCGGGACCTATCTGCACTGGCTGACGACGGGACTCTTCTGGACCGTGCTCCTTTCCGTGAGCGCCTGGCTGTTGGCCCTGCTGCTGGGCATCCCCCTGGGCATCGCCCGCGCATCGACCCGCTGGCCGGCCTTGCGCAACACGGCCATGGCCTACGTGGAGTTGTTCCGCGACATCCCCTTGCTGGTGCAACTCTTTCTTTGGTACTTCGTCCTGCCGGAACTGCTGCCCGGCCCCTGGGGCGAGGCCGTCAAGGGGTGGCGACCGGAAGTCCAGCAGTTTCTGGCGGCCTGGCTTTGTCTTGCCACCTTCACTGCGGCGCGGGTCGCCGAACAGGTGCGCGCCGCGCTCCAGGCCATCCCGCGCGGACAAAAGGAGGCGGCCCTGGCCCTGGGATTGACATCGGCGCAAGCCTACCGTTGGGTGCTGCTGCCGGTGGCCATGCGCATCACCCTGCCGCCAATGACCAGTGAATTTTTGAATGTTTTCAAGAATTCTTCCGTGGCCACCACCATCGGTCTGCTGGAACTCTCCCGTCAGGCCCAGCAACTGGTGGATTACACCGCCCAACCCTACGAGGCCTTCATCGCCGTCACCCTGCTCTATCTGCTGATCAACTTGACGGTCCTGTTTGGCATGCGCCGTCTGGAGCAGGGCATGCGCGTTCCCGGCCTCGCCCAGGGGGGACGGGAATGAGCGGTCTGGATTTTTCCTCGGCGTTCTTCGCCTGGCCCCTGCTTCTGGAAGGGGCCATCGTCACCGCCGGGATCACCTTGACCGCCATGCTGGCCGGTCTGGTCTGGGGAACGGCGCTGGCCGTGGCGCGCCTCTCCCCCGTGCAACCCCTGGCCTGGCTCGCCGCTTTGTATGTCAATCTCTTTCGCTCCGTGCCCCTGGTGATGGTGATTCTGTGGTTTTTTCTCATCGTCCCGGAGGTGCTGCATGGCCTGTTCGGCAGGGCGGTGGGCGACATCCGTCTCGCCTCGGCCATGGTGGCCTTCGCCTTGTTCGAGGCCGCCTATTACGCCGAAATCCTGCGCGCCGGCATCCTCTCGGTGCCGCGCGGCCAGATGGAGGCCGGTCTGGCCCTGGGATTGACGCGCGGGGCCACCATGAGAGGGATCATCCTGCCCCAGGCCTTTCGCAACATGCTCCCCTTGTTGCTCACCCAGGCCGTGATCCTCTTCCAGGACACCTCGCTGGTCTACGTCATCGGTCTGGCGGACTTCTTTGGCATGAGCTACAAGATCGGTGACCGCGACGGCACCCTGCCGGAGATGCTGATCCTGGCCGGGGCGGTTTATTTTTGCATTGGGTTGCTGATTTCCAGGTTGGCGGCACGGTTACAAAAGAGGGTATCTCGATGATTTCCATACGCAACGTCTCCAAACGGTTTGGTGCGTTTCAGGTCCTCGATGGGTGCAGCGCGGAAATTAAGCGTGGCGAGGTGGTGGTGGTGTGCGGCCCGTCCGGTTCCGGCAAGTCCACCTTGATCCGCTGCGTCAACGCCCTGGAGCCGATCCAGGCAGGGGAGATCGTCGTGGACGGCGTTTCGCTCACCGATTCCGCCACGGACCTCACCCGTCTGCGCGCCAGGGTGGGCATGGTGTTTCAGCACTTCGAACTGTTCGGCCACATGACCATCATGGACAACCTCTGTCTGGCGCAGGTCAAGGTACACAAACGTGACCGCGCCGAGGCCGAGGCCAAGGGGATGCGTCTCCTGGAGCGGGTGGGCCTGGCCGATCAGGCGACCAAATACCCGGCGCAACTCTCCGGGGGGCAGCAGCAGCGGGTCGCCATCGCCCGCGCCTTGTGCATGGATCCGGTCTGCATGCTCTTCGACGAACCCACCTCCTCCCTCGACCCGGAAATGGTCGGCGAGGTGCTGGAGGTGATGGTGGAACTGGCCAGGGAGGGGATGACCATGATGGTCGTCACCCATGAAATGGGTTTTGCCAGAAAGGTGGCCAACCGGGTGATCTTTATGGACCAGGGGGCCATCCTGGAAGATGCCCCCAGTCGGACCTTCTTCGACCGGCCCGGCACGGAACGGGCAGCACGGTTTTTGTCCAGGCTGCTGGACCATTGATCTTCGTTGTACCGGTGAACAGCGCACGGCGGTTCACCGGTACGGATGCACGATCAGAAATTCTTGTTGACTTTCAGCACGAGTTGTTCGTCGGAGTTGGCGCCATTCAATCTGCGTCCATTCCGATCCGTGCCGTACAGGGAGAGGTCCACCCCGAAGCCAAGCATCTCCTTGGAAACTCCAACACTGTAATCATCGTAATTCTTGGGCAGGCCGGTTCCCTCGAAGTGTTCGCCGGCGGTATGGCCCAGGTGGACGGCCAGCACCACTTCCTGCGGGAGGTCAACGGTGGCGGCGCCTTCGAGATAGTATGCCGACTTTTTGTTGGGGTCTGCGGCATTCGTGCCGCCGAAGTCGTCAGAATAGGAATATTTTGCGTTCAGTCCGACAATGCCAAATTTTTTACCTGCGGAAATATAATATTCATTATAATCCAATTTTTGGTCCGCCGCAACGCCGGGATAGGCGTAGTGGATCATGCCCAGATCGAATTTGAACCCGTTGGCGAACTCGTGCGCCAAACCGCCGGAGACATCGAACTCGATATTGGCGTTGTTGGCGGCCTGGAAATCCGCCGAGGATGCCCACACGGTGGCATAGACCCCGGTCGAATGGCTGACGGTCATTCCGCCTTGCACTGCGGGATGTTTGTCGGAGTTGGTGATCCCGCGTGAGACATAATTGCTCGCCAGAGCAACGTTGGACGAGATGTCGAAACCGCCGACCTTGGTTCCGGCCATTGCCGGGCTGGCGATCATGCCTGCGAGAAGAAAAACGGATGCCCTGGTGATGTGACGCACATTAACCTCCTGTTGCCTCTATTGTTTGTTGATTCTATGGTAAATTTCTGATTGATCCCGACGGTTGATTTCTGCCGCATTGGAGTAGCTAGCATTATACATGCCATTTTTTTTTCATTGACCAGTGACTGTTTGCAAGAATATGATATTAACAAATTGTTACATTTTCTCAGGGGGTGTCATGCATCACAACCAATTATGAGGGGAATGTTCATGAAAAATCTGAAGCTTGGCGTAAAACTGGGTTTGGGATTCGGCCTGGTGCTGCTGTTGCTGGTCCTTGTCTCCCTGTCCGCCTGGAACACGATCGAGACCTACAAGGTCAATGGTCCGGTGTACCATCGTATCGTGCAGGGGAAAGACATGTTGGCCGACGTACTGCCTCCACCGTTATTCATTCTGGAGCCATGGAGCGCGATCCTGGAATTGAGCACCACGACCGACAAGACGGAAATCGAAAACGATGCCAAGGAATTGGCCAAATTGAAAAAAGATTATGACGACCGTCGCGCGTTTTGGGCAAAGGAGCCGTTAAAAAATTACATGGACTTCTTCCTTTCGTGTTGATAAATTTAGCGGATGGAGACCGATAGCTTGATTGCAGCCCGATATGCCGCTCTTGCGGGAATTCTTGATGAACGCCA
>PDZX01000064.1 GCA_002753185.1 Magnetococcales bacterium WMHbin3
AATTTTTCAGTGGAAAGCAGATGGAAGATTGCAGACTTTTTCCTGACAAAAACCGATCAGGACAGAGAAATCAATCGATTTTGAGTCTGCGATATGGCGTATACTCCCTGCATGATACAAACTTCGACCATAAAAATCAAGAATAAATTATTGTTCTGTAAGATTTTTTACCATTTTTTGCCAGGCACTAAATAGCATATTAAAATTAATCCTTCATTCAGATACAGCAAAATTTGTATGGGGTGGCCGCAACTCTGCCAGCAAATTGGGATTTCTCATTGATTATAACAATCAAAAGTTTATTCCATTAAATGCATTATCGTATGGTCAAGCAACGCTACTGAATATTTTTGGAACCCTGTTGAGTTATGGAGATAGAATTAATAATGATATAATTATTAATTCAAATATTTGTGGAATTTGTATAATTGATGAAATTGATGCGCATTTACATCTTGATTTGCAATATCGCGCATTGCCACAATTAATGCAATTGTTTCCAAAAGTCCAATTTATTATGTCTAGCCATTCACCTGTCTTCGTACTAGGGGCAGAAAAGATACTTGGTTTAGATAATATTTCAATAATAGAAATGCCTTCTGGCAGATTTATTAGCAGCGAGCGTTATTCAGAATTTGGGCATGCTTTTAAAGTATTTCAGGATACGCAAGTCTATAATCAGAAAATTTATGAGGCTGCTAATGAGCTTATCAAGGCAGGTACGAAACCGATATTGATTACAGAAGGAAAAACTGATATTTTGCACCTCAAGAAGGCAATGCAAGTTCTAGAAATTAAAGATATTGATGTTGACTTTTTGGATTCGGTTGAAGAGATCGGAGGACATGACAATTTGCTTTCACTACTGGTGAATCGTTCCCGTCTGCCTGAGGAGCGAATAATCGTTGGCATTTTTGATAGAGATGAGCCTGAAATTATTAAAAAAAATGAATGCGAAAACGATGTTTATAAAAGTTTTGGGAATAATGTGTATGCTATTTGTTTGCCGGCCATAAATTCTAATAGGTATTGCTCTATTGAGCATTATTATCCCGATACAATTATTAAAAAAGAAAAAGATAGTCGCCGTTTATTTTTGGGGGCTGAGTTTTACGAGTCCGGTCGAAGCAGGGATGGAAATTATATCACAAAAACAACTATTCAGAAAAAAATTAAAGTAAATGGAATTATTGATGAAAAGGTCTATAAAATAGACGATCTTGAACAAAAGAATAATTTAGCATTAACTAAGAAAGTATTTTCTGAGCATATTTCGGATGATAGTTTTATTGGCGATTTTGATTTTGCTTCTTTTCAAGCAATTTTTGATAGACTAAGAGCGATTCCTGGATTATCAAATGCAAAAGCTATCACTGATGTATAGAGCAATCATGACCTCCTTTTGGATAAAAAAATCATCAATACCGAGATGGCGGCCGGCGTTGCGCCGGGCACCCGGTACGCCTGACCCACGGTGCGCGGGCGGATCCGTTGCCATTTCTGTCGCAATTCCGTGGAGAGGCCAGGCAGACTCATCCAATCCAGATCCGGCGGCAACGCGATGCGCTCGGTGCGGCGGAACCGCTCCACCTCCTCCTGCTGGCGCTGCAAATACCCCTCGTACCCCGCCTCCACCGCCAATACCCTGCCCGCTTCGTCATCCAACCCCTCCAGGCCGGCCAGGCGCAACACCTCGCCGGCCTCCACCTCCTCGCCGCGCAGCCAATCCCAGGCGGTTTTCTTTTCCCGGCCAATTGTATTCTCGAACGCGGCTGGCAGGATTCTGGTACCGCGAAGCTGCGTTCTTGCGCCAGAAATCACATCCATCTTGCGCGCGAAACGCTGCCAGCGCAGGTCGTCCACCAGCCCCAGCTCGCGCCCCAGCGGGGTCAAACGGGCATCCGCGTTGTCGGTGCGCAACAGCAACCGAAACTCGGCCCGTGAGGTGAACATCCGATACGGCTCATCGACCCCTCTGGTGACCAGATCGTCGATCATCACCCCCAGGTAGCTTTGCGAACGATCCAGCCATACCGGCGCCAAACCGAAATGATGCCGCGCCGCCTGGATCCCGGCCACCAGCCCCTGCCCTGCCGCCTCCTCGTATCCGGTGGTGCCGTTGATCTGCCCGGCCAGATACAACCCCTCCACCTCTTTGACCGCCAACGTCTCCAGCAACTGGGTCGGATCCACCATGTCATACTCGATGGCATAGCCGGGCCGCAAAATCTCCACCCGTTCCAACCCTTCCATGGCGTGCAACATCCCCAACTGCACATCCAGCGGCAGGCTGGTGGAGATCCCGTTGGGATAGATCTCCGTGGTGCGCCAACCCTCCGGTTCCAGGAAAATCTGATGCCGGTCCCGCTCGCCGAACCGCACCACCTTGTCCTCGATGGAGGGACAATAACGCGGGCCAATCCCCTTGATCTGCCCGGAGTAGAGCGGTGCCCGATGCAGATTGCCCAGGATCCATGCGTGCGCCCGTGCGTTGGTGTAGCCGATGTGGCAGTTCACCAGCGGACGTTCGATCCGGTCGTGCAGGAAGGAAAAAGGCAAAGGCGGGTCGTCACCGGGTTGCGGCTCGAAGCGCGACCAGTCGATGGTCCGCCCCTCCAGACGCGGCGGGGTTCCGGTCTTCAGTCGCATCATCTCCAGGCCCAGGCCGCGCAGATCGTCGCTCATGGTCATGCACGGCGCATCCCCCAACCGTCCGGCGGGAAAGGTTCGTTCGCCGATGTGGGCCAAGCCCCGCAAAAAGGTCCCGGTGGTCAGGATCACCGCCGACGCCAGACAGGCATGCCCCCAGTCGGTGCGAATTCCCCGTACCCGTCCCCCTTCCACCACCAGGCCCACGGCCTCCCCCTGCCGCAACAGAAGACCCGGCGTGGCCTCCAGCGCGGCCCGCATCTCGCGCCGGTAATCCAGTTTGTCCATCTGCGCGCGCGGTCCTTGCACCGCCGGTCCCTTGCTGCGGTTCAGCAGCCGGAAGTGAATCCCCGCCCGGTCGGCCACCCGCCCCATCAATCCCCCCAGGGCATCGATCTCGCGCACCAGATGTCCCTTGCCCAGTCCGCCGATGGCCGGATTGCAGGACATCTGTCCGATGGTGTCCAGATTCTGCGTCAGCAGCAGCGTTGCCGCCCCCATGCGCGCTGCGGCATGGGCCGCCTCGCACCCGGCATGGCCCCCTCCGACCACGATGATGTCAAATTCTTGCGATGCCAGCATGAGGTTTCACGTGAAACAGGCGACAGGAGTGGATCATTTTCCAATACAAAAATTGCTGAAGATACGCTCCAGCACGATATCTTGAGTAATATGCCCCGCCAGCTCCCCCAACGCATCCAGGGCGGATCGCAACGCCATGGCCACCACCTCGCCGGGGCGGGCGTGAATCAACAACGCCTCGCACTCCGCCAGGGCATGCACTGCTGCGGTCAACGCCTCCCGCTGCCGCACCGCCATGATCACCGCCCCCTCGCCATCCTCGGCGACAGGCAGAAACAGCCCGGCAATGGCCGTCAACACCCCCTCCAGCCCCTCGCCGGTCAGACAGCACAGCCGCGCTTGCGGCCACGTCAGGTCGAGCGCCGGGGGCGGGCCGCCGGAACAGAGATCCATCTTGTTCCACACCACGATCCCCTGCCCCGCCGGAACCAGACGCGCCAGTTCCAGATCCTCGGCAACCACCCCCTGCCCGGCATCCAGCACCAGCACCACCCCATCCGCCCCGGCCAGACGCTCGCGGGTCAGCCGGATTCCCTCTGCTTCCACCTCCTCCGCGCCGTCACGCACCCCCGCCGTGTCGATCAGGATCACCGGGATTCCTCGCAACTCCAGACGACCCTCGATGCAATCCCGCGTGGTGCCCGGCAGGGGGGTGACTATGGCCCGCTGTCTGCCAAGCAACTGGTTAAAAAGACTCGACTTGCCCACATTGGGCCGTCCGGCGATGACCAGTTGAAAGCCGTCCCTGAGATGGGCGCCCAGTGGTGCGCCGCGCAGCAGCTTTCCCAACGACTCCATCACCGCCGCGATCTCGTTGGCCATCCGTTCGCCGGAAAGCGGCTCCACCTCCTCGTCGGAAAAATCCAATCCCGTCTCCAGATGGGCCAGAACCTCCGTCAAACGCTCCCTGGCCGCCTCGATGCGCCGTGCGAGGGATCCTTCCATCTGCCGCAGCGACTCCCTGGCGGCGCGCAGCGTGGCGGCGTTGATCAGGTTTGCCAGCGCCTCGGCCTGGGTCAGATCCAGCTTGCCGTTGCGCACCGCCCGTTGCGTGAACTCCCCAGGCCGGGCCGCGCGCACGCCAAGCCGCGTCAGACGCTCCAGGACATGTCCCACCACTACCGGCGAACCGTGGCAGTGCACCTCGACCATCTCTTCTCCGGTATAGGAGCGGGGAGGAGCGAAACAGACCAGCATCGCCTGATCGAGGGGCTGCCCCTGGTCGTCCACCAGGTCCATGCGTCGCAACTGGCGCGGGAGCAGGCCGTCCGCATGCACAGCCCCGCCATCCGGAAGCCGCAGCATGGGCAGGAGCCGTTCCACCACCCCGGCCCCGCTCAGCCGGATGACCGCCACCGCCGAACTGCCGGGTGGCGTGGCCACTCCGGCGATCGGGTCGGTGGCGTCCAGATCGATCGGGGTGAGCATGGCTCACCCCTCCTGTTTCATGATGTATCCCTGCTGGGCGATGGAGAGGATGTTGTTGACCAGCCAGTAGAGGACCAGTCCAGAGGGAAAGGTGAGAAACATGAAGGTGAAGATGACTGGTAAAAAGAGCATCACCTTGGCCTGCACCGGATCGGCGGGGGCCGGGTTGAGTTTGGTTTGCACGAACATGGAGGCCCCCATGAGCAGCGGCAACACGTAATAGGGGTCCATTTCCGACAGGTCGCGCACCCAGAAGAAGAACGGCGCCTGGCGCATCTCCACCGACAGCAGCAGCACCTTGTACAAGGCGAAGAAGACCGGAATCTGCACCAGAATCGGCAGGCATCCCCCCAGGGGATTGACCTTGTTCTCCTGGTACATCTTCATGGTTTCCTGCTGCATGAGGGCCTTGTCGTGGGCATACAGCTTCTTGATCTCCTCCATTTTCGGCGCCAGTTTTTTCATGGCGTTCATGGAGCGATAGCTCTTGGTGGCGAGGGGATAGAAGAGCAGCTTGATGATCACGGTCAGCAGGATGATCGCCAGGCCGTAATTGTGCAACATGGCATTGAAGAACAGCAGCAGTTTCACCAGCGGCTCGGCCAGGAAATGGAACCAGCCGTAGTCGATGGAGCGTTCCAGTTTCAGGTTCATGGACTCCAGGGTGTGCAGCGCCTTGGGACCGATGAACAGGCGGGTGGTTTTTTCCAGCCGGGCGCCGTTGTCGAGTTCCTGTTTGCCGGCCACCACGCCCACGCGATGGGTGGGGTCGTCGAAATCGAAGTAGATTTTTTTGCTTGTTCCCGGCTGGTCCGGGATGATGGCGGCGAGGAAATACTTGTCGCTGAAGCCTGCCCAGCCATCCTGGGCGCCGAGGCGTTGATCGCCCTTGCGCAGATCCTCGTAGGCATGGGTCACCCGCAAGCCGTCCAGATAGCCCATGGGACCCTGGAAGTCGGCCGGGGCCATGGCCTGTTGCCCTTCGGGCTTGGGTTCGTTGCGCACGAAGTGGGAGAAGTGATACAGCGTGACCGGCTTGCCCGACTGGTTGACCACCCGGTCGGTGACCGAGATCAGGTAGGAGCCTTGCTCCATGGTGAACTGCTTTTCGAAGCGCAGGCCCTGACCGTTGTCCCAGGTCAAAAGGAGCGGTGAGCCGGGTTGCAGTTGGTTGTTGCCCTGCGCCTGCCAGGGGGTGTTGCGATTGGGCAGGGGCACGCCGACTTCACCCAGGTAACCGCTCTCCTCGAAGAAGAGATGCGGTCCCTGATCGTGCAGGAAGGCGATGGGTTTGCCGTCCGGCGGGAGTTTGTCCAGGTAGTGGGAGAATTGCAAATCGGCGATTCTGGCGCCGGTATTGAAAATGCGGCCCGTGACCAGGTCGTTCTTGAAGGCGAAGGTGGTCTCCGCGCCGGCGACCGGTTGGGGAGCGCTCGCCTGGGCCGGGGGTTTGGCGGTTTCCGTGGTGTCGTTCTTTTTCCCGCTATCGGCCTTGGGTTCTTCGGGCTTTTGCTGTTGTGTCACTTGTGGGGCGGGCGGGGGGAAATAGATCTCCGTGAGGGTCTGGTAGACCACCAGGAGGATGAACGACAAGGTGATGGCCAGGAGAGTGCGCTGGTCCATGGATGCTCCTAAAGTTGTATTTTTATGGGACGGGATCGAATCCGCCCGGGTGGAACGGATGACATTTTCCCAGTCGGCGCAGGGTCAGCAGGCTGCCCTTGGCCGGGCCATGACGCCGGAGGGCATCGGTGGCGTAGTGGGAGCAACTTGGGTAGAACCGGCAGCTTCTGGGCAGAATGGGGGCGATCAGGAGCTGATAGGCGCGCACGAGACCCAACAGGAGTGTTTGCAGCATGTTCATTGACGATCCGCGTGGTAGCGTAAAAACAGTTCCTGGAGGTTGTGCGTCAAATCCGCGTTGGCGGTTTGTCCAGCCGCCGGTTTGGCGATGACGACACACTCGATGCCTGGCGTCAACCCGGCGCGGTGCAGCCGGAAGAACTCCCGGACGACCCGTTTGATCCGACTGCGGGTGACGGACTTGCCGACCTTGCGGCTGACCGTGATGCCGAGACGGGCGCCGGGTGAGTCGCCCTGGTGGGCCAGCAGGGTGAAGCAGCGGGAGACGTGCCGGCGTCCCTGGGAGGCAACCCGCTGGAATTCCCTGGAGGTCAGCAGTCGCGCCGACTTGGGGAAACGGTAATCCGGGTTGCCGGACATTCCTTACGGAATCAGTTTATGGCGTCCCTTGGCCCGGCGGCGGGAGAGGACCTGGCGGCCATCGTGGGTGGCCATGCGGGCGCGGAAGCCATGGGTGCGGGCGCGGCGGAGTCGGCTGGGTTGAAAGGTTCTTTTCACGGCCTGGTTTCCTTGTGTAAAACGTTTGATCCGAATCCTCTATCTTGCGCCATTTCGCTCGTCGGGTCAAGTTCCAAATGCGTGGCGTCCCGATTTTGTCCCATGCCGGGCGCGCGCCTCAGGCCGTTGCCGGCTACCCGGAACGCAAGACCCCATCGACCTTTTGCAACAGCGTGGCGGAGTCGAACGGCTTGGTGAGGATCTCCACCGCCCCGAAGGATTTGGACATTTCCAGGGTCAGGCGCGGGTTCATCGCCTTGTAACCCCCGGAGATGGCGATCACCTTGGCCTGGACCGGTCCGTTGCGCAGTGCCGCCAGCAGGTCGATGCCGTCCATGCCCGGCATGAAGATGTCCGTGATCACCAGATCCATGGGCGTGGCGGTGAACAGATCCAGCGCCAATTGACCGTTTTCGGCCTCCTGGACCGTGTGGCCCGCCCGGCGCAGCACGGTCCCCAGATAGACCCGGAACACTTCGTCATCGTCCACAACCAGTATATTCGCCATTTCTGCCCTTCTCCATCGTCTCCCTTGTCCCGCGGTCCCAACCGGCAAACGCGGCCACCATCCTTGGGTGACTATGCCAACGCCGATGCCGTCTTGTCAAATTTTCTGGTGACCGGAGGCGGATTTGACGTTATGATGGGCGAATAGGAACGTTCCAACCCCTGCCCTTAGGGATGCCTCGCCATGTTCGAAGGTGTGTATACCGCACTGATCACCCCGTTCAAGGACAATCGCGTCGATGCCGAGGCATTGCGGCGTCTGGTGGAGCAGCAGATCGCCAACGGCATTGCCGGTCTGGTCCCCTGCGGCACCACCGGGGAATCGGCCACCTTGAGCCATGCCGAGCACAAGGAGGTCATCCGTCTGTGCATCGAGGCCGTGGCCGGGCGGGTGAAGGTGATCGCCGGGGCCGGCTCCAACGCCACCAGCGAGACCATCGAATTGACCCGCTACGCCAAGGAGGCGGGCGCCGATGCCGCCCTGCTCATCACCCCGTACTACAACAAGCCGGGGCAGGAGGGCCTCTACCGCCACTACCGCGCCGTGGCCGAAAGCGTGGACCTGCCCCTGGTGCTCTACAACGTCCCGTCACGCACCGGCGTGGACCTGCTGCCCGACACCATCGCCCGTCTCGTCCGCGAGTTGCCCGGCATCGTCGCCGTCAAGGAGGCCACCGGCAGCATGGAGCGCGTTTCGATCATCCGCGCCCTGTGCGGCCAGAACCCGACCCTGCTCTCCGGGGACGACGCCACCTTTCTTCCCTTCCTGGCCGTCGGCGGTCGGGGGGTGATTTCCGTCTCCGCCAACATCGACCCGGCCCGCATGGTGGCGATATGGCGCGCCTGGAACGACGGCAAGAGCGGCCTGGCCCTGTCGATTCACGAGCAACTCCTCGACCTCAATCGTCAGCTCTTTTGCGAAACCAATCCGATTCCCGTCAAGGGCGTGGCCGCTATGCTGGGATTCTGCCAACCGGAGATCCGCCTGCCCCTCACCTGGCTCAACGACAAGAACCGGGAGAACCTGCGTCGGATCGTCCAACGCCTGGGGCTTTTGCCCGGCGATTGAACCGAAGGTCCGGGGGATTCCCGTCGCTCATGCACCATGCCAAACAGGACATTCTCGCCTTGATCCTGGCAATCGTCGGTCTGGGGGTGACGGTGGCAATTGTCGATTTTTTTCCGGATACCCGCGATACCCCGCGCGACCTCCGGCCCCTCTCGTTCCAGCTCCAATCCCCGGGTATGCGGCTGGCCCGCGCCTGCCTCGCCTGTCACGACATGACCAGCGAACGAAAGCTTGCCCGCAACGGGCCTCCGCTGTGGGGGATTATGGACCGGCCCGCCGGCTCCGCCAGTGGCTTTCCGTACTCCCCGGCCTTTCTGGAAATGGCCGGAACCGGCCTCTCCTGGAACGAGGAGACCCTCGACCTGTTTCTCATTGGCCCGCATTCGGTGGTCACCGATCCCGACCGCTCCTTTGCGGGGATCGAAAAAGAGAGCGAACGCGCCGCCCTCATCGACTACCTGACCACCCTGCGGGAGCGGTTCCCCTCCCCGCCGTTGCAGGCGCAGGGCCGTTCCCCGGCCCCCTCCGGCCCCGATGCCGGGGAGGCGCGGATCCGGCGCGGTCGCGCGGTCGCGGAGACCTGCCGCGCCTGCCATGACCTCTCCCGCGACAAAAAGAACGTCATCGGGCCTTATTTGTGGAACATCGTGGGCCGTCAGGCCGGCGTCATCGACGATTTCGCCTATTCCGCATCCTTTCTGGAGAAAACCGGACCGGAGTGGCGTTGGACCCCGTTGCATCTGGACCGTTTCCTGAACGATCCCAAGGGGATGATTCCGGAAACCCGCATGCTCTTCGCCGGGATCAAGGATCCGCAACGTCGCGCCGACCTGATCGCCTATCTGCAAACCCTTCAATAATCCACCCGCCGGAGCCGCCATGGGCATCAAGATCATCACCGAAAACCGCAAGGGGCGTTTCAATTACGAAATCCTGGAGACCTTCGAGGCGGGCATCGTCCTGACCGGCACCGAGGTCAAATCCCTGCGGGCCGGCAAGGCCAACATCAGCGACTCCTACGCCATCATCCAGAAAGGGGAGTTGACCCTGCTCAACACCAACATCGCGGTCTACACCTTCGGCAATCTCAACAACCACGACCCCACCCGCACCCGCACCCTGCTGGTGCATCGGCACGAAATTCGCCGCCTGATCGGCATCACCCGCGAAAAGGGATTGGCCCTCATCCCCCTGAAGGCCTACTGGAAGGACGGCAAGGTCAAGCTGGAAATCGGCGTCGGACGCGGCAAGAAACTGTACGACAAGCGGGAGACCATCAAGGAGCGCGAGTGGAACCGGGAAAAGGGCCGCCTCCTGAAGGATCATCAATGACCTCCCGCCCCGCAGGGTCGCCGGGCGGGAGGAGGGAGTCGTTCAGGGCGTGTCCACGCCACCCGCGTCGGGGTCGGTCGAGGAGAGCACCAGGGGACTGGCTCGATAGGTCACTACCTTGCGGCTGGTGATTTCGATGGGTTCCCCGGTCTTGGGATTGCGCCCCGGTCGTGCCCGCTTGCCGCGTACCGAAAACACCCCGAAACCGGACAGCTTCACGGTTTCGCCGCTTTCCAGTCGTTGGGTGATCAGTTCGAATACCTGTTCGACAATGGCGGTGGACTTTGGCCGGGACATCCCGAGACGCTCGTAGACCGCTTCAACCAGATCCGCCTTTGTGGTAGTTGCCATGAAATGCTATCCTTTGATTCCTTGTGATGGAGAGTGCTGGTGCGGGGACGAGTATATCCTTTAACCTGCTGAATTCGCAAGAGAGGTTCTTGATGAAATCGACGCCCGGCGCATAAAAAAATCATCGTGAAGTTGTGATGCTCACGGCTTCGGCGCATCGATCCGTGACGCCAGCCACACATCCCGCAGTTTGTGGCACTCCTCGTCCAGAATGCGCCCCAATGCCATGCATTGCTCGCGGTTCTTCAATTCCACCTGACTGCGCAACCGCATGGCCTGCCACTTCACCCGATAGGCGCCGATTCTGTCCGCCGACTTCTTGAACCACTCCAGTTCGTTGAGCGTCGCATGGGTTTCCCCGGCCTCGATGGTCTTGCCCAGGAGGGCCAAACGGTCGGCAACAGCCTCCAGGAACTGATGACGCAACCCGGCAATCTCCTCCGGGTCACCCGTCACCTCCTTGAGAACCGCAGCCAATCCCTCCGGCGGGGTGGCCCCTTGCCGCGCCGCCACCGAAAGGGGCGTCTCGCGCCGCGCGAAGGGAACCAGCGCCTCCAACAGCTCCTCCGGCCGATAGGGCTTGCGCAGAAAGCCGTTCATCCCCGCTTCCAGACACCGCTGCCGATCGCTCTCCAACGCATGGGCCGTGCAGGCGATAATGGGAATCCGCGCGTTGGCAAACCGTTGCGGATCGGCGCCGCGAATCTTGCCGGTGGTTTCGTAGCCATCCATTTCCGGCATTTGCAGATCCATGATCGCCACGTCGAAGGGTCCGGATTCCAGGAGTTTCCAGGCCTCCAGGCCATTGCCGGCAACCGAGACCCGATGACCGAACCGCTCCAGGATGTTCACGGCCACTTTCTGGTTGTTCACCTGGTCATCCACCAGCAGGATGGTCAACGGCGCCAGCCGATGCGCCACCGAGCGCCGGCGGGGCGCCAGGGCGTCGGGTTGCGCGACCGGGGCGCGCCCCAAAGCACGCGCCACGGCCCGCGCCAGGGGGAAGCGCAACACCGGCTCCACCAGCACCACGGCATCGGCGAACGCCACGGCCAAGGGGGTATCCTCCACCTTCCTGGCGGGCGGTGCGACGACCACCGGACGGTTTTTCCAGTGTTGACGTTGCGTCAACTCCGGCTGCAACGCCTCAGGCAGGCACAACAGGGCATGATCCACGATCAGCAGGTCGAAGGGGGCCGCCTCCGCGCTGACCGCGCGCAACAACGCGCACAACCCGACCGGATCCGCCACCGTTTCCACCTCGGCCCCGGCCCGCAGCAGAAGATCCCGCGTGATGGCCCGTCCGGTGGCATGGCCACTGGCCACGATCACCCGCATGCCCCGCAACTCGCCCGCAGACGGACCCGGCGCGCCGCGCTCCTCCATGACCCCGTCCGCTCCCTGCTGGACACGGCTGCCCAGGCCGAACCAGGCGATGAAACCGAAAACGCTCCCCCGGCCCACCTGGCTTTGCACCTCAATCCGGCCACCCATCAACTGCACGATGCCACGGCAGATGGTCAGGCCCAGGCCGGTGCCGCCGTACTTGCGCGTGGTGGAGCCGTCCACCTGGGTGAAACGCTCGAAAATCTGCTCCAGACGATCCGCCGGAATGCCGATTCCGGTGTCCACGACCGAAAACCGCAGGGGGATCCGATCCAGTGGCGCGGCCAGATTGGCCGGTTCCACCCTCAGGACCACCTCGCCTTGTTCCGTGAACTTGATGGCGTTGCTGAGCAGGTTGATCAGCACCTGGGTCAACCGCAACGGATCCCCCAGCAGGGTTTCCGGAAGCTCCGGGGCAATCTGGCAAAAAAAACCGATCCGTTTCTGATGGGCGCGGATCGCCACGGTTTCGCAGGCCGAGCCGATGCGGCCATGCATATCGAAAGGGATTTGCTCCAGCTTGAACTGCCCGGCCTCGATCTTGGAAAGATCCAGGATGGCGTTCAGGAGATCCAGCAGGTTCTGGGAGGCGTTCTGGACGATCAGGAGATTGTCGCGCTGGTCCGGGGCCAGCTCGGTGCCGAGCACCAGGTCGGTCATGCCGATGATGGCGTTCATGGGGGTGCGGATTTCGTGGCTCATGTTGGCCAGGAATTCGCTTTTGGCCCGATTGGAGGACTCCGCCACCTGCAGGGTCTCTTCCAGGGATTTGAGCAATTGCTTGCGGTCGGTGATGTCGTGCAGGAACGCCGTGAAGACCGGCTCGCCATCCACCACGTCCGAGGAGAGGGCCATCTCCATGTCGATGATGGCCCCATCCGCGCGCATGGCCGGGGCCTCGATGCGCCGGCGCAGGATGCCGGGAGCGACAGTGTTGTCCGTCAGCCGCAACAGGGCGCTCATGTGGCTCTGGCGCAGATCCGGGGGGACGATGAGTTCCGCCACGCTCCGGCCGATGGCGGTGGCCACCGGATAGCCGAACAGCTTTTCGGCGGCGGGATTGAAGCCGGTGACCCGCCCGTTCCGGTCGGCGGTGATGATGGCGTCCAGGGCCGATTCCAGGATGGAGCCGAGACGTTTTTCCCGGTTCTTGAGCTGTTCGTGGGCATCGCGCAGCCGGGAAGTCCGTTCGGCCACCAGGTTTTCGAAATAGAGCGTCTTTTCGATCAGCTCGACGTTCTGCGAAACCCGGCAGAACAGCTCCTCGTCCCGGAACGGCTTGGCCAGAAAGTCGTTGGCCCCGGCCTTGAGAAAGCGGGCGGCCAGATCGCCCCCGCCGTGCGAGGAGAGGCCGATGATGGCCACCCGGTCACGGGAGAGGCGTGTACGGATCTTCTTGACGAGCTGAAAGCCGTTCATGCCCGGCATTTCGTAGTCCACGAGGATCAGCCGGACCTCCGCGTGATCCTGGAGCAGGGCGAGGGCGGCCTGGCCGTCGGCGGCCTCCAGGACCTCGAAGTTGCAACGCATCAGGAATTGCCGGATGTGATGACGCGAGCTGTTGGAGTCGTCCACCACCAGCGCCTGCACCGAGGCGTTCTTGCGCAACCGCTCGATGAAGTACAACACCGCGTCGATGCTGCTGGTGTTGTCCTTGATGAAATAGTCCAGGATCCGCTTGGAAACGACGTTCTGGCGCACCTCGTCCTTCATCTCGCCGGTGAAGACGACGCACGGGATGCTCAAGGAGAGCGCGTAATCGATGATCTCCCCGTTGGGGGCGTCGGCCAGGTACATGCCCAGGATGCCCAGGAAGAAATCGGTCCCTTCGTGACGCACGATCTCCTTGGCCCCGGCCATGGTGGCGGTCCAGAAGACGGAAAAATGCAATTCGGATTCGATCCGGTGCTTGAGCAGCGCGGCAAAGCTTTTCGACCCTTCCACGAGAAGAATCTTTTCCACCTGGTTCTCCCGAAAGCAAAAGACTCAGGACTCGGCCTTGTTGCGACGACGGCGGCGACGGCGCGCGGGGACGGCGGAGGGCGCATCCTCAGCAGGGGCGGCCTCCGTTGCCGGGGTTGCCGTGGGGGTGGCCTCCTTGCGACGACGGCTGCGCTGGCGCGCGGGGGCGGCAGACGGCGCGGCCTCCGTCACGGAGGCTTCCGGCGCGGCTTCGCTGGCAGGAGGTGGTTCGTTGCGGCGCTCCTCGCCACTCCGCCTCGGCCTGGAGGTTCTACCCGTGGTGCGTCCCCTGTCCGGCGGCGCGACGCGCTCGGAGTGCGGTGGGGCGGTCAGACGGACGAAGAGGTTGTCCGGTGGATGTTCGGCGGTGATTTCCATGCCCAGATAGGCGAGAATGGCCTCCAGATTGTACACCCCGTCCTCGTCCACCAGGGAGATGGCGTCCCCCTTGGCACCCGCGCGGGCGGTACGTCCGATGCGATGGACGTAATCCTCCGGATTTTCGGGCAGGTCGAAATTGATGACGTGGGTCACCCCATCGATGTGCAGGCCGCGTCCGGCCACGTCGGTGGCGATCAACACCGGGAGCGCGCCGTCCTGAAACCGTTGCAGGGTGTGCAGCCGCTTGGTCTGGGGTACGTCGCCGGAGAGATAGCCCGCCGTGATGCCGTTGCTTTTCAGCCACTCTTGCAGGCGCTCGCCCATGCGCTTGGTATTGACGAAGATCATGGCCCTGCCGCACGCTTCGCCCACGTCGTCGGTCAGGTCCCGGCGCAACAGGCCGACCAGCAGGCTGATCTTGGTCCGGCGTTCGACATGAAAGATCCGCTGGGTCACCTGGGAGACGGAACGGACATCCATTTTGGTGGAGATGACCGACGGATTGTCCATGTACTCGTAGGAAAGCTCCTGCGCGCGATAGGACAAGGTGGCGGAGAAGAGCATGGACAGGCGCTGGTCGAAGGGCGGCAGCCGGCGCAGCAGATAGCGCAGGTCATCGATGAATCCCATGTCGAACATGCGATCCGCTTCGTCGATGACCAGCACCTCCACGGCGGAGACGCGGTAAGTCTTTTGTTTGAAATAATCGATCAGGCGGCCAGGGGTGCCGATGAGCAGGTCCACCTTGCCATCGGTGAGCATGGCGCGCTGTTTTTCGTAATCCACGCCGCCGTAGACCGTGGCGATTTCCAGGCCGAGATGGCCGCCCAGGCTGCGTGCGTCGTTGTCGATCTGCACTGCCAGCTCGCGGGTGGGGGCGATGATCAGGGCACGCGGCGCGCTGCTGGAGGAGAACTCCGGGTCACCGCTCTTGCCGCTCTTGTGCTGCTTGTGACGCGGGGGCTGCAGCAGATGGCTGAAGGTGGCGATGAGGAAGGCGGCGGTTTTGCCGGTGCCGGTCTGAGCCTGGCCAGCGACATCGTTGCCCGCCAGCGTGAGGGGCAGGGTGATCTCCTGGATGGGGGTGCATTCGGTGAAACCGCAGGCACGGACTCCCTCCATCACAGGTTCGGGAATGGCAAGATCCTGGAAACGCATCGTCATGCGGGTTGGCCCGCGATGGGGCCGTCCCCGCTCTTCGGACGGGTCAGGAGGCCGCAGATGCGGCGGATGCCATGGCGAGCGACTTGACCTTGGCATTCAGGCGCCGCATCTGACGGGCTGCGGTGTTGGGATGGATCACCCCCTTGCGGGCCGTCACCGCCAGCACGGAGGTGGCCTGGCGCAGGGCCTCCGTGGCCTGGGGCAGGTCGCCGGAGGCGGAAGCCAGCACGGAATTCTTGATGAACGTCCGCAGGCGCGATTTGGTCGACCGGTTGCGTGCGGTCGCCTTGGCGCTCTGGCGAATGCTCTTCATGGAAGATTTGATATTGGCCACGGAACAAAAACTCCCTATCCTTAGGTTGAAGCGTTACAGCAAGAGAAACGAATCAAAAATTGGATTAAACCCCATTTCACCCTCTTTCGTCAAAGGTTTTTCGCGCGTGTCCGATAAAATCCCCCCCTCCGCTGCGGAGAGTCGCTCCAGTTTGATCCGTTCCACCGGGATCATCAGTTTCTTCACGCTGCTGTCGCGGATTTCCGGGTTCGTGCGTGACATGATCATCGCCCAGGCCTTCGGGGCCGGCATGGGAGCGGACGCCTTCTTCGTGGCGCAGAAGCTGCCCAATTTCCTGCGGCGGCTGTTTGCCGAGGGGGCGTTCAGCACGGCCTTTGTGCCGGTGTTCGCCGACCATCTGGCGCAAAACGACCCGGAGGCGACCCGGAACGCCGTGCGGGCGGTCTTCACCCACCTGTTTCTGGTGCTGCTGGTGGTGGTGGGTGTCGGCGAGCTGATCATGCCGGGCATCGTCTTCGTGGCGGCGCCCGGTTTCGTGGACGAGCCGGAGAAATTCGACCTGGCGGTGTTGTTGTCGCGTGTCACCTTTCCGTACATCCTGTTCATCTCCCTGGCCGCGCTGGCGGCGGGGATTCTCAACAGCCACCGGCGGTTCGCCGTGCCGGCGTCGATGCCGATCCTGCTCAATCTGTGCATGATCGCCGGGGCGACGCTGCTGGCCGGAATGACCGATCCCCCCACCCTGGGGCTGGCCATCGGGCTGCTGATCGGCGGATGCATGCAATTGGCTTTCCAATTCCCCTCGCTGGCGAAACTGGGGCTGATGTTCCGTTTCCGCTGGGACCCGCGTCACCCCTCCATCCGGCGCATCCTGAGCCTGATGGGGCCTTCGCTGCTGGGCGTGTCGGTGGCGCAGATCAACCTGCTGCTGGACCTCTTTCTCGCCTCCTGGCTGCCGGAAGGGTCGATTTCGTATCTCTATTACGCGGACCGGCTGCTGGAATTCCCCCTGGGACTGATCGGCGTCGCCCTGGCGACCGCCATTCTGCCGACGCTGTCGGCGCGGGCCGCGCGCGGGGATCACGCCGGTTTCCAGGAGGACCTCTCCCTGGCGCTGCGGGTGATCGTTTTTCTCACCCTGCCGGCCACGGTGGGGTTGATCGTGCTGCGCGAGCCGGTGCTGGCCCTGCTGTTCGAGCGCGGGGCCTTCGCGCCGTCCACCACCCATCTGACCGCCAATGCCCTGCTGGCCTACAGCGTGGGTCTGATCGCCCTCTCCACGGTGAAGGTGACCGCGCCGGCGTTCTATGCCATGCAGGACACCCGCACCCCGGTGCGCATCGCCATCGTCTGCCTGGTGGCCAACATGATCATGAACGTCGCGCTCATGTTCCCCCTGCAACACGTCGGCCTGGCCCTGGCCACCTCCCTGGGGGGGTTCTTGAATGCCACCCTGCTGTTGCGCGCCCTGCGGCGCAAGACCGGCTTTTCCATCCACCGCGACCTGTGGATGACTCTGATCAAGGGGGCTGTCGCCAGCGGGATCATGGGGGGATTTTTGCTCTACGCCCGCGACATCTGGTGGCCTCAAGCCCATACCGGCCTGGCGCGGGGGGTCACCCTCGCCCTCATCCTGACCGGGGGGATGTTGCTTTATATCGGGGCCGCGCTGGCCCTGGGCATGCGGGAGACCCGCTTCCTGAAGAGAATCATCGGCAAAAGGCGAGGAGGGGAGGGGGCATGAGGTTGCCTGTCAGGCGCCCCTCCCCAGGGGAAGGTTCAAGTGGCGAAAAAACCGCCATGGGGCAGCCCGTCCAGGACCTCGCGCACCAGCGAGCGGATCGCCTTGCCCACCGCATCCGGTATGGGGAGCGCCTCCTGGCCCCGGTACTGCCGGATGGCGTCGCCGACCGCGTCCAGGCCGGTCACATCGACGAAATCACCACCTCCGGATTGGGCGCCCTGGTAGCCCCGGCCTCTTGCCGGGCTGTTGGACGCATTTGCATAAACCCTTGTCGCCTCTCTGGAAAGCCGGCCATCCATGACCAGTTTCTGGATCGATACGGATTCCGGCGCCACGATGGCCATGTCCATGTCTCTCACCTCGCAATCCCTGATTTTGAAGAAAAGATCCCTTGCCATCCTGATCGGAACATCCGCCGCCAGACTTGAGCGAAAACCCGTTTTTTCCGACAAAAATGCAAGCTTCGCCACCTTTCGTTACCCCCCGTACCCCCGGAACGCATGGTTTGTAACAAATGGTCATCCTGACTGTTTATCGCTACTATTTGCTTGACTTTATCTGCGTCGTGAGTTGTCATAAGGTCCAGGGAGGGGAGCGGTGTCGCATTTTTTCGTTTAATGAAATCCAAAAGAGTGTGTTAATCTCATTCTCAATCGAATGTGTCCATTTTCTTGCGTGAGGAGGCTGACCATGAAACACCTGAAATTCATTCTATTGACCGTCCTGTGCCTTGTATTCGGCCTGGCGGGACGCGGCTATGCCGAAACCAATCCGGTGGCCATGCTCACCCAGGCCCAGGGCACGGTGGAGTACAGCAAGGATGGCGCGAAATGGAAAGCCGTCTCGCGCAACAAGCTGCTCTCCGAGGGCGAACAGGTGCGCACCGCCGCTGACGGTGCGGCCAAGCTGATCAACCAGACCACCAGCACGGTCCAGGACATGGGGGCCAATTCGGTGGTCAAGATCACCGCCAATGGCATCGAAAAGGTCTCCGGCTCCCTCTCCGAACCGGCGAAAACCGAAGGCGACCTGCTGGAAAGCCTCGACAAGCGGTTCGCCAAGGCCCAACGCTACACCACCGTGCGCCGCAGCGTGGACAAGGCCAAATCCACCAAGCTGGAAACCATCAAGGAAATCTCCCTCTCCACCCGCTATCCCGACCTGGTCTGGTCCAACGTTGGTCCGGAATACACCTACGAGCTGATCATCGACGAAAAACCCGTGCCGATCGCCGCCGGTTCCGGCGACATGATCCGCCACAAGATCAGCGGCCTGGCCGCAGGCAAGCACACCTATCTGGTGAAGGTGATGCAGAACGGCCAGGAAGTCTATGCCCCCAAGAAGGGCAACTCCCTCACCTGGGTGGATGGCGATGCGCTCAAGACCCTGGAAAAGGGCATGAAGGAGATGCAGTCCCTGGCCCCGGGTGACGACTTCATGCTGGGGGCCTACATGGAGGATCACGGCTTCACCGTGGCGGCCATGGACCTCTATCGGAAGTATTTCCAGGCCAATCCCAAGGACGTGGACATGCGTCCCATGCTGATCAAGACCTACCACGACCTGAACCTGAAGGACCTCCAGAAGAACGAAGCCGTGCAGTACCAAAAGATGCTCGCCGAGCAGGAGTGATCCTGCCGCCGGCTTCTGGCCTGCTTTCGCATGCGTCCGCCCATCCTCCGCGATGGGCGGACGTTTTTTGTCGATTCCATCGATGGGGTCGTTTTCGAGGGGCACTGGCATGAAAAAATTTGGCAAATTTTTTGTCCGCAACGACATTCTCGCGACCATTTTTTTGTTTTTGCTCATGATCCCGGCAGAGTACCACGAAAGCTTCGCTTTGCTGGAAGAACAGACCATCTCGTTTCGCCAGATCCTGCGCATCAGCATGGCGCCCAAGGAAAAGACGCAATTTTCCAAGGAGATCTTCCTGGTCAATACCGACGAGCGCTTTTTTGCGCAATACGGCAGCTTTCCCTTGCGGCGCACCGATCTGGGCAAGATCGCCGAAAACCTGACCGCCCTGGGCGCCAAGGTGGTGGCCCTGGACATGCTCATGGATTTTCCCAGCTCCTACCAGGAGGACGAACCCACGGCGGCATCGCTGCGCAAGGCCGGCAACGTGCTGCTGGTGGCTCAGGCCGATTTCAAGGATGGCCGCTTCGTGCGCATGAACAAGGCGACCCCCAGGCTGGCCGAGGTGACGAAGGATGGCTACACCAACATCAGCTCGCCCAGCGCGATCATCACCTCGCTCTCCCGGTTGCGGATCTATCCGGAGATCGTGCAAAAGGAGAAGGGGTGGCCCTATTCGGTCATGGCCCTGGCCATGTACTGGGGGGTGGAGCCGCGTATCGAGAACGGTCACCTGCTGCTCGGCGACCGGGCCCGGATCCCCCTGGATCAGCACGACAACATCCTGATCGACTTTCCGCCCCTGCCGGGCGGGGCCAGATTCCTCCATCAGGTGCCCGTGCATGGCATGTCGGCGTTGGAATTCCTCAACATCGACGACCTGGACAAGGACGAGCGCGAGGAGTTGGGCATGTGGGTCAAGGACAAGCTGGTGGGGGTGGGGGACACCTCCGAGGTCTCCCATGACTGGTTCGACACCCCGGTGGGGATGGTGTACGGGGTGGAGATCATCGCCGACATCATCAACACCCTGATGAAAGGAGGGTCGTTGCGCTTCGCCTCCACGCCGCTGGAGCTTCTGGCGATGCTGCTCTTCATGGCGGGGATCGTGGCCATGGGCGCCATCCAGAGTCCTTTCAGGCGGACCTTGTCGTTTCTTTTGTTCCTGCTGCTGTTCGTGGCGTCCGTCACCTGGGCGTACATTCAGTGGGGCCTGGTCTTTTCCATGTCCTATCCCCTGATTGCCGGGATCATGGGCTTTCTGGCCATCACCATGCGTTACTATCTGCTGGAGATGAGCCAGAAGAAGATGATCAAGGGGGCGTTCGGGCAGTATCTGTCGCCCAAGGTGGTGGACATCCTGGTGAAGGATCCGTCCAAGCTGACGTTGGGTGGCGAACAGCGCGAGATGACGGCCTTCTTTTCGGACGTGGCCGGTTTTTCCACCATCTCCGAAAAGCTGACCCCCACCGAGCTGGTGCAGTTGCTCAACGAATACCTGACGGCCATGTGCGACATCATCACCCGCTACGACGGCACGGTGGACAAGTTCGAGGGGGATGCCATCATCGCCTTTTGGGGCGCGCCGCTGGACCAGCCGAATCATGCCACGCTGGCCTGCTGGGCGGCGGCCGATATGACCGCCCACATGGTGGGGATGCGGGAGCGCCTGATGGCGGAGGGGCGTCCCGGAATGACGGTGCGCATGGGGTTGAACTCCGGCCCGATGGTGGTGGGGAACATGGGTTCCAAGCAGCGTATGGACTACACCATCATGGGCGACGCAGTGAATCTGGCGGCGCGGCTGGAGGGGGCCAACAAGTTTTATTCGTCCGGGGTGATGATCTCCGGCTCCACCTACGAGAAGGCCAAGAACGACATCGAGGCGCGGCTGTTGGATGTCATCCGGGTGGTGGGCAAGAAAGAGCCGGTGCCGATCTATCAACTCATGGGCCACAAGGGCAAGATCACCCCGCAACAAGAAGAGTTGCGCCGTCATTATCAGGACGGGCTGGAGCAGTACCGGAAGCGGGATTACCGCGCCGCCATCGAGCGGTTCGAGGCGGCCTTGCGGGTCATCCCCGACGACGGTCCCGCGTTGACCTACGTGGAGCGGTGCAAGGAGTATCTGGCCAGTCCGCCGCCGGCGGCTTGGGACGGGGTGTTCCAGTTGACCTCGAAGGGTTAGGCTTGCGTGTTGGTATGAACCTTGCTTGGAAGAATGATGTCTGTAACCCGCATCAGGACGGCAAAGGACCATCACCATGAAAACGCTCTGTTCGTGCCTATTGGCAACCACGCTCTTGCTGGGAGGGGCGCTTTTGACCCCGGCCCAGGCCGCCATTCATCGCAAGGCGTGCGAAAATCCGCACAAGGGGATGACCGTCTGCTGGGATCTGACCGGCGACGAGATGCTGGATGTGGCGCCCTACGCGGAGTTGCATCTGTTGCCCATCGCCCGGCAGATCGCCGGTCAACCGGAGGTGCTGGTGGAGCAGAGCCGCGCGATCTTCCGGCAATTGCTGCCGGGCAACCTGGCGGAACGGCTGATCCCGGAGTGGACCCCGGCCTATTACCTGGAGGGGGCGCTGGCCATCAGTCAGAATTCCGGCTGGCCCGCCGTGTTGTGGATCTCGCCACGGGAGTTGCGCGCCAGTTCGCCCACCAGCAGCGGGGTGTTGGATTGGGAGGTTTATCTGCTGGCCAAGGGGCGTTTGCTGCGCACGTTGCGCATTCGCGTCGAGTCCCATCCCACGGTCAAGCACGACGGCCTGGAGCGGGCGGCGGTGATGGGCGCCCTGTTGCTGGGTTCGGGCGGGGCCTCGAGCGCGCCGATTGGTTCCGCCGCGACCGTGGCCGGGACCTATGCCATGGGCCAGTCCGGCCCGCCGGAGGCCAACCAGTCGCTGGACCTGATGTCGGAACTGGCCACCCGGCAGATTCTGTTCCTGTTCCAGCAGCCGGTGGAAAACCTGCCTGGCCCGGTCACGGAGCAGGATGGCAATCCCTGGTCGGTCAACAACGTGACCAAGACCATCACGCGACCGTTTGCGGCCAAGTGAATGTTCAAGACCGTTCATAAGCTGGTTTGGGCCTTCGATGCCGAGTGGGTGCCGGATCCGCGCTCCGGTCGCCTGTTGTACGGCCTGGGCGAGGAGGTCGCGGACGAGGCGGTGATGGCCGAGATGTGGAAGCAGGGCGGGGCCAAGGAAGAGGATCCGCAACCCTATCTCAAGACCATCGTTTGCCGTCTGGTCTCCATCACGGCGGTGCAGCGCAACGTCTATCCGGATGGCCGCGTCGCCTTGAGCCTGCTGTCCCTGCCGCGCAATCCGGCCACCGAAAGCGGCGAGGCGGACATCCTGACGAAATTCCTCACCGCGCTGGGGGAGCGGCGTCCCCAGTTGGTGGGTTACAACTCCCTGGTCGCCGATTTGCGCATTCTGACCCAGCGCGGCATTTGTCTGGGGTTGCGGGCGCCCGGCTTCGCCCATCGTCCCGCCAAGCCCTGGGAGGGGGTCGATTATTTCGCCCGTGGCGGGGATTGGCACATCGACCTCAAGGAGTACGCCTCGCCGGGTTGGGGGGGAGGGTCTCCCTCGTTGCACGAGTTGGCGGTCTTGTCCGGCATTCCCGGCAAGATGGACGTGGCCGGCCATGAAGTGCCGCGTTTGTGGTTGGATGGCCGCCTGGAGGAGATCATCGCCTACAATGAGCGGGATGCCCTGACCACCTATCTGGTATGGTTGCGCATGGCTCATTTCGCGGGTCTGTTCACCTCGGCGGAGTACGAGGAGGAGCAGCGGCGGGTCAAGGAGTTGTTGGCCGTCGAGGCGGAAAGGAAAGCTCACTTACGGGAATTTCTTGCCGAGTGGGAACGTCTTGCCTCTCGCGTTGCATAAGCCATCATGAATCTCCTGGAAGAGACCGTCTATTCGTATCGTTCCCGGATCCGCCATCCGGGGCAATTCCTCCTGGCCATGGCGCGGGATGTGTGGCGGTCGCGGGAGTTGGCCGGACAACTGTTTCAACGGGAGATCCGTCAGCGTTACCGGCAATCGGTGTTGGGATTCCTGTGGATCGTTATTCCACCAATTGTTACAACAATGATTTTTGTAATGTTGCAACAAAACAGCATCTTGAACATCAAGACCACCGATATCCCCTATCCGCTCTACGTCATGCTTGGCGCCGTGTTGTGGCAGGTGTTCACGGAGAGCGTCCTGGCGCCGTTGAAGGCGTTCGATTCCTGTATTTCCATCATGATCAAGATCAACATGCCCCGCGAGGCCCCGATTCTCGCGGGCATGGCGCAAGTTTTGTTCTTCATGGGGTTGCAGTTGCTTTTGGCGGCGGGGTGTCTGTTGTGGTTCGGGGTTGCCTTTGCGCCGGGCATGGTGTTGGCGCCGCTGGCGGTGGTGGCCCTGGTGATCATGGGCACGGGGTTGGGGGTGTTTCTGGTGCCTTTGGGGGGGTTGTTCAAGGATGTGGCCGAGGGGGTGGGGATGTTGTTGCGGCTGCTCTTTTTTCTGACCCCGATCGTCTATCCGCCGCCAACGGGATGGCCGTGGTCTTTGGTGGTGAGCCTCAATCCGGTAGTGCCTTTGTTGACGACAGCGCGGGATCTGTTGGCCAAGGGGGTGGTGCAGGATTGGACACCATTTTGGCTTGCCGCCGGGGGAGGGGTGGTATTGTTGTTGCTTGGCCTGCTGTTTTATCGCATTACCATTCCCGTGGTGTTGGAGCGTCTGGGGGCCTGAATGACGGACGATGTGCTGATTCGCGTGGAAGCGGTTTCCAAGAAATTCTGTCTGGGGCTGAAGCGTTCTTTGTGGTATGGGGTGGTGGATGCCGGGCGGGAGTTGTTGGGGCGGGATCGCGAGGCCCGTTTGCGCAAGGACGAGTTTTGGGCGATTCAGGATGTCTCTTTTCAGGTGCGGCGTGGCGAATTGTTGGGCATTATTGGTCCCAACGGTTCGGGCAAGACCACGATGTTGCGTTTGATCAACGGTCTGTTGATGCCGGATGCCGGACGGATCACGATTCGTGGTCGCATCGGGGCATTGATTCAACTGGGGGCGGGATTCAGCAGTGTTTTGACGGGGCGGGAGAACATTCACATCAACGCGGCGGTGTTGGGCATCGAGCGTCGTGAATTGTTGCATTGCATGGATGAGATCATTGATTTTGCGCAGCTCAACGAGTTCATCGACGCCCCGGTGCAAAATTACAGTTCCGGAATGCGTGCCCGTTTGGGGTTTGCCATCGCCATCCACATGAGGCCGGACATTTTGTTGGTGGACGAGGTATTGGCGGTGGGGGACATGGTGTTTCGCAACAAGGCGTTGGAGCGCATGTACCGGCTGGCCAACTCCGGGGTGGCGGTGGTATTCGTTTCCCACAATCTCAGTCAGGTGGATCGTCTTTGCAGTCATATATTATATTTGAAAAAGGGACGTTTTCAGGAATACGGGCCGACCGCGCGGGTGATTGGTCGTTATGTCGGGGATAATTTGGCCGGGGATGGGACGATGATTCATCATCCTGGCACCGAGGTGAGTTTTCTGGTGCGGGAGGTGGATTTTCGGGATCTGGCGGGGAATGTGGTGCGTGAGGTGGTATCCGGTGGTGATGTGGTGATCCGCATGGTGATCGAGGTGCGTCAGGAGTTGGTTTCCCCATTATTTTGTTACATGATCGAGCCGAAGGGGCGTTCCTTTATTTTGGCATATATTCATCAGTCGCGGGATCATGGAATGCGGCCGACCTTGTCGGTCGGGCGGCATGTGGTGGAGACGGTGATCGAGAAACTGCCTTTTTTGCCGGGTCGTTACGAATTGAGGTTATCGGTAGCCGGGGTATTGGAATCGCAATTGTTGGGCAAGGTGGGCAATTTGGCGGCATTGGATGTGGTGGCGCGGCCTGGGCAGTATATTATTACCAATGACGCGGGGTATGTGCATTTGGAGTCCGACTGGCGGTTTCGGGCGGTGGAATCCATTGTTTCTTGAGTATTAGGGGTCCAGGGGGATTATCCCCCTGGTGGGATCCAAGGGCGAAGCCCTTGGTGGGATCCAAGGGCGAAGCCCTTGGCATCTAGCGTGCTTTATCAAAAGCTTTTTTTCGCGCGCCTTTTGCGCGAAAAAAAGCGCAGCGCGCCCAAATCACTCGGCTTTTACGAGTGCGCCTTAGCAGGCTCTCTTCCTTGGTTTTTCGCGTATTTTGCGAAAAACCAAGGAAGAGAGCCTGTGTATTGCCCTATCGGGCTGGAGCATTATGCTGGTTCTCTTGTAACTATTCAGCCCACCCCACCGCCACCGTATGATGGCGGTAGGCTCGATCATGGCATTTTCATAAAATCCGGCCATTTCCCTTGGAACAGGTCTCTCAACGCCTGCATCCCTG
>PDZX01000065.1 GCA_002753185.1 Magnetococcales bacterium WMHbin3
CGCCTGCCAGAGGGACGCCAGGCCGGGGTGATCGCCGGCACCCTCCCGGAATAGAGGTTCACGGAGAGCAGTTTGGCATTGTTGACGCCCTTGCGCCACCAGGGATGATCCCAGCCCGCGCGCGCCTCCTCTGCCAGGATGGCCTGTTTGTGCTCCCGCATCTCCGGTTCGGGCAGTGCCCTGGCATAGAGTTCCACGAGGCGGGCGCGGGTCCGGCGCACCTGTGCCACGAACCGCTCCCGTTTGGCGATCTCCTGTTTGTGTATCGCCAGGCCCGCCTGATCGCCCTGCCGCCGCAGCCACCGCTCCACCCCCACCCGGCTCACCGCGTCGGCGAAGGCCTCGTTGAACGCGGTGTCCCCCGCAAGATAGAGACGTTCGTGCGCCAGTTCATGGAACATCAGCCCCGCCAGACGCGTGCGCGGCCATTCGATGCAGGTGTTGAGCAGCGGGTCGGCGAACCACCCCAGGGTGGAATAGGCCGGCGCATCGGCATCATGCACGTCCAACCCCTCGCGCCGCAAGCCCGCCGCGAACGTTTCGGCATCCTGGCGCCGAAAATAACCGCGATAGGCCAGACAGCCGACGAACGGAAAGCACCAGATCCGGGGGGTCAGGGAGAATTCCGGCGTGGCGAAGACCACCCAGGCCGCATACGGTCTGCCCAGATCCGCATAATCCCGAAAGGAGTCGCCATGCGTCAACCCCAACTCCTCCACCGCGAAGCGGCGCAACCGCTCCGCCAGTTCCAGCCGCGCCCGCAATCCGGGGGGAGTCTGGCCGTCTTCCAGCATATCCGCCAGCGGGCGGCGTCTGGCCAGCAGGTCCAGTTGTCCCTCCACTGCCTGACGATAATAGGGCAGTTCCGCGCACCCGCCCACCAGCATCAAGAAAGAAAATATAACAAAATAAAATGGCATGAAGTTACATTAAATTCGAATAAGTATACATGCTGAACCATATCACATGATTTTTTTAACAATCGTCTGCGATCATGACTACCAGGAATTACTTCAACCCCTGGAGGATCGATCATGAAACAAGACAAGAAAATCAGAATGGTCCAGAAATCACTGCGCTTTCCCGAATCCCTCGCCGAATGGTTGGGCGACAAGGCCGAATCGGAACGACGCTCCTTCAATCAGATCGTCATCATGACGCTGGAACGGATGCACGCACAAGAACCGGACATGCGCCAGGGGAGCGCCTCCCCCTGACCGACCCTATCCCCTCCTCCCCCGCGCCGCCGGGGGAGGAGAACCAACCCGCGAGGAAACACGACCATGCCGATACGCTTCATGGAATGCCTGCCGATCAACGAGGACGCCGCCCCCAACCCCTGGCGCGCGACGCTCCCCGCCCCCACTTGGCACGACCGGGCCGCCCCTGCGAAACGCCAGTCCGGCGGCCAGCCGATCCCGCCGCCGGGGATGGCGCGGTTCCAGACCCGCCGGGAGCGCGGCCCGGAAACGGCCTGCCCACCCTCTACGCCTTGAACTGACCCACCAGTTCCTTCAAGAGCTTGGCCATCTCCGTCATGCCGCTGGCGCGCTGGTCGAGCAGCGTGGTGACGGCCTCCACCTGCCGCGCCTGGTCGTTGACCCCCGCCACGGCACGGGAGATTTCGCTGGTGGCCAAGGCGGCCTCGGAGACGCTCCGGGTGATCTCTTCCGCGCCCTGGGAGGCGTGTTGCACGTTCATGGCCACTTCCGTCATCCCCTGGTTGGCCTGGGACATGCGGTTGCTCACGTTCAGCATGCTGGAAAACACCGCCATGATCTGGGAGGAGATCTCCATGATCCTGCCGGCGGCGTCGCCAAGACGCGAGGTCACCTCGCCGGTCTCCCCGGCGGAGATGTCCATGGCCAGGGACACCGACTCGGCGGCGGAGGATTGGGCGTTGACCGCATGGAGGATCTCGCCGTTGGCCTGGGCGATCCCCTCGATCAGGCGCACCACATCGCGCACCTCCTCGGCCACGCTCCCGGCGTGCTGCTGGATGGACTGGACCTGCTCCTGGATCATCAAGGTGGCGTGACTGGTCTGTCTGGCCAACTCCTTCACCTCGTTGGCCACCACGGCGAAGCCCTTGCCGGCATCTCCGGCCCCGGCCGCCTCGATGGAGGCGTTCAGGGCGAGCATGTTGGTCTGCTCGGCGATGTTGGTGATCACCTCCACCACCGCGCCGATCTCGTGGGCCGCATTGGACAGGTGGGTCATCACCTCCCCGGAGGAGCGGATCCGCTCCACCGCCTTCATGGAGACCCCGTCCGCGTAGGCGCACCGTTCGCGAACCGCGACGAAGGAGTCGTTCACCTCCTGGATGGAGACCGCTGCGGACTCCACGGAGTGGGTGGCGCGCCGGGCGCCATCCACCACGGCGTTCAACTCGCCGGTGACCTGCTCGGAGACCTCCGCCACCTGTGACAGCACCCCCGCCGTCTCCTGGGCGGCATCCGCCACCGCATGGATCTCCCCCCCGGCATGACCGCTCCCGGAGGCGATGCCGTGCAGATTGGCGCTGGCCTCCTCGGCGGAGGCGGCGATCTGCACCATGGTGGCGCTCAACTCCTCCACCGAGGCTGCGGTGGTGGCGGATTGCTCCAGCAGGGTGGCGGCATTGCCGCGCATCTGGGTGGAGACCGACGCCAGATCGCCGGAGGCCGTTTCCAGCTCCAGGGCGTTGTCCCGCATCTTGCCCACCAGATCGCGCAAAGAGCCGACCATGCGGGTCATGGCGCGTCCCAGTTGCCCCACCTCGTCTTCCTGGTGAAAATCCACCGCCACGCGCAGGTCCCCTTGCGCCACCTGACTGGCGAACAGGTTGAGGGTTCCCAGCGGCCCGCTGATCCGCCGGGTGATCACCACCGAGAAGACCCCGGCCAGCACACCCGCCACCACGGCCATGAGCAGCGCCATCAGCGACCGTTTTTTGGAATCCTCCCGTGTCGTGGCCTCGATCCGCTCCATCTCCACCACGGCGGCCGCGACCTGCGCCTCGATGACCGGCTCCATCCGGTGAACCGCCTCCCGCATCACCTCGCTGATCTTGGCGATCCGCCCGGTCTGCTCCACCAGCGCCCGAAAGCTCTCCCCGTACTCGCGCAGATTCCGCGCAATGACCTCCCTGGTCTCCTTGGCGATAGCCGCCTCATGAACATTTTTAGTTATTTTTTCCAGTACTTCAAGCGTTTTCTTGACATATTTTTCCTGGCCGCGCAGCAGGAAATCCTTCTCATGGCGGCGCATCATCAGCATATCCTGCCAGATGCCGGGGATGTAGTGTTCGTACAGGAGCTTCTCGACATCGTGCGCCCGTTCACTGATGAACAGATAGATCGGCTCGCCGAGTTGCTGGGAGATGTCCGGGTTGCGTGCCGGCACATAGGCCGCGAAGGCCGCCGCGTAGTCGTCCAGCGCCCTGCTCAACTGTACCTTCAACGGCGCAGTGAGCTGGGATGCGGCCAGAAAGCGCCGGAAGGAGGCCTCCTGGGCATGAAAACCCTCCACGTATTTCTTCTTGCCCCGCACCACGTAATCCTTTTCGCTGCGGCGCATGTCGCCCAGATCGATGACGAGCTGGGCCACGTCGAAATCGTGCAGGATTTTTTCGACCTCATGCACGGACTTGCGGAAACGGCCCTGCAGGCCGGATTCGTGATCCAGCCCCTGGGTCTCCCATGCCGTGACGATCTCCCGGAACGAGGCGTGATAGCTTTCCATGAGTTCGCGCAGACGCGCGGCAAGTCGCGCCCCGCTTTCGCCACCGACCTCCTCCCGCAACGCCTCCAGCCCTTGGGCCTCCTGCCTGGCGGCTTGCACGAACTCGTCCACCTTTTTGGCGTACTTGAGGTCCTTGCGCGCCAGGAAGTCCTTTTCGCCTCGCCGTGCCTCCAGCATGGCGACTTCGATCTTCACCAGACGATCCTTGCGCGCCCCGTATTCGTTGCGCAGGGTATCGTGGGCATCCAGGGTCAGGAACAGGGCGCGGTGATATTGCGCCACCACCCCCAGAAACAGCAGGCCGGTGATCCCGAATGCGAGCGCCAGCTTGTGACCGATCAATAAATTTCTACACCATCGATTTATATTCATAACACCTCAATGGAAATTATAAGATGCCGAGTACACGCCAAAACAAATGATAATTTTCAATAGTCAACTATTAAAGTTAACAAAACCGAGAGAAAAAAACCGAACAAACGGCTTACGAACCCATTCGCAATATTGACACAGCTCACATGAACACCTCCCGGCTGGATTCTCACTCCCTGTAACCGAAGTGTATCAGAATCCAACCCGATTTGCAAAAAGCAAAATCGACATGTCACTCATTTAGCCGCGAACGTATCTCCCCGCCGCCAAAGCGATAGCGCAGATAATCCCAAATCACCGTCAGGCCACCAAGGAACACAAGAGTGCCGAAAAGGACGAACAACCCGGCCATGACGAGCGCGATCTTCTCCTGCAAGGCGTCCGGGAGCATGCGGGCCAATCGTTGCGAGGTGGTGAGGGCGCCGGGATGAGAACCGACGCCCGGTGGGGAAGTCAACACCGCCCAGCCGATCAACGTACCCACGGCGATGCACATGCCACCGATCCCCACCCCCAGGCGAAACTTTTCCCAGTCCGGGGGGAGAGGGCGGCTGTCCCGGTTCGCGCGTCTGGTCATGAAGGGCGGGAACGCGTGGCCGAGGGCCGATCCGCGCCGGACGAGAACGCGGTGGTGCTCTCCGCGCGAAACGGCGTCTCCCGCAACCGCTTGCCATGCAGCATGCGGATCCGTTCTCGCAGGGCATCGACGGTCGCTTCCTTGATATCGCGAAGCCGCAGGGTGCAGACCTTTTCTCCGTCAATTGGCCCGCCGCGCGCGCCACGCACCACGCCAACCAGCGGCAGGGCCGGACATTTGGGCTGGGTGAGCGTCAACTCGAGGCGACTCCCGGCGGCGAGTTCCCCCCACTCCCTGGCGGGGAGAAAGACGAACTCGATGTGGCCGGGGGTGATCTTGACCACGCGGCCCTCGCAGCCGACTTGGCGGTCGCGGATCACCCGGATGCAATCGTTCTCCAGCACCTCCACCCCCAGATCGACCTGCGTCTCCTGCAGGATCGAGGCGCTCATGGTCATGGCGAAGTTCTCGCCCTGGTTGTGCATCTCGATGCCGATCCCGCTTTCGCCAAGGTGAACCACCCGGAATGGAAAGGTTTTCCTCTGTTCGAGCACGATCATGTGCAACAGGCCGCTACTGCCCTCCCGCACGCCATGCGGGATGAAGGCCGGGGCCAGGAATGCCCCGTTGAGGGAAACATCGCGGGTGATGCCGGACATGGATTTGCCGCCGGGGAATTCCAGCTCGACCCGGTACCGAAACCCCATCCGGTCATGGCGTCTGCGTGATCGCGAGGGGGGTTGGCCTGCTCCGTCCATCGGGTCTATCCTCCGTTCGGGGGGAGATGCGAGACCCCCGCCGCCGGACATCGCTGCCCGGCGGCGGGGCGCGGATTCAACTCTGGGGCAGCACGTTTTCCGCCTTGGGGCCTTTTTCGCCGGCCACCACACTGAACTCCACGCGTTGCCCCTCGGTCAGGGTGCGGAACCCGGAACCGGAAATCGCGCTGAAATGGACAAAGACATCCCCCTTGCCACCCCCGCGCTCGATGAATCCAAAACCCTTTCCTTCGTTGAACCACTTGACGGTCCCGGTTTCACGCTCTGCCATGATATTTCACTCCCAAAAAAAGCTGACTGATGGCAGAACGCTCCTACAGCACGGGGACTATGCCTTGCTCTCGAAATACGACTGCCTACCCGATAAACGCTTATACCACAAACAACTCAACAAATCAACTCCACCAATGTAACATCATCCCCCTGTGGCTCACCCGCGCGAAAATCGCGCAAGGCATCCAGAATGCCCTCCAGGGGCCGATCTTCCCGCACGATGGCAAGCAGCAGCGGTTCCAGGCGCTCCATGCCGAACTCCTCCCGATCCGGGTTCTTCTCCTCGACCACCCCATCGGTACAGACCACCACCCGATCCCCCGGCCGCACCTCAAGAAGGGTGCCTGGCTTGTCCGGACGGTTGCGCACCCCCCTGGGGAGATGATCGGACTCCACCCTGACGTGTACCTGGCCATCACGCAGGACCAGCATTTCCGGCAAGGCGCAGTTCCAGACCAGCAGCCGGTCCCGCGCCGGGTTCAGTTCCAGGAAACACCCCACCATGAACATGTGGGTGGGGAGCTGTTCGTACAGGGAACGATTGACCTCCTGCAGGATCTCCTCGATCCCTTGCCCGGAACTGGTGCGGGAATAGAAGATGTCCGAAACGATGGGACCCGCCACCGCAGCGGTCAGGCCATGCCCGGTGAAATCCCCCAGCACCATATGCCGCCCCCCGTCGGGACGCATGGCCGACAACAGGATATCCCCGGAGGCCTTCTCCGACGGCGCCCGCAGGTAGCGCAAGCCGCGTCCGTCGAACTGCACGGAATTGCTCATGCGCGCCAGGATGTTCTCGATGGTCAGGCGTTCATAGCCGAGTTGTTCGTTCAACTCCTGCAATTTCCGGTAGGCGGCGCGCAACAAGACGTGGGTGCGCACCCTGGCCCGCACCACCGGCGGACTCACCGGCTTGGTCAGATAATCCACGGCGCCCGCCTCGAACCCCTTGATCTCATCCCCGATCTCGGTCATGGAGGTGACGAAGATCACCGGAATCTCACGGGTCCTCTCCTCCCCCTTGAGCCGGAGGCACACCTCGTAGCCATCCATGTCCGGCATCACGATATCCATCAGGATCAGATCCGGAATCTCCCGACCGGCCACCTCCAGCGCCTCCCGCCCGCTTCTGGCGAACAGCACGTGGTAATCGAACTGCAGAATGGCGCGCAACAGGACCAGATTGGCCTTCTCGTCATCCACCAACAGGACCGTGAACTCCTTTGCGGCCGTGGCCAACTCCATCTCCCCCTCCATCCGGCCGGATTACACGAGATTGACCGTGACAAGGACCTCGTTGCCCTTGCCCCGATATTCCACGTCATCGAAACACAGCCCCGTGGCCATGGCGATCCCCCTGCCATGGTTGTCGAAGGCGCGGGCGGGATTGAAGTCCAGATAGGACTGCCAATCGAATCCCTGCCCCTGGTCCCGGATCAACACCCGAATCGCATCCTGGCGACGTTCGAAAATCACCTCGACCCGCCTGCTGGCGTACTCTGGCATCCGCAGGCGGCGCTCCACCTCCGCGTCCCAGACGCCGCGTTCGTTCAACTCCCCCTTCTCGTCGTAGGTGATGCCCAGATTGCCGTGCTCCACGGCATTCACCAGCATCTCGGTGAACCCCACCACCACCTTTTCCGGATCGGGACAGGCATTGGCCAGCAACTGTCCCAGATTGCCGTGCTCCACGGCATTCACCAGCATCTCGGTGAACCCCACCACCACCTTTTCCGGATCGGGACAGGCATTGGCCAGCAACTGTCCCAGATTGCGCGCATCCGGAATGGTCCGGAAAAAATAGCGCGCATCATGCATCGTGGTCAGCGCCCGCATGGTCTGACTGATCTCCTGACGCAACCCCTTGTGCGCCGCCACGCGGTCCAGGGCCGACATCACCACGGCCAGCAGGGTCTTGGGCACGATCGGCTTGGTCAGGTAATAGTAGGCCCCGGCGGACAATCCTTCCTCGATATCCTCCGGGTCGGTCCTGGCGGTGACGAACACCACGGGAATCCACTGGGTCCGCATGTCGGACTTCAGGCGGCGACAGACATCCAGGCCGTCCAGATCCGGCATCATGATGTCCAGAAGAATCAGGTCCGGCCCCTGCTCGGCCAACTCCAGAGCGGCCTGGCCACTCTTGGCGAAGGCCAGATCGTATTGGCCGCGCAGCAACTCCCCAAGCAATTTCAGGTTGACCGTCTCGTCATCGACCAACAGGATCTTCTCTCTCATACACGCCCCCCACTCGACAACACATTGAACGGCAAACGGATCTCCACGGTGGTCATCCCCTCCCGCCCGGTATCCAGACGAATCTCCCCGCCATGGGTCCGCGCGATCAGCCGGGCGGAGTAGGTTCCAAGGCCGGTGCCGCGTTTCTTCCCGAAGGTGGTGAATTTATCGAAAAAGCGCTCCCGGATCTCCAGCGGCACCCCCCCCTTGTTGTGGATGGCCACGACCACCTGCTCCGCGGCGCGGGAGAGCGATACCATCACCACCTCGCCGACCGGAGAAGCCTCGGCGGCATTGCGGATCAGATTGGACAACATGGCGCGCAACAACAATTTATCCCCGGCCACCGGAAAGCGCTCGTTCGATTCCCCCTTGAGCAGACGGCCATCCACCCGCATTTCGAACCCAAGCCGCTTGACGCGCAACAGGTCATTGATCTCGAAACGAATCCTGTCCAGCGCTTCCAGGAGATCGACGAGAGCGGGTTCGAAGAAATAGGTCCCCTGCTCCATTTTATAGAGGTCCAGGGTACGGTTGATCTGCTCCAGGAGGTTGTAGCCGGATTCGGCCACCATGCGCAGGAGCTTTTCCTGGGTGCTGTTGAGCGACAACTCCTCCAGCAGGATCTCCGGGACCGAGACGATGGTGTTCAGCGGACTCTTGAGGTCGTGACGCATGATCTGCTCCACCACCTCGCGCTGGAGCGCGGCCTGACGGAGTTCCTCGTTACGGCGCTCCAGTTCCCGGCGCGCCTCCAGCAAGGAGAGTTGCGTGCGCACCCTGGCCAGCACGATCGGGCCGCTCACCGGCTTGGTGATGTAGTCCACGGCCCCGGCGACGAAGCCTCTGGTCTCGTCCTCCTCGCTGGTGCGGACGGTCACGAAAATGACCGGAATGTCCTGCGTGACGGGGTTGGACTTGAGTTGCGCGCACACCTCGTAGCCATCCACCTCCGGGAGCATGATGTCGAGCAGAATCAGATCCGGCTGCTTTTCCGCCAGGGAGATGGCCACCCCGCCCGTCTTGGCGAACATCAGGTCGTAATCGTTTTGCAAGATTTCTCTGAGCAGCTTCAGATTGGCGGTATCATCATCCACCAGCAGGATCTTTTGTCGCATCGGTTGCCCTCCGGTTCAAAACCACTTCCAGGGAATTGGCAATTTGCGCCAAGGCATGCCTGGCGGCCTGCAATTCGAACTCATCCAGCAAGGTGGCGATACGGTTGAATTCCCGCGCCTTATCGGTCCCCTCGAACACCCCCTTCAACTCGCGCAGCACCACCTCCGCGCCCAACGAATCCCCCTGATCCAGATAATGGGCCAGGCGGCACAACTGATCCTGCTGCAACTGCCCCAGACGCACCGGATCCAGCGATTCCCCGGCCAGCGCCCCGCCACCGCCCGCCATGGCGCCGAACCCGGAAGTCATCCGCAACGGCTCGCACGACGCCGCGCCTTTGCCTGGGGCAACCTTGCACAACAAGGTAAAATAGAACACGCTGCCTTGATTGACAATGCTTTCCACCCAGATCCGCCCGCCCATCAACTCCACGAGACGCTTGCTGACCGCCAACCCCATGCCCGCGCCCCCATAGCGCCGGGTCAGGGAAGCATCCCCCTGCACAAAGGGATCGAAAATCCGCACCCATTGATCCGGGGGCACCCCCACGCCGGTATCCCGCACCGAGAACTCCAGCCTGGTGAGGTCGCCGTGCTGTTCCCGCGGGGCGACGCGCAGGATCACGCTCCCCTGCCGGGTGAATTTCAGGGCGTTGTCCACCAGGCAAATCAGGATCCGCTCCAGTTTGTCGCGATCGCCCAGCACCTCCCTGGGCACCCCCGGCTCCGGCTCGAAGGCGATTTCCAGATCACGGGTCACGGCAGCCGAGGCGGCGAACTCCATCACCGGCGAAAACAGATCCCGCATCATGTCGAAAGCGGCGATCTCCAGGGTCTCCTGTCCCCGATCCAGCTTGGTGAACTCCAGGATGGAATTGATGATGCGCATCAGGGAACGGGAGGCGATCAGGACATGACCGAGCAGTTCCCGCGCCTTGGGAAGCTGCTCGGCGCGCAAGGCCATTTCCGTCATCCCTTGAATGGCGTTCATCGGGGTGCGGATCTCATGTCCCATGTTGGTCAGAAACTGACTCTTGGCGCGGTTGGCCGCCTCCGCGACATCCCTGGCGTCGCGCAGTTCCTTGGCCCGCATTTCCAGTTCGCGGTTGGAACGCTTCAATTGGGCATCCATCTCCTCGCGGACGCGGATCTCGTTGCGCAGGGCCGCGTACTGCAACCGCAACCGACGCCTGACCAACGCCAGCCCGATGAGCAGCCCCAGCGCCACCACCCCGCAAGCGACAAACACCCACCGCGCCCAACCGGGCAACACCTCCCGCTCCACCACCCCGAACCAGCGGCTCAGGGCCTGATAATAGAAGGATCCCTTGTCCGCCTTCAACGCCTTGAGGTGACGATCGATGACGGCCAGGGCGCCGACTCTATCCCCCGGAGGCGCCGCGAAGCGCAACTCCGCCGGACAACAGACGATGGCGCTGCGCAAAATCGGAAAACGGTGCTCGTTGCTCAACCCGAAGGTCTTGGAGACGATGGCCGCGTCCGCCTTGCCCTCCGCCAGGGCGGCCAACGCCTGCTCGTACTCCTCCACCGATTCGAACTGATGGCGGATCCCGAACCGCTTGAGGGTCTCCTGAAATTGCTGGGTATAGATGTCCGCCTCCATGCCGACGATCTTCTTGTCATCCAGATCGAGCAGGGAACGAATCCGACCTTGCGTGACATACAGTTGCCCCCAGTTGGCCAGCACGGTTTCCTGGCTGTACTCCACCTTGCGGCTGCCGTCCGCCAGATAGGCGATGGCGGGCAACAGATCGATCTCGCCACGGGCCACACGCTCCAGGCCCTGCGCCCAGGTGCCGGGCACCATGCTCAACATCCACCCCTCCTTGACGGCGATGTATTCCAGAAGGTCGATGTAAAACCCGTTGGCCACCCCCCTGGCATCCGTGTAGACCTGGGGGCTGTTCTGATAGATGCCGACCCGCAGCGGTTCCAAGGCATGCGCCACGGGGATGCGCGCCAGCAACACCAACCCCAACAGCCCGATACGCCAAACCTTGCGCATGATACGCCTCACACTCCCAAATCCACGCCGAGACCGCCGGCCATGTCCCGCACCACGGTCAACGCCCGCTCCAGTTCCAGATCGTCGGCAAGCGCCAGCAGCCGGTCCAGTTCCGCCTGACGCAGGATGCGCGCCTCCTGGAAAAACCGCAACCCATCCTCCACCGAGGAGATGTCGCCCATGGACAGACTTTGCGCCAGGCCGCGCAACCGCTCCACGGCAAGCGTATCCAGCCTGCCACGGCGCTCCTCCCGTTCTTCCTCCGTCACGACCAACTCGACGGCCCCCGGACTCTCCCGATCCGGCGGTTCCAGGGAGCGGCAGGAGGCGATCACCACCGAAAGCGCCCGCTCGAAATCGGCCACCAGATCCTCCAGCCTGAGATGGCGCTTGGCCAGGGAGGCCAGCAGGGCGTTCATGTCGCCCTGCTCCTCCTTGCGCTGGCGCAGGGCGGCGTCCAGGGCCACGGCGGCGCTCTCCAGCCCGGTGGCCGCCATGGTGCCCGCCGCCCCCTTCAGGGCATGGGCCAGTGCCCTGGCCTCCTGGAGTTCCCCCCGCGCCAGTGAGTCCCGCAAGTCGGCGGCATCCGTGGCGTGTTTGCGTCCGAAACCGATCAGGGTGCCGCGATAGACCTCGGCATTGCCCCATTTCGCCAGTCCCGCTGCCGCGTCGATGCCGGCCAGGCCGCGCCATTCCGGGGGCAGATCCCCTCCTTCCGTCTCGAACATCTCCTCTGGCGACGCGTCCGTGACGGGTCGGCCCACCCCAGGGGGGGCAACCTCCTCCATCACCGCCGCCAGACGAACGAATTCGATGGGTTTGGAGACATAGCCATCCATGCCCGCCTCCAGACAGGCCTCCTGGTCGCCCTTCATGGCGGCGGCGGTCATGGCGACGATGGGGATGCGGCGTCCATCCCCGCGCGCCGCCTCCCGCTCCCGAATGACGCGCGTGGCGGTCAATCCATCCATGTTGGGCATCTGGACATCCATCAGGATCAGATCGAAGCCGCCCCGTTCCCAGGCGGCCAGCGCCTCCAGGCCGTCGTTGGCCAGCAGCACCCGATGGCCCTGGCGTTCGAGACGCAAACAAGCCAGGGTCGCGTTGGCTTCCATGTCCTCCACCAGCAGCACGGTGAAGAGACGTTGCGGCGCCGCGCCCAGGGCGGCAGAGGTCAGGCGCATGCGGCAGTTGCCCTCCGGGGCCACCGGCAGGGTGACCTCGAAATGGAAAGTGGATCCCTCCCCCTCGCGGCTGACCACCTCCAACCGCCCCCCCATGCGGGCCACGATCTCCCTGGCGATGGTCACCCCCAACCCGGTGCCGCCGTAACAGCGGGTCGTGGAGGCATCGGCCTGAGTGAAACTCTCGAAGATCGCCTCCAGACGATCCTTCGGGATGCCGATGCCGGTGTCGCGCACCGCGCAGCGCAGGCGGCACGCCACCGGCGTGGCCGACAGGACCCGAACGGACAGGGTCACCTGGCCGCTTTTGGTGAACTTGATGGCGTTGCCGGCCAGGTTCATCAGGACCTGGCGCAGGCGGGTCGGATCCCCCTCCAGACAGGAGGGCAGGGCGGGATCCGCCTCCAGCGCCAGGGCCAATCCCTTGCGCCTGGCCGCGATATCCAGGGTGGCGATGGTCTCTTCCATCACCTGCCGCCAATCGAAGGGGATCCGCTCCAGGACCATCCTGCCGCTTTCGATCTTAGAGAGATCGAGGATGTCGTTGATCAGGCCCAGCAGGGAGCGGGCGGAGCTGAGGACGATGCCCAGATGGCCACGCTTGACCGGATCGTTCTCCATTTCGAGGAGCAGTTCGGACATGCCGATCACCGCGTTCATCGGGGTGCGGATGTCGTGGCTCATGTTGGCCAACAGCCGGCTCTTGGCCTGATTGGCCAGTTCGGCGTTCTCCTTGGCGGCCAGGACGCGGGCCGCCTGGCGTTCCCCGGTCAGATCACGGGAGTTGCCCACCGAACCGATGACGTTCCCGTCGCAGTCGCGCAGCAGGGTGGCGGCGATCATGACCGGGAAAGTCTCGCCGTTCTTGTTGCGGCTGGTCACCTCGCCAGCGAAGAACCCCTTGGCGAGGATCTCCCCGCCGACGTGGGCAGCCTCCGTGGGGTCGGCGTAGAGACAATCCACCGAGAGGCCGCGCACCTCCTCCAGGGTATAGCCGTAGGTGGTTTCGGCGGCCTTGTTGAACTCGTTGATACGACGCCCGGCGTCGGTTCCGATGATACATGTCATGGAAGAGTCGATGATGCCCCTGGCGTGCTCCCGCTCCCGGAGCAGACGCTCCTGGGTCAGTTGCAGGGAACGCATCATCCGCGCCACCACCCGCACAGCCAGCAGGCCGAGGACGACCCCCGGCGAGATCACGACGAACCAGGGCGCGCCGAACAGGGCCAGGCCTGCCACCAGGAAGGAACCGGCGACAAAACCGTTCCGCAAGGTGGTCATTCCCGGCAAGGTGGCAAGAGAGCGGGTTGGCAAGGTGGCGTGATCTCCCAAAGGATCCCAGGTGAATCACGATTATGGCAAAGAGTTGCACGCATGCCAAGCGGGAAGCATGCGTGGCGCGCTTAAAAATGATCACCCGCCGATGCGCCGGGGGGAGGGGGGGCGCATCATTCGATCGCGAACGTGACGTCTGTCAAGGCATCGGGAAAACCGGTGATTTCCGGATCGTTTGGCAATATTCTCATCATGTAACGGCTTCCAACCATGCTTTGACAGGAGTGAGCGTCTCCATAGGTCAAATACGATATAAATTCAGGCGTTCTGTCAACCGGAAAATAATAATATTTATCAGCCATGTGTTTTATAGTGCCAGGAACACCATGTATAACATAAGGGTGACCTGTGCAGTCTGATGTGGTATAAAAAAAGCCAGTAGGTGGGATCCCAACTTTATCTCCTCTAGTAAAATCATACTCCAATGACGCAAAATAGCCTTTTTTTGTAATAAAACCCCATTCACTGATAAATTTTCCGATTGTTTTTCCATCATTTCTTATAACAATAACGCGCCAATCGTTACTAGGAGCTTTATTAATCGCCTGATAGGCCTGCGCAAAATTTTCATTGACCTCGGCGGACTTGATCGGCGTGCCCGCCGCGAAGGTGTGAGGCACGGACAGATCCTCGGCATGCACGGGCCATGGATCCGCGACACTCAGGCAAACCGCAAGCATTGCAACGATTTTTTTCATCCCGGATCTCCCCTGTCAAAAAAAACAATCACATCCACGTATTCGCATCCCAACTGGCACGATCCCACAGCCCGGTCTTGCCCACGTCATCATCGACGATCCTGGCAACCCCGACCGGCGCCGCCAATACCGCGTTGACCGGATCGCTCAGAACCACTTTAAACGTCTCGTCCCCTTCATCCAGCGTATCCCCCTGGATCGGCACCGCAACGGTCTTGCCGGTCTGGCCCGGCTCGAACGTCACCACCCCGGCGGCGAAGGTGTAATCGCTGCCGTTGATGGCCGTGAGGTCGCTGGTGACCCAACTCACGGTCACGGTCCTTTGGCTGGCGACGGAGAGCGTCACCGTGAACCCGATGTTGGCCGTGCCGGCATCCCCCTCGGTCGCAACCACGTCCTGGATGGTGATCTCCGGGACGACCTCGACGACCACCGGAGCGGGAGGGGCGGGAGGGGCAGGCGTGGACACCTCGGCAACCACGGGTTTCGGCGTCTCCCCGGTCACGGCGGAGACGAGCAGGGTCACCTTGGCGGCATTGGACGCCACCTTGCCATCGGAGACCTTGAACCAAAAAGCGTCCTGACCGGAGAAACCGGCGGCCGGGGTGTAGGTGAATGCACCGTTGGCGAGGATGACGGCCACGCCATTGCCAGGGGGCTGATGGAGCAGGAAGGTCAGGGGATCGCTGTTGGCGTCGCTGGCCGCCAGGGTTCCGCTCACCTGGGATCCGGAAGTGGTTTGCAAGCCTGCCGGTTCGGCCTTGGGGGGATTGTTGGCCGCCGCTGTCAACGTCTCCCTGGCGATTTCGCCCCTTTTGACCGAATCGACCACCCTGGTCAGCGCGCCGGCGGCCTCCTGAATGACCGTGGCATCCATCCGCCCGCTGGCGACATCCCCCACGGTCAGATTCTCGAAGGAGGTCCTGGTCGCCAGAATGGCGCTGGCATCCGGCGCCAGGAGAGCGGCACTCTCCAGCGCCGCGACCCCCTGCTCCTTGAGGTTGCGGGAGACGGTTTTGGCATTGAGCCTGTTCGTCGCGGCGACCGGGTCCAATGATGGCGTCACCACCGCCATGGATTCGCTCATGGCGCTCTTGACCGCTTCGGCGCTCAACAGGGTGCCGTCGCGCCGGGTCACGCGCAGGGTGTCCGCGACCACCTCCACCGCGACCATGGCGCTCTTCAGAGAGACCTGAGCCATGATCGTCGTGGTGTCGGCGCCCGCCGGAGCGCTCGTTTGCAACACGGCGCCATCCTTGCGGCCATCCATTTTGCCGTCGGCCATGTCCTCCGCGACCACCGCGAAGAGTTTTTCCTGCTCCGCCGGGTCATTGCCCGCCACCCGCCGGATCATCTCCCCCATGGCCTCGGAGGCCACGGTCACCGAAGCGATGTTCCGGTCGGTGACCGGGGAGGAGATGGGATGGAAATCGGCCTGCTCGGCATCGATGCCAAAGCCGAAATTCTTGAGCACCGGCCCGACGACCTTCTCCACATCCGCTTTGGAAACCTTGGCGAGATCCCCCCCGGCAGCCGCGACCGCCGCCTTCTGGATGACGGTGGTGATCGGGGTGATGTTGGCGGTGGTCTGGTGGATGTCGGTCACCAGCGAGGTCAAGGTGGTGGCAAGGGGTTCTTGCGTGACCAGATCGGTTCCCCCGGAAACGGTCAGTTGGAAGGGGGGCGTGGCGTTGGCGTCCACGTCGATGCGGTATTGCGCGTCATTGCCGCTCACGCCGGAACCGACATTTTTCCCGCTGCCGTCGGTCACCGTGACGGCAGCCTGCTTGACCGGCCCTTCGATGATGGTCCCGGACAGGGTGACGGACGGGGTTGTCGGGGATGAGGCGCTCTCCCCTCCCCCGCCACCACATCCGGCCAGTGTCAGCATAATGGCAAACATGGCGATTCCCATCAGGAACGCATCCATGGGAATTTTTGTCCGTGATTCATTCAATCTGCAAATCATCGATACCGCCGAACAAGGCATGATTGCAAACTCCCATGGCCATGGAGCACCGGACCCTTTTGTTTCAATTATATTTATAATTTGTTAACAATATTATAAAAAAAAGCAGGCAATTTACACATTTCAATTAAATTATGCAATATTGAAATCACTATATCCGTATGCATCCAGAATCTATTATATTGAATGAAATTGCAAGCAAAAAAATCATTGAGACAATTTTATATTTTAAGTTATATTAATGAGTACAATTATCTAATGAAAGAAATATAACAACCAGCAATATTACCAATACATATAATCCAATAAGGATCTGCTCACAATGAAATTATCGACCGGGTGTGGCCTCCATCAGGCCACATCGGGCAAGAGAAACTCCACGACAAACGGCGCGTGATCCGACTCCGGGTACTTCTTCTCGTCGGATGAGGAAAGACCGGTCTCATCATGCAAGGCTTCGTTGAAAATCTCGGCCCTGCGATAAAAAGCAGAAGACCCACGAGAAATGAACACATGATCGAGTAACCGTTTCCGACCACCATGCAGGTACGAGTAACGCAACGAGTCGGGAATGGAATTCTCGCAGGGGATCAGGGCACGCCCAGCCAAAACGGGATTGTCGGTATTCTCGATCCGACCGATGATCGCCTCCAGGCTGATTTCGTCGGCAAGGGCGTTGCAATCGCCACACACCACGATCCTGGCCCCCGCATCCCGGTCCAGGATCCGATCCACCAGGGTTCTCACCTCCAGGGCCTGCCCCAGGCGCTTCATGTCCGAAAGAAACGCCCCTTCCGCCCACCCGGCGACCGATTGCCAGACCCCGAACTTGCCGCCACGCACCTGCCCGTCGATGGGCGTGGGAATGCGGGATTTGAGGTGCATATTGATCACATGCCACACCTCGCCCCCCGGCAACCCGATCGAAGCGTGCAACACGGGGCGGTCCCAGCCGACGGTTTGCGCGACATCGACGGGCGGACGGGCGGTAACGGGCCGGTAAAGGGGCGCGGGCAGCAGGTCATGCAACACCTGCGCGGTCTCCAGGAAAGGATGACGACTCAGAATGACCAGATTCCGCTCCTCCATCGCCATGCCTTGGGCATCCCTCGAATGATGCACGTGAAACGGCTCATAGGGAGTACCCGCCACCAGCTTTTGCAAAGCCGACAGCTCCCTGGCCCCATCCGGCCCACTTTCCGCTCCGACCTCCTGAAGACACAACAAATCGGCATCGATACGCAACAACAACGGCCGCATGACCTCGATACGCTCGGCCAGGGTCGGCCTTTTGCCGGGCGCATCTTGCAGATTTTCCAGATTGAAGGTGGCGATACGCAGTTTCATGGCATGCTCCACGGCAAGAGAAGAGATGAGCCAATCCTCGCGCGTATCCATGACAAATGCAACCCGTCACGTCCCCTTTTTATGACGCTTCCAGTGCCGCCACCCGCGCCGCCAGATCCTGATGCATGGCATGCAACTCCTGCAACGCCTTGATGAGCATCGGGACAAAGATGCTGTATTTCACCGATTTGGTGAACGTTCCCAAAGAATGCCGGATCAAAGGCCGACTGGCCTCCGTCTCCCCCTCGCCGGGAACCCAATCCGGATCCGGGATCAACTCGGTATCCTGAGTGGCAATGATCAAACCGGGGAAAATCGGCTCCAACTCCTGCGCGATCACACCAATCTGTTTGAGAGAATCACCGATCAGGTTGAAATTCCGCACCCGAACCGCCAGCAGGCCGTCCAGCTTCGGCGTGGCGTCGGTGATGTTTTCCTTCAATTTTTCATCGGAAAACCCCCCCCATGTATTGGTCCTGTTGCGCGCGGATCCGTCGCAAAGAATTTCCGCCTGCACTGTTGCAGTCCCGTTCGCGTCAGAATAGAACGCGGCAATGGGGGTGGTGCCGGTCCCGGCCCGGTAGACGCGCATTGCGAGGGCATCCAACGTGTTATTGACATCCAGCTTGGCTGCCGGAGACGCATTTCCGATACCAACGGAACCGCCACTTGTCACATGCAGCAGCGCCGGATTGCCTATCAGCCCCCATACTTGCATTTCCGTAACGTCGGCGATAGTTCCAGCAGCATAGACAGAACCTGCATAGATGCGCACTCCGGTCGCGTACACAGGCGACAGGGTGACCACTACCCATCCATCGCTATCGTTGCCGACAAGATCAATCCCCGACCCGGTCCCACCAGTAATGCCGATAGCGTTAGCGTCTACCCATGATCCGCCAAAATAATACTGGACCTTGAAATTTTTTACGTGGGTTACATTTGAGTTGTTGTAAGCATTGTAAAATTTCAGCTGCGTGATTGTTGCAGGGGAATAGAGCATCAATCCCACGGCGCCAGGGACGGTGACGTAGCCATAGTCAATCGATGCGGTGTTGCCGTTCGTCAATGATGTCAGGGTAGGCGCGTATGGGTTGTAACCATTTACCACATTGGCATCATTGATATATGCTGACAAATTAATTTCGATGATTTCAGTCTCAACCGATATAGGACCTGAGGGTATATCAGTGCCAATACCAAACCTTTTATTGACATTATCCCAATACAAGTTGCCCGCATCCTGGGCCGCCTTGCCATCGGAACCAGCGAACACCACGCCTCCGGGCGTCAAGCCGGCAACGCCGCCACCGCCGCCGAGGCTGCCGACCGTCCAGTTCGCGCCTCCGTTCGTGGTCTTGAAGATCAGCAAATACCTGGCGCTCAGCGTGGCAAAATCGGGCGCGGTTCCGGTCGCCCATGATCCACCAGAGGGCAAGACGATACTCTTGGCCGAAGAGGCATGCTGGGTGACGATCCAAGTGACGGTGCCGCACACTCCGGATGCAGGCGGGTTGAAGATGGTCACCGAAGTGATGTTCTCGGTCAGTGTGGTGGTGAAGGCCCCACCCAAAGCCATGTCCAAGACGATTGACCCGGAGGCACTGGCAACCGGAGTGGCCACCGTGACATCCGGGCTTCCCTGGGTCATGAAGACGCTCCAATAAGTGGTGGCCATGTTCGGTACGTCAATCGTGCTATCCGCCGCCTGGATGCAGACATAGGTAGTGCCGTTGTGCGAAGTCACATCGTTGACCGAATAGGCAACATTCGTATCCCACACGCCCCGCCAGGTCAGACCACCGCCTTGCATGACCCAGATGCCATCGCCTCGCAAGACCTTGCTCTGCTCCCCGGCCCCAGGAGCAGGAACAAATCCGATGGCGCCGTTCGCACCAGCCGTGGCGCCAGTCATTTTCAACGCGCCCAGTTGCGTTTGGTTCAAAGTCCCCAACTGCGTGGTGGTCAATGCCCCCAGTTGCGTGGTGGTCAACGCCGCGTTCACCAGGGCGTATTGCGTGTGAGGATTACCGGATGTCAAATCGCCAAGGGCATTGTGAGAGATCCCACCGATGGCGGTGGTGGAAAGCGCCCCCACCGCCGTCGCACTCAAGGCGGCAAAGGCGGTGGTCGTACCGATATTGTTGACGCTCGCCACTTGCCCGGCGGAAAGATGATACGTCCCGGTCCCGGATACCCCCCCAAGCGCATCGTGAGACAACATCCCCAACTGCGTGGTGGTCAATGCCCCCAGTTGCGTGGTGGTCAACGCCGCATCGACCAGGGCGTATTGCGTGTGCGGATGACCGGATGTCAAACCGCCAAGGGCGTTGTGAGAAATCCCTCCAATGGCGCTGGTGGCAAGAAAACCGATCTGCGTGGTGGTCACGCTGGCCATCTGCGTCGTGGTGATGGTCGAGGGATCCCCACTGTTCACGATCCGCCAGGTCGCATCACCGTGCAAGACCTTGTCCTGATCCCCGGCGAGTGGCGATGGAACCACTCCGAACGCGCCATTGGCCCCACCGGACGCACCCCCCATCCGTAACGCACCGAGTTGGGTCTGGGTCAGCGTTGCCAACTGCGTGGTGGTCAATGCCCCCAACTGCGTGGTGGTCAACTCCGCATCGACCAGGGCGTATTGCGTGTGCGGATGACCGGATGTCAAACCGCCAAGGGCGTTGTGAGAAATCCCGCCGATGGCGCTGGTGGCAAGAAAACCGATCTGCGTGGTGGTCACGCTGGCCATCTGCGTCGTGGTGATGGTCGTGGGATTCCCCCCATCCCCCGACGGACCAGCCGGTCCGGACGGCCCCGGCGGTCCCTGAATCTCCAGCAAGTCCCACCAGGCCGGAGAGGTGGCCGGATCGTGACCACTGCCCGCCTGAACGCAGATATACAGTTTTCCCGACTTGGCAACCACATCCCCAAGCACATAGCCCGTCCCGTTGTCGAACACCCCCTTGTACGCCGCGCCGAAATCAACGGCGTCCTTGACCAGATTGAGTTGCCGCGTGATGGGGTTGAATTGGAATTGACTCATGACAGACCCCCTTATGCGTAAGCCAGAGTGGCGTGATCGGCCCAGACCTGATCGAAGGTCGCCAGGCCACCGACAAACAAGGTCGCGGTGGTGCCATCCGCGAAAATGGCAATCCGCTTGATCATCCAGACCGGATCGCTTTCGGCACTGCCCGGATAGGCGAATCCCAAATAGATGTATTGCGTCGTGCCGTCCATCACCGTATTGGAACGATCCGTCAACATGGCCAGGCCGTCCACGGTCGTCGAAAACTTTCTTCTAAGCAGTTCTTCATGATTCATCATTGATCGCTCCATTGAACTACAAATAGTTAAATATTTGCAACGTTACGGCAAATAGTATTCAACAAAGCCGCCATTATTAATGAGATATCTGTCAGCACATAATTCGAGTGACAAGAAGGCCGACTTGATGCATCATGGTATTAACGGCACCCCAAGCATCCCCATTTATGAAAAGGAGAGAATCATGAGTTTCGAACTACCCCCCCTCCCCTACGCATCCAATGCCCTGGAACCCCACATCTCTGCGGAAACGCTGGCTTTCCACCACGGCAAGCACCATCAGACCTATGTCACCAACCTGAACAAATTGATCGAGGGAACACCGAATCAAGGAAAATCACTGGAGGAGATCGTCAGAAGCGCCAGCGGAGGACTCTTCAACAACGCCGCGCAAGTTTGGAACCATACCTTCTATTGGCACTGCCTGACCCCGGGCGGCGGCAGCGCGCCGACCGGCCCACTCGCGGAGGCCATCAACGCCACATTCGGCTCTTTTGACGGCTTCAAGGAAAAATTCACCGCCACGGCCATCGGCACGTTCGGATCGGGCTGGGCCTGGCTGATCAAAAATCCGGATGGATCACTGGAACTGACAAGCACCAGCAACGCCGGCTGCCCCCTGACCGAAGGCAAAACCCCGTTGCTGACCTGCGATGTCTGGGAACACGCCTACTACGTGGATTACCGCAACGCGCGGCCCAAATACGTGGAGGCATTCTGGAATCTGGTCAACTGGGAATTCGTGTCCAAAAACTTCCTCGGCTGACCCGACACTGGCCGTGACGGGCCGGCACCTCCGGCTCGTCACTCCGCCAGACGCCATACCCCCAAAAAACGCCCGTATTCGGACTTGCCATCCTGCATCATCCACAAAGGCTCCGGCAGGGAAAAAGGAGGCGCGGTCAGATCGACCGGATGCCATTGGCCGAGTTCGGATACCACGTTGGCCGCACCCGGAAAGGTGGTGGCAAGAAGATAACGCGCCCCGCTACGCCGAAACCCCCGCAACGCCAGCACCCCCAACGCATTGGGCAAAAGGGGCAAGGTATTGCGACACAACACGGCATCCGCGCCAGGCAAAGCGTCGTGACAAATCTCCGCGACATTGAAAAAATGATTCTTGCGATGCCAAAACAAAACCCGATTCTGGGCGATCAACTCCGGAACCACATCGAATCCCAAATAGAGATCCAATTCCCCGCTCATCAACCCCAGCCAGTTCAAATCCCCGCAACCGGCATCCACCAGGGTACGAACCCCCAACCGACCCCAGGCGTCACGCAACAGGTCACGCAACCCAATGGTGGCCCCCACCATGGAACCGGATCCACACCGTGTCTCGCGGGAACCCCAACGATTCTCCCGATGAACCGCGGCAAAAACCCTCTGGATCTCCACGGATACCCCCCCAACCGGCGGATGGGGCGGAAATCGACCATCGGAGGCACGCATGCCAATGTGACGCCGCCGCAAATCCACATCCGCATAAACCTGATACTCGGACAGAGTGCGCAGCGTGCCCAAACCATGCCGCTCGATATCCTGCAACACCGCCGGGTCGCTGGAAGGACGAATCGCCAGCAGATGCTCCAGCCTGGCCACCGAATTCTTCTGCAATTGACCCCAATCGACCTTATGGTCATCCCAATGCTTGCGACGTACCTGGTCAGAATAATTATGATATAAAATGATGCTGTTTGGAGTATAAAGATCATAACCATGCGTCCAAAGACGCACCGACATCGAGATCTCCTCGCCGTGAAAATAGAGATAAGGATCATAGGGAACCTCCCGCACCATGGAACCCGGACCAAACAACAGCCCGCCACCGATGAAGGCAGAAGGACGCGGCGCCTCCGGACGGGCATCCAGGGCGACATACTCCCCCTGCGGGACCAGCACCCCATCCCGATTGAACTTCCTGGCCCGCAGATGGGGATAACCGCGCACGAACCGCTCGTCGGGAGGTTCGTAGCGATTGGGATGGGTGGAGAGGACCGCCCTGGCCGATGGACAGGCAGCTCGCATCCCGATCAACTGCTCGTCCCACCCTGGATCGAAACGGGTATGACTGTCAATTTGAAGATAATAGTCCTCATCCCGAAAGAACTCCTCCTGAATCCGATGACGCGCCCAACAGGCCCCCCGACTTTCGGCGACGTGAATCACCCGGCCGCGCACCTGCCCGGCCCATTCCGCCGGGATGCGAATGAACTCCTCGCCATCCTCCTCCGGGACAATCTGCCACAACACCCCTGCCCACACCCGCCCCGGATCGGCCGCCTTGGCAAACAGATCGCGCAGGGTCCAGGCACATTCCGAGTCACGATAACTGGCAATCGAGACAAATATGGTTCCGGTTGCGGCCATGCTCTCTCCGGTATGCACCCCCACTGGAATGAACTACCCTGCCGAAAGAATAACACGAGCCGCCGCTTGAAGGAACCCGGCGGCAATGCTAGCTTGGTGGCGACACCCTCCACCCCCGATCCCCAAGCCACGGAAGCCAACCATGAAACCACGCTCAAACGCCTCGCTGATCCTGATGACCACCCTTTTCGTCTCCACCCGCGCGGATGCCCTGGATACCCGCAACACATCCTCCCCAACCGCCACTCTGGAAAAGATCCGTCTGGTGGAACACCCTCCCTGTGGCGCAAACCAGATCCGGGTCGAGGAGTTTTTCCGGGTCAAGGGGTTCGATCCGGCGGACCTCTTGATCGTGCGCGCCGAACCACTCCGGGAGGTCAAACGCACCCCGGTACTCGGCATGGACCGGGAAGGACGCATCGTCCACGGCTACTGCGCGCCACGCGGAGAACAAAAGATTGTGGAAACCCGCTTTCTGAGCGTCCAGGGAGAGTCCACGCCGGTCCTCTCCCACCCGGTCTCCACCACGGCACAACCGGTCGAAAGGGACCCCACCCCCCTGCTGGGCATCCATCGCACCACCCACTACCTGCAGTTCGCAGACAAACAACAACCCGAAAAAAAAGGCACATGCTGCTGGCATCATCTCTACGTCAAGCATGGCTGGCAGGGACCCACCGCGATCTTGAGCTTTTTGGTCAAGCGGAGTGTCGGCCCTGGAAAGCGGAGCGAGCCGATGGGTTCCGCGATTTTGGCGCCATCGGTTTGCTGGATCACCGTGAAATCCAGCCAGACGTGAGCATTGCTCTCCGGGTCGGGTCGCGCAACGAGACGCAGGGCCATGGGGCCGGGTAACAGGTTGACGGGTTTACGGACGCTGACGAATTGTCCCTCGTAATCGCCGATCTCGTGAAAGCCTCCTGTAACGGTTTTGAGATCTTTCGGGTCCTGGGAATCCCAGCGTGAGAAGATTGCGCCCACGCCGTGATCCTTGCCGCGCAGTTTCAGATTGGTTTGCAGGCCGAGATAGAACTTTGTTTCATTGATGGCCGAATAGAGCATGAAATAGAGATGATGTCCCTCCGGTTTGGGGAGGGGGATGAATTGCATGGGAAAGGTGATCTCGGCGATCTCGGCGGGTCCCTGCCAGCCATGCTTGACGTAGAGATGATGCCAGCAGCATGTGCCTTTTTTTTCGGGTTGTTGTTTGTCTG
>PDZX01000066.1 GCA_002753185.1 Magnetococcales bacterium WMHbin3
TTCCGTGGGCGCGGGCAGGGCGAGCGCGGTGGGCGGCTCGGCGATGGGCAGGGGCACGGGCAGGGGAGGGGGGCCGCCACGTTCGGCGAGCAGTTGCCCGATCACCCTGGCCCGGCTGATGCCGTATTCCCTGGCCACGGCGTCCAGTTGCGCGAGTTCATCGTCTGGCAGCCAGATTTCGATGCGTTTCATTTCCTCCATGCGGCGCTTGCGATAGGCCATGACGCGGCTGGAGGCGGAGTCGTGAATCCTTTTTTGGGCCATTTGGTTCTCCCCGGCGATTCAATGCTTGTTCCTGGTCAGGAGTTCATGATACAATATCAATTTATTGTTTTCCATGCAAATCACAAAGGCGCATTCCATCATGAATCGACCCACCAGTCCCAATGCCATCTGGCAGGCAACCTCCGTCACCCGCGCGGACCGCGAACGGTTGAACGGTCATCCCGGCCTCATCCTCTGGTTTACCGGTTTGTCCGGTTCGGGGAAATCCACCATGATCCACGCGGTGGAAAAGCGTTTGTATGGCGCGGGCCACCACACGCAGTCCCTGGATGGCGATAACGTTCGCCACGGCCTGTGCGGGGATCTGGGGTTCTCCAACGCCGACCGGGTGGAGAACATCCGCCGCATCGGCGAGGTGGCCAAATTGATGGTGGACGCGGGGTTGATCGTGCTGTGCGGATTCATCTCGCCATTTCGCGCGGATCGGGAAAGGGTGCGTAACCTGGTCGCAGCGGGCGATTTCGTCGAAATCTACTGTCACTGCCCCATCGAAGTGTGCGAACAACGCGATGTGAAGGGACTCTACCGCAAGGCCAGGGCAGGCGAGATCCGGGAGTTCACCGGTATCTCCTCCCCCTACGAACCCCCGGAAGCCGCAGAACTGGTGCTCGACACCGGTTTGGACCCCATCGAGGCGTGCGCGGACAAGGTGTTGGAACTGCTGCCGTTCTGGCCTGCCCGGCGGCGCATTTGACGAAACCGGAATATGGAACAAATACTCCATCGAGGGGGTCGAATATGGAGGAACTGCCCAAGATTCTCGTGGTGGACGACAGGCCAACCAACCGCATCGCCCTGCGCGCCGTTCTCGACGAGGTCGAGGCGAACGTCATCGAGGCCGGGTCCGGCAACGAGGCGTTGACCCAGTGCCTTTACCACGACTTCGCGTTGATTCTCCTGGACGTGCAAATGCCGGTCATGGATGGCTTCGAGGTGAGCCGCCTCCTGCGTTCCTCGGAACAGACCCGCGCCATCCCCATTCTGTTCCTGACCGCCTTCACCGGGGATCACGAAAGCCTGCTCAAGGCCTATGACGCCGGGGCCGTGGATTTCATCCGCAAGCCCATCGAGAGCGTAATTCTGCTCTCCAAGGTGAGGGTGTTCCTGGAACTGTACAATCATCGCCGCGCCTACGAACGACAGGCGGCGCTGCTGGCCGAACACAATGCCCGCCTGGAAGAGGAGATCCGGGAACGGGAACGGGTGGAACAGGAGTTGATCGAAGCACGCCGCATCGCGGAAGAGGCCAATCTGGCCAAGAGCCGGTTCCTGGCCACCATGAGCCATGAGATCCGAACCCCGATGAACGGCATTCTGGGCTTCGCCCAACTGCTCTCCCGTACCGAGTTGACCGAGAAACAAACCCTCTACGTCAAGACCATCGTCGATTCCGGCGGGACCCTGCTGGCCGTCATCAACGACATCCTGGATGTCTCCAAGCTGGAAGCCCACAAGGTGACCCTGGAGGCGATCCCCTTCAGCCCGGTGGACGAACTGACCAAGGCGGCACGCCTGTTTTCGAGCGCCGTGGAGCAGAAAGGGCTGGTCATGCGTCAGCATCCGGGGGCAGGGGTGCCGGAGTCGGTGATCGGCGATCCGAACCGCCTGCGGCAGGTGTTGCACAACCTGATTTCCAATGCGGTCAAATTCACCGAGCAGGGGGAGATCACCCTGGGTCTGGAACCACTGGTGGTCAACGAGGAGTCGGCAACGTTGCGCTTTTCCGTGGCCGACACCGGGATCGGCATCCCTCCCGATGCGCGCACCAGGCTGTTCGCCCCCTTCGTCCAGGCGGACAACTCCACCACCCGCAAATATGGCGGCACGGGACTGGGATTGTCCATCTGCAACGGCCTGGTCAACCTGATGGGCGGCGGGATCGAACTGGAAAGCGAGGTCGGCAAGGGGAGCTGCTTTCTGTTCACCGTGACCTGCCCGGTGGACAGACGGGGGGTCGCAGGGGAGGTCTGATCGATCCTGCGGGAGTCAGCGGTCGCGCATGAACTCCACGCGCCGATGCCGTTCGGGGCCGGGATCGGCGGGATCCGGGTGACGGGCCGCGCCTGGCGCATTCACCATCAGACGCGCACCATCGATGCCATGTCGCTCCACAAGATCGTCGCGGATCGCCTCGGCACGGCGCAGGGCAAGCCGTTGCCCCTGTGCGTCGTTGGCCCCGTCGGCATGAGCCAAAATCGCCAGACGTAACCCAGGACTCTTGCGCAAGGTGTCGGCCATGCGGTCCACATACTCCCTGGCGCCGGGAGGCAGGGTGCTGGAACCGTCCGTGAAAAAGATCGGAAAGGCCACCTTGCGAAACGCGACGGAAGATGCCAGGGAAGGCTCGACGGTACCGCGATGCTTGACCGTCGGCGCGGGGTTGGCCGCCGACGTCTCGCCCAGGGCCTCCAGGATCTCGGCGGGAGATGGGGGGGCATGAAACAGAGTCGTGGTCCCGTGGCGGGTCTTGTTCTCCTGGTTGGCCTCGGCGGCCTCCAGGCCGCAAGGGGCGACGCTCAACAGCCCGGCCAGCAACACCCGCGACATCCTCCACCAGGCATTCATTCCAGGTGCTCCTCGCGATGCTCTTCCGGGGAGGAGGAGGTGATCGACAGGTCCAGCTGCTCCTCCTCGGCCCGCAGCACGACCGTTCCCCCCTGCCGCAACCGACCGAACAGCAACTCGTCGGCCAACGGCTGGCGAACCTTCTGCTTGATGAGCCGCTCCATGGGACGGGCGCCGTTCTTTTTGTCGTAACCCCGCTGGGCCAGCCACTGCCGACCACTCTCCTCCACGTCCAGAATGACGTTGCGGGCCGCAAGATCCCGCTCCAGCACGGCCAGGAACTTGTCCGTCACTTGCAGGATCACCCTGGTCTCCAGATGGGTGAAGGGCACAATGGCATCCAGGCGGTTGCGAAACTCCGGAGAAAAGAGCCGCCGGATCTCCTTCATGTCATCCCCCTCGTGATCCTGACGCACGAACCCCATCGAGGCGCGATCCAGATCCTGCGCGCCGGCATTGGTGGTCATGATCAGGACCGCATTGCGGAAATCGGCCCGGCGACCGTTGTTGTCCGTCAGGCTGCCGTGGTCCATCACCTGCAAGAGCAGATTGAAGATGTCGGGATGAGCCTTTTCCACCTCGTCCAGCAGAATGACGGAGTGGGGATTCCTGGTGATCGCCTCGGTGAGCAGCCCGGATTGCTCGAATCCCACATAACCGGGCGGCGCGCCGATGAGACGGGAGACGGCATGGCGTTCCATGTATTCGCTCATGTCGAAACGCACCAGGGGAACCGCCATCTCCCTGGCCAGCAGCCTGGCCAACTCGGTCTTGCCCACCCCGGTCGGCCCGGCCAGGAGAAAACAGCCGATGGGCTTTTCCGGATTGGCCAGCCCGGCGCGGGAGAGCTTGATCGCCTTGCAGACCAGGGCAACCGCTTCGTCCTGCCCGAACAGACTCAACAGGATGTTGCTCTCCAGGTTGCGCAACAGTTCCCGGTCGTCGTGGGAAACGGTGCGGGCCGGAATGCGCGCCATGCGGGCCACCACGCCCTCGATCTCCCGGACGCCGATCTGCTTCTTGCGCCTGGCGGCAGGGGCGATGCGGGCCACGGCCCCGGCCTCGTCCAACACATCGACGGCGGAATCGGGATGCTTGCGATCATGGATGTACCGTCCCGACAACTCGGCGGCCACCCGGATGGCCGGAGCGGTGTAACGGATGCCGTGGTGCGTTTCGTAACGGGATTGCAGGCCCTTGAGAATCAGAATGGTCTCGTCCAGGGACGGCTCGTTGATGTCGATCTTTTGAAAACGACGGGCCAGGGCCTTGTCCTTCTCGAAGACCCCCCGGAACTCCTCGAAGGTGGTGGAGCCGATGCAACGCAAGGCGCCATTGGCCAGCAGAGGCTTGAGGAGATTGGAGGCGTCCATGGTGCTGCCACTGGTGGAACCCGCGCCAATGACGGTGTGAATCTCGTCGATGAACAGAATGGCGCCGGTTTTTTCCTGCAACCGCTTGAGCACCCCCTTGAGGCGCGCCTCGAAATCCCCGCGGAATTTGGTCCCGGCCACCAACGCCCCCATGTCCAGGGAGTGAATGGAGGCGCCCGCCAGAATCTCCGGGATCTCGCCCCGCGCGATTTTCAGGGCCAACCCTTCGGCCAGATGGGTCTTGCCCACCCCGGCCTCGCCGACGAAAATCGGATTGTTCTTGCGGCGGCGGCAAAGAATCTGAAAAGTGCGGGTCAACTCCTCCTTGCGGCCGATCAGGGGATCGATCTTGCCCTCGCGGGCCAGTTGGGTCAGATCCGTGGTATACAGGAGCAGCGGATCGTCAACCTTGGGAGCGGTGGCGGGACGCGAGGTTTTTTCCGTCTCCTGCTCCTCGCCCTCCTCCTGGTCGTCGGCGCCCGGATTCTCCATGGTGTTGGTGATGGCGGACTGGATGTCGAGCCGGCTGATGTTCTGCCGTTCGAGGAAATGCACGGCATGAGATTGACGCTCGCCGAAGATGGCCACCAGAACATAGGCCCCGGTCACCAGATCGCGGCCCGCAGCCTGGACCTGATAGACCGCCCGCTGGATCACCCGCTGAAAGCCGACGGTGGGGGTGATTTCGAGGGGTTCGTCCCCCGACTCGATGGCGGGGATATGGATTTTCAGATGCCCCTCCAGATCCTGGGTGAGTTGCCCCAGGTTGCAGCCGCACTGGGTCAGGATTTGTGAAACCTCCGGGTTTTCGGTGAGGGCCAGCAGCAGATGCTCGACGGTGGCATACTGGTGGCGGCGCTGATGGGCGACCCGGATGGCCTTGTTCAGGGAGAGTTCGAGGTGTTTGCTGATCATGGGCGCTCCTGCCTCAATTCCGTTCCATGCGGCATTGCAGGGGATGCTGATTCTGCCGGGCATGCTGATTGACCTGCAAAACCTTGGTCTCGGCGATCTCCCTGGTGTAGACCCCGCAAACGCCGACCCCCCTGTGATGGACATTGAGCATGATTTGCGTGGCCTCATCGAGTGTTTTGCGGAAGAAGCGCATCAGGACATCCACCACGAAGTCCATGGGGGTGAAATCGTCGTTGAGCAGGACCACCTTGAAGAGGTGGGGTTCCTGGAGTCGCGTGCGGTCGTGGGTCAGGGTCTCTTCGGAGGTATCGTGCTGACTCATGAGTGTCCTTGTTCAAGGCAGGAGTTCCCGGAATGAACGGCAGAGCGGTTTATTGAGAGACATTGTACTCCAACTCGCGTCTCTGGCCAATGAAAATGTTCAGGCCGGGGGCAGGGAGGCGGCGCGCAACAGTTCCTCGGCGTTGTGGCGGGCCGGGTCGGTGATCCGTTCGCCGGCGAGCATGCGGGCGAGTTCCTCGATTCTGGCCTGGTGATCCAGGGAGGCGACCGCGACACGGGTGCGTCCGTCGAGGGTGGATTTGGTGATCTTGAGATGCCGGTCGCCCCAGGAGGCCACCTGCGGGGAGTGGGTGACGGCCAGGATCTGACGGCCTGATGCGAGTTGCCGGAGCTTGGCGCCGATGGCGGCGGCGGTCTTGCCGCCCACGCCCACATCGACCTCGTCGAAGATGAGGGTGGGAATGGTCACCGCGTCGGCCAGGGAGGTCTTGAGGGCGAGCATGATGCGGGAGATCTCCCCGCCTGACGCGACCTGGGCGAGGGGTTTCAATGGTTCGCCTGGGTTGGCGCTGATCTGGAATTCCGCCTCCTCGGTGCCGGAGGGCGAGGGGTCGCCGCGCAGGGGGCGCAGGGTGGCGGCGAAACGGACGCCCGGCATGGCGAGTTGGGCGAGGTGGTGTTCGGTTTCGTGGGCGAGGCGGGTGGCGGCCTGTTTGCGGGAGAGGCTCAAGGCCGCGGCGGCGGTGTCGAAGGCGGAACGCGAGGCGGCGAGGGCAGTGGCGAGGCGCTGTTCGTCGCGATCGATGCTCGACAGGGAATCGAGTTCCTTGCGCAGGCGTTCGGCGAGGTCGGGGAGGTCGTCGGGTTGGCAGCGATGCTTGCGGGCGAGGTTGCGGATGAGGTTGAGGCGATCATCAATGGATTCGAGTTGTTCGGGATCGGTATCGAGTCCGTCGGCGTAGTGGCGGATGCGGTCGGCGGCGTCTTCCAGTTCGTACTGCAGGGAGCGGAGCTGTTCGGCGAGGGGGAGGAGGGAGGCGTCGAGGCGTGCGGCGTCTTCGAGTTCGCGCGCGGCCCCGGAGAGGAGTTGGGAGGCCGCCTCGCCTCCGGATTCGCCGGTGAGGAGTTCCAGGCTGGCGCGTGCGGCCTCGCCGAGGCGGACGGCGTGGGCGAGTCGGTTGCGGAGGTTGTCCAGTTCTTGCGCCTCGCCTGGCGCGATGCCGGTGGCATCGAGTTCGAGCAATTGATGTTCGAGGAAGGCGCGGCGTTGTTCGGCCTCGCGGGCGTTTTGGCGCAGGTTGGCGAGGGCGCGGTGGTGGGTATGCCAGTCGCGGGCGTGGCGGATGGTTTCGTCGAGCCGCTCTGGGTGGTTGGCGAAGGCGTCGAGGATGGCGAGGTGGCTGGTGGGGTTGAGGAGGGTTTGGTGGTCGTGTTGGCCATGGATATCGACGAGTCCGTCGCCGAGTTTGCATAAGGTGGCGATGGGGACCGGGGTTTCGTTGATGAAGGCGCGGCTTCTGCCGTTGCGGTGGAGGGAGCGGCGCAGGAAGAGTTCCTCGTCGTCGTGGTTGAGTTCCTGTTCCTTGAGCCAGAGTCGCACCGGATGGTTTTCCGGTGGCAGGAAGCGTGCGGTGATCATGGCCTGTTCGCATTCGGTGCGGATGAGGCTGGCATCCGCGCGCGCGCCGAGGGCGAGCATGAGGGCATCGATGAGGATCGACTTGCCGGCCCCCGTTTCGCCGGTGAGGATGGTGAGGCCGGGGGAGAATTCCAGGTCCACCTGTTCGATGAGGGCGATATTTTCGATGATCAATTGCCGCAACATGCCGGCTCACCTCGTGCATGGGAAGTCAGAGAGATTCGTTGCGCCGTGTTCCGCGTCTTGTAGATTGTCTCTCCAGTTGCCGCGCGCGGGAAGCACAAAAAAAATCACCCCCCCGCAAAATCTTCTTGACAACCCCCGCATCGGCCATTAGTATGCCGACTTCAATTCGGGGCCATAGCTCAGCTGGGAGAGTGCTTGAATGGCATTCAAGAGGTCGGCGGTTCGATCCCGCCTGGCTCCACCATTAAGAAATTTAAGAAATGTCTCGGCATGGAAGCCGCCCACAAGGGCGGCTTTTTTGTTGGGAATTTTTCAAACAATTTCAATGGTTACGGGGTAGGTCAGAAACGTGGGTTGGGCGCTGCGAGGTCGGACACCCGTCCGTCAGGGCCAAAACCGGCCCGGAAGCCTCTCTCTTTCTCTGTGCCCGAGGTCGTCGGCCCAATCCGACCTCACGCCGTTTTGACCCCGACCTCGCATGAAATATCAATGAGTTGCACGCACCCCGACCTCAGGGCCATTTCGATCCCCCCTCGCACTGCTTCGGGGGCGAGGGAACCCGGCGTCGAAGGAGCGACCTCTGAAACAGTTTTTCTTTCTCTGTGGTTGGGGACTTCGGCCCATCCGACCACGCTCCCAATTTGCCCTACATCCTTCTCGAAAATAAATATGTTGCGCGAATATTGACAATAGAATGGTTTTGACCTACCTTATGCACTCGTACTTGAGAATGAAATCCACTCTCGTGCAGATAGTTATGGTTTTCGGATTCTGTACGCATTTGGCATTTCCGATTTAGGTTTGTGAGTCAGGAGATAGTTATGGAGACTCAGTTGCCTTATATTCTTGGAAGGCAAAATCCCATTGGTCAACCATTCTCCGAAATCGATGTTAATAGTGCTTTAGAAGCCATCTCAGCCAATTTTAAGGAAGCTTGGCTAAAAAAAGATGAGCATCATCCACTGCAGATTTTATGGAAAAGAAAGGATGCTCTAAGTACGATTGAGCTGTTCACATTAGGGCGGGCTATTTTACTTTTATCTGAAATTGATCCACGCTGGGTAAAATATCAGGTTGATTTATCCAGAGGTAATGACGCCAATAATAGGAGAGGGGCTCTATTTGAATTGCTTTCCGCTTGTTTCTTATCGACAAACAGCCAGAAAGTTGTTCCAGCTAGAATTAATCAAAAGGGATTTGATGTTACTGTTAGATTGCATACAGGAAATACATTTAACCTGTCCATAAAAAATCATGGATATTCATACCATCATGAAGAATTCAGAAGAAGATCTCGAACATTTGAGATTAAGTTGCGGGAAGGAATGAAGCCGAGAAAATTTTACTGGCTTCAGGTGTTTATTGAATTTAATAATGGATATCCAAACCCGGGCGACTGGGCTAATCTAGAAAGATATTTTCCTTCTTTTTTAGATGAATACAAAGGAGATGTCGCACATTCCCGCTGTGGAGAATGGTCGATAAGTCTTTCTGACCGCAAAAGCCCGGGAGATTTATTCCATACAAGATATAACTCATACACCTTCGTCGTTACGTCAAGTTTCCACAAAAATGAAAATCAAAATTTGATCAGCAAGCTTGATCAAGCTTCTAATAATCTTGAAAAACATGGACCACATGAGACGCAAGACAGCATAAATATGGTTTATTTCCGTGTCCCTCAGGATGTATCATTAGAAAATTGCATTTCATGGGGAAAGCAATACTTCTGTGAAAAACACAACTCGCCTATATCTGGAGTTTTATTTTATCAGCCATCGGTCGTCTATTCTGACGGAAAACATTTCATTGCCCACTATTCGCTGCCTGTCATATCTGACAATTTTATTAAATGGAAGGCGCGCTCTGGGGCGATACCTGCTATGAGTTTTCCGGTAGGAGTTGTTTGTAATCAGTTACCTGCCAACCATCTGACTGACGGCAAGGCTCTTCTCTCAATAATTAAAGAGAAATATCTTTACCAAAGTGGCAAGCATTTCATGGAAGTGTCTCCAGATTGTTCCGGAGGGTTCTCTGGAAATTTATCCCGCCCAGGTCCAGGGATTCATCAATACTCAGTTTTTACTATTGATGACAATGATGTGATTTTGCAAGGAAGGTTTGGCGACGAACTGTTGATTCTGTGATATACAGTAAAGATTATCTTATTCACCCCAAACCTCTGCCCCTGCTCCTCCCACTCCAGGGACGCCCCCGTCCTCAGCTTTTCCAAGCTGAGACTGTCCGGGCAGCCTCCCGCGCCAGCAGGATGGCCTCCACGATGGCGGAAGCCAGGACGTTGAGCCACAGGATGCGGGAGAGACATTGCATGATGATCTATGTGGATGCCGATGCCTGTCCGGTGAAGACCGAGGTGATGCGGGTCGCCGAGCGTCATGGTCTCACCGTCCACATGGTCAGCAACCAATGGATGCGCCTGGCCGCCCATCCCCTGCTGAAAATCCAAGTGGTTGCGGGTGGTCTGGACAAGGCCGACGATTGGATCGTGGAACGCATCGAGCGGGGGGATATCGCCATCACGGCGGACATTCCCCTGGCCGCCCGTTGTCTGACCAAGGGAGCACGGGTCGTCGGCCCCACCGGCAAACCCTTCGACGAGGATGGCATCGGCATGGCCCTGGCCATGCGCGATCTCAACGCCCATCTGCGCGATACAGGGGAGATTCGGGGCAGCGGCCCCTCCTTCGGCGGCAAGGACCGGTCCCGTTTTCTTCAGGCTCTGGAAGAGGCGATCCAGGCCATCAAGCGCGGCAGGTGATCCCGCATCAAGCGGTTTGATCCTCCCGGCCCAAGGCTCCCATCACCTCTTGAACCCTTTCCAGTTCATCCTGGACCACCTGCATCACCACGAAGAGGGAGGCCGGGGAAGGCTCGTCTGGTTCCCGCCGTCGTTCGGGACCGCATTCGGCCAGCATCTGGACGATGGCCAAGGCCCGCGCCAGACTCAGATTGATGGTGTCCACCTGTTCGAGACTCAAGGAGAAGGGATAATCCATGGCGGCGTTCCTGGGTTGGAGTCATGGGAAACGCGGATACCATAAATCTGATCTATGCGCCATTCAAGGAACTGATAATAAAGGTTGTCAGGATACCTGCATTCCGAACAGGTCTCCTTGCTCTTCCCACTCCAGGGGCACTCCCGCCCGCAATTTTTCCAGGCTGAGGCTGTCCGGGTAATCCCCGCGCAGGATGGCCTCCACGATGGCAGGAGCCAGGATGTTGAGTTTCAGCAGCTTGGCGAGATAGGACTTCTCTACCCCCTCCTTTTCCGCCAACTCCTTGATGGTGGCGACTTCGCCGGATTCCAGCAGACCCTGCCAGCGGCGGGCCTTGACCAGGGCGCGCACCAGCGGATCGTCGGGCATGGCGTTATTGGACGCCGCAGGGGGTGCGGCTGGGTGACCGTCCGGGGTGAGGATCACCTTGCGCCCGCCGCGCCGCCGCAGTTGCATGGGGATGTGAATGTGGAGGATGGTTCCATCCTCGGAGAGATGGGCGTTCATGCTGCGCTCCTTTCCTGATTCGAGGTGAGTTCGTCCACCAATGCCCCCAGGCCTGCCACCCGCAGGCGCAGATCGACGCCGCCCACGCTGACCACCAGCTTGTCCACCAGAAGTTGCAGCAGCCGGTTCTGCTCAAGGGGGAAGAGTTCCTCCCAGATGGGATCCAGGCGGGCGAGGTGCGCGATGATCTCCCGCTCGCCCATCTCCGGATCGGCCTTGCGCACCTGGTGGATGGCGCGGGCCACCACCTCCGGCGATTTCAGCAAGCTGCGCACCCGGGTCAGCACCAGCCGCTCCAGTTCCGCCGCCGGGACGCTGGGCAATGGGCATTGGTCGTGGCTGGTGCGGGCGGCGTTGAGGCAGAGGTAGTAGCGGTATTGCACCTGCCCGCTCTTGCGGGTGTGGGTGGGCTTCATGACCACCCCGCAATGGCCGCAGCGCACCAGCCCTTTCAGAGGGAACGGCGTCTGCCCGCGCGGCAGGGTGGAGTTGGGCCGGTTGTGCTCCGCGATGAGGGCGTGGACCCGATCCCACAGCTCCCTGGCGACGATGGGCTGATGCTTGCCGGGGTAGGTCATCTCCCGATAGACCACCTCGCCGAGGTAGACCGGGTTCTTGAGAATCCGGTAGAGCGCTGCCTTGTGGATGAGTTGCCCCTCCCGGTGGAGGCCGTCGGAGGTGGTCCAGGACTTGTTGCGAATCCCCGAGGCCCGCAGCTCTTTGATCACCTGGGTGGGAGAGCCGCATTCTGCGAAACGGCGAAATATATGGCGTACCTGCTCGGCCTCACCAGTGTTGACCACCAGTTCCCGGTTGCGAATGTCATAGCCCAGGGGCGGATGCCCCCCCATCCAGATCCCCTTCTGGCGGCTCGCCGCATACTTGTCCCGGATCCGGTCCGCCGTGGTCTCCCTTTCGAATTGCGCGAAACTGAGCAAAATATTGAGCGTCAGCCGCCCCATGGAGGTGGTGGTGTTGAACGACTGGGTGACGCTGACAAAGGTGACGTTGCGCCGTTCGAAGACCTCCATCAGCCGGGTGAAATCGGCCAGGGAGCGGGAGAGCCGGTCCAGCTTGTAGGTCACCACGCAATCGACCTTGCCCGCGTCGATGTCTCCCATCAGCCGTTGCAACGCGGGCCGGTTCAAGGTGCCGCCGGAGAAGGCGGGATCGTCGTAACGGTCCGCGACCGGCATCCACCCCTCGGATTTCTGGCTGGCGATGTAGGCCAGGCAGGCTTCTCGTTGAGCCTCCAATGAGTTGAACTCCTGATCCATTCCCTCGTCGGTGGATTTGCGGGTGTAGACCGCACAGCGCACCTTGGGCGTCACGGTGGTGGTGGTTTTTCTGCGGGTCATGTCTTGCCTCCTTTCCGCAGGCCGAAGAAGAGCGGCCCCGACCAGTGGGTTCCGGTGATGGCCTTGGCCACCGCCGACAGACTCCTGAACTTCCGACCCTGGTATTCGAAGCCGTCATCCAGGACGGTGACGACGTACTCCACCCCCTGCCATTCCCGGATCAGCCGTGCCCCCGGCGCGGGCGTGGCCACCTCCGGCGCCACCGGCGTCCTACCCTGGGGCGGCGGCTTTCCCTTGCCCAGTCCGTCCAGAATGGCGACCGCCGCCTGGGAAAGGCCGCCATGGGCCAACTCCTGAAGACGGTAGGCCAGACGGCGTACCAGATAGTCCTTGCCCGCCTGGGGCGGGTCGGTGGTGAACAGCTTGCGCCACAACTGGTTCAATTCCTGGGGAGATTTGCCCGGCAGGGCGGCGATTTCAGCGAGGGTACTCATGGTTTCGTTCCTCCTTCTCTGGCGTTGCGAACGGTGCCATAAGGGCTCACTCGGTTGCCGTTATCCAGGGATAAATTCTCCATTTTTTCATATTGTTGCGCCTTTTTTTGACGTAACCTGAGGATGCCGGTGGCAAGAATTCCGGCGATTTCATCCAGGCGCTGGTCGGCGGTCATGCGGGCGGGGTCGGTGGTGCTGACCATCTTCTCTGCGGTCTCCTCGAAGGCGGCGGTTCGATGCTTCGTTCGAGGATAGAGGTGTCAAGATGTATAAATCAATCAGAAACAAATAGATGAAGAAGTTCCAGGAAAACAAATATGGCAGAGCGAACTGGAGCGAAAAACGGACTATTTGTGATTGGGCGTCAGTCTCTCTGAAAACGGAATAAGCCGCTCTCGTCGGGAGCGGCTCAAGGGAAGATGATATTGGTAATCGAATGAATCAAACCTTGAGCCAGCAGAAACCTTGGCCATAGCCGATCAGCTCCTTCCAGTCGGAGCGACCGCTGAAGAATTTCACGAGGGTCAACGAGGTCGATTCCACATTTTCCAAAAGTTCACCGGTCCGACATCTTTCCTCCCCACTTTCCCAGGCCCGCACCAGCATGCCGACAAACTGTTTCTGCTTATCGCCTCGGAAAGCGAAGGTGCGTCCATGAACAGTCAATGAACTGAAATCGTTGCTGTAGTGAACGGGGGACGGCTTCTTTCCAGGCGTGAAACCGGTCAGTACGCCAAGTATCACCTCCTGGTCTATGTCGCAACCCACTTTGTCCATCGACAGGCAGTCGCGCAGTGAAAGCACCCGGTGCCCGCCGGGAATCTCCAATTCCCACGAAGCGCGCCTCGATGACGTCAGCAAAACGCCGGGTGGCCGTCCCCTGCGGGGACGCAGGGCTTCGACGCATTGCCTGAACACCTCCGAGCGGGAGATGCGTCTGCCGACCATGACGGTTGCCTTGCGACCGCGAATCCAGCCCGTTCCCAGATCCCAGAGATGGTTCGGGAGCAGACAGAGAGGGGGCACCTCGTTCCTCAATCCCACCCCCTTGGCCACGAAGTCCAACAACCAATTCAAGTCCAGGTCATACGTTCGCAGGTCTTCGTCCGGCACCTGCATCCAGCCGCCATGATCCACGCTGAAATACCGGTAGCAACGATGTTCGTCGTCCCATTGCGCCTCGACGGTTCGGCCTTCATGGTTGGTGCGATCCGGCACTATGGTCTGCAAGGGTCCCGGTGAAAACGCCTTGCTTTTGAGCAGGGGCTCCCTTGCCTCCGGAAAATGGTCTACCATGACGGCTCCTCCGAGGCGCGGCACCGGCAGTTCGCAGATGTCCATGATCAGCAGGAAATCTTGCCAGGTCAGGGTTCCGGCCATCACAATTCCCTGACCAGCCCCCAGCGGGCCAGATATTTCTCGCAGATCAGACGTTCCTTGTCTGTGGTCCCCTTCAGATTGCACCCGTTGGGCAGAGCCAGTCGAATAGTCAGCACCTTGCCCTGCCTGCCACCTTTTTCCGGATGGAAACGGACGGAGATCTTGGCGATCTGGATGCGGAAATCCCCGGTCAGTGGGTTGTTCCGTTCGAACCAATCCCACAACCGTTCGTAAAGAGACTGGTCGGTGCGCCGGTTCGTCTCGAAGGTGATCCGTTCCGGCCCATGATCCAAGGGTTGCAGTTGCAGCAAGACCACCTTGACCGACTCGATGCCATCCTCCGGATCGGTCGGGAAGTCGCGGGGACTTGACAGGGAGGCCAGATCGTAGCGACGCAGCGGCACCCTGGCCGTCTTGATCGGCGTCTGCAACAGTGTCTCCGCGAACATGCGGACGATCTCTTCCCGATTTTCCCGTCCCTGGGAGATCACCTCGATCACCCCGTCCTCGGGCTGATAGGTGAGCGCAAATTCGAGCACAGGGCGGCGGTTGCGGCGGGCCAGTTCTCCTTCCTGGAACTCCAGGAAACTGTCGGGCAGGCCCTCCCGGTAGACCATCACCTGTACCAGACGGCTTTCTTCATCCAGGTGGGCACGGGTTCGATGGTACACCTCAACCTTCACCTGCCCACTGCGGAAGAGATTGCGGAGGCTGATCTCGAATTGGCGATGATGCTCCGAATCCATGCTGACCGTGGCCTGGAGCGGCCCCACGAAACCGTCCCACATCCGTCCCAATCGGTGGCTGTCGGTGTAACGAATCTCCTCGGCTCGTTGAAACGCCTCTGGATCGTGGAGAAACAGCCATGTCGCTCGATCATGGGCGTTTTCCAGTTTTCCGAACGACTCCTGATCCCTCACGACGCTCCACATCGCCTCTTGACCAAGTTCGTCGGTCAGGGCATCGATGCGTCCGGCGTCCACCGATAATATCGCCCGCTTGCCATCATCCAAGGCCTCGACGGCCTTCAGCAGAGGAACGACGACCTTGACTTCCGGCTCTCTCCAGTCGAGGCCGGGAACGGGAAATCCATTTCCCAGGAAATAGGCCTGCAATCCCTTGACCGGCGTGTTGCGGATGAATCGGGCGATGTGGAGCATGGTTACCCTCCTTGTTTACCCCCTGATGTTGCGCGGATCGTGTCCGTGGCTGTCGCTGCCTCCGATCTGTCCATCCAGGTTGTGGATTCGCAGTTCCGTCCCTTGGTTCCGGCTCAGTTCGCGCCCCCTTTCGATGGCGTCCTGCTTGGTGTCGAAATGTCCGGAGGCCCGTTCGGCTCCTCCGCGTATGACATCCCAGCCACCATTCGGGTTGTGAACGACGTGATGCGTTTCAGGACCTCTTGATTCGGTGCTCATTTTTGTTTACCTTATGCGCTGAATGTGGTAGAAAAAGTTCTATACTGAGAACTTGTGCAAGCTTAAGCGGATCGATGGCGCTTGTCAAGCACTTTTTTTACCTGAACTCTGAACTTTCATGGAATCAAGGAGGGCGCCTTGTGCCTACCCTGTTGAGCGAGAAAATCAGACGGTTGCGGAAAGAGAAAGGGCTGACGCTGGAGCAATTGGGGGAACTGACCGGGTCGAGCAAGAGCTACATCTGGGCGTTGGAAAACCAGAACCCTCCGCGCCCTTCGGCGGAAAAAATACAGAAGATCGCCGAAGTGCTTGGCGTGACCAGCGAGTTCCTCCTTGACCAGGATCAGGAAACCCCTGATCGGGGGGATACGGATATGGCCTTCTTTCGCAAGTACCAGAGAATGCCCGAAGACACCAAACGCAAGATCCAGCAACTCATTGACGTCTGGGGGGAACAGGGCAAGGAATGAGCGAGTCCAAAACTCCCAAGGCGTGGGCCATTCAGATTTCCAGGGTTCTCAACGTCGCTCCCATTCAACAGCGTTTTCCGGTCGATGTGGCTTGGATCGCTTGCAATTACTCGGAACAGATATTTCCTGACGATCCAATCACCTTGGTCAAAGGTGCCAGCTTGCCCGGATTCGAAGGGGGGCTGTACCCAGCCCCTAACGGGATGAAAGGATGGGGAATCCTGTACAATTCCGACATCTTCTCGCAGGGGCGCATCCGGTTCACGCTGGCTCACGAGTTTGGACACTATTTGCTGCATCGGCATTTCAGCCCACAGGGGTTGCAATGCGGCCAGAATAACGTGGCAATGGGTTTTCTGGATTCAGACGAAGAGACCCGGAAAAGGCTGGAAAGGGAGGCGGATGTCTTCGCAACTTACCTTTTGATGCCGTTCGACGACTTCCGCCGCCAGATCCAACCAAGGGAGCCTGCCGACATGGAGCGTCTTTCCGCCTGCGCAGAGCGGTATGGCGTTTCCCTCATAGCAGCGATCCGGCGGTGGCTCGAATATACCGAAAAACGTGCCGTATTGGTGGTCTCTCGCGAGGGGTACATCCTCTGGTCGCAATCCAGCGAACCGGCCAGACGGACCGGGGTGTCCTTCAAGACCTTCGGTTGTGATCCCGTGGAGATTCCTTCGTCGTCTCTTGCCGCTAATTCATTTGAATCAGTGGCCGAGGCCCGGATAGGGAAGCATTTCCCTTGCGGTATCTGGTTCGCCGATGAGGAGGTCAAGGAGATGGCGGTTCCGTCGGAGCAGTATGATTTTGTCATCTCCCTCCTGCTCCTGCCGGACAGGGATCGAAATCCTCTCACGGAAGAAGATCCTGAGGAGGATGCCTACGACCGCCTCTTACAGATCACGGAGGGATGATAGATTTTGGGTGGTGACTCCAGAATCCGTTCCTACCTCAGCTCCTACCCTGACTCCTACCCTAGTTCCTACCCTGGCTTCCACTTGGTAATGTCACACCCCTGATCGACCACCAGTCCTACCCTGGTGTCTTCGATTTTCCTGCACAATTTCCTACCTGTTCGCCCCCCCTGTGTCGAAATACTGCCAACCGGTTCCCATTTCGGGAAAACGCATCGTTTTTGCTCCCGTCTTCTCGCCTGTCCTGCATTCCTACCCTGGCTCCTACCTTTTACCGGTACCTTCCCCTACCTGCCGAGTTGCTACCTTCTCTCCATCGACTGACCACAGCCACTGGAGGAGGACATGACCACTCATCATCTCAATCAAATCGAGCTTTCCCGTCGGTGGGGGATTTCTCACCGCACTCTGGAGCGTTGGCGATCCCTCGGCGAGGGACCGCCCTACCTCAAAATCGGCGGTCGGGTCGTCTACCGTCATGATGATATCGAACGGTATGAGGCCGAGCAACGGCGCAATGATCGTTCCCAATCTCAACGTATTGCCCAAGCTGGAGGTTTGGCATGAACACCACCCTTTCCATTCACGATTTGCCAGAGCAGCCCACCGCCCAGGTGGCCGCCCTCGGTATCGAGTTTCTGGCCGAGATGCTGGAGCAGGCCGAAGCGCACCTGAACCGCGCCAAGGCGATCAAGGCCAGCCTGGACGAGGCCATCGCCCATCGCTACGGCGAGATGGCCAACCAGGTCCGCGCTCAAAACAGCAAGCCCACCGGCATCGTCCGCTTTGACGACGGCCCCTTCATCGTGATCACCGACCTGCCCAAGAAGCCGGAATGGGACCAGGAGAAATTGGCCGAACTGGTCGGGAAAATCCAGGAGTCCGGGGAAGACCCGGCGGATTACGTCGAGGTCGCCTACCGGGTGCCGGAGAGCCGCTACAACGCCTGGCCCACCAGCATCCGGAAGTTCTTTGAATCGGCCCGTACCCTCAAGGTGGGCAAACCGACCTTCAAGCTGGAACGGCCTGCGGGCCGGGGAGGTCGCTGATGGCCATCTCTCTCACATCCCTCAACCGGCAGCAGGCGCTGCTGCCGCCCAGAATTCTGGTCTATGGCGTGGCTGGCGTCGGCAAAAGCACGCTTGCGGCCTGTGCGCCCAAGCCGGTCTTCATCCTGACCGAGGATGGTCTAGGTCTGTTGCAGGTCACCAGTTTTCCGATTTCCCGCACCTTCGGTGAGGTGCTGGAGGCCCTCGACAGCCTGCTCACCGAACAGCACGACTTCGAGTCCGTGGTCATGGATTCGGTGGACTGGCTGGAACCCCTGATCTGGGCCGAGGTGTGTCGGCTCAACCGGGTCAACGGCATCGAGGACATGGGCTATGGCAAGGGCTACACCGCCGCGCTGGACCTCTGGCGCGTCTATCTCGACCGGCTCAACCGGTTGCGTTCGGAGCGCAACATGGTGGTGATCCAGATCGCCCACTCCACCATCCGCCGGTTCGACTCGCCTGAACACGAACCCTTCGACCGCTACGACGTGAAACTCCATCAGAAGGCCGCCGCCCTGGTGCAGGAGCACAGCGATTGCGTGTTGTTCGCCAACTACAAAATTGCCACCACCAAGGCCGACGTCGGCTTTGGCCAGCGTGTCAACCGCGCCGTCGGCACCGGAGAGCGGGTGCTGTTTACCCAGGAGCGGCCCGCATTCCTGGCCAAGAATCGTTTCGGACTGCCCCTGGAAATGCCCATGGAGTGGACCACCCTGGAAGAACATCTCACGGGCAAACAAAAAACCCCAACCGCATGAGGAGAGAACCATGGCACAACTCGGTGGAACCTTCGACGCCTCCCAGGTGGATCCGTCGCAACCCTTCGAAACCCTGCCCCCCGGCGACTACCGGGTGCAAATCATCAACAGCGAAATGCGTCCCACCAAGACCGGCTCCGGGCAGTATCTGTGGATGGAGATGGATGTCCTGGATGGCCCTCTGACCGGACGCAAGCTCTTCGACCGGCTCAATCTGATCAATCCGAACCGGCAGGCGGAAGAAATCGCCCAGCGCACCCTGTCGGCCATCTGCCACGCCATCGGGCGGTTGCAGGTGAGCGATTCGGAGGAGCTGCATTTCAAGCCGGTGATGGTGAAGGTGACGGTGGATCGGGAGGGCTACAACCAGGTGAAAGGCTACAAGCCCGTGGCCAACGCCTCCTCTGCCTTTCGTCCGGCTTTCCAGCCGCAACCGTCGCCACCTCCTGCGCCCGCGCCGCAGAGTGCCGTACCCCAGGCCCAGCCAGCCCAGCCGGTCACAGGCGGTACCGGACCTTGGCGACGGATGGGATGAAAACAAGGGGCGCACGACGTCACCCCGCCTGGCAGCAAACGTGACGGCGTCGCCCCATCCACGAGACGACTTCTTTGGAGATGACCCATGGACATTGCCATCTTGCCGTATCAAGAGCGGCGGGACAAGACCCCATTGCCCGCCACCCGGCCAGAGTGCCGCAACCGCATCATTCAGTTGCAAACCGACATCGCCGCCATCCGCGATCAGATCGCCGTGGCGGATCTGAACCGGCAGGTCAACAGCCTGCCCATGAATCCGGCGTGGTTCGCCCGGGCCCGTTCGGCGCTGCGCCACAAGCGGGAGGAGCTTGCCCGCATGCAGGAGCATCTGCGCAGCCTGCCCGGCGGGCCGGAGGAGAGCAAAACTCAGCTCAAGGAGTGCATCATCCGGGTCGTGCGCGATCATTTCAGCGAAGAGCAGTGGCGCACGGTCCTGGACCGGGCCCATCACCTGCTCGCCACCCAGAAGGGTGCGTGATGGCGCCTCTTCCCAAACCAAACCCACCAACTGTCGAGGCGATCCTGGCCGCTTACGAGGCCGATGCCGGTGACGGTCTCCGGCCCCATCTGGGAGCCTCGATCATCGGCAGGGAGTGCGAACGCTCCCTGTGGCTGGATTTCCGGTGGACCACCAGTGCCCCGTTTGCCGGTCGCATGCTGCGGCTGTTCGAAACCGGGCAACTGGAGGAGACCCGCTTCGTCCGCAATCTGCGACGCATCGGTGCCACGGTCCTGGACGTGGATCCGCAGACGGGCCGCCAGTGGCGGGTGGAGGCGTGTCACGGCCATTTCGGCGGTTCTCTGGATGCCATGGCCCTGGGGATCCCGGAAGCGCCGAAGACTTGGCACGTCTGCGAGTTCAAGACCCACAACGCCTCTTCGTTCGCGGAGTTGCGCAAGCACGGCGTGCAGAAAGCCAAACCGCAACACCATGCCCAGATGCAAGTCTACATGCACCTGTCCGGCATGACCCGCGCTCTGTATCTGGCGGTCAACAAGGACAACGACGATCTCCACGCCGAACGCATCCATGCCGACGGGGCCGAGGGGTTGAGATTGATCGCCAGGGCCGAGAGGATCATCCGCGCCGAACGCCCCCCGACGCGCATCAGCACGGATCCGACGTGGTATCAGTGCCGGATGTGCCATCACCACCCGCTCTGCCACGAAGGCGCCAAGGCCAGACGCAGTTGCCGCACCTGCCTGCACGTCACCCCGGTGGATGCCGGGCTGTGGCAATGCGGAATCGATGGGCGGGTGATGACGTTCAAGGATCAACAGGCAGCCTGCTTCGGACACCTGTTCGTGCCGGATCTGGTGGCGGGCGAGCAGATCGACGCCGACCCGGCAGGTGCCTGGGTGGAATACCGTCTTCCGGACGGGACGATCTGGCGGGATGGAGGTGCGCCATGCTGATCCTGCGACCCTACCAGCGAGAGGCCATCGACGCCATTTACGCCTACTTCCAGGAGAAAACCGGCAATCCGCTGATCGTGATTCCGACCGCTGGAGGCAAGTCGCTCGTCATGGCCTGTTTCATCCAGGAGGCGATCCGCTTCTATCCAGACACTCGCATCCTGGTGGTGACCCACGTCCGCGAGTTGATCAGCCAGAATTTCGCCGAACTGGTGAATCTCTGGCCGGAGGCCCCGGCAGGCATCCACAGCGCCGGGTTGAACAGCCGCGATACCGAGGCGCAGGTGCTGTTTTGCGGCATCCAGTCGGTTCACAAGCGGGCCTATGACATCCAACGTGCCGATCTGGTACTGGTCGATGAAGCGCATCTGATTCCGCGCACCTCGGACACCATGTACCAGCGTTTTCTGGATGATCTGAAGCGCATCAACCCGTACATGAAGATCATCGGGCTGACCGCCACCCCGTATCGGCTCGATAGCGGCCTGCTGCACCAGGGTGCTGGTGCCTTGTTCGACGATATTGCCTGTGAGGTGTCGGTGCGGGATCTGGTGGACCAGGGTTTTCTATCGCCACTGATCAGCAAACGCACCGACACGCAGTTGGATGTCTCCGGAGTCGGCACCCGGGGCGGGGAGTTCATCCCAGGTCAGTTGGAGGCGGCGGTGGACCAGGATCCCATCACCCGTGCGGCGGTGGAGGAGATCATCGCCCATGGTAGGGATCGTCGCTCCTGGCTGATCTTCTGTTCCGGCGTTGCCCACGCCCGCCATGTGCAGGAGGCAGTGCTCTCTCACGGCATCTCCTGCGAGACCATCTTCGGCGACACCCCAAAGGCAGAACGGGATGGGATCATCACGGCATTCAAGCGCGGCGAGATCCGCGCTCTGGCCTCCATGGGGGTACTCACCACCGGCTTCAATGCCCCGGCGGTGGATCTGATCGCCATGCTGCGACCCACAAAGTCCACCGGCCTCTACGTCCAGATCGCCGGACGCGGGATGAGGCTGGCTCCAGGCAAGACCGACTGCCTGGTGTTGGACTTCGCGGGCAACGTGCAGCGACATGGCCCCATCGACAAGGTGAAACCCAAGCAACCTGGCACCGGCGATGGCGAGGCTCCGGTCAAGACCTGCCCGGACTGCCGGACCATCAATCATGCGGCGGTACACCATTGCACCCAGTGCAGCCATGAATTCCCGCCGCCGGAAAACGACAAGCTGGAAGCCACGGCCACCACCAAGGAGATCCTGACCAGTGGCAAGGTGGAGTGGGTCAAGGTCTACGACATCGCCTACCAGCGCCACCAGAAGGAAGGCAAGCCGGTCTCCATGCGCGTGGAATATCTTTGCGGCTTCAACTGGCACCGGGAATGGGTCTGTCTCGAACACACCGGTTATGCTCGCCAGAAAGCGGTTTCCTGGTGGATGCGCCGGGCGCCGGAAGGCATGCGTGTGCCGGATTGTGTCGCGGAGGCAATGACCATGCTGGATCACCTGCGCATCCCGACCGAGATTGCCATTCGCCGGGGGGATCGTTTCGTAGAGGTGGTGGGAGCGCGTTTTGAGCAGGAGGCAAACCATGGTTGATCCGACTGAACGCGAACTGGCGGCCATGCGCGCCGCCGCCCCCGCGGCAGGGGAATTTATCGAAAGTCTTGGCAAGGCTGACCTGACCCTATTCACGGTGGAGGAGTTCCTCACCCTGATCCGGGTGATCGTCGGCGCCTACCAGTCCGCCAAGACCACCTTTGATGTCACCGACACTTGGGACGATGTCCCGTTTTGAATGAGGAGCGAACAAGATGCAAGCGACCACTGAAAATACCCTGCCGTCGATCACCATCGGCGAAGCCACCGTTCCGGTCATCGAATACCGGGGCAAACGTGTCGTCACCTTCGCCATGGTGGATCAGGTCCATCAGCGCCCGGAGGGGACGGCATCCAGAAACTTCCGCACCAATCGGGAGCGATTCATTGATGGCGATGATTTCCATCTCATTGATTTCTCTCAAAGCGACGAAATTCGCTCTTTTGGAATCGATGTACCTCCGCGCGGCCTGACACTGCTCACCCAGTCCGGTTACCTGATGCTGGTGAAGTCTTTCAGCGATGATTTGGCGTGGCAGGTCCAGAGGGAGTTGGTGAATCGCTATTTCCAGACGGTGCCGACCTCTGCGGCCCACCAGGTCTACCTGATGGCCAAGGCGATCTGGGAACAGGAGGAGCGGGTCCGCCACCTCGAACAAAGCAGTACCGACCAGCAGAGGCAGATCGACGCCCTCGCCAGACGGCAGGACGACCTGGATGGCGACACAGGCTACATGACCGCCTTGGCCTTTTGCCGCCGTGAGCATGTCGCGGCGCCGCTGTCGTTGGCACAGAGGCTGGGCCAGAGGGCCAGCGAGATGTGTCGCGAGTTGGGCATTCGTACCGGCAGGGTGCCGGACGAACGCTGGGGAGCGGTGAACAGCTATCCTGTCGAGGTGCTGCGGGAGTGCCTTGCCACCCTGAATCGCAGCGCAACTGCAGCCTGACCTGGAGCATCTGACCATGGACGAGAACTTCATGACCCAATACGGTGACCGCTTGTTGGTCGGTGTCTTTCCTTTCCTGCCCATCGTACCTGGGGAGAAGTTCCCTGGACGATTCGAGCGGGGCAAGTGGATGCCTTATCGAGGCTGGACCAAACACGCCTCCCGCGCCACCACCGTACATGAACTGGCGATCTGGAAGCAGTGGCCCGAGGCCGGAATCGGCATCCCCTGCGGCATGATAGTAGGGGTGGATATCGACATCATCGACGATGCAGACTTGGCAGACCGCCTCCAGGCACTGGCCTTCGGGATGCTGGGCGAGACCCCGGCCATCCGCATCGGCCAGTATCCCAAGCGGATGCTGGTCTACCGGACGACCATCCCGTTCAAGGGGATCAAGGCCCACCCCCTGGAGGTGCTCTGCCAGGGTCAGCAATTCGTGGCTTATGCTATCCACCCCGGCACGGGCCAGCCTTACGACTGGCCGGTCCGGTCGCTTGCGGATCTGACTCTGGCCGATCTGCCGACCATCACCGAAGCGCAGGCCCACGCCTTCATCGAACAGGCGCTGGCCATGCTGCCGGAAGGCATGCGGCCAGCCAGGCTGGATCAGGGCCAGCATGTCATCACGGAGCAGGCGTTGCAACCTGCTCCCTTCCAATCGGTCAGCGACCTGATCGGCACGCCGGAGGCGATCCAGGACGCACTGCGCTACATCGTCAACGCCGACCTGCCCTATGACGACTGGGTGCGCGTCGGCATGGCGATCAAGGGTGCCCTGGGCGAGGCCGGTGCCAATCTGTTTTCCGACTGGTCTGCCTCGTCCGTCAAGAACGTCCCGGCGGCCACGGAGCGCGCCTGGGCGAGTTTTCACCCGACGGTGATCGGTGCCGGAACCATTTACCACTTGGCGCAAAAGCATGGCTGGCGACCGGATGCGGCCATCATTCTGAACCCGGCCAACCGGCATCCCGGCCCGCATCCAGCGGCGGAATTGCTGCACAAGGTACAGCAGGTTCCGGAACAGGCGTCGAAGCCGGTGCCGATTCTGCCGGGGGAGACCGAATTCGATCCGTGCGATGTGGAGGGGGTGCTCAAGGAGTTGCTGGAGTTCATGCTCTCCACCGCCACGCAGCCGCAACCGGTTCTCGCGGTGGGCAATGCCCTCTGTGCCCTCGGGGCGCTGATGGGACATCGCTTTCGCAGCGAGACCAACCTGCGGACCAATCTCTACATCGTCGGCATCGCCGAGAGCGGTTCCGGCAAGAATCACAGCCGCGAGGTGATCAATCAGGTGTTCCACGATGCCGGGCTGTTCGGCTTTCTGGGTGGCAACCGCATCGCCTCCGGTTCCGGGTTGCTGGCTGCGATGCATCGGCATCCGCCCATCCTGTTCCAGCAGGATGAGTTC
>PDZX01000067.1 GCA_002753185.1 Magnetococcales bacterium WMHbin3
CCTCTCCCTGGGACAATTCCCCTCCCTGACCGAGGGGACGACCCGCTGGATCCTGCTCTGCGGCGCGCTGCTCCTCGGCCTGGCCTGGGGGCCGGTCTACTGCGGCCTGCTCTGCCCCTTCGGCGCGGCGCAGGAGTTCCTCTCCATGGCCGGTCGGCGCCTGGGCATCGGCAGATCCCCGGACCCCGCCCTGGACCATTCCGCCCGCCAGGTCAAGTTCCTGCTCCTGAGCGCGGCGCTCGCCCTGGCATGGACCACCACCCGCCACGACTGGCTTGCCTTCAATCCCATGCAAACCCTCTTCGCCACGCGCCAGGAGAGCCAACCCTGGCTCATGCTGGCCGTGATCGCCGCCGGCTCAGTGATCTTCTTCCGTTACTGGTGCCGCTTCTGGTGTCCCCTGGGAGCACTGCTCGCCCTGTTCAACAAACTGGCCCTGCTGGATCCCCTGACCCACGGGAAACGCCGTTTCCACCACTGCGATCTGGGGGTCGGCCACCCCTTCGACGTGGATTGCCCACGCTGCCACCGCTGCCTGTATCCCGACCCGCCCCCTCCCGTGGCGCGCCGGTTCCTCCTGCCCGCCTTGCTGGCCGCCACCGCCGGGCTGATTCTGCTCCACCTGACCAACGCCATGGAAGAAACCCCGGAAGGGATCGGCGGCTGGCGGCGCGTGGACGCCAAGGCACTCGGCGACCGGATCGCCTCCGGCGACCTCGTGGATCACGAGGCCTCCTGGTATCGCCCCCTCCCGCCTTGACAGGGGGTGATTCGCGACTGGTTTCGTGTTAAAGTATCTTTTGCGCTATTAAGCCAACTCCTTGATCAGGATGACACGTTCCGCATGAAGCCGACACCGCCCGCGCCCCCCATACCCGGCATGCCCCTGGTGCCCTTGCAGCCCACCCACGTCGCCGTGGTGGACGACGACGAGTTCCTGTCGGAACTGGTCACCACCGTCCTGACCAATTACGGCTTCCGCGCCTCCGGTTGCCCGGACACGGCGGGATTCTGGCAACTCTGGCGCAAGGATCCCCCGGACATGATCATCCTGGACCTCTCCCTGCCGGACGGCAACGGCATGGACATCTGCCGCGACCTGCGGGCCATCTCCACGGTCCCCATTCTGATCCTGACCGCCCGCTCGGACGAAATCGAACGGGTGGTGGGACTGGAAATGGGAGCGGACGACTATCTGGTGAAACCGATCTTCCCCAGGGAGCTGGTGGCGCGCGTCAAGACCATCCTGCGCCGGGTCGGCGGCAAGGAACCGGAACCACGCGACACCGGCGAGGGCCATCCCAATTACCATTTTTCCGGCTGGATGCTCGCCACGGAAACCCGGCAACTGCTCGCCCCCGACGGCTCGGATTTCGCCATCTCCGAAGGGGAGTGCCGGCTGCTGGTGCTGTTCCTCTCCCATCCCCAGGAGATCCTCACCCGCGAACGGATCATGGAGGAGGCCGGAGTCCTGGAAGCCGATCCCCAGGGTCGCAGCGTGGACAACATGGTCAGCCGGCTGCGCAAACGGCTGCGGGACACGGCAGCCCAGGGCAAAATCATCGAAACCGTGCGCGGGGAGGGGTATCGCCTGCTCGCCAACGTGGAGACCTCGCGACACTCCTGGCCCCTGCCCTGCGGCATGCCCCAACCGGTCGCCGAGGAACGAACCGCATTGCTCCTCTCCCCGGACGCGACGGTGGCGTTCCTGCTGGAGACCCATCTGCGTTATTTCGGGTTCACGATCCAGGCCACGCCGTACTCGGAGGAGGCGTTGCAGACCGTGCGGGAGGGGCGCTTCGCCCTGATCGTGCTGGATTGCGCGGGCAACGATACCCCCACCCGGACGGCCATGGCGCGGGCGGTGCGCGCCGCAGCCGGAAAAACACCGGTAGTCGCCCTGGCCTATCCGGAATGGACACGGGATGGCACGCCCCACCCGTTGGCGGACGAGGTGGATGAACTGCTGCCCCTGCCATTCCGTTTCGCCGGCCTGCAGCTCATGCTCTCCCGGCACATGCCGGCGATCAGCGGAAATCTGACGGCGGGCATGACCTGTCTGGATCTGGTGTTGATTTCGGAGATGAAGAGCATGGCGGGCAAGCAAGGCTTCTTGCGGTTCCTGCATCTGATGGCCACGCGACTGGCGGCCTGGCGCTCCGAACTCAAGCAGGCGGCCATGAACCGGGATGCGGTCGCCGTGCAACAGGTGGCACGACAGTTGCTGGATTTTGCCACAAGCGTGGGGGCACAGCGCGTGGCCACCGCCACCGCCGACCTGTTGCGGCGCCCGGAAACACCCGATCCCTCCCAGGAAACCCTGGCCAGGGTGGACCTGGCTTGCGAGCTGACCGATACCGCCATCGCTTCCATGCGCATGCTGACGCAAAGGGAAACGACGTGATCGATGTTCTTTCGGAACTGGAGCAGGACGCCTTGCTGGAGGTCCTGAATCTGGGCATGGGACAGGCCGCCGATTCGCTGTCACGAATGGTGGGCGATGAGGTGCTGTTGTCCGTGCCCACACTCTATTTTCTGCCCCGTGACGAGGCGTTCCGACTGATCGAGGAGGACCCGCATGCCGACGTGGCCGCCGTGCGGCAACTCTTTTCCGGTCCGTTTCAGGGTTCGGCGCTGTTGATCTATCCCCATGACCGCAGCCTGGAGCTGGTCCGCTCCCTGCTGCATGCCCAGATCACCCCCGAAGAGTGCCGGACGCTGGAACAGGAAAGCCTGATGGAAGTGGGCAACATCATTCTCAACGCCTGCCTGGGCACCCTGGCCAACCTGATGGAAATCGAACTGCTGTGCGACCTGCCCCAATACCTGCAAGGACGGTGCGACCTGTTGCTCACGGAAAAGCTGGAGATGTCCGACATGACCCATCTGCTGGTTCTCTATGTCCATTTCGGCCTTGCCAGCAACACGGTTCGGGGGGATGTGGTGCTGCTGTTCGACGCCACGGCCATCGCCGAGATCAAACGGGAACTGGCCGTGGTATTGACCCGCTACGCATGCGACGCCGCCTGACATGACCACCCCCATCCCCCCCGAACTGCTGGAACTGACTCTGGAAGAGGCGGCCCTGGGACTGATGATCCTGGACCCGGGGGAACGGATCGTCTTCTGGAACCACTGGCTGGAGCGGGCCTCGGGCCAGCCACGCAACCGGATCCTGGGCAGGGAGCTGACCGAGGTGTTCCCAACCATCGACGGCACCCGTCTGCGGGAGGCGGTGGCCGAGGCGTTGCAGCGCGGACTTTCCAGCATGCTCACGCCGCGGCTGAATCCGTTTCCCCTGCCATTGTTCAACGACGCCAACGGACAGGGGATGATCCAGATGATCCTGATCAAGCCTCTGCCGGTACGCAAAATGGAGCGTTACTGCTGCATCCAGATATTGGACATGACCAACCCCTCCGTCAGGGATGCCCACCTGCGGGAGACGGCACGCGAACTGCGGCAAGCCAAATCGAGCGCCGAATCGGCCAGCCATGCCAAGAGTTTCTTCCTGGCCAACATGAGCCACGAAATCCGTACCCCATTGAACGCCATTCTGGGGATGGCGGAACTCCTGGAGGAGGCCAACGATCTGCACGACGTGCGCCAGCATGCCAAGATCATCCTGAACTCCGGGCACTATCTGCTGAGCATCCTCAATGACATCCTGGACTTCTCCAAGATCGAGGCCGGAGAACTCACCCTGGAGCGGATCCCCTTCGTGCCGGAAGCGCTGCTGGGCGAACTGGGAGACCTGATGGCCGTCGAGGCGCGCAAGAAAAAGATCGCCTTTTGCGTGCGGCGCGGCGCGGGGCTGGAAGAGATGCTGATCGGCGACCCGGTGCGCCTGAGGCAGATTCTGCTGAATCTGCTCTCCAATGCCATCAAATGCACGTCCCAGGGAGAGGTGAGCCTGCGGGTCGAGGCGCACGAGGAGACCTCCGACCGGATCCGGCTGGCGTGCGAGGTCCGGGATACCGGCATTGGCATGGACCCGGAACGGATCGCACACCTGTTCAAACCCTTCACCCAGGCCGACGAGTCCCACACCAGGCTTTTCGGCGGAACCGGACTGGGCCTGGCCATCACCCGGCGGCTGGTGGACCTGATGGGTGGCGAACTTCGGGTGGAAACCGCCCTGGGCAGGGGATCCTGCTTTCGTGTGGGCATTACCTTCGAGAAAAAACCGATGAAACCAACGCACGATGCCCACTCCGCCAGGCCCGCGCCGGCCGAGCCGACGGCGGACGCGCCGGATCGGCCCGCGCATCTGCTGCTGGTCGAGGATGACGAGATCAATGGCATGGTGGTCATGCGGCAGTTGCAGCATGTCGGCGCGACGGCGGATCTGGCCAGGAACGGCGAGGAGGCCCTGGCCATGCTGGCCGCGAAACGCTACGACATGGTCCTGATGGATTGCCAGATGCCCCGCATGGACGGGTTGACCGCCTGCCGCCTCTTCCGCGAACGGGAACCGGCCGCCGGCCCGCGCACCCCGATCGTCGCCCTGACCGCCCACGCCATGAAGGGCGACCGGGAACGCTGCCTGGAAGCGGGCATGGACGACTATCTGAGCAAACCCGTGCGCGGCGAGACCCTCCGGCAGGTGATTCGCCAATGGGTCCGCGCGACGTGATCACCAACACCAATCGGGCGGAATCGCCATTCCGCCCCGTTCGACATACCACAATGAGGAGGGCTGTCCCATGACAATCGCCACAATCGGCAACAACCAGACTCAGGCCGTCCAGCCGGTCACCGTCGCGACCCAGACGCTACCCGGAGAAGCGGCGAAGCCGGAGGGGATCGCCCCCGGCTCGACCACTGTGGAGCTGACCGACCCGTTCGCGGCCCGGGTGCAGGGGATCAACCGCGCCATTCAGAACCTCAACGACGGCATCGCCGCCGCCCAGTTGGCGCACGCCGGCGTGGAGGATCTCCTGCACGGCATGGGACGCCTGCAAGCGCTCACCTTCAGGATCGCCAGTGGCCCGGCCGACGACCGGGAGCGCGCGGGGCTGCAAAAGGAGGCCGACCTGATCCAAAAAGGAATGAACGACACCGTGGCGGGCCTGCAATTCAACGGGGTTCCGCTGCTCGCCTCCGGGGCGGTCGTCACGCTGCCCGGTGAGGGAGACCAACGGACCCTGACCCTGCCCGCGCTCGCCGGGGTGTCGCAGCCGATCGATCTCTCCTCCCAGAACGGCGCACAACGGGCGATCGGTTCCCTGGCCGCCAATCAACGGATTCTGGCCGATGCCAGGGAACAACTCGCCGAGCGACTGACCTCCCTGGCCAGCCTTTCCGACACCCTGACGAACACGCGACCGGGTCCGACCAGCGCGACCGGGCGTCTCACCGGGGCCGACATGGCGCAGGCCAGCGCGGCGACCAGCAGCACGATCCGCGACCGCGCCGCCATGGCGATTCGGGCACAGGCCAACCAAACCCCCAGCCAGGTCCAGGGACTCTTGTGACCCTTCCCGCACCCCCCGCCTGGCAAAGCTTGCCGCCAAACCGCTGACTGCGCATAATTTTCCCCCCAGACGGCCACGCCTGGGGGGAGCATGCTGATTTGCGTCCCAATTTGTTATCTTTTATTAATCAGTTGCCGCCATCCGGCCCATTTGGCACGAAGTTGGCAGAAGAGAGAGCCAGATAAATCGGGAATCACCCGGCCATCGGGCCAACGACCTGGAGCCAAAGTCATGGGCATCAGCATCTCACTGGAAAACCGCCGCGCATCGTTGATCAATCCCACGCTGTTCGCCAAGCGGCCACGCGATCTGATCGAGGAGATCGAGGAGTACAAGCGGGAGACCGAGCGCCTGGGGCGGATTTACGAGTTGCACCGGCAGTTGGGGTTGACCCTGGATCTGGATGCCATGATCGAGGCCTTTTCCCGCTGGCTCGCGCCCATGACGGCGCACAATCTGGTGGCCTATCGCCGGCGTGGCCGGCAGCGGGCGCACATGGCCTGTTCCTGTCACGGTCCCCACCGACAACGCCTGATGACCTGGGCCGCAGAACTGCTGGAAGAACCGGTCTCCTCAGCCCGCTGCGGGCATCTCGACGATGTGGATCTCTATTTTCATCAATGGCCACTGGACCCGGACCAGTGCGACAGCCTGCTGTTGATCCATCCCGAAGCCTGCCTGCCCGCGTTGGCCTGCCTGAATCTGGAAAAGGATGTGCTCCAGGAGCTGCGGGGACCACTGGAAAGGGCGCTGGCCTACGAGGATCTGTACGACCAGGCGCGCCGGGACGCCTTGACCGGACTGGTCAACCGGCGCGTGTTCGAGGAACGCGCCCGCACCGAAATGGCGAACGCGGGACGGCATGGCCATCCCCTGGTGCTGGCCTGCATGGATCTGGATCACTTCAAGGCGATCAACGACCGGCTGGGCCACGGGGAGGGCGACATCGTGCTCAAGAAGGTTTCCTGCACCTTCGCCTGCACGGTGCGGGACTCGGACCTGCTGGCCCGCGTGGGCGGGGACGAATTCGCCATGATCCTCACCAACACCACCCTGGAAAACGCCAACACCCTCATGAAACGGATCTGCGGGCTGGTGCGGGAGATGAATCTGCACGCCCCCGGCTCGCCCCCGCTTGGGGTGAGCGTGGGACTGGCCCAGTGGCTTCACGAGGAGAGCCTGGAGTCCTGGTGGCAGCAGGCGGACGCCGCGCTCTACCGGGCCAAATCCTCCGGGCGGTCGCAAGTCAGTTTTTGATCGGAAACAACCTGCCGGACTCGCGCAGGGTCACCTGCCCGTGCGGGTCCATGGGTCCGAGGAGACGCAGCAAGGCGGCCAGGCGTTCGTCCGCCGGCGGGCGGGCTGCGGCGCTCCCTTCCAGCAGGTAACGGCCATCCCCATGGATGCGGACGCTGCCTTGCAGGCGCAAGCGGGCATTGCGGTCCTCGAAGCGCAACAGGGCTTCCCCCTCCTCTCCCGACGCGGCCCGGCCGGTGAAATCGCCGAGCGCGAGCGCGAAAGGCGGGCCGAGGAAAAGCCCCTCCACCACACCCGCTCCCCGCAGGACGAGCACCCCGGACGAAAAAGAAAAGACGAGTTCCTCGAGTGTGCCCTGGAGCGCGCCCCGGCTGCCGGGGATCACCCACCAGGGAAAGATTGCGCGTACCCTCTCCACGGTGGCGTGCAAGGTCACCTTGGCCAGAAACAGGGCCGACACCCCGACCGGGCCGGCCACGCCCTCGACATGGAGGCCGGAGCCTGGCGCGCCCAGGGCGAACGCCATGCCCAGCCATCCCGGCACACCGAAACCGGAGCGCAAGCGCCACGCGCCCGGCCCAACGGCCACTCCCTCCACCTCCATGGCATGGAAGGCGCCGGACCAGAGGGTCCCGGTGACGCCGGTCAAGCGCACCGGGGAGGCCCCGCCAGCGTGGAAAAACCGATCCTGGAGCCAGCGGGCCGGCAGCAGGACGAGCAGGCAGACCAGGTAACAGGCCGCGCCCCAGGCGAGATATCCGGAAATTTTCATGGCCGCGCCCGCAAGGGATCAGACCCGATGCAGCAGGATCTCCTTGACGAACTTGACCCCCAGGAAGGCGAGCATCAGCAGGAGATAGCCCCACAGGGTGAAACGGGCCGCGCGCCGGCCGCGCCAGCCGTAAAAATGGTGGCCCAGCAGCAACACGCCGAACACCCCCCAGGTGGCCCAGGTGATGAGCACCTTGTGGGTGAGGGCCAGGTAGACCCCGCTTTGTTGATGGGAAAAAAAGCTGCCGGTGACGATGCTCAAGGTGAGCAGCGCGAACCCCATGCGGACCATGAGGAACAGGGTCGCCTCCAGGGCGTTCAGAGGCGGGAGCAGCATGAAGAGCTGGCTCAACCGCTTGCTCTTGAGGGAGTACTCCTGGAGGGCGTCCATGAAGGCGAAGACCGCCGCAATGGTGAAAAGGCCATAGGCCAGGAGGGAGAGCACCAGATGGGCGATCAGGAGGGGATCGGAGATGCCGCGCATGGTATGGTCGGCATTGGAGAGAAACAGCGAGGCGCCCATGCTCATGACCATCAGGGGCAACAAGAGGACCGCAGCGACACGGGTCTCCTGCCGCCGGACGATCCAGCCGGCGAGGAACAGCAAACCCATCACCAGGGTGGACCATTCGAGGGAAGCGGCGAGATCGACCTCCCATTGGCCCCTGCCCGCCAGCACGCCCCTGGCCATGGGGATGAGTTGGATCAGCCATCCGGCGGCCACCAGGGCGCAGACCACCCCTCCGGGTGGTTGGCTGGCGCGCAATTCGCGATAGATGGTCAGGATGGCCGCCAGGGCATAGGCCGCCGTGGCCGCCAGAAAGTGTACATCCATGGTCGAGACCCCTCGCAAGGTAATTTTTCCGATTGACGCCGCCGCCATTTTCCCCTACCAAATGGTTCCGGATACCCGTCACCCACCCCTGCCTCAGGAGCGCCGCGTTTGCCGATGACGACCCAACCGCCCGATTCCGGCGCGCCGGTGGTGATGATCGTGGTCGCTGCCGGCCAGGGACGCCGCTTCGGCGGTGAGTTGCCCAAGCAGTACCGGACCCTCGCCGGTCGTCCGCTGTTGGCCCATGCCCTGGAGCGTCTGCACGCCCATCCGCTGGTGACCGCCATCCTGCCGGTGATTGCGCCGGAGGGCGAACCGTTGTGGCGGGAGGTCATGGGGCCGCATCTGGCCGGCTGGCCCAAGCTGCTGGCGCCGGTACCGGGTGGCGCCGAACGCCAGGCCTCGGTCCTGGCGGGCCTGACACGGCTGGTTGTGTCGGACGACGCCTGGGTCGGGGTGCATGACGGCGCCCGTCCCCTGGTTTCCCGCGCCCTGCTGGACCGGCTGTTGCAGGCGCGCGGCCATGCCACGGCGATCATTCCGGCGGTACCGTTGCATGATACCATCAAAATGGTGGACGAGACAGACCATATCTCGCGCACTTTGGACCGATCGCGCCTGCGGGGCATCCAGACCCCGCAGATTTTCCGGTACGGTGTGCTGCTGCGTTGCCACCGGGAGGCGGAACGGGCGGGATTCACCGGCACGGACGACGCCTCCCTGTTGGAGCGGTCCGGGGATCCGGTGCTGACGGTCGCTGGCGAGGAGAGCAACATCAAGATCACCCAGCCCCGTGATCTGGCGCGGGCCGAAGCGTGGCTGTCGGAGGGCAAGGAGACCATGAACATGCGGGTGGGTCAGGGATTCGACGTGCATCGTTTCGTCCCGGAGCGGCCCCTGATACTGGGTGGGGTGCGCATTCCCCACGAACAGGGGCTGCTGGGCCATTCGGACGCGGACGTGCTGTTGCATGCGATCATGGATGCCCTGTTAGGGGCGGCGGGCTTGCGGGACATCGGCCATCACTTTCCGGACAGCGACCCGACCTACCGTGGGGCCGACAGCCGCAAACTGCTGGAGCGGGTGCGGGAGGCGTTGCAGGCGCGGGGGTGGCGGGTGGCGAACGTGGATGCCACGGTGATCTGCGAGGCCCCCAGGCTGGCGTCGCACATCCCGGCAATGAATGCCGCCATCGCCGCAACCCTGGAGATTCCGCTGGAGCGGGTAAACGTCAAGGCCACCACCACCGAGCGCCTGGGTTTCACCGGCCGTCGCGAGGGGATCGCGGCGCAAGCGGTTGTATTGCTCGAATCCGCTTGACAGTCCAGGCCATAACGCGTCTCATGGTCAACGCTCGCCATTGCATTATCGGGCGATGAGGGGCATTATGGAGACGGATCACAGATCGACGACCGCCGCGAGGAGGACCCTGACATGGAATCGCCCAACCAGCAAAGACGACGCCACGAGCGGTTCGAGTACCACAATGCCGTCACCCTGCGCCTGGCCGATGGCCGGGTGATCACCGGACGCGCCGACAATATGGGCTTTGGCGGCGCCGCCATGATCGCCGACGAAGAGCCGAGCGGGATCAATGTGGGGGATCACGGACAAATCCGGGTGACCTTTTTCGGTCGCCCGTCGGACTACCCATGCACCATCGTCAGCATCAAGGGGATGCACTTGGGGTTGCAGATTCAACGCTCCGACTATCAGGGCGCGCCCGAAAACCTCCTGTCCGCCAAGTGAGTCTTCCCGCAGCGACCGTCACGCCCCGTCCAAAAACCCCTCATCCAGGCTGCTGACAATCCGCGCGGCAATCACGCAGCAGGGTCAACTGTCCGGGATTGGCGTCCAGCAGTCCCCCGGCACGTGCCTTCAGGAGATCCAAGGCGCGGTCGGACACGGTCATCTCCTTGCTGGAATGCACGCTCTCACCGCACGCACAATACCATCCTGGCAGATCCACCGTGATGAAGTGTCCCTCGTAGATCAGGACCACGGGACGCGCATCCCGGACCATGGTTTGCCCGCATTCGTGACACGTCATCATTCGTCCACCTCCTTGAAGGAAAGCAACCCGTCGGCAGTGAATTTCGGGTAGGCCATCTCACCGCGTGGCAATCACGCAACAGGGTCAACTGTCTGGGATTGGCGTCCAGCAGCCGCAACAGATTGGAAGCGGCGCGACTCACCAGAACGTCACCCATTTGCCAGCCCCCCGCTCATGGCCCGGCTGTCACTCTTTCCAACCTGGAGCGCGATTTTTCCAACGCATTCTCCACGATCTCCACAAAACCATCCGCCCCGGCCTGTTGGCACAACGCCAGCGACTGCTCCTGCATGGCGATGGCCTCGCGGATCCGCCCGGCATCCTTCCCCAACTCGCCCAATGCAGCCAAGGCACCGCCCAGATTGATCCGCGTCTTCGCCCAGTCCAACGGCACCCGCTCGCGGGTATACTCCTTCAACGCCTCGCGATAGGCCGTCACCGCCTCCTTCAACCGCTCCGCGCCCCCCTCCCGATCCCCAATGGTTAGTAAAGCATTACCAAGATTATTTTGCGCCATCGCCCAACCCAACGGCACCCGCTCGCGGGTCAACTCCTTCAACGCCTCGCGACAGGCCGTCACCGCTTCCTTCAACCGCTCCGCGCTCCCTTCCCGATCCCCAAGCCTTTGCAAGGCAAGGCCCAGATTGTTCTGTGTCCCCGCCCAGTTCAACGGCACCCGCTCGCGGGTAAGCTCCTTCAGCGCCTCGCGATAGGCCGTCACCGCATCCTCCAACTGCTCCGCGCTCCCCTCCCGATCCCCAAGCCTTTGCAAGGCAAGGCCCAGATTGTTCTGTATCTCCGCCCAGTCCAACGGCACCCGCTCGCGGGTACGCTCCTTCAGCGCCTCGCGATAGGCCGTCACCGCCTCCTCCAACCGCTCCGCACTCCCCTCCCGATCCCCAAGTATTGCCAAGGCATTGCCCAGATTGTTCTGCGTCATTGCCCAGTCCAACGGCACCCGATCAAGGGTATACTCCTCCAACGCCTCGCGATAGGCCGTCACCGCCTCATCCAACCAACCCGCGCTCCCCTCCCGCTTCCCAAGCGTTTGCAAGGCAAGGCCCAGATTATTCTGCGCCATCGCCCAGTCAAACGGCACCCGCTCGCGGGTCAACTCCGTCAACGCCTCGCGACAGACCGTCACCGCATCCATCAACCGCTCCGCGCTCCCCTCCCAATCCCCAAGCATTCGCAAGACACCGCCCAGATTGCTCTGCGTCTTCCCCCAGTCCAACGGCACACGCTCGCGGGTCCGCTCCTTCAACGCCTCGCGATAGGCCGTCACCGCATTCTCCAACCGCTCCGCGCTCCCCTCCCGCTCTCCAAGCCTTTGCAAGGCATGGCCAAGACTGTTTTGAATGGCTGCCCATTGCAGCGGATTCGCCTGCCTGTCGGTCGCGGCAATCGCTTGTTCCAACAAGGTCAATGCCTCCAGCAACGGCGGATTCTCGCCACGCTGTTCCCCAACGGTGATCAAGGCTATGGCCAGCATGAATAATGTGTTGGACCGTTCCTGGGCGGACCAGCGCGGAGCGGAGGATTGCAATGCTGCGCGCACGGAGGCGACACTTTGCACGAATTGATCGGTAATGATCTCCTTGTTCTGTTCGACAGACTTGACAAGCGTCTGATAAATCACAAATTTAATGACATTATCCAACTCTTCCTGAAAAACGGGAGGCAAATCCAACTGTTTTTCTTGCAAGGAATAATCTTGCCCCTTGAACGCTTTCCCATCCAATTTTTTTCTTGTAGTAAAATGCAGAATCGGCGCCGTCCTTCCATCATGTTTGATCAACCGGCCCCACAACAAAATGTGTCCGCCGATTTTATACATCAACTCCTGCGCCTGATCATGGCCGGCCTGAATCACATCATGATTCAATTCACCCTTCCGCAAGGAGATGGCCCGCTCCAGGGCATAGACTTTGACATCGTGGACGGTATACAACGAATTCATGATCACATCGCGCATAGAATCATCTTCATCCCCCTCCAGCCTCGCCACAATCACCGCAAAGCAATCTTCTTCAACTCTGGGCAGGCTGAATTGCCTGTGCCACCGTTTCCATCTGGAGAGCCAATGCAGAATGGAAAGCGCCTTGGCCGTGTTCGTCATCCTGGCCAGGATTTCCAAAACAAACAATAGAATCAACAAAGATCCCAACCATGGGGGGAGGGCAGGCAGCATTGCCCAAGCCTCCGGCCATTTGCCCGCCGCCAGGGCGCCGAGAAACTTTCCCCACTCGATCATATCATTCCCCTCCTTGCAATCCGCCCGGCCTGCTCCCGACCACGGCAACGAACCAGGCGAATATCATGCGTGACGCTTTTTCATCCCTGGCGAAAAAGGCTTTTTTTTGTATAGCGCACAGACGGGCAAAAAGCAAAAAAAAACGTGGAACGAACCTGAAGAGGAATCCACTAACCTTCCGTTCGTCGGATGTTACATGCTCCGCTCTCTGATCTTGCATTATTTTAGTCATTACAGCATAGTCGGTTCAGACCGCCGACGATTCATCTGGCACGCACCGCCCGCAATCGGTGGAGTTCATTCTGAGGTGGAGCCGAGCGGAATCCGGGTGGGGGATGTCGGCCATATCCGGGTGACCTTTTTCGGTCGCCCGTCGGACTACCCATGCACCATCGTCAGCATCAAGGGGATGCACTTGGGTTTGCAAATTCAACGCTCCGACTATCAGGGCGCGCCCGAAAACCTCCTGTCCGCCAAGTGAGTCTTCCCGCAGCGACCGTCACGCCCCGTCCAGAAACACCTCATCCAGGCTCCGGGCATCGAAAACCCGGAGACTCCATTCCTCCAGTATGGCGCTGTCGGAAGTGGCGATTTTTTCTTCCACCCAGACAGGCAGTTGGCCGAAGCGACGTTGCAAAAGGCGCGTCAGCATGGCGACTTCTCCCTCCCGCTTCCACTCCCTCGTCCACCCTTCCACGGTTTCCGCCAAGATGGTGCGCACCTCCTCCAGATCATTCATCTCCGGCATGGATTCCGGAACGGGGACGTTTTTGGCCAGACGCGGCAGCAGGATCCGACTCAACCATTGCGCGAATGCCCGCCGCAACTCCATCTGCTCCGGATTTTTCAGCCAGGCGTCCAACTCCACGACCACTTGTTGGACATCCGCCGGAAGGCGGCTCTTCTCCAGCCTGGGCAGGGCCGCCACGACATTTTTTCACGAAGCAACCACCCCGTAGTATTCCCGATACCAGGCCACGAACCGCCGGATGCCCTCCTGGACCGTGGTGGCGGGGCGGAAACCCACGTCGCGGATCAGGTCGTCCACGTTGGCCCAGGTGGCCGGGACATCGCCGGGTTGCATGGGGAGCATGTTCATCTGGGCGCGCATGCCCAGGGCCTCCTCCAGGGCATTTATGTATTTCATCAGCTCTACCGGCTGATTGTTGCCAATATTGTAGAGGCGATAGGGCGCGGAACTCGAACACGGCTCCGGGTGTTTGCCGGACCACTCCGGATCGGGCGTGGGGACGCGATCCAGCACCCGCAGGACCCCCTCCACGATGTCATCCACATACGTAAAATCACGGCGCATCTTGCCATGATTGAAAACATCGATGGGCCGCCCCTCCAAAATGGCGCGAGTGAAAAGAAACAACGCCATGTCCGGCCTGCCCCAGGGACCGTAAACGGTGAAAAACCGCAACCCGGTGACCGGCAGACGATAGAGATGGGCATAGGTATGGGCCATCAACTCGTTGGCCTTCTTGGTGGCCGCGTAGAGGGAGAGGGGGTGGTCCACGTTCTGGTGGACCGAAAACGGCATGGTCTCGTTGGCCCCGTACACCGACGAGGACGAGGCGAACACCAAATGCCCCACCCCGGAATGACGACACCCCTCCAGCATGTTGACGAATCCCACCAGATTGCTGTCCACGTAGGACAGGGGGTTCTTCAACGAATAGCGCACCCCGGCCTGGGCCGCCAGATTGACCGCCCCGTCGAACCGCTCCCGCGCGAACAGGCCCGCCATCCCCTCCCTATCCTCCAGATCCATCTGGACGAAGGAGAAACCCGCGCGTCCCTCCAGACGGGCCAGACGCGCCCGTTTGAGATTCACATCGTAATAGCCGTTCAGGTTGTCCAGGCCGACCACCTGGTCGCCCCGATCCAACAGCCGCAACGCGAGGTGGGAGCCGATGAAACCGGCTGCCCCCGTAACCAGAACCTTGCCCATCCCTTTTCCTTTCCGTAGACTCGTGGTGTACAATGACGCTACGAAAGAGTATAAACGATTCCGCCGTCCAACTAAACCGCCAACCGCGCATCCGGTCGTCCATGATCAACCCAGAAGCCGTCTCCTCCACTTCCCCGACCGCCCCGCCGGTGCTGATCCACACGGATGGCGCATGCAGCGGCAATCCCGGACCCGGAGGCTGGGGGGCATTGCTGCAATACGGCCCCCATGAAAAAAATCTTTGCGGTTTCGCGCCGCTCACCACCAACAACCGCATGGAGATGCTGGCCGCCATCCACGCCCTGGAGGCCCTGACGCGTCCCTGCCGGGTGATCCTCAATACCGATTCGGCCTACGTCAAGAACGGCATCACCCAGTGGCTGGAAGGCTGGAAACGCCGCGGCTGGCGCAAAAGCGACGGCAAGCCGGTCCTCAATTGCGAATTGTGGCAAAGATTGGATGCCGTTTGCCTGAAACATGAGGTAGAATGGCGCTGGGTCAAGGGACATGCGGGCAATCCGGGCAACGAGGCCGCCGACCAACTCGCCCGCGCGGCCATCCAATCCGGAAAACTCGGCGCCATTCCCCCCGACCCGGCCGGATGAACACGGCAGGGAACGCACACCACCCCCATCTTAGAGTAAGGAGATGTCCATGTTTGAAGATCAATTGCAGGCAGTCAACGAACTTTTGCACATCAATCCAAAGTTCCGCGAACTGTACGACCGGCACGAGGCGCTCAGAAAGGAGATCGACGACACCCGCGACGTGCGCAACCAGTTCGATCTGGAGCGGCTCAAAAAGGAAAAACTCCGCACCAAGGACCTGATGGCGGCCATCCTCAACGCCCACACTGCCAGCCTCTGACCCGGCCTCCTCATCCCCCGCTCCCCTGACCGGAGCGGGGGAGATCCCGCGCGAACGGAACAGCCTGTTCTCAATACCGCCGCCAACTGTTATTGTGTCGAAAAATCGATCCCGCACTGTTCTTCTCGGCCACCGGCTCGGGCAAGGACGGCAATGGCAACCAATGGGTCGCGGTGAGGGCCTCCCCGTCCACGACCAGCTTGCCCGCGTCATCCGCCCTCCCCAGGGCGTATCCTTTGCCATCGGTGACCAATACCACGGCGTTGGCGGGTGGAGACGACCCCGGCAAGGCGCGCCAGTCCGCTTGCGCCTGCTTCAGCCAGGCGTCGGGGCTACCGTCCTCCGGTTCGTAAAACCACTCGACCAGCCGTTTCGGATCCGTGAAGTTGCTCTTCTTGGGTGCTATCATGAGTCTCTCCGAAAGAACGCAAAAAAAATCCGCAATACCGTAACCCATAAATAGGCCCGCCATCCCGATGTGTCAACCCCGCGAACCGCAATCTCCCTCTCCCTGGCAGTCGTTCAAGGTGCATGGCCGCAAGAGAGGCTTTCTCACCCTGCGCGAAAAGAGCTGGCTGGACGAGACCCTGCCCGGCCTGCGCATCCCCGCCGCCACGGAGCGCGCCGCCCTGCTGGACGCCCTGGTGGCCACGCCGGATGCCCGCCTGATCCTGGAAATCGGCTTCGGCAACGGCCAGTTTCTCTCGACACTCGCCGCCCGTCACCCCAACGACCGTTTTCTCGGCGCGGAGGTGTTCCAGGAAGGGGAGGCCGCCCTGATCAAACGCCTGAACCGCGAGGGCATCGGCAACGTGCGGCTGCTGCCGTGCGCCGCGCAGAGCGCCCTGGCCAGCGACATCCCGCCGGCCAGCCTGGACTGGGTGATCATCAATTTCCCCGACCCCTGGCCCAAAAAGCGCCATCACAAACGCCGCATCGTCCAGCACGACTTCCTGGAACTGCTGGCCGGACGCATGCGGCCCGGCGGGCTGCTCACCCTGGCCACCGACTGGGAGGAGTACGCGTTCTGGATGGACCAGACCCTGAACGGCCACCCCGCCTTCGTCAATCTCGCCCCCCCGCCGGATCGCTTCGTCCCGCAACCCGATTTCTGGGTGGCCACCCGCTTCCAGACCAAGGGCGAGGCCGCCGGCCGTCCCATCTTTCACCTCGCCTGGCGACGCATCGGGAGCCTTGCCCCATGAAATTCCCGCCTTCCACCGGCATCATCTTCCTGGCGGTCTTTCTGGATCTGCTGGGCTTCGGCATGGTGCTGCCCCTCATGCCCCTCTACGCTGCCGATCCCCGCTTTGCCGCCACCCCCGAACAGATCGGCTGGCTGATGGCCATCTACTCCCTGATGCAGTTTCTCTTCGCCCCCTGGTGGGGGTGGCTGTCGGATCGCATGGGACGGCGTCCCGCCCTGATCGCCGGTCTGATCGGCTCTGCCATCTCCTATCTGGCCTACGGCATGGCCACCAGCCTGTGGATGCTGTTCGCGGCCCGCGCCGCCGCCGGCGTCATGGGGGCCAACATCGCGGTGGCGCAGGCCGCCCTGGCCGACCTCTCCCCCCCGGAGGAGCGCTCCAGGGCCATGGGGCTGATCGGCGCCGCATTCGGCCTTGGGTTCATTCTCGGTCCGGCCTTCGGCGGCTGGCTGGTGCGCTTCGGCGTGGAGGCCGCCCCCCTGGGGGCCGCCCTGATCACCGGCCTCAATGCCCTGGCCGCCGTTCACTACCTGCCGGAAACCAGACCCGCCGTTCGGACGCACCAGACCCGCCTCTCCCACCCCATCCTCTCCCTGGCGCCAGGGGGGCTGGCGCGCCAATACCCCGGCGCCCTGACCGCCTGCCTGCTCATGGGGCTGTTCGTCACCCTCTTTTCCGGCTTCGAGGTGACCTTGCCGCTGTGGGGCAGGGATCTCCTCCAGTGGGACATGGCCACCGTGGGATGGCTGTTCACTTATGTGGGGGTGGTGGCCGTGATCGTCCAGGGGGGCATATTGCGCCATATCGTGAAGGCCATTGGTGAAAAAAACACGGCCCTGGCCGGACTGCTCTGCGTGGCCGGGGGACTCGCCCTGTTGCGACCCGGCGGATGGCCTGCGATCCTGACGGCCATGGGCATGATCGCCATCGGCTCCGGCCTGGTGCATCCGTCCCTGTCCGGACTGGCCAGTCTCAACACCGACCCGGAGCGGCAGGGGGTCATGCTGGGGGTGTTCCAATCCATGAGCGCCCTGGGTCGCGGCATCGGACCGGTGCTCGGCGGCATGGCCTACTCCGGCATGCCCACGACGCTCTTTCTCATGACCGCCACCGGGCTGTTGGGGGTGGCCCTGCTGCTGGCGGCGTTGCGCCGGAGGATGCGGGACGCCCGCTCGTTTTGTGCGCCAACCCGATCACCAGGCGCTCCATGATGCGCGACTCGTTGCCGCCGCTCTTGAGTTCCCGATCCGCCTCCTGACAGCGCAGCAGCGCGTTGGCCAGCCAACGTGGAGAAGTGGCGCGTATGCGGGTGAAAAAGTCGTTCTTCTCCTTCCAGAACACCTGCAAACGGGTGGCGATGCGTTCCGGGTCCTCGCCCTGGCGCAGGGCATGCATCCCTTGAGCCAGACGCCGCAGCCGCTGGGTCAACAGCCCCAGCAACGCCAACGGCTCCTCGCCGGCCTCCAGGAGATGATCCAGAATCGGCAGCGCCTGTTCCACCCGGCCTGCCAGCACTGCCTCCGCCAGGGCGAAACCGCTGTGCGTCCCGGAGTCGCCCACCGAGGCCAGGACATCCTCCAGGGTCACCTTGCGCCGCTCTCCCAGAAACAGCATCAATTTTTCCAGTTCGCTCGCCGCGTTGCGGGCATCCCCTTCCAGCCGTTCCGCCAAAGCCTGGATGGCATCCATCTCCACGGCGTAGCCGGCCTCCCGCAGGCGCTCCTTGAGCCAGGCATGCAACTCCCGGCCTTCCAGCGGAAAGTGGGGCACGCACCAGGCGCTCTTGTGCTCCTCGAAGGCCTTGCGCAGCGGATGCCGCACCTCCAGGGGGCCGGCCAGCACGATCAGCAGCGAGCTTGGCGAGGGCGAGGCCAGATAACCCAGCACCGCCTTGCGGGCCGCCGCGTTCAGTTGATCCCCCTCGCGCAGTTCCACCGACCGGCGGCGGGCGAAGAAGGGAAAGGCGTTGCAGGCGGCCAGCAGGCGCATCACGTCCACGTCGGCGCCGTGGAAGTTTTCCGCGTCCATCTCCTCGTCCGCCGCAGCGACCACGGAGCGGCGCAGCAGCGCGGCGTGCCGGGCCACCAGCCCCGATTCGGGACCGTACAGCAACGCCATCGTGGGCGGGCCTTCCCGCTCCAGGCGGGTGGAAAAATCACGGGCAGTCAGTTTCATGGATAGGCAAACCAGGGTGAAATCGGTTATTCTGTGCAAGCAGTTGCAACGCATCATGCCACAAACAAGATCATTGGCCAACCATCCGGATGCATGCACATGGAAATAGCAAAACATTTCAAGCGATTGAGCGTTGAAATGCAAATCGGTCTCACCATCGGCCTGCCGGCATTGCTGTTTCTGGCCGCCATTGCCGATTATCACCTGGCGCTGCAAGAGACCCGCGACCTCTATCGACAAGCACAATCCGGGACGAAAAAAGGCGCGCCAGTGGATCCCCGTGCCGCCGAGGCCCTGCGCGCGCGGGAGGAACAACTGGCCAAGGCGCGCGAGGAGGCGAACGCCCTGAACGCGCAACTGACCAAGGCGCGCGAGGAAGCCAACGCCCTGAACGCACAACTGGCCAAGGCCCACGAGGAGTCACCCGCCCGCGACACCCAACTGGCCAAGGCGCGCGAGGAGGCGAACGCCTTGAACGCGCAACTGACCAAGGCACGCGAAGAAGCCAACGCCCTGAAGGCGCAACTGGCCAAGGCCCACGAGGGGTCACCCGCCCGCGACGCCCAACTGGCCAAGGCACGCGAGGAGGCAAACGCCCTGAACGCACAACTGGCCAAGGCGCGCGAGGAATTGGCCGCTCGTGACGCCCAACCGCCCAAGACCAGCGAACCGCCGAAGGCCCCGCCTCCTCCCGATCCGGGCGCCGAGCGGCTGGAGGGGGTGCGGGTCATGGTGCTGGAGGCCAGCAAGGCGCAGAAGGAATTTCTGGCGCAACACGCCCCGGAGGCCGCCGAACGGGGGATTGCCGCCATTGCCAAGGCGCGGGAGGCGGTCTTGCCACATGCCCCTTCCATCGCCGAGGCCCTGACAATCTGGCAGGAGCGGTTGCAGGCGAGTCTGGATGCCTTGCGCAAGCCAGCCAGCCCGACCGGAGAGGCGGGACGTGACGCGCTGCTTGCCGCTGCATCCGCCATGGAGGCACGGATTGCGCAACACGACCTGGAGCGTTTGCATGACCTGGTCGTGACCATGCGCCGGCACGAGCGGGAGTATCACCAGCACTGGAAGGCCAAATACCGGCAACAATTCGACCAGACCAGGGAGGCATTCCGCCGGGAACTGGCCAAGGCGCCGATTGCTCAGGAGACTCGTGAACCGTTGCAAAAGCTGGGCGCGGAGTACGAGCAGGCCTTTGGGCGATTTGTCACGGCCACCAAAAAGTACGACCTCAAGGAAGAGCACATCGCGCGGATGCGTGAGGCGGGGAAACGGCTGGAGGCGTTCTTTCCCCCTCTTGGCATCGCCGGGATCCGCAATGCGCACGCGAGCACCAGCACTGCGGGGAAGGAGTTCCTGACGGACGGAAGCGAAGTGCGGTTAAAGGTGTTGTTGGAACGGCTGGAGGCGATGCGCTCCGCCATCCGTGAGTCGGGTCTCGCCCAGGCCGCCCGTGAGGGCTTGTTGCAGGGGATTGACGGCTGGGAGCATGCGGCCAGGGGATTGTTTCCCGCCGTCGTCGCCGGGCCGGCCCTTGACGAGAGTGGTCTGGAACAGGCGCGGCAGGAGGTGGAAAAGCGCATGCGGGAGAGCCGGGAGGAGATGACGCGGCCTGTCCGGTCGGGCGGGGTTCGGGAGGAGCCGGGTGGGTTGTTCATCCGCGCGGCGTTGGCGGGGACGTTGACCGGGGGAGCGGACCCGTTGCCGGATGCGGACGGTGGGTTGATCCTGGCCCTGCTTGCGCTGCTGCTTGGACTGGGCCTTGCCCGGTTGATGCTCTCCGGGACCTTGCGTCCCTTGCGGGGTTTGGAGCGGGTGGTTTGTCAAAAACTTGCGGACGGCGGATCCGAGGAGCGCGCGGAGGTGGTGGTGGAGCGCTATCATGCGGGGATGGCCGAGCGTGACCGGCAGGGGCAGGAGTACGCGGAGCGGATTGCGCGCACGGGTGGCGAGTTGGCGCGGCTGGCGGAGTGGATTGCGGAGTTCGAGACTCTCATGGCGCGGGGCGTGAACGAGGGGATGGCCGCATCCGTGGAGTTGCGGCAGCGGCTGGAGGCGTTGCGGGAGGGGAGTGTCGTTGTCTCCTCTCGGCAACCGGGGGATGGCGCGGGGATTGTTGCGGAGGTGACGGGACGGATTGACGCCGTGGCCGAGGAGATCCGCAAGACCATGGAGATGCTGGAGACCGCCGCGAGCAACACGCAGCGGGTCAACGAACGGTTGGTCCAGGTCCGGGAGGATGCCGAACAGGCGCGGATCCCGTTGCAATCGGCGTTCGAGGTGTTGGAGACGATTACCGACGAGCTGGAGGAGGTGCGCACGCGCTGCCGGGAGGCCAACGAGGAGTCGCGCAAGCTGGTGGAGTTCGCCGGCAGCGACCGGGAGGTGATGAATCGTCTGACGGTATCGGGGCAGGAGATCGGCGTGGTGGTGGATATCATCAACCACATTGCCGAGCAGACCAACATGTTGGCGTTGAACGCCTCCATCGAGGCGGCCGGCGCGGGCGACGCGGGCAAGGGGTTCGCGGTGGTGGCCAACGAGGTGAAGGCCCTGGCCCGGCAGACCGCCGACGCCACGCAGATGATATCGACCAAGACCGAGGAGATTCGGGTCCATTCCAGTGGGGTGCGGGAGCGGGAGATGCATCTGAGCGAGGGCATCGAGCGGATCGGCGGGGCCAATTTCGCCATGCTCATGGCCATGGACGCGCAGGGCGAGACCGTCGGGGAGATGGGTCGTTCCATGCAGAGTCTGTTGGAGGGGAGTGGCGAGGTCAACCAGAGGATCGTGGAGAGTGTCGCCTTGTTGGACGAGGTGGCCGGGGCGTTGCAGCAACTGCTCGACGCCCTGCGGGGGACGGTGCATGAGGTGCATGAGGTTTCCGCCGAGGTGGCCGGAGTCGCCCAGGCATCCGGGGAAGAGGAGCGTGGAGACGTGGGGGAGCGGGTGTTGGAGGCGTTGAATGTCGCCGAGGGGTTGGAATCCCTGCTGGAGACGGCGTCCGGCAAGGCCAGCCAGGGTCAACTCGGGCAGGGCGCCTTGCAACTGTCGCAGACCTTGGAGGAGATTGCCGGGGGATTGCGGCGGATCTTGGGGGAGACGGGTCATGGAGCGCGCTGGAACGGATGAGGCCGGGGGCACGGTTCGTTTGGACAAGTGGTTGTGGGCCGCGCGTTTTTTCAAGACGCGTTCCCTGGCCTGCGAGGCGGCCAACGGGGGGATGGTGCATGTCAACGGTCTGCGCGCCAAGCCGGGTCGTGACATCCGGGTGGGAGACCGGATGGAGATTCGCAAGGATCAGTTCCTGTTCGAGGTGGCGGTATTGGGGCTGTCGGATCGGCGGGGTTCGGCGCCCGTGGCGCAGGCGCTCTATGAAGAGAGCGAGGCCAGTCGTCGCAAGCGGGAGTTGACCGCGCTCGCCTTGCGCTCCGAGCCGCGTCCGCTGCCTGGCGGGCGGCCCACCAAGAAGGACCGGCGTGCCATCATTCGTTTTCGGGAGGTTCAGGGGTGAGGCGTTGTCCACCCAGTCCGAATTGCTTGGCCAGTTTGCGTCGGGTGCCGGAATATTCCGGGGCGGTCATGGGAAAATTCCTGTCCAGGCCGAACATGGCGCGGTATTGAGGGACTTCCATTCCGTGGGTGCGGGTCAGGTGTGCCCTGAGTGCCTTGCAGGCGCGACCGCAGATCAGGCAGATGATGGCTTGCGGGGTGACGGCCTGGTCCAGGGGGACGAAGGGGCGTTGTTGCGTGGATTCCGGGAACGATGTTAGGGTCCAGTCTGGTGGCGGTTCGCCTGTTGGGATTGCGTCCGTTTCCTCGGAGAGAGCGCGCAGGGTGTCGAACACTTCGCGCAGCAGGACCGGCACCTCTCTTGGGGACAATTCGTTTTTGGCGACGTAGGCTTCGACGATTTCAGAGGCGAATTTCAGTAAATCTGCTGTCATTTATGACACTCCCGTTCAACTATTAGGGGTCCAGGGGGATTATCCCCCTGGTGGGATCCAAGGGCGAAGCCCTTGGTGGGATCCAAGGGCGAAGCCCTTGGTGGGATCCAAGGGCGAAGCCCTTGGTGGGATCCAAGGGCGAAGCCCTTGGTGGGATCCAAGGGCGAAGCCCTTGGGACTTTATCTTTTAGCGCGCTCTTTTCAAGAAGCTTTTTTCGCGCGCCTTTTGCGCGAAAAAAGCGCCGCGCGCCGCCTTCGCAGGCTCTCTTTTCGTTTCCGCTTTTTGGAAACGAAAAGAGAGCCTGCATAATGCTCCAGCCCGATGGGCAATACGCAGGTTCGTTTCCTTGTTTTTCGCAAAAGGCGCGAAAAACAAGGAAACGAACCTGCCAAGGCGCACTCGTAAAAACCGAGTGATTTGAGGCGCGCTGCGCTTTTTTTCGCGCAAAAGGCGCGCGAAAAAAAGCTTTTGATAAAGCGCGCTGGATACCAAGGGCTTCGCCCTTGGATCCCACCAGGGGCTTCGCCCCTGGACCCCACCAAGGGCTTCGCCCTTGGATCCCACCAGGGGGATAATCCCCCTGGACCCCTAAAAATTTGACGAAAAGATCAACTCCCCATCACTCCCCTCCAAACGCACCACCTTGCCGGAACCACGCACCGCATTGCCCATCACAATCGTCCCGGCCCGCGCCAAATCCGCCAACGTCAAACGCCGCTCGAAGGCCCCGAAACGCTCCATGACATCCGCCCGCCACAAACCCGGCAACAACCCATACCCAAGCGGAGAAACATACCAACGTCCATCCAGTTCCACCAACAAGGCCGAAATCGCCCCCTCGGTCACCACATCACCCGCCGTCACGAACAACACCTCGTCATAACCCGCCCGCCTGGCCCGCTCAAAGAGCAAATCATACTCCCGACGACGCGTCGTCTTGTGACCGAGGGAAGGATCCATCGGGTCCGGACACCAGTCGGCCACACACACCCGCAACCCCCCCGGCCAAGACGTGACAGGACGACGGGTCAACTCCAAACCCCCATCCTGCGCCAACATCAAACGCCCCACACAAGGAGACACCCCCTCCAAACACCATTGCCCCACCCGACCCACCACCAATCGCTCCACCAACTCCCGATCCCAGGGAAACCCAAGAGCCGCCGCCGAACCAGCCATGCGCGCCAAATGCCGATCCAACCAGGGAACCCCACCCCCCTTCTCCACCAGAAAGGTCTCGCAT
>PDZX01000068.1 GCA_002753185.1 Magnetococcales bacterium WMHbin3
TGCTCCGGTGTTGCCGACGGGGCAGGGTGGGCGAGCCGGCGCAAATGGCGCAGCGCCAGGAAGACGATATCTCCCAACGCAGCCCGCTCCCTGGGGCCGGAGCCGCGTTCCTGAAAAAAACGGCTCAACAGAATATCCGCCGGGGTAAAGCCAGCGAGGATCGACGCCAGCGGGCGGGCCGCCAGCAGGGCGTCGTGGGGTTCCGGGGTCATCACGGCACTTGCGGGGCGTCGGAGGCCAGGGTGACCTCCAGGACGCTCTTGACCAGCACCGCCAGCGGCACCGCGAAGAACACCCCGGCCACCCCCCATACCGAACCGAACGTCAGCACCGCCAGCATGATGGTGGTGGGGTGGACATGCACCGTCTCCCCCAGGATCAGCGGCGCCACCAGATTGCCGTCGATCAGTTGCAGAACGCCGTAGACGATCAGGGGGTTGGCCGCTTCCCAGGTCAGGCCCCACTGGAGCACGCCCAGCACCACCACCGGCACGGTGACCACCGCCAGTCCCAGAAAGGGGATCAGCACCGACAGGCCGGTGAGCACCGCCACCAGGAAGGCATACTGGAAGCCGATCAGCGCGAAGGCGATGTAGGAGGAGAGTCCCAGCAGCAGCATCTCCCAGACCTTGCCGCGAATGTACCCCCCCACGCCGATGCCAACCTCATGCATGACCCGGTTGAGCAGGCGGCGGTCGCGGGGCAGGTAGCGCTCGAAGGCGGCCAGCAGGCCGGTCTTGTCCTTGATGAAGAAAAAGACCAGAAACGGCACCAGAAAGAGATAGATCAGCATGGAGAGCAGTCCCGGCAATCCTCCCTTGAGCAGCGCGGAGATCGACTCTGCGGCCCACTCCTGGGATTTTTCCACCAGGCCCACGATCATGTTTTCCGCGAACGGGGAGTCGATCCAGCGCGAGCCCCATTCCGTCAGGTGATGGAGCTGGCTTTTCAGGGTGATGGTGACTTTCGGGATTTCGGCGGAGACCCGCGACAATTCCTGAATCATGGCGGGCAGGAAGACGAAGAGCACCGCGATCACCAGCAGCATGAACAGGGAAAAGACCACCGTCACCGCCAGCCAGCGGGGCACGCGCAGCCGTTCCAGGGGGCGGATGATCCCTTCCAGCAGGTAGGCGAGGATCACGGCGGTCAGGTAGGGGGCCAGTGCCGAGCCGAAGAACACGAGCATCAGGATGGCCGTCAGCAAGGCCAGGAAGAGTCCCATGAACTGGGGGGTCAGGAGGCGTTGCAGATATCCGGCGAGGAATTGGGGCATGTTGCTATGGCGCCATTCTAGGGGAAGTCGGGGAGGATCAGGGTCAGGGTGCCGGGCGTGACGTGACGGTAGAGCCGGATCACGTGTTTGGCGCGCATGCGGACGCAGCCGGCCGAGGCCGGGGTTCCCAGGCGTTCCGTGTGGGGGGTGCCATGGATGTAGATGTAGCGTTCACGGGTATCGATGCCCGGACCCTGGTTGATGCCCGGTTCGAGGCCTTCCAGCCAGAGGATGCGGGTGGTGATGAAATCCTCCTTGGGATCGGAGCTTTTCACCACGATTTGTCCGGTGGGCTGGCGCGCCTTGAAGACCGCGCCCATGGGTGCATCGGCACCGATGCAGGCGCAGACGCGGTGGAGTCCGGTGGGGGTGCGGCCGCTGTCTTGTTGATTGCCGAAGCCGGCGCGGCCGGTGGAGACGGGCCAGTCGCGGCGCAACTTTTCGCCGCCGGGTTTGGCGCCGAGGAGGTAGAGGCGCTGTTTGTCTCCAAGGACGACAATGGCGGGCTGGGAACCATCCCAGCCCGCCAGTCGCAGACGCTGTCTTGCCAGACGCAAGGGGTTATTCATCGCCTCCCAGGATGCCCAGCAGGCGGAGCAGGCTCGTGAAGAGGTTGACGACGTTGAGGTACATGGAGAGGGCGGCCACCGACGGGGAGACGGCCCAGGGTTGTGCCTTGAGCTGTTGGGTCTCGAAGAGGATGTAGCCCGCGAAGATGACGCAGCCTGCGGCCGACATGGCGAAGGAGAGGGCGGTGGATTGCAGGAAGAGGTTGATCAGTCCGCCCACCACCAGGACGATGAGGCCGGCGAAGAGCATGCCGCTCATCATGGAGAGGTCGCGTTTGGTGGTGAGGGAGTAGAAGGTGAGGCCGGTGAAGACCGCGCCGGTCATGAAGGCGGCCTGACCCACGACACCGGCCATGCCGGCGCCGACGTAGTGTGCGATCACCGGTCCGAGGGCGAGGCCGGAGATGCCGGTGAAGAGGAACAGGGTTCCTGCGTTCTGGACCTTGAAGGCGAGGAACATGGCGCCGAACATGAGGAGCATGAGGATGATGGGGTGTTCGCGGGCGAAGGGGAGGGTCATCCCGACGTACCCGGCGGCCACGGCGACGATGAGGCTTGCGGCCAGCAGGGCGTAGACCTGCTTGAGGTAGGTGGCCACATCGCTATCCGTGTACATTCTGGGTTGCACGCGGCTCCAGGGATTTTCCTGGGTGGCGGTGGAATATTTGGGTTCGTTGAGCATGGCTTTGACTCCAGTGGCAAAGTCGACATTTATGGATGATCCATTATATCAGGATGCGGGCGGAAAAATCAAGACCCCGATGAAAAAAAAGCCATTCCCATTGGCTGTGGGCATCGTGGCGATCCCCGCCTTGCCGGGAGGATCGTCACATTCCGTCCGCGAAGACTTCGTCCAGTGACCGGGCATCCAGCACACGCAGGCTCCACTCTTCCAGGGAAAGGGAGGTGGCATTGGCGATCTTTTCATCAGCCCAGTCAGGGAGGGCGCCGAAACGGCGTTGCAACTGGCGCGTCAAGGTTTCGGCTTTGCCTTTCTGACGTTCCCGACCCAAGAGGTACCCCAGTTTCGGAAAGGTGGCAAGCTCTTCCTCGGGCAAATGCTCGATTGCCGCCTCGACCATCCTTTTTCCCATCCGCATGACCGAGTCGGGCGTGATGCCCGCGTTATCGAGATGTCGCAATGAATGACGCATGACGGTGCTCCTGAGGCCACTTATAAGGTAGTGGAACGGTGTGGAGATGCGGACCAATCCGGCATCATCCGCAGCCGCAAATGCTTTTTTTCGTTCATCAGTGCGTGAAGCAAACAACTTCAGTGGTGCATTCCTGGAGACATTCGCCAGTTCGTTCAGAAAAATCACCCGAATGGGTTCCCCCCACAGCGGCTTGCTTTCATGGACACCGTCCGGTCCAACGGGTTGGAAGGCGAAGCGTTTCAGAAAGGATCCGCGTGGCGTGGTTGCGCTGATAATCACGGTTCGCAACTGTGATTTTGCCAGTTTCGCGCATTCCCGATACCACCCGTCATACATGGAAGTCCTGAATGAGTGCCGTTTCATTCATGCCTTGGGTGATTTTGATCTCGGCCAGAATCTGCTCCACATCCAAATCCCGCAGCCCATCCGCCATGAGCATGCGCTGTTCTTCTGTCCGGCCACCCTCCTTGCGCTGGATGAGGATCATATCCGCCTTGGGCGGAAAGGAGAGGATGGGCACTTCGGTGCGGACTTCGATCCCCACCGGCTCCAGCAGCGCCTTGAGTGTGGCGCCGATCAGGCAGTGCCAACAGGTCTTTGTGCCGGAGTCGCTCAAGCGTTTTTTTCCTCTTCTTCGTTCGTCGCCGTGACTTGCGTTCCATATTCCGCCAACTGATCCGGTTCGGCAAGAAAAATATGCGCCTGGCCGTGCGGTTCACTCGTATTTGGTTTGAATCCGGGGGCAATCCATTTATTTGGGCAGGCAAAAAGCACGAAAAAAGAAAAAGATCCCCAGTCTCTCAGTTTCCCGTAGCATGGAAAAATGGGTTGATCATCCCAGAATTTTCAGAATTTTATGATTTTATTAATTTATTGTAAGTCTGTTGCACATCTGTAGGGATGCTGTCGAGGGAAATTAATCCTAAAATATTTTTAAGTTCGTTCATGCATCTTGCGTTTTCATGAATACGAGAACGAAAGGCTGTCCTTTCTGTTGCGAGCTTTAGCATGATTTGAATTTCATTTGGTGAAAACGACCTGATCATCCTTTGATAAAATGGAAGTGCTGCATGTGAAGTTCCATAAGGGTTTCCAACAGCACATGTAATGACAGTTTCAACATATACATGTTGAGCAGTGTAAGGTACTTGCGAGTCTCGTGTTAATGTTTCTAGTCGCTGAGCAAAGGGAGGTTCGTTGTAGAAGTTGTCGAATGCCTGATGTATTGACATGAGTTTACTACATGCAGACGTGATCAACGTATGACGCTCAGGTTCGCTCAATAACTGCATCATACCAATTTTTTGGAAAAATATTTGTGATGCCTTATGGCGTTCAGTGTCGCCTTTTGCCATATAGTCGTAATGTCTGTCTATTAGTTCAGACTTGATTTTTGGTGTCCAAGTATTCTTTATATCTTTGCAAATCGATAATGCATTACTGCGACTTTCCTCCCCTGACGCAGGATCACAATAAATACCATGAAGAATACCAACGATTGCTTCTTTTTGAGCATCAAACGTGCCATCAATACGGTCTTTCCAGACAGATAATTGTTGAGCAGAAAATCTCATAAATTTAACTTTTTGTATTAAATCATGAATATCAACACCTTTTAAACTTTTTTGATCTGATAATGCATGCTTTGCGCAACGATTTAAAAAGTTAAGTAATTCAGTTTCATCTATATCGCCAATGGATGGATGGGCTGCAGAAAAGTTGTTACGAATGTCCCGGCATTGATCCAGCATAAAATAACCATCTTCAGAAATTAGATTTAATTTTAAGCATAAAGAAAGAAGGTCTGCATCTTTCAAATCAAGTAATGCATTCTCATCGAAGCCATTGTTTCCGTTGACCTGTCCGACGATATTAATACCAAAAATACGAACTTTATTCCTTAGTTCTAGGATGGCTGCATTCCATGCATAGTTTATTGCGCTATCAAATAAGCCTGCAGTAACTGCGACACACATACGTACTAGGCCTGCAGTCCGAAGTGCTGGAGGAATTTTCGACAATATCCGCGGCAAGTTTGTAAAAGCATGAGTGATTTGGTCGTTAGAAGCCAGCACGTTCCGGTCGACTTGAAGGGCATCTGTAATGGCCTGAAGCGAATGTCCTGTAATATCTAATATATTAACTGGTAGATTCACAGGTATTGAAATTTTGGTTATTGAATGAATTGCTGATAAATCTTTATTGTCGCTCATGTCAAGGCCTCAATTGCTGTGATATAATACTTACTTGATGGAGTCTCTTCGGAGTTGGTGCTCTATCGTGACATGTTTCTAATTTTACTCAATTCGTATCATATGTACAATAAAAAAATTTTCATACAAAGTAATATTATTTAAATTATTTATTTATAATTTAAATAATAAAAATTAAATAATTTTATCTAAATTTAGTAATAATTTTAGTAAAAAATAATAAATATTAAAACTAAAAAATTAGTATTATTTTTTTAGGTTGCCCCCACACACGGCTTGATCGCTTACTCATTTTGGCAGCAATCAACCCCGGAATTAAAAGATGTCAACAAAATTTACTCTTTATAAAGATAAGAAACACAATTGAAAATACACCCACCATCGCATACGCCTTGCCTGTTTTTGTGACAGTCAATTAAAAACTATATTAATACATGCAAGCCGACGATATGGTTATAGCGTCCCCAGGTTCCCGGATTGTCCCCGGATTTCGAGGGGAATTAGGATTCTCCTGTTATGGCTGCCCAATACACAGAACAGCTTCAGGTGACCGAGGTGCCGCAGCCAAATTTGCAAGGATTCAAGGTCGTGGTTGATTTTATCGCCATGTTCGACGAAGATGGAAGTGCCTGTCTTCCTGTCATGGAGTTATCAAAATGCTTGACTTTATTGAAACGACTGCTGGAAAGCTGCCTGGAGAACTGCTCAATAGGGGAATCTCCGCAGAGCAAAGGATCTTTATCGCCATTCCGGATGAAGAAGATATCCTTCCCGGTCGTCAGACCACAAGGCTGCGTGTCACGGCATCCGGAATCGAGACAGACGACACCATTGACGTCCTGATTGAAGCAGCCAGAGACGAAGTGTGTCTCAATACAAAATGAGAATTATTATTGATACCAATATTCTCCTGAGTGCCGGGATGAAAGAGAATTCCAGTCCAGCCCATATTGTCCGCTGGGTGAATAAGAATGCTTCTCTATTGAAGTCCACGGACACCGAAGACGAATTGTTGCAAGTCATGTCCAGACCACAGATCGCCAGGTTGCTTTCGCCGCGCTTTGTGGAGTACCTGAGGGAGATGATGGCCAGCGCCGAACTGGTGCACATCCTGGAAGAAATCAACGTCTGCCGTGACAAAAAAGACAATAAATTTATTGAATTATCTGTGAATGGCCGTGCTGATGCCATCATTAGCGGAGATCAGGATCTCCTGGCGCTCAACCCGTTCCGAGGTGTCCCAATTCTGTCAGCAGCCGATTTTCTTCATTTCCATGATGCTCGACAGTAGATCTTCCTGCAATCTCCCTCAGGTGAAAGCCTTGGTTCCCACCATTTTGATGCGACAGTTGCACGAAATTTATTTCTTGCCGAAAGTCGCGCGGTTGGCCATTTTTTTGCTTGCGTGGCACTGGAACAATATGCGAATTTTATCGGCTGTTTCGTGAATGATTGTCGCATGCGATCTCAATGGCGATTTTTGTGAATCAATACCGACCGGGAGCTTGATGAGCGATGGAAATGGATTTTACCAGTCAACTGGTGGCGTTCGTGCAGGTGATCTTCATCGACCTCGTGTTGGCGGGGGACAATGCCATCGTCGTGGGCATGGCGGCGGCTTCGGTGCCCCTGGAACACCGCAAACGGGTGGTGATCTGGGGCACGGCGGCGGCGGTGGTCCTGCGCATCCTCTTCGCGCTGCTGACTACCCAATTGCTGAAAATCATCGGTTTGACCCTGGCCGGGGGATTGCTCCTGCTTTTCGTCGCCTGGCAGATGTACCAGGAACTGCGCGCCAGGGCCCACGCCGATGCGGGGAATGACGAGAACGCGGAAGGCGGGTCGGCCAAGGACAAGACCGTCTTCGCCGCCGTGATGCAGGTGGCCATGGCCGACCTCTCCATGTCGCTGGACAACGTGCTCGCGGTGGCCGGAGCCGCCAAGGATCATCTGGAGATCCTGGTGCTGGGCCTGCTCGTCTCGGTGGTGATGATGGCCTTCGCCGCCACCTATATCGCCCAATTGATCCACAAACACGCCTGGATCGCCTGGGTGGGACTGGCCATCATCGCCTACGTGGCCGTGGACATGATCTGGCGCGGCACCCAGCAGGTGATGGCCATGGCGGTCTGACCCCCGGAATCGAGACATGACACAAGCCAACTCTTCCTTCGCACGCCACCTCCCGTTCGCTCTGGTCGCCCTGCTCGGCGCGGCGACCTTCGCCATGATCGCCCTGGGACGCGGCGAATCCATCAGCGCCACCTGGCTGGTCATCGCCGCCCTGTGCGTCTATGCCATCGCCTACCGCTACTACAGCCTCTTCATCGCACGCCACGTCCTGGCCCTCGACGCCAATCGCCTCACCCCAGCGGTAAAATACAACGACAACAAGGATTTCGTCCCAACCAACCGCATCGTGCTCTTCGGCCACCACTTCGCCGCCATCGCCGGCGCCGGGCCACTGGTGGGACCGGTCCTGGCCGCCCAGATGGGCTACCTGCCGGGCATGCTCTGGATCCTCATCGGCGTGGTCCTGGCCGGCGCGGTCCAGGACTTCCTGATCCTCACCTTCTCCATGCGCCGCTCTGGCCGCTCCCTGGGCGAAATCATCCGCTCCGAAATGGGGCCGCTCCCCGGCGGCATCGCCATGGTCGGCATCTTCGGCATCATGACCATCCTCCTGGCCGTCCTCAGCCTCATCGTGGTCAAGGCCATGGCGGAAAGCCCCTGGTCGGTCTTCACCGTCACCATGACCATCCCCATCGCCCTCTTCATGGGCGTCTACATGAAAAAACTCCGCCCCGGCCGCGTGGGCGAGGTCTCGGCCATCGGCGCCCTCCTGCTGCTGGCCGCCATCGCCGCCGGCGGCCACGTCGCCAGCCACCCCACCCTGGGGCCACTCTTCACCCTCACCGGCGTGCAAGTCACCTTCGGCCTCATCGGCTACGGCGCGCTGGCCTCCATCCTGCCGGTCTGGCTCATGCTCTGCCCCAGGGATTATCTCTCCACCTTCCTCAAGGTCGGCACCATCGTCCTGTTGGCCCTCTGTGTGCTGCTGGCCGGCCCCATGCTCAAGATGCCCGCCGTCACCCGCTTCATCGACGGCAGCGGCCCGGTCTGGAGTGGCGATCTCTTTCCGTTTCTGTTCATCACCATCGCCTGCGGGGCCTGCTCCGGCTTCCACTCCCTGATCGCCTCCGGCACCACGCCGAAAATGATTCCCAACGAACGCGACGCCCGCTTCATCGGCTACGGCGGCATGCTCATGGAGTCCTTCGTCGCCATCATGGCCCTGTGCGCCGCCTCCATCCTGGAACCCGGCATCTACTTCGCCATGAATGCCCCCGCCGCCATCCTCGGCACCAACCTGGCCAGCGCCGCTACGGTCATCAACGGCTGGGGCTTCCACGTCACCCCGGAGATGATCACGCAACTCACCAAGGATGTCGGAGAACAGACGCTGCTCTCCCGTACCGGCGGCGCCCCCACCCTCGCGGTGGGCATGGCCCATCTCCTCTCCATCTTCGGCGGCACTGCCTGGATGGCCTTCTGGTATCATTTTGCCATTCTGTTCGAAGCGCTCTTCATCCTCACCGCCGTGGATACCGGCACCCGTGCCTGCCGCTTCATGGTCCAGGACATGTTCGGCGCCCTCTTCAAGGTTCGCGCCCCCACCTCCTCCTGGCTCTCCACCATCCTGGCCACCGCCATCACCGTGAGCGCCTGGGGCTACATCCTCTATCAGGGGGTGGTGGATCCCTTCGGCGGCATCAACTCCCTGTGGCCCCTGTTCGGCATCTCCAACCAGATGCTGGCCGGTTGCGCCATGATCCTGGCCACCGTGATCCTCTTCAAGCTCAAATTGCATAAACTGGCCTGGGTCTCCATCGTGCCGGCCGCCTGGCTGGTGATCTCCACCGGCACCGCCAGCTTCCAGAAGGTCTTTTCGGAAAATGTCAAGATCGGCTTTCTGGCCCATGCGGCCAAGTTCCAGGAGGCCCTCGACAAGGGTCAGGTGGTCGCCCCGGCCAAGAGCGTGGAACAAATGGCCAGGGTCGTGGCCAACGACCGCCTGGACGCCATCCTGGCCCTGTTCTTCATGGCGGTGGTCCTCACCATGCTCGTTTTCGGCATCCGCTCCTGCCGCGCCGCCCTGCGCAACCCGCAACCGACCGCCATCGAGGACGACCCGCCCTCATGCGCCCACAATCCGCTCACCCGTTGCTGTTGACCGGAGCGGCGCTCTTGTACTAGACTGGTCCGCATGAATCCCATCCACCGGACAGGCGTTTCGACCATGGCCATGACAACCCTTTTCGCTCCAATGTCGCGGGTGGCCAGCATTGTCGTCCTGGTCGCCTTGTGGCTGGTCTCCGCCGCTGCGGCCAATGCCGCTTCCGCCAGGGAGATCGACATCAAGGCCCAAGCCACCCTCAAGCTCTTCGTCGATCAGGTGCCCGGCGGCGACGACTTCCTGCGCAAGGCGGAGGGCATCCTGGTCTTTCCCAGCGTGCTCAAGGCCGGCTTCATGGTCGGCGGCGAGTACGGCGAGGGCGCCTTGATCGTGGACAACCGCACCGTGGACTATTACAGCACCGCCGGGGCCTCCCTCGGCCTCCAGGTGGGGGTGCAGTCCAAGGCCGTGGTGCTGCTCTTCATGACCCGCGAGGCCCTCGAGCGCTTCCGCGCCAGCGACGGCTGGGAGGCCGGCGTGGACGGCTCGGTGGCCGTGGTGGAGTGGGGCGCAGGCAAGGCGATCAACAGCACCAACCTCCACCAGCCCATCGTGGGATTCCTCTTCGACAACAAGGGATTGATGCTCAACCTGACCCTGGAGGGATCCAAATTCACCAGGATCGACCGCAACTAATGGGGACAGCATTGCACAGGCTCCGTATCGATCAAGCCGTCATCGCCAATCTGGTTACCGAAGGGGCGCGCGTCCTCGACCTGGGGTGCGGCGACGGTTTGCTCCTGGAGCACCTGATCCGCAACCAGAACGCCCGCGGCTTCGGCGTGGAAATCTCCCACGAGGGGGTCCACAACTGCATCGCGCGCGGCCTGCCCGTCTACCAGGGGGACATCGACCAGGGCCTGAGCGACCATCACGACGACTCCTTCGACTACGTGATCCTCTCCCATACCCTGCACGCCACCCATCGCCCGGAGTACGTCCTCAAGGAGATGCTCCGGGTCGGCAAGAAGGGGATCGTCTCCTTTCCCAATTTCGGCTATTGGCGCGTGCGGTTCGGCCTGCTCCTCTCCGGACGCATGCCCCGCACCCGCCTGCTGCCCCATCGCTGGCACGACACCCCCTACATCCACATGTGTACCATCCTCGATTTCCAGGATCTGTGCGCCGCCCTCAACATCCGCATCCTGCGCCGGATTCCCCTGGCCGTCGGCGGGCAGCTCCCCAGGGCCACTTTCCAGAAGGGGTTCACCAAGTGGCTGCTGCCGCCGGTGACCGCCAACCTGCTCGCCCCGGTCGTTGTCTTCCTGTTGGAGAAGAATCAGGCATGAGACCCCCCATTCAACCGCTGCTCACCGCCGCCGAAATTCAGGCGCGGGTGAACGCCCTGGCCGACGCAATCACCCCACGCCTGCAACCGGACGTGGTCATGATCACCCTGCTCACCGGGGCCTTCGTCTTCGCCGCCGACCTGGCGCGCGCCCTTTCGGCCAGGGGAGTCCCGGTCTGCCTGGATTTCATGATCCTCTCCTCCTACGGCTCCGGGACCACCAGTTCGGGCAGCATCACCACCCGCCTGGATTGCCGCCAGGAGCTGACCGGACGCCAGGTCCTGCTGGTGGACGACATCCTCGACACCGGCACCACCCTGGATTTCGCCAAACGCCTCATCCTCGCCAAGGGGTCCTCCCAGCTCCTCACCTGCGTGCTGCTGGACAAACCCTCGCGCCGCAAGGTGCCGGTGGAGGCGGAGTTCGTCGGCTTTCGGGTACCCGATCTGTTCGTGGTGGGCTACGGCATCGACTACAACGAAATGTATCGCGAACTGCCCTACGTCGCGACCCTCGCCGCACCATGAACGCCCCCTTGCCCTGCCGAGGGGTCCTGTTCGACCTGGACGGCACCCTGGTGGATTCCGCCCCGGATCTGTGGGGGGCCATGAATCACGTCCTGACGAGTCGCGGGCGGGAGCCGCTCCCTCTGGACCAGGTGCGGCATCTGGTGGGCAATGGCGCCCGCACCCTGCTGGCCAGGGGGTTCTGGGGCGAGGGGGCCGAACCCCCGAACGGCGACGACGCCTTCGAGGAGGCGGTGGCGGCGTTTCTCGACCATTACCGCCTGCATCTCGTGGACCACTCCAGGCCCTATCCCGGCGTGCCGGAAGCCCTGGAGAGCCTGACGCGCCAGGGCATCCCCCTGGCGGTGGTGACCAACAAGCCGGAACGTTTCGCCAGGTCCATGCTGGAGCAACTGGGCATGGCCTCCCGCTTCGCCCTGGTCGTGGGCGGGGACACCCTGCCCACCCGCAAGCCCGATCCCGCGCCGCTGCATCATGCCCTGGAGAGCCTGGGTGCGCCCGCCGGGCTGGGGGTGATGGTGGGGGATTCGGAGGTGGATCTGGAGGCGGCCCGCAATGCCGGGATTCCGGTGATCCTCCATGCCCGTGGCTACAATCGCGGCATCGATGTCCGCCAGTTGCGGCCCGACCGGGTCATGGAGCACTTCGACCAGCTTTCGGAGCTGCTCTCTTTTTCTTCATCGGCTAGGATGGAATCGACATGTCACAACTGAAACTCGGCCTTCCCAAGGGGAGCCTGGAGCAGGCCACCATCGAGCTGTTCGCCCAGGCCGGCTGGACCATCTCCGCCAGCTCGCGCAACTATTTTCCCAGCATCGACGATCCGGAGATCGTCTGTTCCCTGGTCCGGCCCCAGGAGATGGCGCGCTACGTGGCGGACGGCACCCTGGACATGGGCCTGACCGGCCTGGACTGGATCCTCGAGTGGGAGTGCGAGGAGAAGGTGGCCATGATCGGTTCCCTGGAGTATTCGAAAAGTTCCAACCGGCCCTGCCGCTGGGTGCTGGTGACCCGTCAGGACGCGCCGATCCACCGGCTGGAGGACCTGCAAGGCAAGCGGGTCGCCACGGAGTTGGAGAATTTTACCCGGCGGTTTCTGGCCGACCGGGGCATCGAGGCGGAGGTGATCTTCTCCTGGGGGGCCACCGAGGCCAAGGTGGTGGAGGGGTTGGTGGACGCGGTGGTGGAGATCACCGAGACCGGCTCCACCATTCGGGCGCACGGTCTGCGCATCGTCGAGGACCTGCTGGTGACGCGCACCATGATCATCGCCAATCACGGCGCGGTGGCCGACCCCTGGAAGAAACAGAAGATCGACCGCATCACCCTGTTGCTCAACGCCGCCCTGAACGCGCGTCACAAGGTGGTGCTCAAGATGAACGTTCCGGTGGACAGTTCGAATGCGGTGATCGCCCTGCTGCCCGCCGTGACCTCTCCAACCATCAATCCCTTGTTCGATCATGCCTGGTTGGCGGTGGAGACCGTGGTGGACCGTTCTTCGGTGCGCGACCTGATTCCACGCTTGAAAGATCTGGGAGCTGTCGGTATCCTGGAATACGACCTTAAAAAGGTGGTATGATAGGGGCCATGTCATTCACTCCTGCACGAGGATTGCCGCCATGCAGATGATTTTGCAGTTGATTCGCAGCCTGTTTTTCTTTTCCGGCGGGGATGTCGGCGCGCCGGTTCCGGTGGTGATACCGGTGCGTTCCCGGAGGCGCCAGCGTGTGCGTGGACGGGGATTCTGAGTGTTATTTCAATAACGAAAGGGGTTTAACCTATGGAAGTCAAAATTGAAGGTCGTCAGGTTGAGATCGGTGATGAGTTGCGTGAGCGCATCAACAAGATCTTCGACAATCTGGACCAGCGTTTCGGGCCGTTGACCCACGCCCGCATCTCCGTGGAGCGGCATGCCCACAACAACGAGCAGCGCGCTTCGGCCAAGACCGTGGTCAACGTCGCCGGCAAGACCCTCTCCTCCACCAAGGAGTCCGCCACCGTGATCGGCGCGGTCAACGAGGCCCTGGAGATCCTCACGCAAGAGCTGCTCTCGCACACCGAAAGAAGCAAGAAGGATCATCGCTGATCGCTTTTCCCAGTGCCCCCCGGCGGTTCCTTCGCCCCGGGGGGGCACCCTCCTCCTTGTCGGACGGAACATCCCCCTCTGGCGACCTGCGAGATCGGATGGGAGATCGGACGCCATGAACACCGCGCAACGCATCCATGACGAAGTCAAACGGATGCCCGAGGCATTGGTGGATCGGGTATTGGATTTCGTGCTGTTTCTGGAGCACCGGCATGGGCTGGATGGCGACCGGGAACAGGCCAATGGAACCCCGGATGCCATGAACAAACTCCTCGCCAATCCGCTGCCCCTGAAAGAAGGGGTGAAATTACCTGTCAAACGGGAAGAACTGTATGACCGTATCTGTCTGCGTTGATATCGTTTCAATAATTATAACTCAATGCTGGGTTGCTTCCGGGGTAGAGCGCTCTGTGATATTGATGAGATAATTTATTTTATATTTGAATAACTAAAATTTTTTTGTATTGCTCGCACAATGCGCTTACCGGGGGATTTGTAAGGCTATTAATGATAAGTTATTAACTTGCAGATCCAAAAAAGGAGTAGTGATCAAGTGTATAATCTTATTATTACTTCAGAAGTTGGCGCATGGGACGGTGCTCCCTATGACATGGACATGCGTCGAATTTTTGAATACACGTCTGATGTTCTGAAAGAAACGTACGGAAATTTTGACAGATCTGCTATTAATGAGTTGATTAATTTTCCTGCACTGTTTGCCTACGAAAAAAATATAAATGGTAATGCGCGCGTTGGTAGGATTGTCAAGGTTGTGCCAAATGGTAGGTATGCCAGGATTGAATATTCATTTCTTCCTGACATTCCTGTCATTCCAATGGAACGAATGAAGAGCCTGGTCTGGGAACTTGATATTCGGGAATCTGAGGACAATCGAACCCATTGGGCGCTCAAGGAAGTTGATTTATTCTCCGTGTTGGTTGATGCCGGACTGATCATTCGTAGTCAAGTGCTTATTTTAACATCATATTTTGATGGCAAAATTTCCCGGAATGATCGCACTGCCCAGATTAAGCCAACCGTATTTCGACTCCCGGAGAGCGGACAAGAGAGGGATCTGGTTTCTGTCATGATCCCGTTTACCAATGAGTTCGACCCGGTATTCCAGCAAATGCAATCTACTTGCCGACTCCTTGATATGCGTTGCGAACGGGCAGATGATACCACTTGGCGAGAAAGCGAAATTATTCAGGATATTTTCTCATTAATATTTAGATCGATAATAGTTATATGTGATTTTAGTAGAAAAAATCCAAATGTTTTTTATGAGGCCGGAATCGCTCACACCCTCGGACGCGTGGTTATCCCGATTGTTCAACAGGAGGAAGACATCCCTTTCAATCTGAAGCAACACCGTCACATCAAATACGAGAATTCACCTGAGGGGCTTCATCGCCTTTCTCGGCAATTGCAAGAGAGACTCTCTACATTAAAGCAGAGCACTCCATGACCCTCACCGACGCCGACCTGGCCGCCATGAGCGCCCGTATCGTGGAGACCGCCGCCCCGGAACGGATCATCCTGTTCGGTTCCCACGCCCGTGGAGATGCCAGACCCGATTCCGACGTGGATTTGCTGGTGATCGAGGACGAACCTTTCGGTCCCAATCGCAGCCGCTTCCGGGAGATCGCCCGTCTGGAACGTGCCATGGGGACCATTCCCGTGGCAACCGATATTCTGGTCTACTCCCTGGAGGAGGTGGAGCGGCTGAAATCGTCCGCCAACCACGTCGTCGGCCGCGCCTTGCGGGAGGGGAAGGTGCTCCATGCCCGATCATGAAATCGCCCGGCGCATGCTGGAAGCCGCCAGACGTGATCTGCAAGCCATTGTCAATATGCGGGACCCGGAGCTTTTTCGGGATGAAATTTTCGGTCTGCACGCCCAGCAGGCGGTGGAAAAGATTCTTAAGGGATGGCTGGCCCATCGTGATCGGGAGGTGCCCAGAACCCACAATCTGCGTCTGCTGCTGCTTCTGCTCACCCAGGCTGGCGAAGAGGTGACCGGGGAGTGGGATTTCGTCGACCTGACCCCTTTTGCCGTGCAGTTCCGTTATGAATCCTGGGACGCCACCGACGCCCCTCTGGACCGGGAAGGAGTCGTTCATAAGGTGAACGCGTTATTGCGCAGGGTGAACGGCATCATCGATGGCGCGTCGGCACAAGCGTCGCATTGACACCAGAAGATCGTTGCTGGCCGATGGCTCGATGGAGACCGTCCATCCTGCCCGGCTCCTTCCCCTGGGGAGATGCCAACGAAAAATTCGGAAAGGTACCCCGCCTGGCGCCCGCATTCATCATTGCAATGGACTTTTGCCAAGGCATCAGCTATATTGATTATCAATTGATTTACAATTCCCTCTCTCCATGATTGCGTGGAACCGATATGATCGCCGCTGCCTTCCCCTGGCGGGGTCGGTTGCCTTGGTTGGCGGCCCTTGGCCTGGGTTTACTTTTTTTGGTGACGGACCTCCTGTTGCCCCTGGGTAGCGCGGATGGGGTGCTGCAAGTCGCAGTGGTGTTGACAGGCTGGTGGATGCCGGCGCCGCGCCGGGCGATCCCGCTCCTGGCTGGCGTTGCCTCTCTGCTGGTCGTGACGGGTATGCTCCTTTCCCCGGATGGCGGGGCGATTCCCTTCTGGGTGGTCCTGCTCAATCGTGGTTACGCCCTGTTCGCCATCTGGTGTACGGCGGTGATCCTGCTCGTTGCCAGGAATGCCATGGCCAGGCAGGAACATCTGGCGCAGGCGCTGCAAATCAAGGAAAACCGGTTTCGCACGCTGTTCGACACCATGACCAGCGGGGTGGCGGTCTACGAACCCTGGAACGATGGCGAGGATTTCATCATCCGGGATCTCAACCGCACCGGGGCCATGATCAGCAAGACCGTGGATCGCGATGTCGTGGGCATGAAGATGACCGAGGCCTTTCCCGGCGTGCGCGACTTCGGCCTGTTCGCGGTCTTCCAGCAGGTCCATCGCACCGGCTATCCCACCTGCCATCCGGTGCATTTTTACGAGGACGAACGGCATCGGGGCTGGCTGGAGAATCACGTCTACCAGCTGGATTCTGGCGAAATCGTCGCCATCTACAGCGATCTGACCGAAAAGATGCTGGCCGAGGAGCATTTGCGTCTCGCCCGGCATGCCCTGGAGCACTCCCGCGACATGGTGTTCTGGATCCGGGAAAGCGGACAGATCTTCTGGGTCAACCGATCCGCCTGTCAGCGGCTTGGGTATACGCAAGAAGAGTTGTTGACAAAATATCCCTGGGACATCAATCCCGCTCATCCCCCCGAGGTCTGGCCGGTCCACTGGCGGGAGTTGAAAACCAATCCCGGATTGATGTTCGAGGCCACGCTCCTGGCCAAGGACGGCACGTCCGTCGAAGTGGAAATCAGCACCAATTACATGGAGTTCGAACAGCAGGAATACAATCTGGCCATCGTGCGCGACATCCGCGAACGCAAGCAGGCCGAGGAGACCATCCGGCGGTATGGGGCCATTGTCTCGGCATCCGACGACCACATGGCGTTTCTCGATCGTGGCTACGCCTACCGGGCGGTCAACCGGGCCTATCTGGACTCGCATGGGCGGCGTTACGAGGAGATCGTGGGCCATTCGGTGCGCGACCTGTTCGGTGCGGAAGTGTTCGAGCAGATTCGGGAGAACCTGGACCGCTGTCTGGCGGGCGAGGCGGTCAACTATCAGGCGTGGTTCGATTTTCCCGTCGCCGGTCACCGTTTCATGGATGTCTCCTATTTCCCCCACTACGAGGAGGGCCGGGTGACGGGGGTGATCGTGGTTTCGCGGGACACCACCGAGCGCAAGCGGATGGAGGATGAACTGCGCGTCAGCGAAGATGCGGCGCGCCAGGCCAACAAGGCGAAAGGGGAGTTCCTGGCCAACATGAGCCATGAGATCCGCACCCCGATGAACGCCATTCTGGGCATGTGTCACCTGGCGTTGCAAGGCGATCCCGGCGAGGAGCAGCGCAACTGCCTGACCAGGATCGATGCCGCCGCCAACGGTTTGCTGCGCATCATCAACGACATTCTGGATTTTTCCAAGATCGACGCCGGCAAGCTGGAACTGGAAGAGGCCTCTTTCGATCCCCATCGCCTGCTCGACCGGATTCTGGACGACATGCGGGTCAAGGCGGCCGGGAAGCAGGGGGTCGAGATCCGCCTGAGCGTCGCCGCCGGGGTCCCGCGCCTGGTGGTGGGGGATGCACTGCGCCTGAGTCAGGTGCTGACCAACCTGTGCGACAATGCCATCAAGTTCACCCATCGCGGAGATGTCGAGGTCACGGTGGAGGCGCTGGCCATGGATGAGCAAAGCGTGGACCTGAGGTTCGCGGTGCGCGACACCGGCATCGGCATCTCCCCGGAACAGATGAAATTGCTTTTTCAACCCTTTCAGCAGGCGGACTCCTCGACCACGCGTCGTTACGGCGGCAGTGGACTGGGCCTGGTCATCTGTCATGACCTGGTGGCCCTGATGGGGGGGGAGATGCGCCTGGACAGCACCCTTGGGGTGGGCAGCCGCTGCGAGTGCCGGATCCGTTTCCGGCTGGCCACGCCGGAGGAGGCCGTCCACCTGTCGCGGGATGCCGCCGACGGCCAGGAGGGGGTCGATCTGGCGGGACGGCGGATTCTGCTGGTGGACGACCTGCCGGACAATCTGGAGTGGATGCGGGCCTTGCTGGAAAAGCGGGGCCTGGCGATCACCCTGGCCGGCAACGGCCAGGAAGCGGTGGAGGCGGTGCGCGTGGCGGCGGCGCCGTTCGACTGCGTGTTCATGGACGTACACATGCCGGAGATGGATGGCCTCACGGCCACGCGCGCGATTCGCGGCCTGCCGGGTGGCGGGGCAGTCCCCATTATCGCCCTGACGGCCAGCGTCATGCGGCAGGACGTGGAGGCCTGTCTGGCCGCCGGGATGAACGATCACCTCGCCAAGCCGGTGGCGTTCGGGCAACTGCTCGCCAAACTGGCGCGCTGGTGCGAGGCGTCCGGTATCGGGGGATTGGATGTCGCTGTGGGGATTACCCGCTGCGAGGGAGACGAGGGACTCTATCGCCGCTTTGTGACCAATTTCGTCGCGGAGTACCGCAATGGCGCCGACAGGCTGCGCGAGGCCGTCGGCAGCGCGGCCGGGGACGAGGCGTTGCAGTTGACCCACAGACTCAAGGGCATGGCGGGAAATATCGAGGCGCGGGAACTTTGCGCTGCCGCGCATTGTCTTAATCAAGCGTTAACTCACAATGATGAAGAGGCCATGCGCGCCTGGCTGCCGCGCCTGATCCTGATTTTGGAGCGCACCCTGGCGGAGGGCGATGCCTATCTGGCGCGGGTGGCGCTGCCGGCTTCCTGCGTGACGGCGGTCCCGTCCGGAAAGGGGGCGTGGTTGCGTCGGATGGCGGAGTTGGAGGCGATGCTCGAACGCAGGGATCTGGGTTGTGACGCCCGTTTTGCCGAATTGCGGGATCTCCTCGCGCCCTTGCCGGGCAGCGCGGCTCCCCTGGAGGCGTTGCGGGTCGCCCTGGAGGCGCTGGATGTCGTGGCGAGCCGGGAGGCGTTGCGGGCCTTGGCCCGTTTCGTGGCAGGCCAAGATGAGTGACAGGCTATGCATCTTCTGTTGCCAGAACTACCGGCTGGAAATGGAGTCGGTGGCGCGGGACGAACAATGGGACGACGTGGTGATCGTGGCCTATCCGGCGCGTTGCGGCGATCCGCCGGTCACCTGGGAGGAGTTGGCGCCCCTTCTGCCCGCCGGGTGCACGGAGGTGATGCTGCTGGGAGGTTATTGCCTGGCCGGTCTGTCCGAGCCGCCTGGCCACTGGCCGCCGACCCTGTTGTCGCGACAGGACGATTGCAAGCAACTGTTGGCCGGCGAGTCCCTGATCGCCGATGCCGTGGCGCGGAGTGTCCGCGTGGTGGTTCCCAACCAGTTGCGGGAAGAGGCCGCCCGGTTGTTGGTGCGCGACCGGTCGGAGAGGACCGGGGAGCTGTTGTTGCTCGATACCGGGTCGTTTCCGGAGGCGGTGGCGCGTCTGGAGAGCCTGGCCAGTGGCCAGGGGTTGCGTGTCAGGTGTCTGGCCGTGGGGTTGGATCACATCCGTCTGCTGCTGACCCGCATCGTCACGGAGCGGCGGTTGCGGCGCGAGCGTAGGGAGATGCGGCTCATGGAGCACCGGCATGCCTGTGAGGTATCGAATCTGACCAGTTCCCTGGCGTTGCTCGGCGCGGAAGCCCGCCAGGCCTTCATGGCCAGGATGAGCCACGAGTTGCGCACCCCGCTGAACGCCATCATGGGGCTGAGTTATCTTTTGCTGGAATCCGCGTCCGCTGCCGATCACCGTGATCATCTGCAAACCATTCACGCCGCTGGCGGGCAACTGCTGCGGCTGATCGACGACCTGCTGGACTATTCCCGGATCGACTCCGGGATCCTGCCTCTCGCCCCTGCCCCGTTCGACCCGCGCGCGCTCCTGGAGCGGGTGGCGGAGGAATTCGGCAGCAAGGTGGCGCGAAAACCGGCCCTTGCCATGCGCGTGGCGATTGCCGCCGATCTTCCCGCCTGCCTGCTGGGAGATGGGGTCCGTCTCGCCCAGGTGCTGGACAACCTCTGTGACAACGCGGTCAAGTTCACCGAACGTGGCGAGGTGGGTATCGAAGTGGCCTGGAGCCTTTCCGGACCCGGCGAGGCGACGTTGCGGTGTTGCGTCTGGGATACCGGCATCGGCTTTGCCCCGGAGCGGATCGGGGAATTGCTGAAACCGTTCGGGCAGGCGGACAGTTCCAATACGCGTGCCCATGGGGGTGCGGGGTTGGGTCTGACCATCAGCCACAAACTGGTGCAATGGATGGGCGGGAGCATGCTGGTGGAGAGCGCGCCAGGCCGGGGAAGCAAATTCACCTGTATCATTGCCTGTGCGATCTGCCCTGGCGAGGTGGCCGGGAGCGGCCAGGACGCGGGGCGGCTGGTGCTGGCCTTGCGCGAGATCGCGGCGCTGTTGGACCGCCGCGACATTCGTTGTCTGGACCGTTTTGCCGCCATTCGTGTGGAGTTGGAGGCGTATCCGCAGGCAATGGCTCATGTGACCCGGTTGCAAGCCGCGCTCGAGCGGCTGGAGAGCCGGACGGCCGGCGAGGCGTTGCGGGAATTGATCGATGTGTTGCTTGGTAATAAGGAGTTTAATTATGGATGATCCACAAAAATATGAAACAATTTTAATTGTTGACGACAATCCAGATAATATAAGATTGATGGCTCATATTCTGGACGCGCATTATCGCATCCAGTTCGCCATCGATGGTGAGGAGGCGCTGGCGAGCGTCGCGGACAATCCGCCCGACATGATCCTGCTGGACGTGATGATGCCCGGAATCGACGGCTTCGAGGTATGCCGGCGCATCTGTCTGGGGGAGAGGAGCCGGGACATTCCGGTGATCCTCGTCACGGCGCTGAATGATCCGGAGGCGGAGATCAGGGGCTTTGCCGAAGGCGCGGTGGACTTTCTGTCCAAACCGGTCAATCCGCCGGTGGTACGCGCCCGCGTGGGGGTGCATCTGGCGCTCAAGCGGCAGCGCGAGGCGTTGGAACGGGCCAATCGGCGGCTTGTGGAGGAGAATGCCCGGCGCATGCAACTGGAGGAGCGGTTGCGGGAGCAGGCCGAATACGACGCCCTGACCGGGCTGCCCAATCGCAAGCTCTTCCAGGATCGTCTGGAGCAGACCATTTTGTTGGCTGAGCGCAATCATGGGAATTTTTCTTTGATTTTCGTGGACCTGGATCGTTTCAAATGGGTCAACGATACTCTTGGTCATGATGCTGGCGATCAACTCCTGGTGGAGGTTTCGCGGCGTCTGCGGGGGGTGGTGCGCAAGTCGGACACCGTGGCCCGGCTGGGCGGGGACGAGTTCACGGTGATCCTGTCGCACATCCTGCACGAATCCATGGCGGAGCTGGTGGCGCGCAAGATCCTCGAACAACTGGTGGTCCCGTTCGTCCTGAAGGGTCAGGAGGTGACCATCTCCGGGAGCGTGGGGATCGCCATTTACCCGACCGATGGCATGGAGGCGCCGGAACTGTCCAAGAATGCCGACTGCGCCATGTATCAGGCCAAGGAGTCCGGTCGCAACGCCTTTCGGTTCTATTCCCAGGAGGTCAACCAGCAGGCCCATCGCCGCATGCGGCTGGAAGCGGAGATGCGGCGTGCATGCGGGACCGATGAATTCTTTCTCGACTATCAGCCGAAGATTGCCCTGGCCACGGGGCGGATCACCGGGATGGAGGCGTTGCTGCGCTGGAACCATCCCGTGGAGGGGGTCCTGTTTCCCAAGCAGTTCATGCCATTGGCCGAGGGGACCGGTCTGATCACCCGGATCGGGGCCTGGGTATTGCGCACCGCCTGCCAGGACGCCATGGTTTGGGATCGGGAGGGGTTTGTCGGCCTGAAGCTGGCGGTGAATCTGTCGGCGTTGCAGTTTCGCGAGGGGGACAAGCTGGTGGATCTGGTGGAGGAGGTGCTGGGGAAGACCGGTTTCCCACCCGACCGGCTGGAGCTGGAGATCACGGAGACCATGATGATGAGCAACACCGAGGCGGTCTGCGCCACGTTGCACCGACTGGTCGCCATGGGGATATCGATTGCCATGGACGATTTCGGCACCGGTTACTCCTCGCTGGCCTTGCTCAAGCGTCTGCCCATTCAGGTGATCAAGATCGACCGTTCCTTCGTCAGCGACCTGCGGGCGGACTCGAACAATACCGCCTTCATCGCGGCGATCATCTCCATGGCCAGGCAGTTGCACCTGCATGTGGTCGTGGAGGGGGTGGAGACGATCGAGCAGTTGCGCATCATGGAGCAGCAGGGCGGGGACGACGTGCAGGGGTTCGTCTTCTCCCCGCCGCTGGGCAGGGAGGGGATGCTGGCGTTGTTGCAAGGGCGCATTCCCATGGGGGGGTGCAACGGAACCTGATGGTTGTTCACAGGCGTGGGAAGTAGATCCTTTTGTAAAAATCAAATGGATTTAATTAAATATTCTTGGATTGTATTTATAATTAAAATTATATTTATATTTACATATAGCACAAATAAATAACCTGTTGGTGTCTTTCTTGCTTGACTCGATGTGCCCTCGATGATAATTCTGACAGACAATATTTCAAGCATGTCGCTTGACTGATTTGACCCGCATGGATGGGAAATGATCGGGAGATCGCTGCTCACAAGAATCGGCGCGCGCGCGGGAATATGCATCTGGCTGGCCGGGTGCGCGACCGTGCCGGAAGAAAATGCCAGCTCCCAGGTCTATTGGCCCAAACCCCCGAATCTGCCCCGTTTCGCGTGGGAGTCGGTCATTCACGCGGCGGCGGACGTGGAGCGCAAACAACAAGACGATGCGAACCCCTTCCTGGCGGCAAGCGAGGAAACGCAGAACATCTTCGTCAAGCCGGTCAGAATCGCCGCCCAGGGAGGGCGCATCTTCGTGACCGATACCCTGGCCAGACGGGTCCATGTCTTCGATGCCCCACGGCAGAAATATTACCAAATGGGGTTTCGCCGCGAAGGGATCCTGGAAAAACCGCTTGGAATCGCCCTCGACAAAAAAGGAATGGTCTATGTCGCGGATTCCAAACGCAAGAGCATCGTCGTCTATGATCAACTCGGCATGTGGATCAAGTTCATCGGTGACGCAAAGACTCTGCACCATCCGGTGGGCGTGGCGGTCACTCCCGATGGGGACCGGATCTATGTGATCGAAAACGGTTCGGTGGGGAATGCGTTGCACCGCATGGTGATCTTCAACGCCGACGGCCAGCCGTTGGGCGAACCCATCGGTCGCCGGGGCAGGCAAGACGGGGAATTCAACCTGCCCACCGACATCGCCCTCGGACCGGATGGCAGGGTCTACGTAGTGCCTGGCAGAAAAAGCCGATTTTTTTGACATCACCCATCCTCAAACACGCTCTTGGGTGCAAAATTAAGACAAATTGAGTCAGAATAATCAGCCAAAATACAACAATTCATTAATTTTT
>PDZX01000069.1 GCA_002753185.1 Magnetococcales bacterium WMHbin3
TTACCCGCAGAGGTTCATGCGAAGGTCAATGCAGCCGAAATGGACACCTTGGAATCATGGATCGACCAAGTGCTGGATGCCCATTCTTTGAACGACGTGTTGCGCTGATTTGCAAGAAAAGTGTTCTGGTTCAGTGTGAAACGTACATTTATATTTTTTTGATTCGTGCGAGAATCGGAATTTATGGGGAGTCGTCCTTGGCCTCCTCGGCGGACAGGGCCTGTTCGATGGCCTCGATGCTCGGCAGGCTGGTTCGCAACTCGGCGGGCAGGGATTCGATCAGCCGATATTCGGCGATGCCGATGGGCTGGCTGGAGTCGCGCAGGGCGTATTCTGCAACTACTTTATTCTTGCTTTTGCATAATAACAGGCCGATGGTGGGGTTGTCCTGTGCCGACTTCATCTCTCCGTCCACCGCGCTCAGGTAGAACCCAAGCTGGCCGGTGTGTTCCGGCTTGAAGGCCCCCGCCTTGAGTTCGATCACCACATAACAGCGTAATTTGAGGTGATAAAAGAGCAAATCGAGGAAAAAATCCTCACCGCCCACCTCCAGGTGGACCTGCCGTCCGACAAACGCGAAGCCCGCCCCCAATTCCAGCAGAAAGCGGGTGATGTGATGCACGATGGCCTCCTCGATGGCGCGTTCCTGTGCATCCTCGCCCAGACCCAGGAAATCGAGGCGGTAGGGATCCTTCAGTGACTCTCGCGCCAGATCGGAAAGGGGTGCGGGCAGATGGGATGAAAAGTTGGTGATGGCTTGGCCGCTACGTTCCTGCAGGCGGGTTTCAATCTGGATCACCAACACGTTGCGGGACCAGTTGTGTTGGATGGCCTTGGCGGCGTACCAGCGGCGTTCCGGATCCGTTTTCAATTTGTCGAGCAGGGCCAGTTGGTGATACCAGGGCAATTGTGCAAGCACCTCTTGCACAAATTGCTCATCCGGCCATGCCTCGGCAAAGGCGCGCATATATTTCAGGTTGCGCGCCGAGAATCCCTTCATCTCTGGAAAGGCGGCGCGCAGATCCTGGGCCAGCCGCTCAATGACCTTGGCGCCCCATCCTTCCTGATGCTGCCGCAGCAGAATATCCCTTCCGATCTGCCAGTAGAGCCGCACCAGTTCCCGGTTGACCGCCAGCGTCGCCCGTTGCTGGGCTTGATGGATGCGGCTCTTCAGTTCGGCGAGCCAGGGGGCGTAGTCGGTGGGAAGCGGGACGATATCCATGGTCAGTCTCCAAAAATCCCGCCACATTGGCCACAATCGTTGCCTTCCGTTCGCGCGCCTGGGCGTTTCATGCCAATCCATGACCGTTCACACTCATCGCGTTGTCGCCGTTGCCAAGCCACGGGATTGTCCATGGGCCAGTCGATGGTGCCAGCGAATGCCATCAATCGTTGCGCGTCATCCTGGTCAGTCTCCTCGTTCCCGATGGGTTCCGCTATGGCGTGCAGCATGGATTTTTCCTCTATCGGTGAGTTGGTCGGCCGATTTCGGCGGATTCCAGAATCGATTCCCAAACCCTGGTACGATCAATATACATTCCATGGACGATGCTCTGCCAGGGTTCATGCCACATCTGCGCCTAAATACCATATATTATTAATATTGCTGAAATAATTCACGCAGACAAGGGTGTGGGGTTCATGTTGTCATGGTGCTCTCTTTCAATCGTATTGGTCATGAGGAGATCGCCATGGGAATGAACGCCGAGCAGTTTCGTCAGTATGTCATCCGTCCGGCCCTGGTGTGGCTGGGGATGGATTCCCCCGCCGCCGAGGCGCTGCTGCTGGGGACTGCCGCCCAGGAGTCGGGGTTGGGGTGTTATCTGCGTCAGGTGGGAGGGGGGCCGGCATTGGGGGTGTTTCAGATGGAGCCGGCCACCTACCGGGACATCTGGAGCCGTTTCGTCGCCACCCGTCCGGAGATCGCCGGGCGTCTGGCCAGTCGCTGGCCCCAAACACCGGAGCCGGAGGCGATGGTGACCGACCTGTTCCTGGCTGCGGTCATGTGCCGTCTGCACTACCGCCGGGTGACAGCGCCTTTGCCGGAGGCAGATGACATCGCGGGGTTGGCCGCCTACTGGAAACGCCATTACAACACCCCGGCCGGGGCCGGCAGCGAGGCGGAATTCCTCCGCAACTGGCGGCGGCTTTGCGTCGGCGGATGATCTGGGATAAACTGGCAGGCAAGAGAGGGGGATCTTCTTCTAGCGCACGGCTTGCGAGGGCTGCATGACATCCTTGACCCAACAGGTGGAACGTCGTCGGACGTTCGCAATCATTTCTCATCCCGACGCGGGCAAGACGACGCTCACCGAAAAGCTGTTGCTGTTCGGCGGGGCGATCCAGGAGGCCGGGCAGGTGCGTGCGCGCGGGGAGCGGCGGCGGGCCAGGTCCGACTGGATGAAGGTGGAGCGGGAGCGGGGGATCTCCGTCACCGCCTCGGTGATGAGCTTCGAATACGACGGCATGATGCTCAATCTGCTGGACACGCCGGGTCATGCCGATTTTTCCGAGGACACCTTTCGCACCCTGACCGCCGTGGATTCGGCGGTGATGGTGCTGGACGTGGCCAAGGGGATCGAGTCTCAGACCCTCAAGCTGTTCGAGGTGTGCCGGCTGCGCAATATCCCGATTATTACTTTTATCAACAAAATGGATCGTGACGGTCTGGATCCCTTTTCCCTGATGGACGAGATCGCCTCGCAACTCGCCCTGGAGGTGGTTCCCGCCACCTGGCCGGTGGGCATGGGGCAGGATTTCGTCGGCTGTTTCGATTTGATCCGGGATCGGCTGTTGTTCATGGAGAAGGGCGAGGGGGTCGCCGCCGACGACGGGGAGGCGTGCCGGGGGGTGGACGACGACAAGCTGGATCGTCTGCTCACCCCGAAGGCGCTGGCGCGCTTGCGGGAAGAGGTGGCCATGGTGCGGGAGTTGTGTACCCCGTTCGACCTGCGGGCCTACCGGGAGGGGCATATGACGCCGGTCTTCTTCGGCAGCGCCATTCACAATTTCGGGGTGCGGGAGTTGTTGAAGGGCATTCTGGATCTGGCCCCGCCGCCGCAACCCCAGCAGGCGGTGCAGCGGCTGGTGGCCCCGGAGGAGGAGAAGGTCTCCGGGTTCGTCTTCAAGATCCAGGCGAACATGGACCCCAACCATCGGGACCGCATCGCCTTCCTGAGGCTGGTGTCGGGTCATTTCCGGCGCGGGATGAAGCTGAAACACGCGGTGAGCGGCAAGGTGCTTTCCGTACACAATCCCCTTTTGTTTCTGGCCAGGGAGCGGGGTCTGATCGAGGAGGCCTGGGCCGGGGATGTGATCGGGATTCCCAATCATGGGGTGTTGCGCATCGGGGATACCCTGACCGAGGGCGAGGCGTTGAAATTCACCGGGGTGCCGAGTTTCGCCCCGGAGCTTTTGCGCCGGGTGCGGCCGGAGGATCCCTTGCGGGTCAAGCACTTGGAGAATGCCTTGCGCCAGTTGGGGGAGGAGGGGGTGGCCAGGGCCTTCAAGACGTTGCTGGGTTCGCAGTGGATCGTCGGGGTGCTGGGGACGTTGCAGTTCGAGGTGCTGGCGGATCGGATCCGTGGCGAATACGACGTGCCGGTGCGGTTCGAGGATGCCGGGTATCTCACCGCCCGCTGGCTGGAGGCGGACGATCCCCGTTTGTTGAAGCGGTTCGTGGACGCGGCCCACGGGGAGATGGCGGAGGATTACGACGGCGCCCCCGTGTTCCTGGCGCGCAATGCCTGGAGATTGGGGGACGCCGTCAAGGAGTGGTCTGGGATTCGGTTTCTGAAGGTCCGCGAGGGGACGAACTGATCAGCCGAAGGGATTGTCGAGAATAATGGTTTGCTTGCGATCCGGCCCGGTGGAGACGATGCGGGTGGGGACGCCGGTGACCGACTCCAGGAACGCCAGGTAGTCGCGGGCGTTTTTGGGGAGGTCTTCCATGCGTTCGATGCCGGAGGTCGCCTCGGACCAGCCGGGCAACTCCTCGTAGATCGGCTCGCAGACATCGAGGATGGAGGGGTCGGAGGGCATGTTTTCCAGGCGGCGGCCATTGCGGTTGTAGGCGACGCAGACCTTGAGGGAGGGGATGCCGTCGAGGACGTCGAGTTTGGTGATGGCCAGGCCGGTGAGGCCGTTGACGCGGGCGGCGTGGCGCAGGACCACGGCGTCGAACCAGCCGCAGCGGCGGGCGCGTCCGGTGCTGGCGCCGAGTTCCTGACCCACCTTGAAGAGGTGTTCGCCCACCGCGTCGGTGAGTTCGGTGGGGAAGGGGCCGCTCCCCACGCGGGTGGTATAGGCCTTGGCCACGCCGAGGACCTGGTGGATGCGGGTGGGGCCGACGCCGGCGCCGGAGCAGGCGCCGCCGGCGATGACCGAGGAGGAGGTCACGAAGGGATAGGTGCCGTGGTCCACGTCGAGCATGGTGCCTTGCGCCCCTTCGAAGAGTACGGCCTGGCCCGCGTCCATGGCGTTGGCGAGGATGACCGGGACGTCGTCCACGAAGGGGGCGATGGTATCGGCCATGCGCAGGTAGTCGTCGCGGATGGTCTCCATGGTGAAGGTGCCGGCATTATAAAAATTTTCCAGCATGAAGTTGTGATAAGCCAGATTGTCTTGCAATTTGGCTTCGAAGATTTGGCGGTTGTAGAGGTCGCCGAGGCGGATGCCGCGGCGGGCGACCTTGTCTTCGTAGGCGGGGCCGATGCCGCGTCCGGTGGTGCCGATTTTGCCTTTGCCCTTGCGTTTTTCCCGCGCCACATCCAGTTCCCGGTGGTAGGGCATGATGAGCTGGGTGATGGGGGAGATCTTGAAGTTGGCGCCGGTGATGGAGATGCCGTGGTTATCCAGTTCTTGCAGTTCCTGGAGCAGGGCGCTGGGGTCGAGGACCACGCCGTTGCCGATCACGCAGAGTTTGGCGTGGAGGATTCCGGAGGGGATGAGGTGGAGGACGTATTTTTTGCCTTCCACGACCAGGGTATGGCCGGCGTTGTGGCCGCCCTGGAAGCGGACGACGACGTCCGCCTGTTCGGTGAGAAGATCGACGATCTTCCCCTTGCCTTCGTCGCCCCACTGGGCGCCCATGATGATGACATTGGCCATGGTGATCAGGAACTCGCTAATTGAGATGGAACGGTATGCCACGGGTGGCGATCCGGAAATATGACACAAACGTGATGAGAAAAGCTAGCAAATAAATGGCCATGTTGCGGGATATGGGGCGCATATTGTGATATTTTTAATGGCATGATTTTTGCGTGATAGGGGCGCACAGCCTTCTTCCGTATTTCATTCGCCGTCGTCTCGAGGTCGCCCATGAGGATATCCCGGTTGCATTTCGTGTTGGTGTGCGTGCTGACCACCCTGCTGGCCGCCTGTGGCGGCGGTGGGAGCGGGTCCGGGAGTTCCTCCGGCGCATCGGGGGGGTCGTCCTCCTCGTCCTCCAGTTCGACCAGCGTGACGCAGACCGGCGTCGGGGTGTTTCAGGGGTCGATCGTGACCGGGGTTCATTACCGGGCGGAACTCGCCGGCCAGGTCAAGGAAGGGGAGACCGACGGGGAAGGGAAGTTTCAATTCATCCAGATCGACGGTTCCGTCAGCCCGGTGACCTTCACGGTGGGCGGGGTGACCCTGGGGAGCGTCACGCCGCCGTCGGCGAGCACCTCCTACACCATGAACGTGGTGGACCTGGTGGACACCAAGGACGCGGATGCCTCGGCCAAGGCGCTGAACATCCAACGCTTTCTCAACTCCATCAACACCACCGGCAACGACAACGTGATCCAGGTCAGCCCCAGCGCGCGCGCAGCCCTGGCCGGGCAGAACGTCAAATTGAACGAGGTGGCGGTGGCCGATTTCGACACCCGGGCCAACTCCCTGATCGGCGCCCTGGTGAGCGCCAGCGCCCTGCCATCCGGAACCGCCCTGCGCAGCGCGGAGGCGGTCAAGTCGCACATGCAGGAGACCAAGAGCCGGATCGATGCCTTGCGGGTGGACGGATTCGATGTCAGCGTCGGATCGGAGACGGTGGTGGCGGACGGGACCTCTCAGGTGTCGGTTCGGGTGAAGGCCACCAAGACGGGTGGCGGGGAACTGGCCGGGGGACTGGTGAAATTTCAGACCACGGCGGGGACGCTGGGCGGGGAGAGCAACCTGTGCGCCGCCAATGCCACCACCACCACCTCGGTGGAACGGGTGACCGATGCTTCCGGAATGGCCTACGTGATGTTGACGCCCCAGTGTCAGACGGCGAGCGCCACGGTTTCGGTGTCGCTTGGCGGCAAGATCGTGTTCAAGACGATTCAGTTCGTCTCTTCCGGGGCCATGTCGGCCAACTCCTCGATCACCGTCGGCCAGAACTCGCTGGCCGCCGATGGCCGATCCACGACAACGGTGACCGTCACGCTGAAGGATGCCAACAACAATCCGGTCCCGGACAGGACCCCGGTGACCCTGCTCACCGACGCCGGGAGCGTCTCCTCCTCTTCGACCACCGCGTCGGGACGCGCCACCTTCACCTTTACCGCCGGGAGTTCCGCCGGAACCGCCACGTTGACGGTTGCGGAGTACAGCTTTCTCAGGGCCACCATCACCATGGGGGTGATCTCCTCCACGGGGGGCAAGCCATCTTCCATTCAGATGGCTTCCGGTCTGCAGCAGATTTTCGTCAAGGGGGTCGGCAAGACCGAAAATACCAGCATCACCATCAACGTCAAGGACGACGCCGGCGTGCTCATCAAGGAGGACACCCTCGGTTATGCCGAAACCTTCAACAATCTGCGCGTGACCCTCAAGACCCGTCCCCAGGGCAGCGAGTACATCTCCGGCATCGGCCGCACCGCCACCGCCACCTCTTCCACGGACGTGGAGAGCAAGACCAGTACTGCCACGACCAATTACATCGCGGTGCGCACCACCAGCGGTTCCGCCACCATCACCCTGACCTCCGGGAGTCGTCCGGGGAATATCGAACTGCAAGTCGATGCCTATGACGTGGACGGTTCCACGGTCCTGGCCAGCGCGGTTTCGCCCATCGTCGCCATCGCTTCCGGCCCGGCGCATACCATCACCCTGACCGAGGCGGTCAAGGACGGGATCGTTAACCTGAACGATTATGGCAAGGGTGGGGTCTATTGCCTGATCGGTTCCGCCCTGGTCACGGATCGTTACGGGAATGCCGTTCCGGACGGAACCGCGATTGCGTTGAATCTGCTGGATACCGTGCTGGCGAGTACCGCGTCGGGCAGCATCGCCGCCAGCAGCGCCGATTTGACCGATGCCGCGACCAATTTTTCCAATGCCAGTGTCACCCTTTCCGGTGTGAACAGGACGATTCAGGCTGGGGATCAGGTCTTGATCGCCAGCGGAGTGGCGGCGGAAAACCGGCGTCGTTTCGTCAGCAGCATCAATACCACGACCCTGACGACCAATGCCGCCTACACGGAGACCTCTGCCCTCGCCAGCAACTATTATGTTGGCGCCTCCCTGTACGGCGGGGCGATTCATGGCTATTCCGGCACCCAGGGTTGCAATCCCGCGCAGTTGACCACCGGGGTGGCCACCACCACCAGTGGCATCGCTCCCGTGCGTGTCACCTATCCGGCCAACAAGGATACCATCAAACTGGGATGTGACGTCACCAATACCAATGACACCCGGTTTCCGTTGTTCGCTCCCCTCAATCGCTCCAGGGGGCAGGTGATGATCGTAGCGGCGGTCAATGGGCAAAGCGATACCAGCGCCAGCGGATCGACATCGGTCACCACCGGGAAATTCTGTTATACGGCCATGTCCCCCGCGACGATCACATCATTTCCTGCCTCATTGAAAATCAGCACCACCGCGATTACCAATCCGACGATCACGGTGACCCTGAAGGATGCCGGGTCCGTGCCCATTCCCTATGAATCCGTGCAGTGTACCGCCTCGGATCTGAATATCGCTTTTGCGCCGGTATCCGATTATACGGATGCCAATGGCAACGTGACCTTCACGGTGACCTTGCCAGTCGGCTCGGCCACCTATTCGGCCACCATTACTTGCCAGGGGTTTAACAACACCTCGACCTCCATATCCGTGGCGCCGTGACCGCCATGCCGCCCTGGTCAGACCGCCTGGCCCCGCTGCTCGATCGGCTGCGGTCGCCCGCCTTGCAAACACCCCTCGACTGGAAAGCGATCCTGGCCCAGGCGCGGGGGTTGGGCGTGCGTGGCAAGAAGGTCGAAGGCGTGGTCGGCATGTCGCTCCAGCCCGACGGGATCGGCATGGCGCATATGACCTTTCCCGGTGGCCCCGGAGAAAAACCCCGCCTGCTCCATTGCCAGTTCCATCCCCTGGCTGCCGGACAGAGTCCGGGTCGGGTGGCGGCGGCCATGGTCAAGGCGCGCAAACTGGAAAAGGCGCGCTTCGCCGGGGTGCTGGACCGGGGCAGCTACGTCCTCTTCCCCGCCGAGGCCCCGGACCTGCCCCGCGAGGAGTGGGCATCCGCCATGCGCTGGCGCATCAAGGAGCAGATCGAATTCCCCCCGGCCCAGGCGGTCATCGAGGTGTTCGACATGCCCGGCCCGATCCCGGATCGGGACTCCGGACGCATCTACGTCGCGGTGGCCAGGGGCGCCGACGTGCGCCGTCATGTCAACCTGTTCCTGGACGGCGGCCTGAACCTCACCGCCATCGACATCCCGGAACTGGCCCTGCGCAACCTCGCCGCCGGCCTCGCGGATGACCGGGAAGGGATGGCGCTGCTCCATCTGGAAGCCGGGCATGGCCTGGTCCTCATGCTCAAGAAGGGGCGTTTCTACCTCTCCAGGCGCATCGAAATCGGCCTGCATGCCCTGTTGGAATCCCTGGTCGATGCCAGCGAGGAGGATTTGCCGCGCGCGATTTCCAACTCCCGGTTGGTGGACCAGATCGCCCTGGAGGCCCAACGCACCATGGACTATTTCGAAAGTCATTTCTCCCAGGCCTCTGCCGTCAGTCTGCACATCGCCCCCCTCGTCACGCCCATTCCCGGCCTGCGCCAGGCGCTGGCGGAACGGCTCGGCATGCGCGTCAAGGAGTTTCCCCTCCAGGAGGTGCTCGATCTCGCGGACGGGATCGACGAGCGGGAGGCGGCCCGCGTGCTGCTCGCCCTGGGCGCGGCTCTCGGAGAGCGGGGAGGTGCGGCATGAACGCGCAACGGGTCAATTTCTATCAGGAGATCTATCGTCCCCGCTTCGATCCTCTGGCCGCGCGCACCATCCTCATGGGGGCGGGCGCCATGCTGATTCTTTTGCTGATTGTGACCGGCATCCTGCGCTGGCGTCTGGCCGTGGAACGCAACGCGGTCCTCGCCTTGGAAAATGAGAAGAATCGGCTCGTTACACGGGTGACCGACTTGAGCACCCGCCATCCCGCGCGTCCCCCTTCCCAGGAACTGGCGAGCCAGATCGAGCGGATGGAAAAGGAAAAACATCGCAAGAACCGCATGCTCGCGGTGTTGAACAAGACCGGCATCGGCAACGCCAAGAGGGTCACCCCGCTGCTGCTCGCCATGGCCGCAGCCGGGACGAAAGGCGTCTGGCTGACCGGCATCGGCGTCTTCGAGCGGCAGGGTCGGCAACTCGTGATCGAGGGGATGGCCCAGAACGCCAATCCGGAGCGGATTCCGCAAATGGTCCAGGATCTTGCCAGGAACGAGGTTCTCGCCGGGATTCCGTTCCGGCATTTTCAGGTCATGGAGGAGGAGGGCCGGCCAGGGACGCTGCGCTTTTCCCTCAAGAGCGCCGACCTGGAGCTGGATCGTCCCTGGGAGGAGAAGAAGGATGGCGACAAGAGTCCCGCCGTGCTCCAGAAGGCCAGGCAGGGCGCGGAGGAGGCCCGCGCCGACATGCAAAAGGCGGCGGATATCGGCAAGATGCTGACCGGAACCGGCAAGGGCGACGGGAAATAGGCCATGGAACAGGTGGAAAAACATTGGCGCGACCTGTTGGCCCGCCTGGACCGCATGAGCCGCCGGGAACGGGTGCAACTCGTGGTGATGCTGCTGGTGATCGGCGGGGCCGCCTGGAGCCAGTTGGCCCTCGATCCGTTCAACAGGGAACTCAAGGAGATCCGTCGGCAGCGCGCCCAGGTGGAGAACGCCATGCGGGAGATGGCCAGCCTGGAAAGCGAGATCCTGGCCCGCAAGGACAAGGACCCCGATCAGGCCGCCAAGGAGAGGATCGCGGCCATCACGGAGGAGATCGCCACCCTGGACGGGCGGTTGAGCGACCAGGGGAGCCTCGGTACCGTCTCCCCGGCGGAGATGATCCAGGCATTGCGGAAACTCCTGGCCACAGACAGCGGTCTGACCCTGGTGACCCTGGATTCCCTGCCCCCCAAGAGCCTGATGGAGCAGGATGATGCCGAGGGCAAGGTTTATCGCCATACCCTGGTGATGCGTTTTTCCGGCACGTTTCCCGATGCGCTGAAGTATCTGCGGGCCATGGAGCGGCTTCCCTGGAAGTTTTTCTGGGAAAGCGTGCAGATCGCCGTGGTGGAGTATCCCAGGGCCTATGTCACCCTGCGGATCAATACCTTGAGCCTGACCGCCGATCTGCTGGGCGCGGAGTCCCGCTGATCCGGCGGGTGGAGATGGTTTTGGACTCCTTTTTGCTCAAGGTTTATCGAACGGTGCGATAGCCGGGCGCGATGCAATGGACGTTCTGGTTAACTGAATATAAACGCAAGAAAAGGTTTGTAACGTTCATGTCACTGTTCCCGGTCTTGTCAAAATGTTGGCGTAAGTACGGGAACGGGTGCGCTGCTCGATTCGGCATGGCCGTGCTGTTGGTCGGCCTGCTTTTTCTGAACGCCGGGTGTGCGCTGTTCGGCGCACCCGACAGGGAGTTGTCCGGTTCGGTGGACGGCAAATCGGAATTTCAGGATGCCCTGAGCCTCATGCTGGATGACGCCGAGGATGGCCTGCCCTGGATGGAGGCCGCCGGCAAACCGCAACGTCGTGATGACCCGCCGCGTGGGGTCCTCAACGCGCTCCTGCCGGAGGAGGGCGGAGCGGGCAAGGCGTCCCCGCCGCTGCCGCAAGGGCCGCGCCGTCTCGACATCGCGGTCAGCGGGGTGGAAGCCCGTGAGTTCTTCATGAGCCTGGTGGATGGCCAGCCGGGCATGAACATGGTGGTCCACCCGGACGTGCGGGGCAGGATTTCCCTGGAACTGCGCAACGTGACCGTGAGCGAGGTGGTGGATGTGGCCTGCGAGATGTACCAGTTCGACTGCCATCCCTTCCTGGAGGAGGGACGTGGCGAACTCCGTGGGTTCAAGATCTACCCCTGGCGGCTGGTGACCAAGACCTACCGGGTGGACTTCCTGCCCATCAAGCGGGGCGGGCGCACCGATACCGAGGTCAGCGCCGGGAGCGGCAAGGAATCGACCACCACGAACACGGAAGGCAGGAATTCCAGCACCACCAGCGAGTCCAGCACCACCGGCAGCAACGTGGAGACCGCCTACTCCTCGGATTTCTGGAAGGAGTTGGAGTCCACCATCCATTCGATCCTGCGACTGGATCTGGCCGTGGAGTCCATCGACGAGGACATCAACGCCAAGGGGGAAAAGAGCCGGAAGGTCCGCATGAAGCGGGAGCAGCAACCGTCCGGTCCCACCATGGTCGATGCCGCCCTGGCGTTGAGCGCTCCGGACGGCAATGGCCCGCGCGGCATGCCGGCCCCGTCGTATGGCGGGCAGGATCTCAAGAGCGTGATCGTGAACCGGCAGGCCGGCCTGGTGACGGTGCGGGCCTTTCCCAAGGAGTTGACCGATGTGGAGGGCTATCTGGATGACCTGCGCAACCGCAGCCAGCGTCAGGTGATCCTGGAGGCCAAGATTCTGGAAGTGGAGTTGAGCGACGGGTTTCAGTTCGGCATCGACTGGTTGGCCATCAACAAGGGGCTGGGCAGCGACCGGTTTCCGCCCCTGGCCACCGAGCCGAACAGCGCCAAGAGTTTCGTGAGCAGCATGCCGCAGCAGGTGGTCTCGGCGGGAAGTTCCTCGAGCACCGCCACGGTGTTGAATCTCAACCCTCTTTTCACCAAGGGGTTTGTCGGGTCGCAGGCGGGAGCGGGATCGCCCTTCAGCCTGGCTTTCCGGATGCATGATTTCACCTCTTTCATTGGCATGTTGCAGAAGCAGGGCAAGGTGCAGGTGCTCTCCTCGCCCCGGATCGCCACGATCAACAACCAGAAGGCGGTCATCAAGGTGGGCGAGGACGGTTATTTCATCACCGGCATGGAGAGTCCCTCCGTGGTGGGGGTGGGGGATGCGGCCAACTATGCCGATCCGACGCCGGTCTTCACCGAGATGTTCACCGGCGTGGCCCTGGATGTCACGCCGCAGGTCGGCGAAAACGGGATGATCACCCTGCATGTCCATCCCATGGTGCGCACGGTCTCGGACAAGGAGAAGAGCTACCGGATCAAGGACAAGCAACACTCGATCCCACTGGCCTCCAGCACCACGCGGGAAACCGACAGCATCATCCGGGTGGGCAACGGCGAGTTGGCGGTCATCGGCGGGCTGTTGAAGAAGGAACGGCGTACCGATGTGGATAAATTGCCCCTGCTGGGGGATCTCCCCATGATCGGGGGTCTGTTCCAGAAGGTTCGGGAAGGGTGGAGCAGGAGCGAAATGGTGATCCTGATGCGGCCCGTGATCGTGGAGCCGCAGCAGGATTGGAGGGATGTGAGAAATCAAACGGCAAACCGGATCAAGGAGATGCGCCGGGAAGGGCGCAGTTGGAGGCCTTGACCGCAATCTACCATCCGGGGCGTGGGAGTCAGGAAACGTGAGTGTGATTCATGATTTTTTAAAGAAAACCGCTGGTGATAAGCAGGCGGAGCCGCGAGCGCCCCGTCCGCCGGAGATGTTCGAAGCGCCCAAACGTCTGCCTTGGAGCGCTTGGGCCGGATGGGGGGTGGCGGTCGTGGCGGTGGTGTCCGCCGCGCCGGTGGTGATGGAGCGCTGGATGGGCGTGGACAAGGGAGCGCCCGCCTCGCTGGCCGTCAATGCCTCCCTGGGCGTGATTCAGGCCGTGAGCGAACCGCCGGGGGCCGGGATCCTGATGGATGGGCGTTTCGTTGGCGTCACGCCGGCCCGCTTCCAGTGGACCGCCGGGCAGGCGACCATGACCCTCAAGAAGAACGGCTTTCAGGATCTGACCGCAGCGGTGCGGGTGGACGCGACCAAGGAAGTGGATTTCCGGGTGAGTCTCTCTCCCGCCGCGCTGCCGTCGGCCAAGAGCGAACCGATTCCCGTCGAAAAGCCTGGGGCGATGGCCAGCGTCGAGCCGCCACCGGCTCCAGAGTCACCCGCTCCTGCCCCGGTGGCCGCCGTTCCGGTCGTTTTGGAATCCGTCCCGGCCCATGATGGGTCCGCTCCGGTCTTCGCCCCCGGTGAATCCGCCTCGTTGATGGCGATTCCCGAACCGACCGCCGGGCATCCCCTGACACTCGCGCCACCGCCACAAACCGCCTCTGAGGAGGGGGCCGCGCCCTCTGGCGAGACCAGCGCCGCCACTCCAACCGAGGAGAAGAGTGCTGCCGCCGAACCGGCGCCGGCCAAGGACAAGCCCGCCTCCCGGAAGAAGGAGAAGCCCCACAAGGCCCCGGCTCCCGCCCAGGATGGCGTCGTGACTCCGGCCATGACCGCCGCCGCCCTCGATGATGCCAAGAAGATCGCCGTGGAGGAGGCCATGGCCACCCTCCTGAAGAGCAGCGACACCCCGCCTCTCCAGACCCTGGATTTCGCCTATTCGATCCAGATGGCCGCCTTCCTGGACCGGGAGAGCGCCCTGCGGGAGGCCGCTCTGTGGCGCAAGAAGGGTTACGATGCCTATGTGCTGGAGTTGTGGGGGGTCAAGGATCCCACCCGCTTGTGGCAGAGCGTTCGGGTCGGTCGTTTCAATGATCTGGCCAAGGCCTGGGCCGCTTTGGATGCGTTGCGCAAGAAGGAGGGGATCAAGGGGTTCTACGTGGCGCGCAGCGACACCTTCGCCCCTCCCAGCGGCGCGCCGCCGTCGCAGAGTTCCAAGATCATTCCCCTCTCCGCCTCCGCCAAGGCCGCCGAGACCCCCGTCGCCGCTCCCTCCGCTCCGGCGACGGCACATGAACCGGAGAAGGAGAGCGCTCCTGCTCCGGTTCATGAAACAACCACCAGCGCGGTCCCCCAACCGGAGAAGCCGCCAATCGCCCCGCCCGCCGACGCGAAGCCGGAACCGGCCCCGGCGCCAGCGAACGTCGATTGGAAGAAAAGCAGCGACGATGCGGTCAAAACCGTGGCCCCGGCCCCGGCAATCGCCCCGGAGCCGCCCCCGGTAGTCGCCGGCGAACCCGCCGCCAAACCCGTCGCCGTGGAGGAAAAGCCGGCGGTCGAGAAGGCGAAACGTCCCCAGCAGGCCAAGGCCGCCAAGAGCAAGACCAAGGAACCGGAAGCCGTCACCGAGCCGTCCCCCATATCCTGGGGGAACGCAACGGCCCCGGTCGAGCCGGAAGCGCCGAAGCCCGCGCCCCAGCCGGAGGTGGCCAAGGCCCCGGCCCCCGCGCCCCAGCCGGAGGTTGCGAAGGCCGCGCCGCCCCCACCCGTTGAACCGATGACGGAAGCCCCCCGCGAGATGGCGAAAGCCCCTGCTCCGGTTGCGCAACCCCGCGCGCCCGAACCGATGAAACCGCAGGCCAGACCGGCACGGCCCATGCCCGCCCCTGTCGCGGACGCGCAGAAGCCGTCGGCCCAACAGGTCTCCCAGGCGGAGAAGCTCTATTTGCAGTCGGTCGAGAAGAAGAACGGCAACGACATGGCCGGCGAGGAGGCCCTGCTCCAGCAGGTGGTCCAGCTCGATCCCGCCAACATGCAGGCAGTGCGGCGGCTGGCCCGCATCCTGGTCGAGACCAATCGCGCCGATCAGTCGCTGGAACTGTTGCGTCATGCCGCCGGCGGCCGCAGCGACACCTTCCTGGCGGAAGAGGACCCCAATCTCGCCGCATTCATGGCCGCCCTTTACCAGCGGCGCGAGGATCATTGGCAAGCCATTGACCTTTATGATGCATTGCTGAAAAAATATCCCAACAAGGGGATCTGGCAGATGGGCATGGCCATCTCCCTGGAAAAGGTATCGGAAAACGGCGAGGCCCTGCGCGCCTACAAGAAGGCGCTGGAGAGCGGGGATCTGAACCACAAATTGCAGAACTTCGTGCGCAAGAGGATCGAAAAATTATAACGTCATGAGCTTGATGCGACCAAGAAAGCCTCATCTGGGAGAACTGCTGGTCGAAGCCGGTCTGATCGACGACGCGCAGTTGCGGCTGGCCCTGACCCGTCAGGAGATGACCGGGGTCAAGCTGGGCGAGGCCCTGATGTCTCTTGGTTTCGTCACCGAGCAGGCCCTGGAGAAGTTCCTGACCCGGCTGCGGCAGAAGATCCGCATCGGCGACTCCCTGGTCGAAGCCGGCGTCATCAGCGCCGAACAACTGCAACAGGCCCTCGACGAGCAGAAACGCACCGGCAAGAAACTCGGTCAAAGCCTCGCGCAACTGGGCATCCTGAGCGAAGTCCGTTTTCTGGAATTCTTCTCCCGGCAGATTCGCCTGCCGTTCGTCGATCTGCGGAAATTCAATTTCGTGCCGGAACTGGTGCAACTGCTCCCGGAGACCATGGCGCGGCGTTTTCGCGCCGTGGTCCTGTCCAGGGGAACGGAAGGGTTGCTGGTGGGGATGGCCGATCCCACCGACATCTTCATCTACGACGAGTTGACCCGCGTGCTGGGCAACGCGGTGCGCCTGGCCCTGGTGAGCGAGACCCAGTTGCTGCGCAGCCTGGATCTGGTCTACCGGGGCAAGGATGCCCTCCAGGAGCAGGCCGCCGCCCTGGACGAGGAGGTGGGCAAGTCCGATTTCGACCTGGAGGGGATCGTCCAGTCCGAGATGGCCGTGGACGCCCCGGTGGTCAAGATCCTGCAATCCCTGTTCGAGGACGCCATGCGCATGAACGCCTCGGACATCCACATCGAACCCGATTCCGACGTGTTGCGCATCCGGCAGCGCATCGACGGGGTGCTCAACGAGCAGATCGTCAACGAAAAACGCATCGCCCCGGCGCTGGTCTCCAAGCTCAAGCTGATGGCCGGCCTGGAGATCGCGGAAAAGCGCCTCCCCCAGGATGGCCGCTTCAACATCAACATCAAGGGCAAAAGCGTGGACGTGCGTCTTTCCACCCTCCCCATTCAGGACGGGGAGTCGGTGGTGATGCGTCTGTTGGACCAGTCCGCCGACAACCTCAACCTGGACATGGTGGGGATGGAGCCGTCCATCCTGACCCGCTTCCGCTTTCTGCTCAACCGTCCTCATGGCCTGATCCTGGTGACCGGACCCACCGGGAGCGGCAAGACCACCACCCTGTACGGTTCTCTAAACGCCTTGAACTCCCCCGGCAAGAAGATCATCACCGTGGAGGACCCGGTGGAGTACCGTTTGCCGCGCATCAATCAGGTGCAGGTGCGCCCCCGCATCGGCCTGACCTTCGCGCGGGTGTTGCGCACCGTGTTGCGGCAGGACCCGGACATTGTCCTGGTGGGCGAGATGCGCGACCAGGAGACCGCCGAGATTGCCATCCGGGCGGCCTTGACCGGCCATCTGGTGCTCTCCACCCTGCATACCAACAGCGCGGTGGCCACGGCCATCCGGCTGGTGGAGATGGGCATGGAGGGGTATGCCGTGGCCTCGGCCCTCAAGTGCATCCTGGCTCAGCGTCTGGTGCGGCGGGTCTGCACCGACTGCGCCGAAACTTCCGAGCCGGATGCCAGTCAGAGGATTCTGCTGCAAGGTTTGATGGGAGAGCGCGCCAGGGGCGCGCGGCTGACCCATGGCAAGGGGTGTCCCCAGTGCAATCGCAGCGGCTACCGGGGCCGGATTGCCGTGGTGGAACTCCTGGAGATGAAGGGGGCGCTGGGAGATGCCCTGCGCAACAACGACACCAACGGTTTCATGCGGCAGGCGGAGTTTCAGCCCGGTTTCGTGCCGTTGCACCTGGCCGCCCTGCATTACGCCTTGCAGGGGATCACCACCCTGGAGGAGGTGATGCGCCTGGTCAGCGACGTGGAGACCGAGGAGTCCCCGCCGGTGAGTGAAGAGACCGGCGAGGAGGAGGCCAGGACGAACGCCGACGAGGCCGCCGACGCGGTTCGGGCGGGCTGAGATGGGGGTTTTTCGTTATCAGGGCCGCAGCGACGGCAGGCCGGTGGCGGGGGTGATCAACGCCCCCAACGTCGATGCCGTGGTGGAACAGCTCTTCAACCGTCGCATCGAGCCTCTGGACATCCAGGAGGTGGCCGCCCCCGACGCGGGGATCGATCTGGAGTTCCTGGTGGAGTGGCCCACGGACGACGACCGGATCCTCTTCGCCCGGCAGATGTACACCCTGACCAAGTCCGGGGTGTCGTTGATCCGTTCGTTGCAGGGGTTGGTGGAAAGCGCCATCAACAAGAAACTGAAACAGGCCATGACGCGCATGATCGAGGACCTGCAAGGGGGGCGCGAGCTTTCCGTGGCCATGGCCGAGCATCCGAAAATCTTCGACCGTCTCTTCATCCGCATCGTTCGCATGGGCGAGGAGACGGGCCGCATGGACGAGTCCTTCAAGCAGTTGTATCAATACATGGAGGTGGACAAGAACACCCGGCGGCAGATCAAGAGCGCGCTGCGTTATCCCACCTTCGTGGTGATCGCCATCATTGTGGCCATGTTTGTGGTCAACTACTTCGTGATTCCCAATTTCGTCGGCATGTTCAGCAAGATGGGCAGCGATCTGCCGGTGGCCACCAGGGTGCTGATGGGCACCTCGGCGTTCGTCAAGCAGTATGCGGCCTTCATCCTGGCGGGTTTCGGCGGGGGATTCTACGGCTTTGTGGTCTACGTCAAGACCCCTGCGGGCCGGTTGTGGTGGGACAAGGTGCGTCTCAATCTGCCCATCGTGGGATCGATCATCACCCGCGCGACGTTGGCCCGCTATGCGCGGGCCTTTTCTATGGGATCGAAGGCGGGATTGCCGGTGATCCAGATTCTGGCGGCGGTGGAGGAGGCGGTGGACAACGCCTTCATGGCCCAGCGGATCGCCGGGATGCGTGAGGGGATCGAACGGGGCGAGAGCCTCACCCAGGCGGCCTACAACAGCGGACTCTTCACCCCGCTGGTGATGCAGATGATGGCCGTGGGCGAGGAGACCGGCGGCATGGACGAGATGATGGCCGAAGTGGCGGAGTTCTACGAGCGGGAGGTGGAGTACGAGGTCAAGGGGTTGAGCAGCGCCATCGAGCCGATCCTGCTGATCGTGATCGGGGCCATGGTGCTGGTGCTGGCGTTGGGGATCTTCATGCCCATGTGGGACATGAGTTCCGCAGCCATGAAAAAGAAGCACTGAGTCCATGGCACTGCTCTCGCTGCTGTTCTCCCTGCTGTTGATCCTGGCGGGGCTGGGTTCCCTGGTGGGCCTGGTGCTGGGGGCCTGGTTGTTTTTGCATCCTGGCGCCAACACGTTCCTGGACCGCCCGGCCAGGGAAGCTCTGGAACCTCTGGCGCGCCCGGTGCGGGTGGAGCGGTTCGTCTACCGTCATCATCGCTGGTTCGGCGGCGCGATCGTGGCGGGATCGTTCCTGACCCTGGTGGCGTTGGGCGCCTACGGGCATCGCCTCTATCTGCTGGGCAAGGCCGGGCATGGCGCCACCCTGGAACAGTGGCTGTGGGAAACCCTGTTGTGGTTCGTGGCCCTGGGGAATTTCTTCACCCTGGCCGCCGGATTCCTGATCCTGATTCGCCCCAGCGGCTTGAAGGGATTCGAGGCCTGGGCCAACCGGAGGGTCGATCCCGGCAGGATGCGCCAGGCGTTGCTGAGCGGTCTGCGCAACCGTCCCCGCCTTTACGGCCTGCTGCTGGCGTGCGGCGGGGCGCTGGCTCTGTTCCTGCTGGCGAGGCGTTTCGGCTGAGCGGTGGCTATCCTTGATCCTGGGTCAGCGCCCTGTGGACCACGGCGAGCAGATCGCTGCCGGAAAAGGGTTTGAGCAGGGTATGGCGCACTCCCAGCCGGTTCGCCGTGTCGAGCAGTTCGGGGGCGGACAGCCATTGCCCGCCGCCGCTGATGGCGATCACGACGGGCGGCGCTTGCTGGGATCGTATCAGTTGGATCAACTCCAGGCCATCCATGTCCGGCATGAGGATGTCCGTGATCACCAGATCCACCGGCGTCTCCTTCAGCAGACGCTTGCCCGCCTTGCCGTTGTTGGCGGTCAATACCTCGAAACCCTGATCGGTGAGTACCCGGCGGTACAGGGACAGCAGTTGCGCGTCATCTTCCACGCACAGAATCTTGACCATGATCGGATCTCCCTTGGTTGGCGGTGATGCGCCGTGCGGCTCATGGGAAGAGATAATCAATTTCCGCGCCACGGAGCCGTATCGCTTCGATCTTTTTTTTTATCGTGAAGTATCAATGGATCATGCTTGCGAAGCACGCAAATGGAGAAATGATATGTTACGTTTTTGGTTGGCATGAAACGTCGTGAAACATTTTGTTTCGCCACATGAAACGGCGTCAGGACCGGGGATGCGGGGAAAGACGGCGCAGGAGCCGTTGCAGATCCACCGCCTGGATCGGCTTGGGCAGAAAATCCAGAAAGCCCGCGTCGGCAAACTCCTGGGTGGCATCCGCCATCCGGTAGCCAGAGGTGAGCGCCACCGGCAGGTCGGGAGCGAACTGGCGCAGCTCGGCGAGCAGGCGATCCCCGGTGCCGTCGGTCAGCATCAGGTCGGTGATCACCAGATCGAAACCCGCCGGGTCCGCGCGCAGCAGGCGCAGGGCCTCGCCGGCATCGCCCGCGACGACCGGTTGACAGCCGAATTGGCGTAGATGCTTGGCCATCACCGCAGCCAGGATGGGTTCGTCATCCACCACCAGAATCCGCAAATCGCCAGGGAGAGCGCGTTCCTCGTCGCGAGGCTCGCTTCTTCGCTCCGCCATGGGAGGCTCCAGGGGCAGATGGACGCGGAATGTGGAACCCGCTCCAGCCTGGCTTGCCACCCGGATGGCGCCCCGCAACGCGGTGACATGGCCATGCACCACCGCCAATCCCAGTCCCGTTCCCTCGCCCTCGGCCTGGGTGGTGAAAAAAGGGTCGAAAATGCGGGAAAGGAGCACGTCCGGGATCCCCGTGCCGTTGTCCTGGACCTCGATCAGGGCGTAATGGCCCCTGGGCAGGCCCGGATCCGCCTCATTGCCCGCGAGCGTCACCCGTTCCAGGGAGACGGTCAACTCGGCCCCCTGGCGCTGCTGCAAGGCATGAATGGCATTGGTGCACAGGTTCATCAGAATCTGGTGAATCTGCGTGGGATTGCCCATCATGAGGAAATCCCCGTCGGCCCAGTGGGTGGTGAGCTTGATGTGGGCGGGCATCACGGCGCGCAGAAACTGCATGGTCTCCTTGATCAGGGGCAGCAGCATGATCCGATCCGGGCGCAGGTCCGACTGCCGGCTGAAGGCCAGCAATTGTCGAATGAGATCCCGTGCGCGCAGGCTGGCGGTGATCACCTCGCCCAGATCTTCATGGTTCTGCTCACCTGGTATTAATTTTTTTTGCACCAACTCCGCATAACCGAGGATGACGCCAAGGATATTATTGAAATCGTGTGCAATCCCTCCCGCCAGGGTGCCGATGGCCTCCATCTTCTGGGACTGGCGCAGTTGCGCTTCCAATGCCTCCTGACGGGTGACGTCCCGGTAGACCGCCACATGCTCGACGATCACCCCTTGGGCATCCTTCACCGGGGAGATGATGGCCGCCACCTTGATCCCGCCGCCATCCTTCCTCAGCTTGAGGCAGGTCCCCTCCCAGGTGCGTCCATGGGTCATGGCCAACTGGATCTCCCGCGCGCAGCAGCAGCCGAGCATGCCGGCATCCCGGCCCAACAAATCCTCTGGCGTAAAGCCGGTGGCCGTCAGCAGCGCCGGGTTGACATAGCGGATGACGCCCCTGGTGTCGGTGATCAGGACCATCTCCTCGATCTGTTCCACCGCCGCGCTCAGGCGGTTGGCCCGCATGGCCTGACGCTGCGACGCGATGCCCAGGGAGAGCGTGTTGGCCAGATCGGCCAGAAAACCGGTTTCGGCATCGTCGAAGGCGTCCGGCTCGGTGGCATAGATGTTCAAGGCGCCAATGACCCGCTGGTCCAGAATCAGGGGCAACGACAGGGAGGATGCGTAGCCCCGGAGGAGCGCCTGCTCGCGCCAGGGCGTGAAGGCGGGATCCGTCGGAATGTGGCGCGCCATGGCCGGGCGTCCCTCGCGAATGGCGGTCCCGGTCGGTCCACGCCCCCGGTCGTCGTCCCGCCAGGTGATCTCCAGGTGCTCCAGATAGCCATCCTCGAAACCGGACCAGGCCATCGGCCACACCTTGCCATCGTCTTGCGCCATGCCCACCCATGCCAGCCGATAGCCCGCCTGTTCGACGATCATCCGGCACAACATCTCGATGAAACGCTGTTCGTCCACCGCCTCCAGCATCGCCTGGCTGGCCAGGCTCAAGGCCCGGAGCGCCCGGTTCATGCGCTGGTACTCCCGCTCTCTGTTCTTGGTTTCGGTGATGTCCTGAATGGTGCCGAGCAACTGGGGGGCAACGGCCTCCTCGGCGGAAAACAACGCCGCCGATCCACGCCGGGAAAAGGCGCAACGGGCCAGAATCATCATCTCCCCGCCTTCCGGGAGCACGACCCGGAATTCACTGGCGGCGGTGGTTTCCGGCGTACTGCGCGCGGCATGGAGAAACTCGCGGAAATGGTCCCGCTCATCGGGATGGATCCGTTCCAGCACAGGCTCGAAACCCATGGGAGCAGGGGACGGGGGCAGATCCAGGATGGCCCGCAGCCCTGCCGATATCTCCCAACCGCCATTGGAGAGATTCCAGGTCCAGCTGCCCATGCGGGCGATGGCCTGGGCTTCGTCGAGAGCGAGCCGGCTCTGGCGCAGATGTTCCAGCAACCGGTAGTGGGCCAGGATCTTGCCCACCCCCTCGGCAACCAGTTGCAACTGCATGATATCATTTTGATCATAGGGATCCGTTTTGTTGCCGACTCCCATCACCAGGTCAACCTGTCCATCCGCCATCACCGGCACGCCGAGATGACGCTCGATGGCTACATGGCCCTCCGGATATCCCTGTCTTTCGGGCAGCGTCTGGAAATCGTTATGCACCACCGGCTTCCGCAGACGGATGCTGTCCGCCCAGACGCCGGCCCGCTCGATGGGGTAATGGGTGTCATGAGCGGCGCTGCAATGGCGCAGGGCCTCCCCGTTCCAGGAGGTGAGGGAGATGGTCCTCTGGTCCTCGTTGACGACATGCAGATACCCCAATTTGCTGGATGTCAAGCGCACCGCGATATCGAGCGCCCGGTTGCACACCTGCCTGCCGTCCAGCAGATGCGCCTCCTGATGCAACTCGAGCAGCAGGCGTACCCGCTCCTCGCCCTTGCGCAAGGCCGCCAGGGAGGCCGCCAGGTCCGCCTCGGCGGCGAGGATGCGCCGGATCACCCCCTCGGCGATGCGTGAGAAAAGCAGACTGCCCAGCACGATCAAACACGCCGAGACCCAGAGAATGCGCCAGACGGCCTGCTCGATGGGCCGATGGATCTCCTCCATGTCCCGCTTGACCACCAGCCCCATGCGCAAGCCGGGAATCCATTCGTAGGCGGCCAGCACCGCCACGCCACGATAGTCCGAGCCAATGACCACGCCCGATTCTTCGCTCAAGGCCATACGCATGGGTTTGGCCCTCTCCACGCTCGACCAGGGGATGGAGTGCGGCAGGCGGGTATCCCCGCGACTCTGCCGATAAAGAAAGACGATCTCGTCCCCACGGCGCTGGGCGAAGTGAATCTCGCCGCTCCTGCCAAGCCCCTCGTACCACCCCTCGTGGGCGGTGGAGAGAAAACGGACCAGACGTTGCTCGGTGGTCTCTCCGGGGTGATTCTCCTTTCCTTCCCATTGGAAAAATGTCTCCACCAGGCGTGCCTGACTCTTGGCCTGGGCGGCGAGACGCTCCTTTTCGATGCGCAGGGATGCCTCCTGGACGGTGCGCATGCCAACCTCCGCCACCACCACGACCAGCACGGCCATGATGGACATGAGCAGCAGAAAGCGACCGCGCGGCGTGGCGAAAATGGCCATCAGACCCGACCCTCCCGATCATTCATGCCCAGCAGGCGCATCTTGCGAAACAGGGTGACCCGGCTCATGCCCAGCCGCCTGGCGGAGACATTTTTCCAATGGGAAGGAAAGGAGAATCACCCCGGAGAGACCACCGAGCAACGTCTGGTACGTGTT
>PDZX01000070.1:0-7541 GCA_002753185.1 Magnetococcales bacterium WMHbin3
TCCGGTTCCAAAAAAAATCCTGCCATTTCCACCTCCCGCATCCAACGTGATCAATGGCGGATAGTCTACCACATCATGCGGCGGTTGTCCTCATTCTGCGACAGGCTCCAGGGTCGTTTCAATATTAATAATTTAATTCATGAAAACCGACCCGCGACCGTGGAGCTGGACCGTTTCCAGCGCCTGCTGAAAATCGTTGGCCTGGATCCCCGCCTGGCCATGGCCGTGGTGGACTGGATCGACGCCGATGCCGTGGTTGCCGGCGAGGGGGGCGCCGAGGCCGCGACCTATGCAAGCCGGACGCCGCCCTGCCGTCCCGCCGACCGGCCCATGATCAGCGTTTCCGAGTTGCGGCTGGTGGCCGGTTTCGACGCCGAGGCAGTGACCCGTCTGCTGCCGCTGGTCACCGCCCTGCCGGAGCGCACGCCTCTGAACGTCAACACCGCACCGCCGGAGCTGCTGCTGGCCCTGGCCGAGGGGTTGACCAGGGAGCAGGTCGCCCAACTGGACGACAAACGGCGTCGGGACGGTGGTTTTGTCAATATCGCCATCTTTCTGGCGGAAGCCGCGATCCGGGAGAAAGGCATTCCCACCGAGGGGTTGGCCGTGGCCAGCCGCTATTTCCTGGTGGAAAGTCAGGTGGCGTTGGGGCGCGGCAGGATGCGGCTCTTTTCCCTGCTGGCGCGCAAGGAGGGCCACGTGGTGGTTGTCAGGCGCGGTCAGGGTGCTTTATAATGGCCCCATGAGCGACCTTTCCCAACCCCATGACCACTTTTTTCGCCTGATGCTCTCCGATCCGGTCAAGGCGGGGACGCTGTTGCGGGAGCGGTTGCCCCCGGAGTTGGCCGCCCAGTTGAGTCCGGACCCCCCTGAGTTGGTGGAAGGCTCCTTCATCGATGAGGAATTGCGCGGTCACCTGACCGACCGTCTTTTCCGGGTGCGTACCATCCATGATCGGGTGGCCTTCTTTCAGGTCCTGATCGATCACAAGAGCTTTCCGGATCGTTTTATCTCGTTTCAATTTCTAAAATACAAGGTAGAAGTGTGGAAGCAATGGGCACGGGAAAATCCCGGTTGGCAGCGCCTGCCCGCCATCATCCCGTTCCTGTTTTATCACGGAGAGGTGGTCTGGAGGATTCCGAACGAGTTCCTCGCCTTGGTGGATTGCGAGGAGGGATGGGAACCGTATTTGCTGAATTTCCGTTTCACCGTCTTCGATCTGGGCATCCTCCCGGATGCCTTGCTTTCCGCCGATGCCGTGCTGAGGGCGTGGTTGGCCGCCGCCAAATATGCCACCCGGCCGGATCGGCAGATCGAAATGAAGGAGTGTCTGATTCGGATCCTGAACGAGGCGGGAGAAGATTTTTTTATTATTATGCGTTATATTGTTGAAACCTATCATCAATATGATGAACCAACCGTGCGTGAGATCGTCGCCACGGTGCGTCCAAAGGAGCAACATGCCATGATGTCGAAATTCGCTCGCGATATTATCTCCAGGGAGAAGCCGCATTGGATCCAGGAGGGCCGGCAGGAGGAAGCTGCCAACATGCTGCTCAAGATGCTGCACCGGAAATTCACCCAAGTCCCGGAATGGGTAGCCGAGAAGGTGCGTGGCGCGCCATCCGAAGTGATCGAAACATGGGGTGAAAACCTCATTTTTGCCCACTCGCTGGAGGATCTCTTCGCTTCTTGAGCGTGCCATACTCGCGTGCGTCGCACCAGCGCCGCCACATCTCCCGATAGGCCCGTTCGATCTTGCAGGCAAAGCCGGCTTCGTCCATCAGGGGGGAGCGTTCCATCCTGGCCCGTTGTCCGGCACGCAGTTCCGCCAGCCGGGGGAGGTCTGCGGCCAGGGCCACGGCCTTTTCCACGTACTCCTCTTCCGTGGCCGCCACCCATTCCGGGTGACCCAGCATCCGCAGGAACATGCCGCCCTGCCCCACGCCGGTCAGCCGTTCGCGCAGGGAGATGGCCGGAACCCCCATGTAGAGGGTCTCGGCAATCGTAATCCCGGAGTTGAAGGGAAAGCAGTCCAGGCCGATGTCCAGGCCGCGCAGCATCTCCCACGGCGGGGCGGCAAAACCGATCTCCAGGCGTTCTGGTGCGATGCCGTGGGCGGCGAACTGGCCGATGATCCTCTCTTGCAAATCCTGGTCCCGGAAACTGAGGCTGTAGATCACCAGCCGCGCCCCCGGCACCCGGCGCAGAATCGCTGCCCATGCCCGCACCACCCGGTGATTGACGCGGATGAAGCGACCGAAGCTGCCGAAGGTGACATATCCCCGGCGCAAGGCGGGCAAAGGCCCGACCGCGCCCATCCCCTCTGCCGGACGGTAGGCCAGCGCCGGCGCCTCCACCCGCCACAACCGCTCCAGATGGAACGCCTCGGCCCCAGGCGGATCGGCGAGCGCATCGGTCAGGGTGTAGTCGATCGCCGAGACCCCGGTGGTGAAACTGTACTGCCAGGTGACCGAGACCGGCGCCGGTTGGCGCGCGAAGACCAGCAGCCGGTTGCCAAAGGTGTGGCCCGCCAGGTCCACCAGAATGTCGATCCCGTCGGCGCGGATCCGTTCGGCCAACACCGCGTCCTCCCAGCCGCGAACCGGCACCCAGTGATCCACGTAACCCTGGTAACGGGCCGTCACCTCGTCCTCCCTGGCCAGATCGGCGTAGGCGTATATCTCCACCTGGCGCTTGTCGTGGTTGGCCAGCAGCGGTTCGTGGAAGCTTTGGATCGAATGTTTCCGGAAATCCGGGGAGAGATAGCCGATCCGCAGCACCCGCTCCGGATCGGGCCGGTTGACGTGCGGACGCCACGTCTGCCGCAAGGGACGCACGAAGCGCGCATCGAACTCCCGGTAGCGGTCGAAAATCTCCGTCAGCCCCTTGTCCGGGTGATAGACCAGGGCGAACAGCCAGTTGGTCATCGCATCCAGGCACCCCGGATCGATCGCCAGCGCCCGTTGGCACATCTCCTCCCCTTCGTCGAAGCGGCATTGCGCCATCAGGATCGTGGCCAGATTGGCGTAAGATGCCACATGGCCCGGATGCAGGCGGATCGCCTCGCGGCTGGCCGCCTCTGCCTCGCGGGAGCGGCCATGCAGGTACAATAGCACCCCCAGATTGGCGTGTGCCGCCACATAGGCCGGGTTGATGCGCAAGGTCTCCCGATAGGCCGCCTCCGCCTCGTCGGGACGGTTCGTCTCCTGCAACAGCAGGCCCAGGTTGTAACAGGCATTGTCCGCGTACACGCCCAGACGGATCACCTCCCGGTAGGCGGCTTCCGCCTCCCCGGCACGGCCGCGCCCGTGCAGCAGGCTGCCCAGGTTGAGCCAGGCGGGGGCATGGTCCGGGGCGAGACGGATGGTCTCCCGCCAGGCCGCCTCGGCCTCCGCGAAGCGCTGACGCGTGTTCAGCAGCAGTCCCAGGTTGTAGTGGGCGTTGACGTATCCGGCATCGGCGCGGATCGCCTTGCGGTAGGCCGCCTCCGCCTCGTCGTGGCGGTTCCCTTCGGCCAGCAGGTTGCCCAGATCGTTGCACGGCACGGCATTTTCCGGGGTCTCGTCCAGGCGTTCCAGCACCCGTTGCGCCACTTCCATGGCCGCCGCCTCCACCACGCCGGACCAATCCCCTGCCCGCTCCTGCCGCAGCAGCCGCATGACACCGGGATACCAGGGGGAGGCATCGCCGGCCAGCCAGCGCCAATCGGAACCGATGGCCGGCAGCAGCAGCAGGCACGGTTTGGCCAATGCCCCGCAGGCGTGGAGCGCGGCGGTGTCCACCCCGATCACCAGATCCAGTTGCGTGATGATCGACGCGGTATCCGCGAAATCCCGGATTTTTTCACCGGTCGGGAACAGGGGCTGTCGGGGAGTGGCGAGCGCCTCCTCCTCCCCCGCCCCTTTTTGCAACGTGACGAAAGAAACGCCGGGGATCCTCCACAAGGGCGCCAGCACCGTCAGACCCGGCAGGGAACGGTTGGCGTCGTTCAGGTGGGACGCCGAGCCTTTCCAGATCAGGCCAACCCGGAACCCGCCGACCGGGAGGCGTTCCCGCCAGAAGGCATCGCGCTCAGGCAGCGTCCCCAGATAGGGCAGCCCGGCGGGCAGGTTGTCCAGGGTGGTCCCCAGATGCAGGGGGATGCTCAGCAGGAAGGTCCACCGGTCGTAACCCGTGGCTTCGATGACATTTTTCACCAATTCCACGCCGGGCAGCGTAGCAAACCAGGCCCGCAACTCCCACCGGCAGACATAGATCACCCGCCCGACCCCGCGCTCCAGCAGCAACGGCAGATAACGGCAGAACTGGATTTCGTCGCCGAACCCCTGCTCCCCCAGCACCAGCAGCGTCAGGCCGGTCAGCGCCTCCCCCCGCCATTGCGGTGCGCGCAATCCCTCCGGCACGGGCAGGGGCACCTCCCGTTCCGGGTGGTAGCGGTATTCGTAGAGCGGCCACCCCTCGGCGAAACGGCCCTGCGTCAGGTACAACAGCCCCAGGCTCCACGACGCCTCCGCGTGGCCCGGATGCAGGCGCAAGGCCGCTTGCAGCACCGCTTCCGACTCCTCCAGGCGGTTGTGACGATGCAGCCGATTTCCCAAGTTGTAATACGCATCGACGAAATCCGGACAGAGGCGGATCGCCTCCCGCCAGGCGGCCTCGGCCTCCGGAAAACGGTCGTTTTCGCTCAGCAGGTTTCCCAGGTTGTTCCAGGCCGCGCAAAAGTCCGGCCGGATGCGGACCGCCTGCCGCCAGGCCGCCTCGGCTTCGTCGCGCCGTCCCATATCCTTGAGAAGATTGCCAAAGTTATACAAGCCATCCGCGTCGTCCGGACGGATGCGCAACGCCTCCCGCCAGTGTGCCGCAGCCTCTTCCGTATCCCCCGAACGATGCAGCAGCCTGGCCAGGAAGGCGTGGGCCGTGGCGCACGCCGGGTCGGCGCGCAGCGCGGCGCGCAACTGCTCTTGCGCCTCGGACGTACGCCCCCGCTCCATCAGCCACCCCCCCAGATTGACGCGGGCATCGATGAAGTCCGGCCGGATGCGGATCGCCTCCCGCCAGGCCGCCTCGGCCTCGTCGTCCCGGTTTTGGCCGCGCAGCAGATAGCCGAGATTGCTCCAGGCCTCCGGGTACTCCGGTCGCAGACGGATCGCTTCCCGCCAGGCCGCCTCGGCCTCGACGGGGCGTTGCAGGTCGTCCAACAGATAGCCATGATTGTAGTGGGTCTCCGGGTGGTCCGGATTGAGGCGCAACGCCTCCCGATAGGCCGCATCGGCCTCGGCGAGACGGTTTTGTCCCTGCAGGACCACCGCGAGATTGAAGGCCCGGATCCACTCCGATGCGGCATTCATGACGCGCACCACTGCCGCCACATGGCGCGATAGGCCGCTTCCACCCTGCAGGCGAATCCCGGCTCGTCCATCAGCGCGCTTTTTTCCAGTTCCTCACGCAGGTTGGCGCGTAAACCGGCCAGCGCAGGCAGATCCGCAGCCAGGGCCACCGCCTTTGCCACGTACTCCTCTTCCGTGCGGGCGATCCATTCGGGATGTCCCACCACCCGCAGCAGGCGCGCGCCTCCCCCGTTGCCGGTAATCCGTTCCGCAAGCGAGATGGCGGGAATGCCCAGGTAGAGGGTCTCCACCAGGGTGATGCCGGAGTTGTACGGAAAGCAATCCAGCCCGATGTCCAGGCCGCGCAGCTTGTCCCAGACCGGCGCGGCGAAACCGATCTCCAGGCGCTCCCGGTCGATGCCATGGGCGGCGAACTGGCGATAGAGCGCATCCCGCAACGACGCGTCCCGGTAGTTCGCGCTGTAGATCATCAACCGCGCCCCGGCCACGCGGTGCAGGATCCGCGCCCAGGTGCGGATCACCCGGTGATTGATGCGTATGGAACGCCCCAGGGTGCCGAAGGTGACGTACCCCCGCTCCAGGGCGGGCAGCGGCGCGACCTCACCCATGGCCGCCTCCGGACGATACACCAGGGCGGGGGCCGCCATGCGCCAGGGCCGCTCCAGATAGAACGCCTCACAACCGGGCGGGGCGTCCAGGGGGTCGGTCAGCAGATGGTCGATGGCCGATACCCCGGTGGTGAATCCGTACTGCCAGGTGACCGAGACCGGCGCCGGCTTGCGGGCGAACACCCCCAGCCGGTTGTGGGCGGTCTGGCCCGCCAGATCCACCAGGATGTCGATCCCGTCGGCGCGGATCCGCTCGGCCAGGGCCGCGTCCGCCAGGCCGCGTGTCGGCAGCCAGTGGTCCATGTATCCCTGGTAGCGGCGCGACACCGCGTCCTCCCCGCCGGCCAGATCGGCATAGGCGAACAGCTCGAACCGGGTGCGATCGTGCCGCTCCAGCAGGGGTTCCACGAAGCCGTTGATCGAATGCTTGCGAAAATCCGGCGAGACATAGCCCACCCGCAGCCGCCGATCCGGGTCGCGGGGATTGGCATGCGCGCGCCACTCCCGCCGCAACGGCGCAACGAACCTGGCGTCGTATTCCCGATGAACGCTTGCGATCTCCTCCAGGCTTTTGTCCGGATGATAGACCAGACCGAACAGCAGGTTGTTCATCACCCCGACACTGTCGGGCCGGATGGCCAGCGCTTCCCGGCAGCAGGCCTCCCCCTCGTCGAAGCGGCACTGGAGCATCAGGACGTTGGCCAGGTTGTTGCGGGCGTCGATGTAGTCCGGCTTCAGGCGCACGGCCTCGCGGAACGCGGCCTCCGCCTCCAGGAGGCGGTTGCGGTCGTGCAGCAGGACGCCCAGGTTGGAATGCGCTTCGGCATAGGCCGGGTCGATGGCGATGGCCCGCCGCAGGAGAAGTTCCGCCTCGTCCAGGGCGCGCCTGCCGATCAGCAGCACCCCAAGGTTGGAATGGGCCACCCCATGACGCGGATCCAGCCGGATCGCCTCCCGATAGGCGGCCTCGGCCTCTTGCGGGCGCGCCTCGCCCTGGAGCAGACGGCCCAGGTTGAACCAGGCCCTGGCGTACCAGGGGTGTTTTTGCACCAGTTCCCGATAGATCGCTTCCGCCTCGGCGCAGCGTCCCGCGTCCAGCAGCCGGTTGCCCGCCTCGACCCGGAGGACTACCTCCGCCTTCCGCCGGACCTGTCGCGCCAGAACTCCTGCCGCCTCCTCCACCGCGCCGGACCACTCCCCCGGACGCTCCTGCCGTATCAGCCGCATGCCCCCCGGATACCAGGGGGATTCCCCGCGTCCGCTCAACCAGCGCCAGTCGGGGCCGATGGCGGGCAGCAACACCAGGCACGCCTTCCCCAGCGCCCCGCAAACATGGATCACGGTGGTGTCCACGCCGATCACCAGATCCAGTTGGGTGATGATCGACGCGGTATCGGCGAAATCCCGTATCCCGGCCCCCGCATCGTACAGGGGTTGACCCGAAGGTGGCGAGGCCGCCTGCTCCTCTCCCGCCCCCTTTTGCAAACCGATGAAGGTGACACCGGCAACCCCCCACAAGGGCGCCAGAACCTCCAGGCCCGGCAGGGAGCGGTTGGCGTCGTTGGCATGGCCCGTGGCCCCT
>PDZX01000070.1:7577-23167 GCA_002753185.1 Magnetococcales bacterium WMHbin3
GACCCGGAACGACCCGGCGGGCAGACGCTCGCGCCAGTAGGCATCCCGTTCGGGCAGCGTCCCCAGACAGGGGAGCGCGGCGGGCAAATTCGCAAGGGTGATCCCCAGATGCATGGGCAGGCTCATCAGAAAAGTCCAGCGGTCGTACCCCGCAGCCTCGGCCACGCTGCCCACCAACTCCACGCCCGGCAGCGTGGCGAACCACTCCCGCAGCGGCTCCCGGCAGACGTAGATCACCCGCCTGGCCCCGCGCGCCAGCAGTTGCGGCAAAAAACGACAGAACTGAATCTCGTCGCCGAACCCCTGTTCCCTCAATACCAGCAGAGAGAGGCCGTTCACCTCCTCCAGGCCCCATTGCGGCGCCCGCAATCCGTCCGGCACCGAGATCCGCGCCTCCCGCTCCGGGTGATAACGGTACTCGTAGTGCCGCCACCCCTCGGCGTAGCGGCCCTGCGTCAAATAGACCAACCCCAGGGTGAACCTGGCGTCCACGTCGCCCGGATGACGGCCCAGGACCTCCAGCAGCACCGCTTCCGCCTCCGCCAGGCGGTGACGCTTCTGCAAGAAATGGCCAAGATTCACCCAGGCCCCAGGTGCGTCCGGGGCCAGGCGGATCGCCGTCCGCAGGACCGCCTCGGCCTCGGCATCGCGGTGGATCGTGTCCAGCAACAGGCCCAGATTGGCGTGGCTGTCGGCATGGCCGGGATCGAGGCGCAACGCCTCCCGATAGGCAGCCTCGGCCTCGACGTATCGTTCCTGCCCCTTCAGGAGCACGCCCAGATGGTTGTACGCCTCCCGATACGCGGGCTGGAGGCGGATCGCCTCCCGGAAGGCCGCTTCCGCCTCCGGGTGGTGTTTTTGTCTGGTCAACATCAGACCCAGATTGTTGTATGCCGCAGCGTAGCCCGGATCCACGCGGATCGCCTCACGCAGGACCGCCTCGGCCTCCTCCATGGCCTTGCGCTCGCCCAGCAGGACCCCCAGATTGTTGAGGGCATCCGCAGCACCAGGGTCGATGCGCACCACGGCACGAAAGGCTTGCTCGGCCTCGTGGGGTTGCTTCCGCCCCATCAACAGCAAACCCAAATTATAATGGGAATCGGCATCCTCCGGCAGGAGAGTCACGGCCTTGCGCAAGGCGGCCACGGCCTCCTCGGATTGGCCCGTTTGCTGTACCGCCATGCCCAGGGCCTTCCAGAGCATGCCATGCTCCGGAAATCGTTTCAATAATTCCCTGGCCAGGACGCCAGCCAGGTCGGGGCGGCCCTGGGCGAACAGGGCCGCGAGTTGCTGCAGTTCCATCACGATTGGCACCACCGTTGCCACATGGCGCGATAGGCATCCTCCATCGCGCGGGCAAAGCCCTCCTCGTCCATCAGGGGGCTTTTTTCCATCCGCACGCGCAGGTCGGCGCGCAGCCGAACGAGGGTGGGGAGGTCGTTGGCCAAGGCCACCGCTTTTTCCACGTACTCCTCTTGCGTGCGGGCGATCCATGCGGAAAGGCCAAGCGTATGCAACATCAATGCGCCAAGCCCGTTCCCGGTGATGCGTTCCTCCAGCGAGATGGCCGGGATGCCCATGTAGAGGGTTTCCGCCATGGTGATGCCCGAATTGTGCGGAAAGCAGTCCAGACCGATGTCCAGTCCGCGCATTGCGTCCCACGCGGGGGAAACGCAACCGACATCCAGGCGTTCCGCGCCGATCCCGTATCTGGCGAACCGACCGATCAAATCTTGACGCATGGCATCATCCTGGTATTGCGAACTATAAATCATCAGTCGCGCGTCAGGAACGGACAGAAGAATCCTTGACCAGGTCATGATGACCCGATGATTCATGCGTATGGAGCGGCCAAAACTGCCGAAGGTCACATGGCCCCGCTTCAGGGCCGGCAGAGGGGAAACCTCCCCCATGTCCGGCGGGGGCCGGTATGCCAACGCGGGCCTGCCAAGACGCCAGAGGCGTTCCAGGAAGTAAGGCTCACTCCCCGGCGGCGCGGCAATGGCATCGGTCACATGGTAATCGATGGCGCTGACTCCGGTGGTGAAGCCGAACAGCCATGTGACCGAAACCGGCGCCGGCTTGCGCGCGAACACCCCCAGCCGGCCGTTGCTGGTATGTCCCGCCAGATCCACCAGGATGTCGATGCGGTCGGCCCGGATGCGCTCGGTCAACGCCTCGTCCGTCATCCCCCTGGTAGGAATCCAGTGGTCCATGTATCCCCGGTAGCGAACCGTCACATCGTCCTCGCCGGCCAGTTCGGCATAGGCGTACCGCTCGAAACGGCTCCGGTCGTGCCTGGCCAGCAGGGGTTCCACGAAGCCGTTGATCGAATGTTTCCTGAAATCGGGGGATACGTATCCCACCCGCAATCGGCGGTGGGGGTCCGGGAGGTTGTCGCAGCGGAGCCACGCCTTGCGATACGGCTGGACGAAACGCTCGTCATAATCCCGATAATCGATCATGAGTGCGTCCAGGGATTTGTCCGGGTGATACATCAACTGGAAGAGCAAGGAGTGCAGAAACAGGTGCGTGGTTGGTTGGAGGGTCCTTGCCAGGCGGTACCACTCTTCGGCTTCGTGGAAGCGGGCCTGCGCGATCAGGGTGTTGGCAAGGGAAAAACAAAAATTTGCAGAGTCCGGCGCCAGCCGGAGCGCCTCCCGGAAGGCCGCCTCGGCCTCGATGACGCGTCTGCCCTTGTGCAGCAACCGGCCCAGCCTGGCGTGGGTATCGGCATGACCGGCATCGAGGCGCAGCGCCTTTTGAAAAACCGCTTCGGCTTCCGCGTGACGTCCCTGGTCGGTCAGCAGCATGCCCAGATTGTTGTATGCCTCGATGTGGCAGGGATCGGGACGCCCGGCATCCTCCGACCGAGGGGCAGCGCGCGTCGCGGCACGATAGGCCTCCTCGGCCTCGTCCATGCGGTGGTGTCGATACAGGAAGTCGCCCAATCGAACATAGGCCACGGGGGCGTCCGATGTCAGCCGGAGCACCTCCCGACAGGCCGCCTCGGCTTCGCTCTCCCGGTTGGTCCGCTCCAGCAGCAGACCCAGATGGTTGTATGCCTCCCGATACGCGGGCCGGAGGCGGATCGCCTCCCGGAAGGCCGCTTCCGCCTCCGCATGGTGCTCTCGCCTTGTCAGCAGCAGACCCAGATTGTTGTATGCCTCAGCGTAGCCGGGATCGACACGGATCGCTGCGCCAAGGGTTGCCTCGGCCTCCTCCAGGGCCATGCGCTCGCCCAGCAGGACCCCCAGATTGTTGAGGGCATCCGCAGCGCCAGGGTCGATGCGCACCACGGCACGAAAGGCTTCCTCGGCCTCGTGGGGTTGTTTTGTCTTTATTAATAATAAACCTAAATTATAAAAACAATCGGCATCCCCCGGCAGGAGAGTCACGGCCTTGCGCAAGGCGGCCATGGCCTCCACGGGTTGGCCCGTTTGCTGTAACGCCATGCCCATGGCCTTCCAGAGCATGCCATGCTCCGGAAATTGTTGCAATAATTCCCTGGCCAGAACGCCAGCCAGATCGGGGCGGCCCTGCGCGAACAGGGCCGCCAGTTGTTGCAGCTCCCGCATGCCGGATCAGTAGCGGTAGGTGTCCGGCTTGAAGGGACCGTCCTGGGCCACGCCGATGTAAGTGGCCTGTTTGTCGGAGAGCCGGGTCAGGCGGACGCCCAGTTTGCCGAGATGAAGCCGGGCCACCTTTTCGTCCAGGAGCTTGGGCAGGACATAGACGCCAATCGGGTACTTGCCCGGATGGTTCCAGAGTTCGATCTGGGCCATGACCTGGTTGGTGAAGGAGTTGGACATGACGAAACTGGCGTGCCCGGTGGCGCAACCCAGATTGACCAGTCTCCCTTCGGCGAGCAGAATCAGCCGCTTGCCGTCCGGAAAGATGACATGATCCACCTGCGGCTTGATGTTCTCCCAGGTCAGGGAGCGCAGGGAGGCCACGTCGATCTCGGAGTCGAAATGGCCGATATTGCAGACGATGGCCTGATCCTTCATCGCGTCCATGTGGGCGCGGGTGATGACATCCACGTTGCCGGTGGCGGTGACGAAGAGGTTGGCCAGCGGGGCGGCCTCCTCCATGGTGACCACGCGGTAGCCCTCCATGGCGGCCTGCAGGGCGCAGATGGGATCGATCTCGGTGATCCAGACCGTGGCGCCCATGCCCCGGAAGGCCTGGGCGCACCCCTTGCCCACGTCGCCGTAGCCGCACACCACGGCGATCTTGCCGGCGATCATCACGTCGGTGGCCCGCTTGATGCCGTCGATGAGGGATTCCCGGCAGCCGTAGAGGTTGTCGAACTTGGATTTGGTCACCGAATCGTTGACATTGAAAGCCGGCACCTTGAGCGTGCCCGCCGCCTTCATCTCGTGGAGGCGATGCACGCCGGTGGTGGTCTCCTCGGAGATGCCCCGCACCCCGGCGAGGATTGCGGCGAACTCCGGGCGATGCAGCACCAGGGTCAGGTCGCCGCCGTCGTCAAGGATCATGTTGGGCAGCCAGCCGCCCGGTCCGCGGATGGTCTGATCGATGCACCACCAGAACTCCTCCTCGGTTTCGCCCTTCCAGGCGAAGACCGGGATGCCGGCAGCGGCGATGGCCGACGCGGCATGATCCTGGGTGGAGAAGATGTTGCAGGAAGACCAGCGCACCGAAGCCCCCAGGTCCACCAGGGTTTCGATCAGCACGGCGGTCTGGATGGTCATGTGCAGGCAACCGGCGATGCGGGCGCCGGCCAGGGGTTTGCCCGCCCGGTATTCGGCGCGCAGGGCCATCAGGCCCGGCATTTCGGTTTCGGCGATGGCGATCTCCTTGCGGCCCCATTCGGCCAGGGAGATGTCCGCCACCTTGTAGTCGTTGGCAGGGTGGGTCATGGTGATCTCCTCTTACAGATTGGCGGCCTGGCGCAGGGCCTCGGCCATGTCGGTCTTCTCCCAGGTGAACTCCGGGAGTTCCCGACCGAAGTGGCCGTAGGCGGCGGTCCTGGCATAGATGGGACGCAGCAGGTTCAGGTGCTTGATGATCGCCTTGGGCCGCAGGTCGAAATGTTCCGCCACGAGCTGTTCGATGCGCTCCTCCGGGATCTTGCCGGTGCCGAAGGTGCGCACGAACAAAGAGACCGGCTTCGAAATGCCGATGGCATAGGCCACCTGCACCTCGCACTGGTCGGCCAGGCCGGCGGCCACGATGTTCTTGGCCACGTAACGGCCCATGTAGGCCGAGGAGCGGTCCACCTTGGAGGGATCCTTGCCGGAAAAGGCGCCACCACCGTGCCGGCCCATGCCGCCGTAGGTATCGACGATGATCTTGCGGCCCGTCAGTCCGCAGTCCCCCACCGGTCCCCCGATCACGAAGCGACCCGTGGGATTGACGTGATAGGCCACATTGCCCGCCAGCATGTCGGCGGGAATCACCGGCTTGATGATCTCCTCGATCACCGCCTCCTTCAGGTTGGCATGGGCGATCTCCGGGGCGTGCTGGGTGGAGACCACCACCGCGTCCACGCCGACGGGACGACCGTTCTCGTAGCGGATCGTCACCTGGGACTTGGCGTCCGGTCGCAACCAGGGGAGCTGGCCCGACTTGCGCACCTGCGCCTGCCGTTCCATCAGGCGATGGGCGTAGTGGATCGGCATCGGCATCAGGGTGGAGGTTTCGTTGCAGGCATAACCGAACATCAGCCCCTGATCCCCGGCCCCCTGGTCCAGATCCAGCCCCTGGCCCTCGTTGACCCCCTGGGCAATGTCCGGAGACTGCCTGTCCAGCGACACCAGCACCGCGCAGGAGGCATGATCGAAACCCATTTCCGAGGAGTTGTAGCCGATCTCCTCGATCGCCGCGCGCACCACCGTCGGATAGTCCACCACCGCCCTGGTGGTGATCTCGCCGGCGATCACCGCCATGCCGGTGGTGATCAGGGTCTCACAGGCCACGCGGCTCGCGGGATCCTGGGCCAGAATGGCGTCCAGCACACCATCCGAAATCCGATCCGCCACCTTGTCCGGGTGACCTTCGGAAACCGATTCGGAGGTGAACAGATATCTTCTTTCCATCGCTTAGAGTTCTCCATTCAAAAAAAACCAATCCGATTGCCTGCCCTGTCCTCTCAGACTAGCAAACCCCAATAACGAAAGCAACAACCATCACTCATGACCAAGATCCCGATGACGCACCCGCACGCGATAGCCCCGTTTTTCCAGGCGGCCCGACAGCCGCTCCACCAGGAACACGGAACGATGCCGCCCGCCGGTGCAGCCGACATCCACGGTAAAATAACGTTTCTTTTCCTTGCGGTAGCGGGGAATGAGATAGTCGAAGAGGGACTCCAGCCGGTCGAGGAAGAGCAGGGCCTCGCCGTCGCGTTCCAGAAAACGGATCACCGGTTCGTCCCGCCCGCACAGGGCGCGCAACTCGGTGTCGTAGTAGGGATTGAGCAGAAAACGGCCATCCAGGACCATGTCCGCGTCGGTGCTCACCCCGTACTTGAAGCCGAACGAACGGATGAAAACCACCAGATCCGAGTCGGTCTCGGAGGAGAAGACCTGATCCAGATGCTCCTTGAGTTGCGGCACGGTCAGAGAGGTGGTGTCGATGATCATGTCGGCCTGAACGCGCACCGGACCGAGGTCGGCGATCTCCTTGAGGACCGCCTCGCGCACCGTCAGGCCGCAAGCCACCGGATGGCGGCGCCGGGTCTCCCGGTAGCGGCGGATCAGCACCTCGGAACCGGCTTCCAGGAACAGGGTTTCCACCCGATGCGCCTTTTCGGCGAGGCGCTGACGGCACTCGTGGAAACAGTTCATGCTGGAGGGATCCCGCAAATGCACCCCGATGGCCAGCAACACAGCGCCCTGGCTCTCTTGCGCGTAATGGTCGATACAGCCCGGAATCAGGTCGAACGGAAGGTTGTCCACCCAGAAGAATCCCAGGTCCTCCAGGTATTTCAGGGCGCTGGACTTGCCCGCGCCAGAAAGCCCGGCCACCAGCACCAGGTGTTGGATCTTGCCGTTGGTGGGCATCAGCGTTCCGGAGCCAGGCGCTTGCGTCGGGATGAAGAGGGAATGTTCAAGGCGTCCCGGTACTTGGCCACCGTGCGGCGGGCCACGGCGATCCCCTGTTCCTGGAGGAGTTTCGCCAGTTTTTCGTCGGACAGGGGCCGCCGGGCGGACTCGTTTTCCACCAGTTTGCGGATCTTGTACTTCACTGCCTCCGAGGAGTGGTTCTCGCCGCTGTCCGAGGCCAGGGAGGAGGAGAAGAAGAACTTCAGCTCGAAGATGCCCCGATTGGTGTGCATGTATTTATTGCTGGTCACCCGCGAGGCGGTGGACTCGTGTACGCCGATGTCGTCGGCCACGTCCTTGAGGATCAGGGGGCGGAGGTACTCCTGCCCGTGTTCCAGGAAATCCTTCTGGAAGCGGACAATGCTCTCGGCCACCCGGTAGATGGTGCTGGAGCGCTGTTCCAGGCTCTTGATCAGCCACTGGGCGGAGCGGGCGTTTTCGGTCATGAAGCGCTTGTCCTGTTCGGACATGCGGTCGTTGATCGCCTTTTCGTAAGTGCGGTTGATGCGCAATCTGGGGACGGTCTCCGGATTGATCTCCACGATCCACTCGCCGTCCTGTTTGCGCACGAAGACGTCCGGGATGACGTAATTGGCCTGTTCGGAACCGAACAGCAGGCCGGGCTTGGGATGAAGGGACTGGATGACATCCACCGCATCGGCGAGATCCTCGTCGTCGAGCTTGAGGATCCGCTTGAGCTTGCGGTAATCGCGACGGGCCAGATCCTCCAGGCGGTCCAGGAGCAGGGTGTAGGGAGGCACGGCCAGCTTGCGCGCCTTGAGTTGCAGCAACAGACATTCTGCCAGGTTGCGCGCGGCCACGCCGGAGGGATCGAAGGATTGCACCAGCAGCAGGGCATCCTCCATTTCGTCCAGCGAGGCGTTGACCATTTCGGCCAGCACCGCCAGATCGACGCTCAGATAGCCGTTTTCGTCCACGGCATCGACAATGGCCATGCCCAGGACCCGCTCCCGGTCGTTGATGGCCGACACCCCCAACTGCCAGGTGAGATGATCGAACAGCGAATCCCCACGCGTGAGGGTGTTCTCCAGGGGCGGGGCCTCGCTGCCGCCGGTGGTCTCGAACTGGGCCGCACCGAAGCTGTCCCCGGAATAGACATCCGACCAGTCGGCGTCCACCGGGAGGTCGTCGGAGATGTTGGTCTCCATGATCGGGGAGGCGGCGTCGAGCAGGTCTTCGCTCTTGGCGATCTTGTCCTGGGCGGCATTGGGGTCTTCCCCGTCCATGCCCTCGCTGCTGCTGTCGTCGCGTTCGAGCAGGGGGTTCTTGTCCAGTTCCTCCTGGAGGTACTCGGCCAGATCCAGGCTGGACATTTGCAGCAAGCGGATCGCCATCTGCAACTGGGGAGTCATCACCAGTTGCATGCCCATGCGCAGCTTCAGTTCCTGTGTCAGCCCATACGCCATGAGAACAATCCGTTCCTTACAGTTGGAAATCCTTCCCCAGGTACATATCGCGTACCCGAGGGTCCTTTACGACCTCTTCCGGGACGCCGCGCGCCAGCACGGTGCCCTGGGTGAGGATACAGGCATGATCGCAGATGCCCAGCGTCTCCCGGACATTGTGATCCGTAATCAGAATGCCGATGCCACGTCCCTTGAGATGACGTATGATGGCCTGAATATCGGCCACTGCCAAGGGATCGACTCCGGCAAACGGTTCGTCGAGAAGCATGTAGCGTGGCCCGATGGCCAGCGCCCTCGCCACCTCGACCCTGCGCCGCTCGCCGCCGGAGAGGGCATAACCGCGTGTTCGCGCCAGATGGGTGACGCCCAGTTCCCGCATCAACCGTTCCAGTTGCTCCATCCGTTCCTCCCGGTCCATGGGCAGGGTCTCCAGGATGGAGAGGATATTATCCTGAACCGTCATCTTGCGAAAGATGGAAGGTTCCTGCGGCAGATAGGCCATGCCGGCCCTGGCGCGGCGATACATGGGTTCGTCGGTGATCTCGCGCCCGTCCAGCCGGATCGTGCCGCTGTCCGGGGCCACCAGACCCACGAACATGTAGAACATAGTGGTCTTGCCCGCCCCGTTCGGTCCCAACAGCCCCACCACCTCGCCAGGGGAGACCGCCAGGCTGACCGAGGTCAACACGTTGCGCCCCTGATAGCTCTTGGCCAGATTCCGCGCCTCCAGGCGCCCGTCATCCCGCTGCTCTTCCATCAGGGCGACTCGACCGGCGCGCGGCGGCGGGGCTTGGGCGTGGGGGTCGCGCCCCTTTGCGCCGCCGGATCCTCTTCCGCCCGTTTCTCCTCTTGGGCTGGCGCGGCCTCGCCGGTCTCCCGTTCCTTCTCCTTCCAGCCGGCCACGGTCTCCTTCCAGCCGGCCACGGTCTCCTTGAGCGTGGACACCGTCTCCTTGGGTTCGATCTCGTTGCGCACCGCCGGCAGGTCGGCGGAGCGGGTCTCCCTGGCGCTCTCCACCACCGGGGGCTTGCCGCCTTCCAGCACGAGCCGTTTTCTGCCTTCCGGGGCCGCTTCCTCCGCCTTGAACGGAGCCGCCGGTTCCGCCGGTTTGACCGCAGGCGGCGGGGCCGGTTCCTTCTCCTTCTCCTTGCGGGGCGCGTCGGTGGGCAGCATCAGCCCGGAGGGGGTGATGCGCGCCGTGACCCGCCGGTTTTCGCCGCCTTGCACCGCCACCTTGCCGATCCGGTGATCCCGATCCAGGTTGACCAGGATCTGCTTGCCGGTCAACAGGTCGTCTCCGCGTTGCACCGAGGCGTCGCTCTCCTTGCCGACCAGCTCCAGGGTGCGTTTTTCCAGGTGATAGATCACCACGTCGGCCTTGCCCTTGTTCCGCTCCTCGGTGATCACCACCTGGCCTTCCGCCTTCACCTCGCGCACACCGCCGGCGCCGGCCTTGCGCTTCTTGTCGTAGAAGACCGTCATCCGGTTGGCCGTCATGCGCATGCGGCCATTATCCGCCGCCACGTGACCGATGAAGTGCGCCACCTGGTTCTTGTCGTCCATCTCCAGACGATCCGAGGTGACCGACAACGCCGCCGCCTGCGGAGGAGCCGACGCCGCCAACCCCGGCCAGGCCGTCAACTGGCTCAGCGCCATCCACAAACAGACAACCGCGATCCGAGGTTTCATGGTTTCTCCGCACTCAACAAGGCATCCGGGAAGGTCACCCGCACCTGACTCTCCACGGTCAGTGTCCGCGACTCTTGCGCCAGGGTCATGCCCTGTCCCTCCAGACGCATCTGCTCCCGTTCCAATCGGAATACCCGATCGGTATACAACATCCGTTTCTCCGGATCAAAGCGCAACAGTTCGGTTTCCAGCCGGCCCATCTCCGTGTCACCCGCCTCCACCCGTCCGGTGAGCACCATGCGTCCGGTGGCGCCGTCCACGTCCCCCTCCTCGGCGGTCACCACGATGTTCTCCTGGTCGTCCTGGGCGAAACCAAGGCGCGGGTGATGGATCAGAATCCGCTTCTCCTCCCCGCGCTGCGCGCTGGGGGCATCCAGGGTCCAGCGCACCCGGTCCTCGTCGTACTGGGTGAGGTGAATGTCGGTCACCAGCGCCCCCTGTTTGGCGGCCAGCAACTCCAGGGCCTGCCTGCCGCCGGTTTGCAGCCCGTAGGGCCGCTTGAGATACCAGTACACGCTCGCCACGATCAGCAGCGACAGGAGCAGAAACAGATGCCTGGCATATCTCGAACGTTTCACGCCAACCCCGCTTTCAGCAGATCGTGCAGATGAATCACCCCTTCCGGCTGCCCATCCGCAGAGACCACGAACAGACAGGTGATCTTGGCCTCCTCCATCAGACGCATCGCCTCCACGGCCAGGGCGGCAGAGGGCACGATCCTGGGTTTGGGGGTCATGATCTCCCGCGCGCGGCGGGCGAGCATTTCCGGATCCGTCTCCAGCCGGCGCCGCAGATCCCCGTCGGTGATGATCCCGGTCAGGCGGCCCGCCGCGTCGGTGACGCCGGTCATGCCGAAACGCTTGGCCGTCATCTCGAAGAGGGCATCTCGCACCGGATCCTCCTCACGGACCCTGGGAATGCGATCCCCGGTGTGCATCACGTCCGCCACCCGGACCAGCAACCGGCGGCCCAACGAGCCGCCCGGATGGAGAAAGGCGAACTGTTCCGGCCCGAAATCCCGCTGCTCCAGCACCGCCACCGCCAGGGCATCCCCCATGGCCAGGGCCGCAGTGGTCGAACAGGTGGGGGCCAGCCCCATGGGACAGGCCTCCCGCTCCACGGCGATGTCCAGCGCCACGTCGCTCATGCGCGCCAGGGTGGAGCCGGTACGCCCGGTCAGCGCGATCATCGGCACCCCCAGCCGCTTGAAGACCGGCAACAGGGCCAGAATCTCCCCGGTCTCGCCGCTGTTGGACAAGAGTACCACCACGTCGGTGCGCGTGACCATGCCCAAATCGCCGTGACTCCCCTCCGCCGGGTGCAGAAAGAAGGCCGGCGCCCCGGTGCTGGCCAGGGTGGCGGCGATCTTGCGACCGATCATCCCCGATTTGCCGATCCCGGTGACCACCACCCGTCCCTTGCAGGCGTGCAACAGCCGCACGGCACGCACGAAACCGTCGTCCAGCCGGTCGGCCATGGCCAGGATCGCCTCGGCCTCCATGCAAAGAATCCGTCTGGCCCGTTCGAGCATCTCCATCACGCTTCACCACGGCAGCTTGCAAAAAATCCGGGACATTCCCGTCTCCGTTTGAGCATAATAACACCCGCCCTTGAACCGCGCCTTCCCCACCATCATGAGGAGCCAATGAGTATCGTTCGCGACTGCATGTTTCCCGATGTCGTCACCCTCTCGCCGCAGACCTCGCTCCTGGAAGCGATCCGCCGCATGGCCCGGCAAACGCACGGCGCCGGTTTCGCCGTGGTCCTGGAAAACATGAACCTCACCGGCCTGATCACCGAGTACGACGGCATCAAATGGCTGATCCAGCATCCGAAACCGGAGAGCGTGCCCATTGGCGGCCTGCCGATCTCCGTTCCCCAGATCGTACACGAGAGCACCACCTGTCAGGAACTGCTGCAAATCTACTACCGCCGCCGGTTTCGCCGGTTTCCGGTCCTCAACGAGGACGAACTGTTGTCCGGCGGGATCACCGAGAAGCAGATCATGCGGGCGTTTCCCCGTTCGTTTCTGCTCTCCCACTACCGGGTGGCGGACATCACCGCCGCCGATCTCCCCACGATACCGCCCACGATGACCTATTGGGACATCGCGCGGCTGATCGCCCAGCGACATCGCGGCTGCGCCCTGGTGCGGGACGGGGACCGTTTTCTGGGCATGATCACCGAAGGGGACATGCTGCGTTTTCGCGTCGGCGGCCAGTGGAACCCGGAGACCACGGCCATCGCCCTGGCCAATCCCTCGCCCCGCACCATCGCGCCGGAGCTGGATCTGTTGCAGGCCCTGGATCTGTTCACCCGCACCGGTCATCGGCGCATGCCCATCGTGACCGCCGATGGCCGCCTGGCCGGGCTTTTGACCCAGACCGACCTGTTGCGGCAGGTGGCGCAATCCACCCGCTCCCATGCGGCGATCCTCAATCCGGAGGACATCGCCGACCCTGCCATCTGGTTCGAGCCGGACGGCGACCACCGCATCCTGGCCTGCAACCAGAAGGGGGCCAGGGCACTGGAACTCGATCCGGAACAGTGGATCGACCGCTCGGTGGCGGCTCTGGCGCAGGATCCCAACGTCTGGGAGGCCATCGTCACCCTGCTGACCAACTGCGAGTCGATCAGTCAGATTTCGTTGCCCTTGCGGACCGGTTCCGGCGAGCCGGTCTGCATGGTATGTCGTTTTTCCCTCGTGCACACCCCCACCGGGGAGGACCGGGTCTTCTGGACCATGGCCCCGGTGGAGAGTGGCCGTAACACCTGCGATTGAGAGAGGCTTTGCCATGCATACCGAATCCTTGGACACACGGTTGATCCCTTTGTTGCGCCAGGCGCGCGTCATTGCCGTGGTGGGGCTTTCCCCCAAGCCGGACCGGGCCTCCTTTCGGGTGGCCAGTTATCTTCAGCAGGCGGGTTACCGCATCATCCCGGTGCGTCCGATGGCGGAGGCGATCCTGGGAGAGACCTGTTATCCCACGTTGAGCGACATCCCCTCCTCGATCCGGGTGGACATCGTGGATGTCTTCCGTCGCGCCGAGGAGACCGAAAGCGTCGCCGAGGAGGCGGTGCGCATCGGGGCCGGGTGTTTGTGGCTGCAAAGCGGCATCCTCAACGACACCTCCATGGCGGTGGCCCGGAGCGGCGGTCTGCTGGCCGTTCAGGACCTCTGCCTGATGGTGGAACACCGTCGGCTGGCGGACCGGCTGTAACGCTTCAAGGGGTTTTGGCCTTCCAGCGCAGGGTCAGGGCATTGCCCCTGACCTCGTAGGATTCGAGCCGCTTGAAGAAGGCCATGCCCAGCAGCGAGACGTGCGCGTCTCCGCCATTCACCGAGGCGGGGAGCTTGAATTGGCTCCAGTCGCCCAGGCGCACTTCGTCCAGCACGATTGGCGCGCCCCGTGTCAGGCCGTTGGCGGTCTGGTAGGGGCGCGTGTATTCCAGGCGGTCGGGTTGCAGGCCGATCTTTTTGGCGTCGGCGCGCGTCAACACGATATCGCTGGCCCCGGTATCCACCAGGAAACGGACCTGGGCGCGATTCACCCGCAAATCGAGATAAAAGTGGCCGTCGGCGGACTTGAAGACCCGCCACGCGCCGGGTTCCTGGCCAAAGCCGCGTTGCGGCATCAGGGTGGCCAGGAGTCTGTCGCTCAACTGACCGAGTTCGGGTCGGAACCCGTAACCCAGGATCAGGAGCAGCAGGATGGCGATCCACGCCCCCAGGCTTTTGAGGAGTCTGGGCAGGGCGTTCCAGCGCACGCCGGAGAGCAACCAGGCGAGCATGAGGAGCGACCCCAGGGCGTATCCCAGCCACTCCCAGTTGGATGCAAAAATCGGGCCAACGAACCGATCCTGCAAAAAGGCCGCCAATCCAAGGCCGACGGCGAAGAGCAGCAGGAAACGCATCACGACCGCTCCGCCGGCGTTTTGGCGGTCAGTGGTGCATGTGCTGCTCGTGTCCCCCGCTGCCGCCGGCGCGCACTTCCGCCTCGAAGGTCAACTTGCCGCCATCCCCCAGCTTGAGGGTGACAGGGACCCGATCCTTGGGTTGCAGGGGCTTTTGCGGGGCGATCAGCATCAGGTGCAGCCCGCCGGGCGCGAACTTGAGCGCACCCCCTGGGGCCACGGTCAGGCGGTCGCGGGGATGCATCATGCTCTTGCCGTCATGCACCATGGTTTCGTGCAGTTCGATCTTGGCGAAACCGGGGGATTCGGCCCCGACGATGCTGACCTCCTTGTCGCCACGATTCTCCAGGGTCATATAGCCCGCCTGCGTCTGCGCCACCGGCGGGGCGGCCAGGATCCAGGGGTCGCTGACTTTCACGCCTTCCGCAGCCTGGAGCGGGGTGGCGAACAACAGGGTGGCGGCAGCCAGGGCAGAAAAAAATCTCATGACGTTTCTCCATAGTGACGGCGAATCCGGAGGAAGTGTTTTGCCATATCTTCCGGGGAGTGGATATTGGGTTGCAGGATCCCGGCGAAGCGGCCTTGCGGGTCGATCATGAACAGGGCCGAGGAGTGGGTGATCAGGGGTTGATCCGGATTCTTGGGGTCGGGATCGATGGAGTAGAACGCCCCCAACTGTTTGGCGAACCCCTGGATCGCCGCCGGAGCGCCGGTCACCCCCAGGAATTCCGCATCGAAGAAGGGCAGATATTTTTGCAGTTGCTCCGGCGTATCCCGCTTGGTGTCCACACCCACGAACCAGCCATGCACGTCCTTGGATCCCTTGGGATCCTTTCTCAATTGGGAAAAGACCTCGGCCAGCATGCCCAGGGAGAGGGGGCAGACATCCGGGCAGTGGGTATAGCCGAAGAAGAAGAAGTGCCACCCGCCTTGCAACCGCGCCAGATCCACCGGCGCGCCGTTGTGATCCGTCAAGGCGAACGGCGCCAGCTCGCGTGGCGTCGGCAGCAGGATGCCGGCCAACTCCTTGGGCAGTTCCCTGGGGGCGGTGAGGTTCGACCACCAGCCGACAGCCGCCAGGATCAGCCCGCCCGCCAGCATGAGCCATTTGAGAGGGGTGAGTTTCAACACGGGAGCCAAAACATCCACTTGCGCAGGCGATCCGCACGGGATTGCGGATCCATGCAAGAACATTACCACAACTTACACGCCCGGACAAGCCTTTCCGGCGCGGTTCGACGGGCAGCACAGATCATGATGCTTGTAATTTATTGTTCAAGGGGTTATGCTGCATACGAGAGACCCCTTCATTCATGTTCCGGATGGAAACTGGAGAGATGCCATGCGCTTGAGAGTGGAAAATTCGTTAGCGCGCCAAACCGATGGGATTCATACAGAGACAGCCAAAGGCAATACTTGGCCCTGCTGCCAGTACTGATCCCATCCTTGGTTCAACATGATGGTCCGTAGCGCGGCAAGATCATCA
>PDZX01000071.1:0-993 GCA_002753185.1 Magnetococcales bacterium WMHbin3
CTGCAGAGCAAACCAGAGGAGATGGAATGGCGGATGTTGATGTACTACTCGTTGATACGGCAGCGTTATCCGGGCAAGGTTCTGGTTCAGAAGGTGCTGTACGTCGGGCAGGCAGCGTGGAACCCGCAAGCGGCCATAGAAGAAAAGAATTTGTCCTTCCGTTATGAGGTGATCGACATCAGCTCCATCGACTGTCAGGAGTTGATGGCCAGTCCGACGCTGGAGGAAAACATTCTGGCCATCCTCTGCCGGATGGATAACCAGAAGGAGACGATCCGGGAAATCCTGCACCGGATCAGCGAACTGCCGACCAAAGCCAGGGCCGATGCCCTGACGAAGTTGGTCATCTTGTCCAGGCTGCGTAAACTGGAGACCGTGGTCAAAACGGAGGCCGAAGAAATGTCACTTACATTCAATGTGATGGAAAATGATGTGCTGCGACCATTGTTTGTGAAGGAGCGCATGGACGGTATGCTGGAAGGCCGCCAGGAAGAAGCCATTTCCATGCTGCTCAAACAGATGCGCCGCAAGTTCGGCCAAACGCCGGACTGGGTAACCGAGAAGGTGCGGTCGGCAAACCTGGAATTGATCGAAATGTGGAGCGACAACTTCGTCTTCGCCAATTCGGTGGACGAGGTATTCGTCGATCGGCATTGACCGGAAAAATACCCTCAAAATTCTCCGATTTTCCGTCTACGTTCGAAAAGTTCGACAAAATAGTGTTGCCATCCAAGCGGGAGTCGAAAAGGCGGGTCCACAGGTTCCTTGTGAAGTGCCGGGAAAAGTTCGATGCGGTACAGATAGTCGTTGCAAATCAAATAGCTTGGTGCTGCATGGAATGTTGGGCAAGCAAGACGCATTCCGCCAGTGGAGTTCGCATCCACCCAGAAGCGGTTTCCCGATCTGGTGTTCTTGCTGGAAGACGATTCCATTTTTCATCTGGACCTGCAGAGCAAACCAGAGGAGATGGAATGGCGGATGTTGATGTACTAC
>PDZX01000071.1:1015-22934 GCA_002753185.1 Magnetococcales bacterium WMHbin3
TCCGGGCAAGGTTCTGGTTCAGAAGGTGCTGTACGTCGGGCAGGCAGCGTGGAACCCGCAAGCGGCCATAGAAGAAAAGAATTTGTCCTTCCGTTATGAGGTGATCGACATCCGCTCCATCGACTGTCAGGAGTTGATGGCCAGTCCGACGCTGGAGGAAAACATTCTGGCCATCCTCTGCCGGATGGATAACCAGAAGGAGACGATCCGGGAAATCCTGCATCGGATCAGCGAACTGCCGACCAAGGCCAGGGCCGATGCCCTGACGAAGTTGGTCATCTTGTCCAGGCTGCGCAAGCTGGAGACCGTGGTCAAAATGGAGGCCGAAGAAATGTCACTTACATTCAATGTGATGGAAAATGATGTGTTGCGACCGTTATTCATGAAGGCGCAGATGGATGGCGAACAGAGAGGCGAGGCGGCCATGCTGCTCAAACTGATGCGATGCAAGTTCGGCCAAACGCCGGACTGGGTGGCCGAGAAGGTGCAGTCGGCGGATTTGGAACTGCTCGGTGCTTGGGGCGAAAACATCCTGTTCGCCAACTCGGTGGACGAGGTATTCGTTGATCGGCATTGACGGGAAAAATACCCTAAAAATTCTCCGATTCTCTCCCTACGTTCGAAAATTTCGACAAAATAGCGTTGCCAGCCAAACGGGAGTCGAAAAGGCGGGTCCACAGGTTCCTCGCGAAGTGCTGCGGAAATCCGGGGACGCCATACGCATTTCGCGAAATCCGGGGAATTCGGTGGTGTCTTACGATGACCTAACCGGCAAAGTCAAACGATTCAACACATCCAAAAGCTGGCGTTCCTTTTCTTCGCCGTCCCATTCGTACCATGACCATCAAGGTGAGGACAATTCTGCATCTGCAGCAGGCACTGCAGCTAACTATATGAAATACAATAATTTGTCGTATAAAGAACGGCTAGGTTAACGTAGGACACCACCCGCAACCATAAAAATTGAAAAATAAAAATTTTCAAAAATCCGGGGCGCGTCAGGCGATCCAGACGCAGATGATCGAGGCCTCCCGCTGCCTGGAACGGGGGGATCTGACCGGCGCGGAAAACGGCTACCGCAAGGTGCTTGCCCTTGACCCCGGAGAAGCGGATGCCCAGCATCTGCTGGGGGTGACGCTGCACAAGAAAGGCCACCACCAGGAGGCGCTGAGCGCCATCCGCACGGCCATTGCACGGCGGCCGGATGCGGCCTTCTATCACCTCAATCTGGGCAGGGTCCTGCTGGCCATGGGACGCCCGCAAGAGGCGGCGGAGGCCCTCGACATCGCCGTAAAAAAGGACCCACGCCTGGTGGAGGCCTGGAACGGACTAGCGCGGGCCGCCCTGGCCATGGGGGATCCGCAACGGGCGATCACGCTCTGCCAGGAAGCCCTGCGTCTGGCCCCCGACGACGCCATCGTCCTGAATCAACTCGCCATCGCCTGCCGCCACGCCGGACGCACCGACGAGGCGGAAGCGGCCTTGCGCGCCGCCCTGCGCCTCCACCCCGGCCATGCGGAGGCGATGAACAATCTCGGCAACGTCCTGCGCGATCAGGGACGCCTCGACGAGGCGCTGATCTGGCTGGGTAAGGCCATCCGGCTCCAGCCGGGCGTGGCGCAAACCCACGCCAATCTGGGCCATCTGGAGCTGGACCGGCGCCATTTCGAGGCGGCAGCCGCCGCCTATGGCCGGGCGGCGGTCCTCGACCCGACGAACGCGGAATGGCCCACGCGCCGCGTCACCGCCCTGATCGCCGCCGGCGACGGCGCGCGCGCCCTGGCCGCTTCCGAGGCGCTCCTGGCCAAGACCCGTGATCCGGTGGCAGTATCGCAACACCTCTTTCTGCTCACGAATCTCGAAGACAATCCACAAAAACACGCCGCCGCCCAGCGCGCCCTCGTGGACTCCCCATCCCAAGCCGAACCCTTGCCGACTGGCGGTCCGTTGCGGGTGGGCTACCTCTCCCCCGATTTTCGCGATCACTCGGTCTTCACCTTTTTTCAGGGGGTGTTGCGCCATCATGACCCGGCGGTGTGCGAGGTCTTTCTCTACGCAAACCATCCGGCTGGCGACACAGTGAGCGCCGCGCTGCAATCCCTGCCCAACTGGCGCGCCGTCCATGGCCTCGACGACCGGGAACTGGCCCTGCGGATCCGCCGTGACGACATCCACCTCCTGGTGGATCTGGCCGGCCACACCACCGGCAACCGCCTGGGGGTGTTCGTCCATCGTCCGGCTCCGGTCGGGGTGAGTTTCCTGGGCTATCCCGCGACCAGCGGCATGCCGGGGGTGGATTGGCGCATCACGGATCGCTTTCTGGATCCCCCCGGCGAGGAGCGCGCCCCCTGGTACACGGAACGACTGGCGCGCCTGCCGAATGCCTTCTTCTGCTACACCCCGCCGGAAACGGCCCCGGATGTGGCCCCGCCACCCATCATCGAGCGCGGGTATCCCACCTTCGGGGTCTTTGGCCGCCTGATCAAGATCACGCCTGAAGCCATGGACGACTGGTGCGCGGTATTGCGCCGCATGCCTTCGGCCCGGCTCCTGATACAGGCTCCGGGGCTGGGCGAACCGGCGGTGCGCTCCCGGTTGAGCGCCGCCTTCGAACGCCGGGGCGTCGCGCCCTCCCGCCTGGAACTCCTCGACCAGACCCCCTTTCAGGAGCACCTTGCCCTGCACGCCCAGGTGGATCTCCTGCTGGACACCTGGCCCTGGAACGGCCACACCACCACCTGCAACAGCCTGTGGATGGGGGTGGCCACCCTGACCCGCGCCGGACAGAGCGCCGCCTCCCGGCTGGGCCTGACCATCCTGGCCAACCTCGGTCTGGCGCCTGCCTGGGTGGCCGGGAATGCGGAGGAACTGGCGGAAAAGGCCATTGCCCTGACCAGCGATGGAGATGCGCTGGCCACGTTGCGCGCCGGGATGCGCCAGCGCATGCTCGACTCCCCGCTGTGCGACGCGGCCCGTTATACCCGCCACCTGGAAGCGCTCTACTTGGCTTGCGCCGCAAAATGAATTATGCTCCACCATCATGCACCATTCGAGACAACATCGTGGCCAGGCGCCATCCCGCCTGTCCGCCGTGGCCATCCTGGCTGTTCTGACCCTGCGCATGGCGTTGCGGGAACGGCTGGCGCGGGCCATGGCCCTGATGATCGCCCTGTGCTGGGCCGCGACGTGGTTTCTGGCCAGCCTGCTGGTGAGCGACGAAACCGGACCACAGGCCGCCATGCTGGGTTTTCTGCTGCGCCTGGGGAGCGTCTTCCTGACCATCGTCACGGTCACCTTCTCCCTGACGCGCGACCTCCAGAATCGCGGGCTGGAGATGATGCTGGCCCTCCCCTATCCGCGCGGCGTGATCTGGCTCGGCAAGGGGGTGGGATTTTCCCTGATCGCCTCGCTGCTGGCGATCCTGGACGTCCTGGCGCTTCTGCCCCTTGCCCCGCCCGGGCAGGCGCTGCTCTGGGGCGTGGCCATCAACGCGGAGTTGTGGCTCATGGCCACCCTCGCCATGCTCCTTTCCCTGGCCCTGCGTCAGGCCCCCCTTGCCCTGACCATGACCGTTGCGCTCTATCTCCTCGGCCGCTCCATGCATTCGCTGCTCCTCATCGCCCGGCAATCCGCCGAAATCGCCGCAGAGCACTGGAGCGCTGTTGTGGCCCAGCAACTGCTCACCGTCATCTCCTGGCTGCTGCCCGACCTGGAGCGCTTCACCGTGACCGACTGGCTGCTCCATCACGGCGGCTCCCTGACGGCCCTCGCCCCGATCCTGACCGAGACGGCCCTTTATCTCGCCCTGCTGATCGCCGTCGGCCACCTGGAGTTGCGGCGCCGTGCCTTCTGATCCTCTCGCCACTCCCGCCGCCCCGTGGCGGTGGATGGTTCTGGCCATGGCCAGCCTGATCGCCTGGCGCCTCGTTGCCGCGCCCCACCCCGCCTCCCTGGAGGATTACCCCCGGCCCCCCGCCCCGGCGGCCTTGCGTCTGACCACCCTGGGCGATCCACGGGCCGGCGCCCTTTTCTGGATGCTCTGGCTGCAAACCTTCGATGACCAGGCAGGCGTCACGGCCTCCTTCAAGAAAATGGATTTCGCGCATCTGACCGCCTGGCTGGAGCGGATCCTCGCCCTCGACCCCGGCTCGGAATACCCCCTGCTCATGGCGACGCGGGTTTACGGGGCGGTGCTGGATCCTGGCCGGCAGCGTCTGATGATCGATTTTGTCGGCCGCGCCTTTCGCGACGCCCCGGAGCGGCGCTGGCAGTGGCAGGCTTTGGCCGCTGTGCAGGCCCGCCATGGCCTCGGCGACCGCCAGTTGGCGCTCACGCTTGTTGAGGAATTGGAGCAGCGTGTCCCGGCCCGGCAACTCCCCTTTTGGGTCCGGGGATTGCATGTCATAATATTGCGAGAAGGCAATGAAATCGAGGCCGCGAAACGCCTGATGGAACTGATGGCGCGGGACGGGGGCCTCACGGAGCGGCAACGCCAGGCCGTGGAGATGTGGCGGGAACGCCTCGAGGAGCTGCGATGAATTCCCAATCATGGGAAGATTCGCCTCATTTTGTCTCATTTTTGAGAAATTGATTCTGGATTCAACACCTCATCGGAAGGGACCATGCGATGCAAATGCTCAGGAAGTTTACAATGCCAAAACGCGACAATCGCCAGGCCGGTTTCAGCCTGATCGAAATCGCCATCGTGCTGGTGATCATCGGCTTGTTGATCGGCGGGGTGCTCAAGGGGCAGACCATGGTCAAGAACTCCAAGATCAAACGCATGGCGACCGACACCACGTCGGTGCAGGGAGCGGTCAACAGCTACATGGACTCCTACTGGAACCTGCCCGGTGACGATGCCGGCTCGGCCACCCGCTGGGGCACGGCGGCTGTCGCTGGCGACGGTGACGGGATCATCGAGGGACTGTTCGAACCGACGGCGGCCAACAGGGTCGCCAATGCCCCGGCGTCGGAAACCGCACTGGCCTGGAATCACCTGTACTGCGAAAACCTGGTCAAGGGGACCTGCGTGGGCAATGCCGCGACCACCATCACCTTTCCAATGAACTCCCTTGGCGGCCTCATCGGGATTGCGGACGGACGGAACAGCGGCTTCCTGGGCCTGACCCAGAAAATGGTCTGCCTGAGGGGGATCAGCACGGAGTACGCGATGGTCTATGACACCCAGTTCGACGATGGGGTGGGCACCACCGGCCAGATCCGTGGCAGCGCGAACAATGTCGCCACGGTCGCCGCCAATGATGCTCAGACCGCCTATGCCTTGGCAAACAGCAACATCTACGTTTGCACGGAATTCTGACCCGCATGCGGGACACGGCATCCCCATCCAGGAGAAATACATTGAAAACAAGTCCCATATTAAAAACCGGCCTGCTGTTGGCCCTCCTGTTGGCCTGGCCGGTCGCCGGGGCGCGGGCCGCCGAGTTGGCGGCTCCGAGAGACGACTCCCGCGAGTTGCTCCATTTCGGCAACATGGGTGGTCTGCTCCCGACCCTGGAGGCGAACGAACTCAAGGATGCGGAGTCGCCGGGGGCCAAGGCGGTGTACAAATATTGCAGCCAGTGCCACAACGCTCCGGGACCGGGGATGCACACGGCCGAGGAGTGGAACCGGATTTTTTGGAACATGATCTGGCGCATGCAGGTGATGCGGGGGCAGTTCAAGACGTTTCAGGCGCCCACCTACGCGGAGAGCCACCAGATGCAGGACTATCTGAAGGCCAACGCCCTGCGCGCCATCAATGCTGGCGACGTGCAGGCGGACGCGCCGGGGGCCAGGGAATTCATGAAATACTGCATGCAGTGCCACCGCCTGCCGGCCCCCGATCAGCACGAGGCCAAGGATTGGCGCGAGGTGGTGCAGCGCATGAAGCAGCACATGCAAAAGATGAGCAAACACATCCCAAGTCACGATGACACGGATCGGATCGTCACCTTCCTGAAATCCCAAAACGTGAGGAATTAGGGAGCGGTCGCCGGGGCGGCGAAGACCCGCCGCGCATAACGGGCGATGGCGGTGATCTCGTCGTTCGCAAGCACCCCGGCCCAGGCCGGCATCGAGGTTCCCGGCAAGCCGTCGCGGATCACCCCTTCCAGGTCGAGGTTGGCCAGCAGCCCCGGTTGGGTGAGGTCGCGGGGATGGGGATTCAGAAAGGTGCCGATGTAGTTGCGGCCGGTGCCGTCCGCCGCGTGACAGAAGGCGCAGTTTTTCTGATAGAGTTGCTCGCCGAGGCGTTCGACGGGATCCGGATCGGGGAGCGCGGGCGGGCGGTCGTGGCGGGCGTAGGGGGTGGCCGAGGCCACGGCGTCGGTGGGCGTGGGGTCGTCGCGGTGGGAGTATTGGTTGCGGGGCCAGGAGAGGGCGCGCGTCTCCCAGATCGGGCCGTCGTTGGCGACCCTGGCCCGGTCGTGACAGGTGACGCAGGCCCCCATGAAGAGCCGTTTCCCGTTTTTGAGATCGGGGGTCAACTCCGCCTCCGGGGTGTCCAGGGCGGTAGCGCCGGTGACGAACGGGAAGGCGTCGCGGTAGCGGTCGTGGTCCGACCAGCCGTTCTCCACGGTGTGGTAACGGGTATTGGGCAGGCGGCGGGTCATGAAGGTCTCGCGGACGAACAGGGCCACTTGACGAATCTCCTCCGAAGAAAGCAGACTGGCGAAGCCGGGCATGGCGGTGCCGGGTTTGCCATGGGCGATGGCCTGCTCCATCCGTTCCGGCGGGAACTCACCGGGGTCGCTGGCCAGGAAATCGCGCGGCGGGACGGCCATGTAGCTGGCGGCCAGGGTGCGGGCGTCCCCGGAGTAGCCGTGACAGAAATAGCAGCGGTAGTTGTAGATCGCCCGCCCCGCCTCCAGGGAGCGCGTGTCGTCCTCCCCGGCCCAGGCGGACGTGGCGCCGAGCAGCAGCGCCAGCAGCCGGATCCCGGCGGTCACGAGGGAGGGGTTCGCAGGCGTCGCGCGCCATCTGGTATGTTGCATGCCGGCATCCTCGCGGTGGCTGGGTTCATACGGTCGGCGCATGGTGAACGGATTGTTCCGGAAATGCAAAGCGAAAAAAATAGGCTCCGGATCGCGTGCCGGAGAGGTGTCCAATAAGGTTGACCACTGTTGAGTTGCGGGAGTTTATCCATGATCTCGAGTCTGAAATCGTATCGTTGTCCGCGTTGGTTCTGGTCCTTGGGCCTGGTGTTGTTGCTGCTGGCGGGTTGCAAGGGGGAGGAAGGGGTGGTGACCGAGGCCGTCAAGGCACTCGTGTTTCCCGAACCGCCGGACACGGCGCGTTTTTATTACGAGCGGACGCTGTACGGCGCCAAGGATGTGCAGCCCACCGAGGTGGACGAGGATTTGCTGAGTCTGCGGGAGATGCTGACCGGCGATGCGTCGCCAGGTGGCGGCGAAGGATTCGGCAAGCCTTTCGGCGTTGCGGCGGCCAAGGGGCGTATTTATGTGGGGGACACGGTGAACCGTACCGTGATGATGCTGGATCCGGCGCAAGGCCGCATGGTGGAGATCGGCAAGGAGGATCCGGGCGTGCTGGCCAAGCCCATGGGGCTGCGTCTGGACGCCGCCGGCAATCTGTACGTCATGGACGGCACCCGCAAGGAGGTGCTGGTTTACGACCGGGATGGCAAATACCAGCGGGCCATCGGCCATGGGGACTCCTTTGATCACCCCTCCTCGGTGGCGGTGAATCCGCAAGGGACGCGGCTGTATGCCCTCGACACCGGCGCGGTCAAGGGCAAGGACGAGAACCATAGCGTGCGGGTCTACGACATCGCCTCCGGCAAGCATCTCTTCAACATCGGCAAGCGGGGCGACAAGGATGGGGAATTCAATCTGGCGCGCGATCTGGAGTTCGGGCCGGACGGGCTTTTGTATGTGGTGGACGGTGGCAATTTCCGCGTTCAGGTCTTCGATCAGGATGGCAAGTTCGTGCGCAAATTCGGCGCGGTGGGTCGGCGTCTGGGTCAGTTCGCGCGTCCCAAGGGGATCGCCATCGACAAGGAGAACAATCTGTACATTTCGGATGCCTCCCACGCCAATTTCCAGATTTTCGACAAGGAGGGTCAGTTGCTGATGTTCATCGGTTCGCGGGGCAAGGAGTCCGAGCGGGCCAAGTATCTGCTCCCCTCGATGATCGCCCTGGACGAGGATGGCCGGGTTTATATGGTGGATCAGGGGTTCCGCAAGGTTGAGGTCTTCCGCCCGGCCCGGTTGAAGGAGGAGGAAGGGAGTCTGGCGCGGGCATTCCAGGCTTTGAACAAGCTCAAGGCCAAACCCAAGCAGAAAAAGGGTTGAACCCCAGCGGGGCCGGTGATTCCAAAAAATGGGAAAACCGGCCCCGCATTCTTCCGGAATTCGGGAACCGGGATGGGTGGGGAGTCGGAGTCATCTTCAAAAAAATTGCAAAAATATCAATTTGTTATATAAAAATCGCATGCGTTTCAAGGTTGGCCCCGCCATTGCAATATAGTAAATCAAAGCGTTTTTACTTTTAACCAACAATCAAACAAATTCCGAAGGAACCAACCGATGAACGCACCTCGCAAAAATATCTCGATGCTCTCCGTGGCCGCCGTGGTGGGTACTGTCGTGGTGATGGGGTACGGCGCCGCCTTCGCCGGGATCAAGGGCAGCAAGCACGACCTGGGCACGGGCGGCACTTCCCAGATTTCGGCCGGCACCAACACGGGTGAGATCTGCGTGTTCTGCCATACCCCGCACGGTTCGGACACCAGCGCGGCGGTGCCGTTGTGGAACAAGACCCTGCCTTCCACGAACTACACCCGTTATTCGGCCCTGAACACCTCCACCCTGGACGGCGCCGAGGCCCCGGTGGGTTCGGTCTCCCTGGCCTGCCTCTCCTGCCATGACGGCACCCAGGCCATGAACGTGATGATCAACGCCCCAGGCACTGGCGCGGGCACGGCGCCGACGGGCGGCAAGATGACGGGCGCGGGCAGTTTCCCGGTTTTGGGATCCGATCTGAGCAACGACCACCCGATCAGCATTCAGTACGCGGGTGGTGGTCTGGCCTCCACCGACGGTGATGCCACCTACACCAGCACGGCGTTCAAGGACAAGGATTTCAACAGCGTCCGCAAGGCCACCATCAACTCCGTGCCGCAGTGGTGGGTGGACAGCAACAGCGACGGTCTGCGCCAGAAGACGGAAATGATGCTCTACACCCGTACCCTGAGCGGCGTGACCCAACCGTTCGTGGAGTGCGCGAGCTGCCACGACCCGCACAACGCCGCCACGGCTGGCGCCAAGCAGGTGGCCTTCCTGCGTACCGACAACTCCAACAGTGAAGTCTGCCTGGCTTGCCACAACAAATGATTGTTTGAAACGTCCGGAGGCAATCCGGGCAATACCGGTACATGGCCAAACGTGAATGGATTCCGTTTGGCCATAACCGTATCATACAGGAGCCACCATTGCTAAAACACTCGCGTCACGGTCAGTCGGGATGGCCGGGCATATGTCTGCTCGCCCTTGCCATGTTCGCAACCCTCACGCCACGGCCTGCCGTATCCGCCGAGACAGCCGCGCCGGTCGGCTCCGCTCCTCTCCCCCCTTTCGCCAGGATCGGCGACGAAGACATCCCCGCTCAAACCTATTTCGACAACGTGCGCATGGAAATGCGGTGGCGTTTCTATCACGGCACCATCCCGGCGGACCAGCGTGACACCTTCCTGAAGGAGGTGGGCGACAATTTGGTGGACCGCGTGCTCCTGCTGCGCGAGGCCGCCAGGCGCGGCCTGAAGGCAGACGAGGAACTGGTCGCCCGTCAGGCCGAGGAGTACGAGCGCAAAATCGCCCAGGACCAGGAATGGCAGGCCAACAAGGAGACGTGGCACCCCCTGCTTATGAGCCAGTTGCGGGATCAAAGCCTGCTCAAGCGCCTGGAGAGCGCGGTGCGCGCCTTGCCGGAGCCTACCGAGCCGGAGTTGCGCGCCTATTACGAGGCCAATCCGGACAAGTTCACCATGCCCATGCGTCAGGAGGCGTCGGTGATTCTGCTGCAGGTGGATCCCGGCGCCGGTGGCGAGGCATGGAAACTGGCCATGGAGAAGGCGGGGCTTTTGGTGAAAGAACTCAAGGCTGGCGCGGATTTCGCCGATATGGCACGTAACCACTCCGGCGATGCCTCGGCGGCGCAGGGTGGCAAAATGGACAACACCCATCAGGGCATGATCGCTCCGGAGGCGGAAAAGGCACTGGAGAAAATCGCGGTCGGAGAGTTCACGGATCCGGTCATGGTCTTGGAGGGAGTCGCGATTTTTCGACTGGATGACCGCAAGCCGGCCAGGTTGATCGCATTCCAGGATGTCCGGGAACGGGCGAAGCAACTCCTGACGCGACGCATGGCGGATCAGGCATGGGATGCGCTCAAGAAACGCTTAAGGGAACTGACGCCGGTCTCTGTCCATGAGGAATACTACCTGCCATCGTCGCCAGCCGGCGCTGCGACCCCCAAGCCCGCCAAGCCTGCGGGCAAGGCCGCGCCACCGGCGGGAGCGAGCAAGCCATGAACGGTCGCGGATCGTTTTTTTCGCTTGGCTGCTGGCCGCATGTTGCGTGGCCCTGCCGGGGTGGGCGGCGGAGTTCTCCTTCTGGCCGGTGCGCTTCAAGGGGGAGTTCACTCCCTGGCGTGTCTGGGGCACCAGCGGATACCAGATCGCCAGCACCATGAACAAGGACCGTAAATCCCATATCGCCCAACTCAGCACGACCAATCTCAACCTGAGCCGGGGTGCCAGGGGGTTCGTCTGGAAACCGTGGGTGCTGCGCTGGAACGCCATGGCCATGTTGGGCGGGACCTCGACCCAGCAACAGGTCATCGCCTCCCCGAACGGACAGAAGTCGAGCAACGACTCCCTCGCCCGCAACGTGTATGGTGGAATGGACTTCACCGTCCTGCCGGAGAGCCGTTATCCCTTGAAGGTTTATGTCAATCGCAGCGCCAGCGACTCCAGCGAGGGCAACTCCAGTTCCAGCGGTGTGGTGAACAGCGCCGGGCAGGCCGCGCGGCACGAGGCGTTCGGCTTCAGTCAGGACTACCGCAACCAGGATGGCGATGTGCGGGCCAATCTGCGTCTGGACCACACCCTCGATCTGACCGGACGGCGCGACCAGCCCAAACTGTTCGGCCTGACCCTCCCCTCCATCCATCAACGGGAGACCAGCTACGGCAACGACGTGGTCGCGCTGAGCATCAGCAAGCGGATGGAGGAGCAGAGCATCGACCTGGCCCTGCGCCATTCCATGGCCAAGGGCAGGAGCAATCAGGACGGACAAAGCAGCAGAGGCTCCAATCAGGAGGACTCGGCGATTCTCAATCACACGCTGACCAGCGGCAAGGTGTGGTCGGTCAACTCCCTGGGCAACTTTTCCCGCGTGCATGCCCAATCCATCACCACGCAGCGGGAAGATGCCTTTGTGCGCGCCTGGCAGTTGGGGAACAGCGCCTTCTGGCGTTCCGAGGAGACGCCTTTGTTCCTTTCCGGGTCGATGCGCTTCTCCTCCAACAACCAGACCTTCAGCCAGGGCGGCAAGGGGGATGCCACCACCCGACAGATCAACATGGTCAGCGGCGGCAATTACCAGTTTTCCCCGCAGATGGCCATCAACGCCACCTTCTCGGCGAATCACAACGTCTCGGAGTCCCCCACCGCCTACCTGATCACGCGGAATTCCACCCAGGCCATTTCGGCCAATTACAGTCCGGATCGGATCGAATGGGGGGCGTTCATGCACAACTGGTTCGTCACCTCCGGGCTGAACAACCATCAGGCCACCGACACCAAGCCGATCAGCAGCCTGATCGTGAGCGGCGGGCAGTCGGTCACCCGTGACCATGAACTCGGCAACGCCACCTTCCTCAACCTGGGGGTCAACCAGGTGGGCAACGGCCTCTACCAGAGCGACATTCCCCCCATTTTCACCCTCAGTCACGGCCTGAACGGCCGCATCACCCGTGTCTCCTCCAAGGGCAAGGCTTACCTGGACGTCGCCTTGACCGATTCCCGCTCCCTGGGTAATATCGTGGCCAACGGTCTGGGGCTGAACACGCAGCTCTCCGTGGAAGGGGTGCTGTTGCGCAAGACCACCTGGCAGGGGCATGTCACGTCACGCTTCAGCCGCGCCAGTTCCCTGGGAAAGACCGTCAACGGGATTTTTTCCAGTGCGGACCTCATGATATCGCACCGGGATCTGTTCGACATCCGGAATCTGATTCTCTCTTCCAAGATTCAGATCGACGCGAACAGTCAGTTTTTGCCGCTTGGCAGCCTGGTGGGGTTGATCGCGCGGCAGGAGTCGCACAGTTGGTGGAATTTCCTTGATTTCAACGTCGGCAAATTCAATGCGCGCGTGACCCTTGGCGTGACCGAGACCCAGGGCGACAAGCTGCCTCTGGAGCGAACGGGCTTGTTCCTGGTGCAAGTGCAGAGGTTTTTCGATTCGACGTTCAACAAATTATCGTTGCCGGATTTCTTGCTTCCAACCACCAAAAAAAGAGAGAAACACGAAGATGGGAAAAAGTCATATCCACAAACCGAAACGTAATTTCATTTTATGGTTAATGGCGCTGCTCATCCTGGCCAGCGGCGTGGAAATCGTGCCGCAAGCCAGGGCGGAGTACGGCGATGTGGTGATCAACAACCAGTCGGACAAGGCGGGCATGCGTCCGCCGATCTTTCCCCACTGGTTCCACCGCATCCGCTTCCGCTGCAAGGTGTGTCACGCCGACCTGGGCTTCAAGTTCCAGGCGGGCGGCAACCAGATCAACATGCTCAAGATCATCGACGGTGAGTTCTGCGGCGCCTGCCACAACGGCGAAATCGCCTGGTCGGTGGAAAACTGCGATGTCTGCCACTCCGGCAAACCGGGCACGCCCACGCAGGTCCATGGCAGCACGGTACAAAAACTGATCGGCAAGCCCGCCCCTGCGGCCGGCCAGAAATAAGGAGGATCCAGCCATGAAACTCATGAAGCGTCTGATGGCCGGAACCGTGGCCGGAGTGTTGCTCGCCACCCTGTATGTTTCCGCGACACGCGCCGCGGATGCGCCTGCCCCTGCGCCCGCTGCGGGCGTCAACACCTTCAACCGCCTGATGAAACCAAAATCGGAGCGCAACCCGCCCCCGATGCAGGACGGCATTCACGACCCCAGCAACGAAGGGACCGGACTGCTGCAACCCCCCAAGGAGGCCTTCAAGGAGTTGCCGGAAATCAGCTCCGGGAACTACGTGGACTGGGTGCAGGCGTTGGGCAAACAGTTGATCAAACCCCGCTACGACCGGAAGAACCCCAACGAGGAGCCGGTGGTCCTCGATCTGGACATCGTTCGGGAAGTGAAGGGAACCATGCCGGACGTGGTCTATCCCCATGACCGGCATACCATGTGGCTGGACTGCTCCAACTGCCATCCCGACATCTTCATCCCCGAAAAGGGCAAAAACCAGATCAGCATGGCCATGATCCTGATGGGTCAGAAGTGCGGTGTCTGTCATGGCAAGGTGGCCTTCCCGGTGGCCGAGTGCCGCAAGTGCCACTCCAAGAAGAAGGACGGCAGCGGCGGCGGCAAACCGGCGGCCCAGGCGGAACCGGCCAAAAAACCGGCCAAATAATCAGCAGTGGCCTGGATGAGAGGGAGGAGACGGAGATGAATAAGGCATGGACCGTGTGTGCGGGGTTGACGCTCCTGCTCTCCGCGACTCCTTTCTCCCCTCTCCAGGCTGCGGACGAGGCACTGCAAAAAAAGGCGGAGCTGGTGGATCGCATGCTCAAGGAATCGGATACCCGGCAGAGGATCGACGCCAAGGGCAGCGACGCCACGCGGGCCATGTTGGAGGAAGCGGCCAGAACGCGCGAGGAGGCGCGCCGCGCCATGGCGTCCGGCGACGCCCGGCGCGGCGCGGAACTGCTGGACAAGGCACTCAAACTGGTGATCACCGCCTCGCGGGAGAGCGTCGATCCGGCGGGCCGCCAGTGGCTGCACCGCGCCCGCCACGACGACCTGCTGGTGAGCGTGCGGAATTTTCGTGACGCTTACCTGCGCCATCTCAAACGTCTGAAACCGGGCGAAACCGGCCCGTTGAATACCGGGGAGGTCGATACGCTCCTGGCTCAGGGTATCAAACTCGGCCAGGAGAAGAAATACCGCGAGGCCAACGTCCCCCTGGAGCGCGCCCAGGCCATGGTGGTGGACGGCCTGAAAAAACTGCTCGACTCCAAGGCTCTGGTGTATGAACTGAAATTCGACACCCCCAAGGACGAATTCCAGTACGAAATTCAGCGGGGGGAGAGCTACGAGGCGTTGATCCGCATGGTGCTCGCCGAACCCGAAACGAAATTGCCGGATGGCAAGAGCTTCAACGCCCTGATGGAAAAGAGCCAGGAAACGGCTAGGCAGGCGATGCAAAAGGCCGGCGAAGGCCAATACGAGGCGGCCATCAAGCTCCAGGAGCAGGCCAACGGCGACCTTGTCAAGGTATTGAGAATGCTGGGCGTCATGATTCCCATGTAAAGTTTTTATTGCTAAAAATATCAAGGAGAGCGGTTTTGATGAAGAACAAGCATTTGAGCATGATCCTGTCCGGGGTTTTGGCCCTGTCCACCGCACAGGGGGCATGGGCCGGGGAAACCCCGGCAGCCAAGGCGCCGGGCGCCGGAGGGGAAGCGACCCAGAACAAATGGAGCGCCGATCCGCAACAGATTGCCCAGCGGATGGATGCGCTTTCCACCCTGATCAACAAATCCTCCGGGGCGCAAAAGATCGCGGCGGCCGGCAATCCGGAAGCCTCGGCGATGCGGGATCAGGCGCTGGCCGGCCTGCAGGAGGCCAAGGGCGCCTTTGATCGCAAGGATTACGACGGGGCCAAAAAACTGCTCACCCAGGCCTCGCAAACCATGTTCGAGGCGATCCGCAAGGCGGATGGCGGGGCCTCGGAGCGGGAGAAGCAGGCCCAGGATTTCGATCGTCGGCTGGCGAGTGTCAAGGTTTTGCTGGATGCGCACATCCGCATCAGCGGCGAGAAGGGTCGCGGACAGGAGACCAACGAGGCGATCCGCAAGGCGATGGACGATGCGGCCAGGCTGCATCAGGCAGGCGACACGACCAACGCCCGCCTGCGGCTGGACGAAGGGTACGTGACCGCCAAACTGGGCATCGAAAAGCTGCGGCGCGGCGACACCCTGGTGCGCACCCTGAATTTCAAGAACAAGGAAGAAGAGTATCATTACGAGGTGGATCGCAACGACACCCATCAGATGCTGATCAACATGCTGTTGCAAAACAAGGGCGACGCGGTCAAGCAGATGGCGGAACAGTTCGTGAAACGGGCCAGGGACCTGCGCGAGCAGGCGGAAAAACAGGCGGCGGCGGGCAAGTTCGACGCAGCGGTCGCCACCATGGAGTCCGCCACAGATGAGCTGGTCAAGGCCATCCGCGGGGCCGGCGTGTATATTCCGGGATGAACGCACTCCTGAAATGGCTGGCGGTGATCTGGGCGGTGCTGCTGTGGAGCGCCGCCCCGCTCCCCGCCGTGGCGGGGCCGGAAAAATGGACTCCGCTGGAAAAGGACGGCTTGCACGATCCCCAGGGACCGGCGATTCACGAATTGCAGCAGCCGGGAGAGGCCCTCTCCCAGATGCCCCCGGATTCGGTGGGCAATCAGGTGCGCTGGGTGGAGGCCCTGCGCAAGGGGGTGATCAATCCGCGCACCAATATCCTGCCGGAGACCAAGATCCAGGTGCTGGACCAGGACCTGATCTACGGCAACACCGGAGACAACTGGTTCGTGCTGTTCCCCCACAAGGCACATACCGAATGGCTGGACTGCGCCAACTGCCATGAGGGTGTTTTCAAAAGCAAGTTCGGCGCCACGGGCTTCAAGATGATGGACATCCTCGCCGGCAAGGCCTGCGGCCAGTGTCACGGGGCGGTCTCCTTCCCCCTGACCGAATGTCGGCGCTGCCACAGCATCGATCCCGGCACCTTCAAGGGCAAGCTCGGGCCGCAACAGGCGGCGGGAGGCAAACCATGAAACGAACCGGTCGAGGGTTCTGGCGGCTGATGATGGCGCTCGCGCTGGCCCTGAGCCTGGGCATGGACGCGGCCATGGCCGAATACGCCGATGTGGTGCTCAACAGCCAGGCCGAGGCGCAGGGGGTGCGGCCGGTGATCTACCCCCACTGGTTTCATCGCATCCGGTTCCGCTGCAAGGTGTGCCACAACGAACTGGGTTTCCAGATGAAGGTGGGGGCGAACAACATCGACATGAACAAAATTCTGGATGGCAAGTTTTGCGGAATGTGTCACAATGGCGATGTCGCCTGGGGCACGGAGTTTTGCGACCGCTGCCACTCCGGCCTGCCCGGCCTGAAGACCGGCATTCGCGGAGGCAGCAAATCCACCGGTCCAGGGGAGTACTGAGCCGCATTCATCCTCCAACCGCGAGGAAGCCGCGCGTGAAAGGTCTTTTCACCAATCCGGTCGCACGAGGCCGCGCCGTGGCATGGATGGCGCTCACCCTCGCGCTGGGGGGTTGCTTCGAGGCGGATCTGCCCCGCGAACTGCGCCTGGGGGTGGAGGATGCCGGCATGCACCTGCCGGTCTGGCCCTCGCTGCCGGATCCCCCCCGCTACCAGTACGCGGGGCAACTGCTGGGCAAGGAGAATTTCGTCCTCACCGACTCCGGCAAACAGACCCTCCGGGACCGGGAGAAGTCGCAAAGGGCGCTCATGTGGCTGGTGGGGATGGACCCGGACGCCGAACCGGTCAACCGTGATCCGGACCAGGGGCTGCAACGCCCGCATTCCGGCGTGGTGGACGCAACGGGCCGCATCCTCGTCACCGACGCGGGCCAGCAGGGGGTGGTGGTCTTCGACCGCCCGGCGGGGCGACTGCGCATCTGGAAACAGGCCACCGAGGAGAGCGGTTTCGGCGCGCCGGTGGGGATCGCCCTGGGGGCCAAGGGGGAGATCCTGGTGGCCGACGCCGACCTGGGCGTGGTGGTCCGGCTCTCCCCGGAAGGGGTGCCCGTCGGCCAGTTCGGCAAAGGGGTCCTGACCCGGCCCACCGGCCTGGCGCGGGACGCGGCGCGCGGACGCATCTACGTGGCCGATACCCGCAGCAACGACATCAAGATCTTCGACGACGCGGGCCAGTTGATCAAGCGGTTCGGCGGTGCGGGGCAGATGCCGGGGGAATTCCATGCCCCGACCCATCTGGCCTTCGCCAAGGAGCGGCTGTATGTCTCCGATACCCTGAACGCCCGGATTCAGATCTTCGATCCCGGCGGGGAGTTTCTGCTCACCTTCGGCCAGCGGGGCCTGATGATCGGCCAGATGGTGCGCCCCAAGGGGGTGGCCGTGGACAGCCGGGGCCGTGTCTACGTGGTGGAAGGGGAACACGATCACCTGCTGATCTACGATGAGAATGGCCAGTTCCTGCTCCCCATCGGCGGGACCGGCAAGGATATCGGACGTTTCTATCTGCCCAGCGGCGTGTGGACCGACGCTGGCAGCCGGGTCTACATCGCCGACATGTTCAATGGCAGGGTGATGATCCTGCGCGAGCACGGAGGAGCCGGATGATGCGCAAACAGGCGTGGTGGATGATCGTGCCGTGTCTGCTGGCCGGGGTGCTGTTCTGGCCCTGGCAGGAGGGTTTTGGCGCGCGGATTTCCGATGTGCGGCGCACCAAGCACAATCTTTCGGCCACCGACTATTCCGGCGGCCCGCAACGCACGGTCAAGGCGGTCTCCGAAACCCAGATCTGCGTCTTCTGCCATACCCCGCACGCCGGCACCCAGGCCGCCGGGGTGCCCACCCCGCTGTGGAACCGCACCCTCTCCACGGCGACCTACACCAAGACCTACGAATCCGCCTCCATCGACGCGGATGTCAACGAACTGCGTTCGGGTCCGGGCGGGACCTCCAAGTTGTGCCTCTCGTGTCATGACGGCACCGTGGCCATCGGCGCGGTGAATGTCCTGGGGGGCAAGGTGCCGCCCACCATCGGCATGTCCGGTACCGGCACCGGGGGGGTGATGCCCGCCGGCAGCGGGGCCACCACCGGTTTCACCCGCAATCTGGGGGTGGATCTCTCCAACGACCATCCGATCTCCTTCACCTTCAACGCCGCCCTGGCCACCGCCGACGGCGAGCTGCGCTCCCCCCCCTACACCTCCGGGACCACGCTGATCATGGGCAACGCCGCCCCTGGAGTCAACCCAAGGCCCCTGGCGCCGCTCGACAACAACCAGGTGCAATGCGCCTCCTGCCATGATCCCCACATCCGGGACCCCGCCGAGACCGACAGCATCAAGTTCCTGCGCCTGAACCGTTTCCAGAAGGTGGCCCCGGTGGGGAGCACCTTCAGCCAGAGCGCGGACATCATCTGCCTAGCCTGTCACGACAAGGGCAAGAACGCCTGGGCCGAATCGGCGCATGCCAATACCACCAGCGCCAGCCTGGTCTACAAGTCCGGGGTTGGCTCCCCGGCGGAAGCACGCGAGTTCCCGGCCAACGCCAAGGTGTGGGAGATGGCCTGCCTCAACTGTCACGACTCCCACACCGTGGCCGGCTCGCGCCGCCTGCTGCGCGAGGGAACCGACAGCACCGCCACCCCGGTCAAGCAGGGCGGCAATCCGGCCATCGAGGAGACCTGCTACCAGTGTCACACCACCTCCACGCAAAGCGTCCTGACCAGCTCGCCGCCGGACATCGAAAGCGATTTCACCGACGTGGGCAACAAACACATGCCCATCACCAGCGTCGAACAGCCCGGCCCGGATACCGCCGAGGCGCACAACATCACCAATGCCGATTTCCAGGAGAGTCAACTCTCCCTAGGCAAGGGGAATCTGGCGAATCGCCACGTCGAATGCACCGACTGCCACAACCCGCACCGGGCGATCAAGAACCGTCTTTTCAATGGTTCCGGGGCGACTGCCGGGCCGACCCATACCCACGACGCCACGGTCCAGCACACCAATCTGGCCTCCGGGGCATTGCGCGGCTCCTGGGGGGTGGAGCCGACCTACGGAGACACCACCTTTCTCTCCATGCCGACCGGCTACACGGTCAAGAAGGGGGACGGCGGTACCGGGGCATCCACGGATCGCACCGCCAATCACGTCACCCGCGAATACCAGATCTGCCTCAAGTGCCACTCGGATTACGGCTATGACGACAACGGCACCTATCCCACCGGCAACCGGCCCAACCTGGCCAGCTTCACCGGCGGCACGGCCAACAATACCAACAACCTGACCCAATACACCAACCAGGCCATGGAGTTCGCCGCCGCCGCCAACGACGCCCTGACCGGCGCGGATCAGAAGGAGTCGAGCAGCGCCACCGCCAACCGTCGCTCCTTCCACCCGGTGATCTGGCCCACGGGCCGCACCCTGTCACAACGCGGCGGCATGGCCAACCTGTGGCTCTCGCCGTGGAACGGCTCCACCGGCGGCTTCATCGGCAACCTGACCATGTACTGCACCGACTGCCACGGCTCGGCCACCGCCAACGGCTCCTCCACACCCGGCACCGGCAAGTCCTGGGGCCCCCACGGCTCGGCGAATAATTTCATCCTCAAGGGGACCTGGGATCAGAATACCGGAGCAGGTCAGCAGGGTGGCCTCTGCTTCAAATGTCACAACTACACCAACTACGCCACCCGGAACAGCACCCGCAGCGGTTTCTGCTGCGACAAGGACACCAATCTGCACGGCTATCACGCCGACAAGATCGGGACCATCAAATGCTCCCGCTGCCACGTGGCGGTGGTGCATGGGTGGAAGAACAAGGCCTTTCTGGCCAACCTCAACAGCGTTGGCGCGGAAGCGGGACAACCGCCGAACACCAAGGTGGGGACGACCTACAGCAAATACACCCAAGGCCCCTACTACCTGGACGCCGCCTTGCGCATCATCAACTGGAAAAAGAGCGGCAACTGGTTGGAGACCGATTGCGGCTGGAGCGCGAGCAACAACGGTGTCAATTGGATGAAGAGCACATGCAACTGACCCATCGCCCGGCGTGTCCATCATGAACCAACGGGTGGGAATGCGGCCAGGCTGGCTGGGGGAGCTGGCCTCCTTGCGCTGGACGCTCGTGGGGATTTTCCTGTTTCTGGCCGGCAGCCTGGCCCTTCTCGCCTGGCGCGCCCTCCCGCCCACCTGGGTGCTGGCCGTGCCGATGGCCGTGCTGCTGGCCAACATGATCGCCGCCCTGTGGGTAAACGAACCGTTCCGGGGCCAGCCGTTCCTGATCCTGTTCCACGTGGCCCTGCTCGCCATGCTGGTGCTGGCCGGCGTCTCCAGGCTGACCTATCTGAAGGGCACGTTCGAACTGGCCATGGGCGAGACCTTCCACGGCGAACTGCTCACCCGCGAAGCCGGCCCGCTGCATCCCGACGGGGTCCGGGGGCTGCGCTTCGTCCACGAGGACAGCGAGGTGATCTATCGCCGGGGAGGCGCACGGGGTCCCACCTCCACCCGCGTGCGGTGGTGGGACGAAAGCGGCGGGCAACGCACCGGCGTGATCGGCGACAATACCCCCCTGCTCCTGGACGGCTACCGGATTCGACCCACCCTCCATTACGGTTTCGCCCCCCGGTTCGCCTGGTGGCCGCGCGACGGTCGTCCGGCGGAACGCGGCTCGGTCCACCTGCAAAGCCTTCTCAAGGGACCGGACGGCTCCAACGGCTGGCGGATCGGCGATTCCGGGGTGGCGGTGCTGGCCATGCCGATCTTGCGAACCCCGATTCCCGATCCCGTCGAGGCATCGCTGTTCCGGGCGGATCCGCCCCACACGCTGCGGGTGTCCATCCGCGGCGAGGCGCGGGATCTGCAACCCGGCGACAGATGGCCCCTCCAGGAAGGGGTGCTGGTCTACGAAAGGCTCGGCACCTGGATGGGATTCTCCCTCTTTTACGACCCGACCATGCCGTGGACGCTGGCGGCGGCGCTGGTGGCGGTGACAGGACTGGCCCTGCACGTGGCGGTTCGCTTCGCCAAAACCCCCTGGCACGCACGAGGAGAGGCGCATGGCGGAGCATGAGATCCGGCTGCTGTGGCTGGCATTGTCGTTCTATGTGGCGGCAGGCTGCCTGGCGATCCTGGCGGTGGTGTTCGGCAGGAGACCGGGCGGGGTCATGGTGGCCCTGCTGGCCTGCGGATCGCTTCTGCATGCCGCCTCCCTGGGCGTGCGCTGGGAACGCCTGGGACACGGCCCCTTCGGCACCCAGTTCGAGATCCTCTCCAGCAACCTCTGGAGCCTGACCCTGGCCTTCACGCTGGTCTGCTGGCGCATGCCCGTAATCCGCTCCCTGGCCGCGCCGGTGACGCCGATGCTGTTCATGATGATGGCCTGGATGATGCTCACCCATCCCGGCGACGCCCCCCTGCCCGCCACCTACGACACGGTGTGGCTGTACATCCATATCGGCTTCGGCAAGGTGTTCCTGGGGGCGGCCATGGTGGCGAGCGGCATCTCCGGGGTGATCCTCGGCCGGATGCGCCCCTGGGGAGAACGGTGGTTCCGCCCGGCCCCCCCGGACGAGGCCCTCGATGAACTGGCCTATCGCTGCACAGCCCTGGGCCTGATCTTCGATACCCTGATGCTGGTGGCCGGGGCGATCTGGGCGCAAAAGGCCTGGGGCCGCTACTGGTCATGGGACCCCCTGGAGACCTGGTCGCTGATCACCTGGCTGCTGATGGTCCTGGCCGTCCATATACGACCGCTGTTCCAGCCCGCCCCGCGACTGGGGGCGCTCCTGAGTCTGCTGATCTTCGCCGCCGCCTTCCTGACCTTTTTCGGGGTCCCGTTCGTCAGCACGGCGGCCCATCAGGGGGTGGTATAGGCCATGAACGACGGATGGGAAG
>PDZX01000072.1 GCA_002753185.1 Magnetococcales bacterium WMHbin3
GGGCTGGGGCATTATGCAGGCTCTCTTTTCGTTTCCAAAAAGCGGAAACGAAAAGAGAGCCTGCGAAGGCGGCGCGCGGCGCTTTTTTCGCGCAAAAGGCGCGCGAAAAAAGCTTCTTGAGAAGAGCGCGCTGAAAATCAAAGTCCCAAGTGCTCACGCCCTTGGATCCCACCAAGTGCTCACGCCCTTGGATCCCACCAGGGGGATAATCCCCCTGGACCCCTAATAATTTAACAATTTTAAGGTTTACAAGGTATCCCGACCCATCAACCACTCCAGAATGGCCTTCTGGACATGCAAACGATTCTCCGCCTCATCCCAAATGACCGACTGGGGACCATCCAACACCCCGGCGGAAACCTCCTCACCCCGATGCGCCGGCAAACAGTGCATGAAAAGCGCATCGGCCTTGGCCTCACGCATCAAAGCCTCATCGACCCGATAACCGGCAAAGGCTCGCAAACGCCGCTGCCGCTCGCTCTCCTGCCCCATGGAGGTCCAGGTATCGGTGCATACCAGATCCGCGCCACGCACCGCATCCGATGGATGACGCACCACCTCGACGGCACCACCGGAAGCAATGGCCTCACGCTGGGCATGGGCCAACAACTTGGCATCCGGACCATAATTGACCGGACAGGCCAACACGAGCTGAAACCCAAGCCTGGCCGCTGCCTGAATCCAGGTGTTGGCCATGTTGTTGCCATCCCCCACCCAGGCCACCCGCCTGCCGGGCAAGGGACCACGATACTCCTCGTAAGTGAACAGATCCGCCAACACCTGACACGGATGAAAATCATCGGACAAACCGTTGATGATCGGCACCGTGGCATACTCGGCCATGACCTCCACATTGTGATGGGCAAAGGTGCGCACCATGATCCCATCCACATAACGGGACAAAACCCGCGCGCTGTCGGACAACTCCTCGCCCCGCCCAAGCTGGATGTCCTGGGTGGACAAAAACAACGCCTGCCCCCCCAGTTGAAACATCCCGGTCTCGAACGAAACACGAGTGCGGGTGGAGGGCTTCTCGAAGATCATGCCCAAGGTCTGACCCGCAAGCGTCGGTTCGTTCCTGCCCGCCTTCTGGGCCTCCTTGAGCAAACGCGTCCTCTGGAACAGACGACGAATCTCCTCGACCGAAAGGTCGTCCATGGAGAGCAAATCCCGTTTGGTCGATGATCTGGTCATGGCGTGGATCTCAAAATTGATCGGTCAAAACACTGCCCAAAATGGCCAACCCCTGATCGATCTCCTCCTCGGTGACGATCAATGGCGGGAGCATGCGCAAGGTGGTGCCCATCTGGCAACTGAGCAACAAACCCCGGTTCAGACACATGGCATTCACCTCCTCGGCGGGCACATTCAACTCCACGGCCGCCATCAGACCCATGTTGCGGGTGGCCAGGATCATCTCATGCTCATCGGCCAACGCATGCAGCCGCCTGGCCAGATACTCCCCCCTGGCCACCACCTGCGCCAGGACACCATCGTCGAGCAAGGTCTCCAGGGTGGCCAGCGCTGCGGCACAAGCCAACGGATTGCCCCCGAAGGTGGAGGCGTGCGTCCCCGGCGTGAAGGAGGCCGCCACCTCTGCCGTGGCCAGACAGGCCCCCATCGGCACCCCGGAAGCCAACCCCTTGGCCACCGTGAGGATGTCGGGGGTGATCCCGCTCCACTGGTGACACCAGAATTTGCCGGTGCGACCCATGCCGGTCTGCACCTCGTCCAGGATCAACAACAGGCCATGACGATCCGCGATGGCGCGCAAGGCCGCCAGATAACCCGGATCCGGAATCCGCACCCCGGACTCGCCCTGGATCGGCTCCACGAGGATCCCGGCGGTATAGGGGCTGATGGCCTTCTCCACGGCGGCGGGGTCGTCGTAGTGAACATAGCGGAACCCCGGCATGAGCGGCTCGAAGCCGCGCTGCACCTTCTCCTGGGCGGTGGCGGACAGGGTGGCCAAGGTGCGGCCGTGAAAACCGTTGCAGGCCGTGATGATCTCGAAGCGGCCCGGGTGTCCGCGATCACGCATTGCCTTGCGGGTCAGCTTGATGGCCGCCTCGTTGGCCTCGGCCCCGCTGTTGCAGAAAAAGACCTGGTCGGCGAATCCGGTGGCCACGAGACGGGCGGCCAGTTTTTCCTGCAAGGGGATCCGGTAGAGATTCGAGGTATGGATGAGCGTGCCGGCCTGCTCGCGGATCGCCGCCACCACCTTTGGGGGGCAGTGACCCAGATTGTTCACCCCGATCCCCGAAAGAAAATCCAGATATTCCCGGCCATCCTCATCCCAGAGACGGCACCCGGCCCCGCGCGTGAACGCCACCGGAAACCGGCCATAGGTCGTCATGATGGGATGCAACTCGCTCATAATGCCTCCAGTACATCGGTCGCCAGTGCAAACGAAAATCAGGGCGGAAGAGCTGCGCCGCCCTGATTCGTCGCGTCGAAACCAATCAGATGAACAGCACGATATCGGCGTCCTGGGCCACCTCGAAGAAGCGGGCCGCGCCGGCATACTCCACGCCGTCCATCAGTTCCGAGTGCTTGAAGTCGAAGAGATCGACGGTCATCTGACAGGCGATCATCTTGACGTCGGACTCGATGGCCATTTCCATCAGGTCATCGATGGAGGCCACCCCCTTGCTGGCCATTTTTTGTTTCATCATGATGGTGGCCATGTCCTCCATGCCCGGCAGGACCTGCACCAGCACCGGCATGGGCACCGGCATGGGCATGGCCGGATTGCCCAGGGGGGAGATCTTCAGATTGGTTTTTTTTTTCAGAACCTGCAAGCCATAAAACGTCCAGAAGATGGTGACGTCGTAATCCAGGGCCGCCGCAGTGGTGCCCAGAATCAGGGGGGGATACGCGAAATCCAGCGTCCCCTTGGTGGCGATGATCGCCAGTTTCTTTTGATTGGCCATGGAAGCGGATCTCCTCGCGATTGTCAGGATTTACGAATTTCGTAGTAGTAGACGTTGTTCGCTTCCGAGGCCTTGACCAGTTCGTTCCCGGTTTGGGAGCAGAACGATTCGAAGTCCTTGGCGGAACCGGGATCCGTGGCCTCGATGGCGAGGATTTGACCGGATGCCATCTCCTTGAGGGCCTTTTTGGCGCGCAGGATGGGCAGTGGGCAGTTCAGACCTTTGGCGTCCAGAGTGATGTCAGCCATTTTTAAGCACCTCCGATTGAGAGTGATGATGGATTATTAGAAAAAAAGCAAACTCTGTTATAGTGAAGCGCATCCGCGCCGGTTGCAAATTTTTTTTTCTCTCTTATTATAGAAAAGTGGCACGCCTGTGCAAAAGCCTTGCAATCACCTCTTTTTAAAGGTCACCAAACCACACCATGGACGAACATCATTTGACCACCGCCCTGTTTGCCATGCTGTTCCTGATGCTGCTCTTCTGGGGGCTGCTCAAGCTGCGCACCCTGCGTGAAAGCAGTATCAAGGACGAAAAGCCCGTTGACAAGATCACCGTGTTGCTTGGCATGTTTTATACTTTGAGTCGCGCCTGTTTGCAATATTATCGTGACCACAACGCCTATCCCCTGGTGGTGAGCGGCACACCGGACGGGCTGCTGGAGCTGGGCTATCTGCAAGAAGAGCCGGTGGCCGGGATCCGCAAGACCTTGCAACTGTTCTCGATCGTGGTCACCGAGAAGGCGGGCTGGGGGATCTGCCTGGCCCACATCAAGGCCTCCATGGCCATGGAGATCATGGATCGGGTGGCGCAGACCAGGGTTGCGATCGCGTTCGTGGATTACAAAGGCGGCCAGTACAAACCCATGACCGCCAGCGGAGACACCCTGGTCAATCTGACCCTCCCCTTGCCGGTACGGCCGGTAGGCTCCAATCCGCCGATCACCGCCGTCCCGCCCACCGCCACGGAGCATCATCCATGAACGAACAACCAGAAGCCACCCAGGCCCCCCTGATGGACCCCAAGTTGCTGGAAGCGATGGTGGGCAACATCGTCTCGACGACCCGCTATTTCGATGTCCGATTCGATCACATGGCGCAAAAGGTGGATCGGGTGGACCGGGATGTGTTGAATCTCAGGAACGAAACCATCCTCCGCTTCGATCAGGTGGACAAACGCTTCGAACAGGTGGACAAACGCTTCGAACAGGCGGAAAAGCATCTGGCGGAATTCAAAAGTGATGTTAATATTCGCTTTGATCTCATGCACCGGCAGATGGAACAGCGGTTCGGGCAGGTGGACAGACAGTTCGAACAAGTGGAAAAACAGATCGAACTGGTGAACAAACGGTTCGAGCAGGTGGATGTCAAGCTGGATCGTCTGCTGGAGCGCATCGATGTCCGCATCGATGGGGGGTTACGGGAAAACCGGGCACTCACCGTTCGGCTGTTCAGCTTTGCCCTGACCTTCTGTGTGATCTCGATCAGCGGCTTGTTTGCCAGGATGTTTCATTTGTTCTAAAAAAAAAGGGGCGGTAGAAACCGCCCCTTTTCGAATCATCCGGACAGACGTGGACGGCGATCAGAAAGCCATCTTGATGTTGGCCGACAGATAGTGCATGGTCTCGTCGGTCACGCCAGCGGCAACGCCACCAGCGGTGAGGTGCGGATCGACGAAGGTGCCCTGGAGGGCCAGGGTGGTGGCTTCCTGAAGCTTGGTGGAGAGCACCAGGGAACCGCCCCAGGCATGGTCGTAATTGGCGCGAACCGTGGTCAGGCCGGTGCTGCTCAGGACGGTGTCATTCGTCAGGCCGGCGAAGTCGAGGCTGGGATTGATGGTCCAGGCACCCGCCTTCACGTTGACGCCCAGGCCGAGGCCATACATGTTGGAGGTATCGGTGGCGATCCGGGTGTTGGCGGCAAAGCCGGGGGCGGTGAAGGAGCCATCACCGGGAGCGCCCGTCAAGGCCACTTCCATCAGGTCCTGAGCGCCAGGCCCGCCGGAGTCCCAGGTCGCGGACCAGTGGGGCTGATTGGCGCCGGGATTGGGGGAGGTGAAGTTTTTGCTGGCGCGGAAGGCATAGCCGTTCCATCCGCCGAAGCCGGTCTTGCCCTTGGCGCGCAGGGCGAACAGGGTGCCGGAGGATTCGAGCTGGGTGCCCTTGACGACATTCGACATGCCGGTTTCGAGGATGGCGGTACCGGTCAGTTCCACCGGGCCGGCATTGCCGCCCAGGGTGAGGGCGAGCCAGTAGTCGTTCAGGGTGCCGCTGTTGAGCTTGTTGCCCAGGCCGTTGCCGGCGAGGCCCAGACCGGGTTGGACGCCGGCGGCGACCAGTCCGTTCTGCTCGTTGATGAGGGCGGCGGTCAGCTGATAGTTGACCTTGCCGAGCTTGCCCAGGGCGGAGAGGATCCACAGATCCAGGTCCTTGCTGTCGGCCAGGGTGCCGGCGGTGGTGGAGCCTTCCACGACCTTGTTGAGGGCGCCGATGAGGGTGTGGCCGCCGATGTTCTTCGACAGGAGGATGGAGCCGAAGCCGGTGGTGTCGTTGTCGGCCAGGATGCCATCGTTCAAGGCGACCGGCATGTCACCGACCTTGACGCCCACGCCCCAGGCTTCGGTTTCCAACCACAGCTGACGGACCTGCCAGTTGGCGTCGGTGGCTGTCGTGCCAACGTTGCGCTGGCTGTCGGCGCCGCTCAGGACACCGCTGTCAACCGGACGGACCACCATGTGGGCATGGGATTTGTCGCTGGCTTTGAAATCCATGTTCAGTTGCAGACGATGGACCATGTAGTTGGCGTTTTCCATGTTCGCGGTCGCGGCCGCCAGGTTTTGGGTATTGACCATGTTGAACATGTAGTACCCACCGATTTTCGTTTCGCCGGCTTGGGCGGCTTGCGGGGCCGCGAGTGCCACGGCAGCCAGGGCGGCCGTTCCCAAAAGGATCGATTTTTTCATTCTTTTTCTCCGAAGTCGTTGCCTAGTTTTCCTGAATAATTTCAGGAGGTTGTTTGTGTAATTGTGTCTTTTGGAACACCCTGTTGCTTTAGTGTCACATATGGATGTTGCCTTTATAGACGATCCTACATGCTGAGTCAAGCAAAAAATTTGCAACTGTGTTAAAATAAGCACATTTGCATGTGATCGAACGGCTATGTTACGGTAAATATCTTTCAATTTCATCCGTTTACCACAAGACGCCCTTGACGGTTTGAGTAGAATGCAACGCAAGGGCCAATCTTTCAAAGGGCCGGCTTCGGCATGAGAACAAGATGATTTCGCATGGATTTGTCCATTTTTTATCACACTGTCATGAAATTGCCACAGGCCATATGGGGAGAACCCGGAAAATTGGTGCATTCTCTTTTCGACGCAAATGGCGTATGCTGCCGTGTCCAGTGGATGCCACGACAAAATGGGAGTCCTTTTGCAATCATGAGTGTCACGAACGCACGCGAAGAGCTGCTGCTGCCGGCCGAGGAAACCCTGACGGTGATCCGGCAACTGGCGGAACGGATCCGGGAGGGGATCGACCCGCCGGAAAAACGGGTGGTGGTGGTGGGCATCCGGCGAGGCGGGGCGGTGGTGGCGCGACTGCTGCGCGATACGCTCGCCAGCCTGCTGGGCCGGGAACTGCCGATCGGATTCCTGGACATCACCTTCTACCGCGACGACCTGCGCACCATCGGACCCAATCCGGTGGTGGGGGCCACGGACCTGACCATGCAGATCGACAACCGCTGCATCATCCTGGTGGACGACGTGCTGTTCACCGGACGCACCATCCGCGCGGCGCTGAACGCCCTGTTCGATTACGGGCGTCCGGAATCGGTCCGCCTGGCGGTCCTGGTGGATCGCGGCGGCCGGCAGTTGCCCATCCAGCCCGATTTCGCGGGCCGGGTGGTGGAGGCCGGCAACCGGGAGTCGATCAAACTGGTGGAACGGGAGCGCGGAGAGTGGGTGGTGGTCCGCCGCCGGCTGGCGGAGTGACGGGCATGGGCACGCACCTTTGGAATCGCAAGCATCTGTTGGGCATGGCCGACCTCTCCCGCGAGGAGATCCACGCCATCCTGGAGGCTGCCGCCTCGCTGCGGGAAGTGAACCGGCGCGACATCAAAAAAGTCCCCACCCTGCGGGGCAAGACGGTGATCAATCTCTTCTACGAAAACTCCACCCGCACCCGCACCTCTTTCGAGCTGGCCGGCAAACGCATGTCGGCGGATGTCATCAACATGTCGGTGGCCTCCAGTTCGGTCAAGAAGGGGGAGACCCTGTACGACACCCTGGCGACGCTCCAGGCGATGAATCCGGATCTGGTGGTGATCCGCCATCCGGAATCCGGGGCGCAGGAGTTTCTCGCCCGTCACCTGGACGCCTCGCTGGTCAATGCCGGGGATGGCCGGCACGAACACCCCACCCAGGCCCTGCTGGATCTGCTGACGATCCATGACAACCTGCCCCTGCTGGAACAGGAGGATTTTTCCAGTCTGATCGTGGCGGTGTGCGGGGATTCCCTCCATTCGCGGGTGGCCCGGTCGATCGCGCTGGGGCTGAAAACCCTCGGCGCGGAGGTACGTTTCGTGGGACCGCCCGGCTTGCTGCCGTTCCGGGCGGAGGAGGCGTTCGGGGTGCGGGTCTTTCATCGGCTGGAGCAGGGACTGGAGGGGGCGCACGTGGTGATGGCGCTGCGGCTGCAACTGGAACGGATGAGCGTGGGCTTCATCCCCAGCGTGCGGGAGTACTTCGCCTTCTGGGGCCTGACGAAAGCGCGCCTGGCGGTGGCGGCGCCCAATGCGATCGTGATGCATCCCGGACCGATCAACCGGGGCGTGGAGATCGCCTCGGAGGTGGCGGACGACAGGGAACGGTCGGTGATCCTCGATCAGGTGGCCAACGGTCTGGCGGTGCGCATGGCGGTGATGTACCGGCTGTGCGGCGTGGGAGGCGGACGATGAGCGGTTTCTTGTGGATCCGGGGCGCGCGGGTGGTGGATCCGGCCAATGGCCTGGACGCCACCGCCGACCTGCTGGTGGGCGACGGGATCATCCGGGAGGTCGGACGGTGCGACGCCCCCCTCGGCTGTCCGGTGCTGGATGCCGATGGCCTGGTTTTGGCGCCCGGCCTGGTGGACATGCATGTCCATCTGCGGGAGCCGGGCTTCGAGTACAAGGAGACCATCGCCGGCGGCACGCGCGCTGCGGCGGCCGGCGGCGTGACCACGGTGGCGGCCATGCCCAACACCAGGCCGGTCAACGACGATCCCAGCGTGACCGGTTACATCCTGCAAAAGGCCAGAAGCGAGGGGTGGGTCAACGTGGCCCCCATCGGCGCCGTGACCAGGGGTTTGGAGGGCCGGGAGCTGACCGAAATGGGGTTGCAGATACGGGCCGGCTGCGTGGCCTTCTCCGACGATGGCCGACCGGTGGCCGACAGCGGCCTGATGCGGCGTGCCCTGGAATATGCCAGCACCTTCGGCGCCCTGATCATCCAGCATGCCGAGGATCCCGCCCTCGCCGGACACGGCTGCATGCACGAAGGGGTGATCTCCAGCCGCCTGGGGCTGCCGGGGCTGCCGTCGGAGGCGGAATCGGTCATGGTGGATCGGGATCTGCGTCTGGTGGCCCTCACCGGCGGCCGCTATCATGTCGCGCACATCTCCACCGGCCAGGCCGTGGAGGCGGTGGGACGGGCCAGGGCCATGGGACTGTCGGTCTCCTGCGAGGTGGCGCCCCACCATTTCGCCCTCACCGACGAGGCGGTGCTCGGTTACGACACCGACGCCAAGATGTCCCCTCCCCTGCGCGGTCACGAGGAGCGCCATGCCCTGCTGGAAGGATTGGCCAGGGGGATCATCACCGTGATCGCCACGGATCATGCCCCGCACGACCCGGACAGCAAACGGGTGGAGTTCTGTCAGGCCTCCAACGGCGTGGTGGGTCTGGAGACCCTGCTGCCGGTCAGCCTGGAGCTGGTGCGGGACGGGGTGATGGGGTTGTCCGCCTGTCTGGCCGCCATGACCGTGGCCCCCGCCCGTTTGCTCGGCCTGAATCGGGGCGCCTTGACCCCCGGCATGCCCGCCGATCTGCTCCTGTTCGACCTGGACGCCCCCTGGGTGGTGGATGCGGCCCGGCTGCACGGCACCTCGCGCAACACCTGTTTTCATGGCCGCCGGGTGCGGGGGCGGGTGAAGAAGACCTTTGTCGCCGGGCGGCTCGTACATGACGACGATGGCTGATCGGCTGTACCGTCCGCAAGCCGAGGTGGTGTTCAACCACGCCTTGCCCGGCGGGCATGGCCGGATGCGTCTTTTGGTGGGGGAACTGGCCGCCCTGGCAAGGCCGGGTCATTTCGTCCATCTGCAATGCGATCCCTCCCTGACCCTGCCGCGTCCGTTCTCGCTGCTGGATGCCGATCCGGACAACGGGACGGTGGATCTGTTCTACCGCATCGTCGGGCGGGGCACGGAGTTCATGGCCGCGTGGCGCGCCGGAGAACGCACCACCCTGCTGATGCCGGTGGGCCGTTGTTTCGCCAGTTCCCCGCCGGGCGCGGATATTCTCTTGATCGCCGGCGGGGCGGGGATGGCGCCGCTCCATTTCCTGGCGCGCCGATTGGGGATGCCTTGCACCTTTTTGTGGGGCATCGAGACCGAACTCCCCATGGAGTTGCCCTTTGCCTGCCGGTTGGCCTCCCGTGCCGCGTTTCCCGGTCGTTTCCAGGGTTTTGTCACGGAACTGGCGGCGCGGCATGTCACCCCGAACACCTATATCTATGCATGTGGTCCCCATCCCATGTTGCAGGCGGTCAGCCGTCTCGGCCCCTCTGGTCAGGTCTCCCTGGAGGAGCGCATGGCATGCGGTTTTGGCGGCTGCGCGGCCTGCGTGGCCCCGATCCGCGACCCGCAAACGACCAGCGGCTGGCAATACCGCAAAATCTGCAGCGACGGACCGGTCTTTTCCATCGGCGAGGTGGCCTGGGAGCATGATGCTCCCCCCCATTGACCGGCATGTTCGTCCAAGTCGCCCTGCCCATTCCGAAACGTTCCCTCTTCACCTACGCGGTGCCGGAAGGAATGACGGTCGCGCCGGGATGCCTGGTCCTGGCCCCGGTGGGCCGGATCTTTCGCACCGGCGTGGCCTGGTCCCTCTCCGCCGAACCCGCCTGGCGGGAGGGAGAGATCCGGCCGATCGCCGCGATCCTGGATGAGACCCCGCTGCTGGGGGAGGAACTTCTGCGCCTGCTGGAGTGGATCGCCGGCTATTACCTGTGCTCCATCGGCTCGGTGGCCGCCGCCGCCCTGCCGGGCAATCTGGAGTTCCGGCGCAAACGCCGCGTGGTCTGGCGCGAGGAGGCGTCCATCGACCGGCTGCCCCCCTCCCTGCATGCCCTGGCCGACCGCATCCGCAGCCGCCCGGCGGGCCTGAGCGAGGAGACTCTCGCTCCCCATCGCCAGGAGTTGAAAGCGTTGCTCGACCACCAGGCGATCAACGTGATCACCACTTGGCACCCCCGCGCACTGCCGACCGACACCCTCCCGGAAGCCGCCCCCCTCCCCTCGCCTTCGCCGCCACCCACGTTGACCGACGAACAGCGGCGTTGCGTGCAGACCCTGTGTGCGGCACTGGAGGGCCATCTTTTCACCAGTTTTTTGCTGGAAGGGGTCACGGGCAGCGGCAAGACCGAGGTTTACATGCATGCCGTGCAACGTTGCCTGGAACTGGGTCGTCAGGCCCTGCTGCTGGTCCCGGAGATCTCCTTGACCATGCAGATGATCCAGCGCCTGCAGGCCCGCTTTCCCGACACCCTGGCGGTGCTCCACTCCGGTCTGAGCGATCCGCAACGCCTGCGGTACTGGCAACGGGTACGTTCCGGTCGGGCACGCCTGGCGGTGGGGGCACGCAGCGCCCTGTTCGCTCCGTTCGCCAACCTGGGACTGATCATTGTGGACGAGGAGCATGACCCTTCGTACAAACAGGAACATGGTGTCCCCTACCAGGCGCGGGACATGGCCTTCGTGCGTGCGCGCCACGCCGATGCGGTCCTGATTTTGGGCAGCGCCACCCCCTCCATGGAGACCCTGGCCAACGTGGCGCGTGGTCGTTGTCAGCACTTGCGCCTGACCCGCCGGGTCGGTGGCGGCGTGCTCCCCGTCATGCGGGCCATTCCCCTCGGCGACCCGGCCATGCGTCAGGCCATGGGGCGTGACGGTCTGCTCTCCCCGCCTTTGCGCGAGGCCATCGCCGCCACCCTGCAAGAAAAGCGTCAGGTGTTGCTTTTCCTCAACCGCCGGGGTTTTGCTCCCACCCTGCTCTGTTACCGTTGCGGTCAGGCCATCCACTGTCCCAACTGCGCCGTCACTCTCACCCTGCACAAGAACCGCTCCCGTCTGCTCTGTCACTACTGCGACCATTGCCAGGACCCCATGGACATCTGTCCGGCCTGCGGCCAACTGAGTCTGTTCCAGTTCGGCCCCGGCACCCAGCGTCTGGAAGAGGAGACCCGTGCCGTCTTTCCGGAGGCCCGTGTTGCCCGTCTGGACCGTGACGCCGTTTCCCACGACGCCCGTCACCTGCAAACCACCCTGGAGGCTTTCCGCGACCAGCGGCTGGACATTCTGGTCGGCACCCAGATGACTGCCAAGGGCCATCACTTTCCGGGTCTGGCCCTGGTGGGTGTGGTGCAGGCGGAGACCTCTCTGTGTCAACCCGACTTCCGCGCCGCCGAGCGCACCTTCCAGCTCATCACGCAGGTGGCCGGGCGGGCGGGCCGTGAGGACCATCAGGGCCTGGCCATCATCCAGACCTTCGACCCCAACCACTATGCCCTGGCCAGTGCCATCGGCGATCCGGGGGCCTTTACCCCCATGGAAATGGCTTTTCGTCGTCAAGCGGGTTATCCCCCGTTCCGTCGTCTGGCGCTGTTGTTTTTTTCCAGTGCCTTGCAACCGGAGGGGGCGGCCTATTGTCAAATGCTGAAAGCCAGCCTGCCACCCAGTGCGGACGCGGAGTTCCTGGGACCGGCCCCCGCCCCCCTGGCCAAGCTGCGCAACCGGTACCGCTGGCAACTGCTGATCAAGGAAAGGGAGGGTGGTCGGCTGCATCGTGTTCTGGCTCCCCTGCTGGCCCTGGCCGAAAAACTGGCCAACCGTCGCATCCGGGTGGAAATCGACGTGGATCCCCACTCCTTTCTTTGAATGCGCAACCAAAACCCATTAACATAGCAACATTCGAAACGAGCAACTCCTGATCGCGCCATGGCACTGCTACCCATACTCACCGCGCCCGACAAACGACTGAAGCGTCCCGCCCTGCCCGTGAAGCAGGTCAACGATGCGATTCGCCGTCTCATGGAGGACATGGCCGAAACCATGTATCATGCCCAGGGGATTGGTCTTGCCGCCCCTCAGGTGGACGTGCCGCAACGAGTTATTGTGGTGGACGTGGAGTATGGCAAGGAGAATGGTGGCAGTCATCCCATTTTCCTGGCCAACCCGGAGATCGTTTCCAGGGAGGGGGAAGTGGTTTGGAATGAGGGGTGTCTTTCGGTTCCGGAGCACACCTCGGATGTCACCCGCATCGCGAGAATCGTGGTCAGGGGATGGAACCAGCACGGCCAGGAGGTGATCATCGAGGCGGAGGGGTTGTTGGCTGTTTGTTTTCAGCACGAGATCGATCATCTGGATGGTATTCTTTTCATTGACCGTTTGTCCAGTCTCAAGCGTTCCATTATTCTTCGGAAGCTCAAGAAGCATAAATCGGACACGAAACAAAAATAATATTATTAGGGGTCCAGGGGGATTATCCCCCTGGTGGGATCCAAGGGCGAAGCCCTTGGTGGGATCCAAGGGCGAAGCCCTTGGTATCTAGCGCGCTTTATCAAAAGCTTTTTTTCGCGCGCCTTTTGCGCGAAAAAAAGCGCAGCGCGCCTCAAATCACTCGGTTTTTACGAGTGCGCCTTGGCAGGCTCACGTTCTTGTTTTTCGCGCCTTTTGCGAAAAACAAGAACGTGAGCCTGCGTATTGCCCTCCAGGTTCGAGGGCAAAATGCTGGCTCTCTTTTCGTTTCCAAAAAGCGGAAACGAAAAGAGAGCCAGCGAAGGCGGCGCGCGGCGCTTTTTTTCGCGCAAAAGGCGCGCGAAAAAAAGCTTCTTGAAAAGAGCGCGCTAAAAGATAAAGTCCCAAGGGCTTCGCCCTTGGATCCCACCAAGGGCTTCGCCCTTGGATCCCACCAGGGGGATAATCCCCCTGGACCCCTAATAATTTTAAAAGGTTTATCACCGTGAATGACAAGCAACCCTGGCGCATCGTCTTCATGGGAACACCGGACTTCGCGGTCCCAAGTCTGACCGCCCTGCTGAACGGCCCGGACCCGGTGGTGGGAGTGGTGACACAACTGGATAAACCCACCGGACGAGGCATGACGATGACAGCCTCGCCAGTCAAAACGACGGCAGTGGAGAGGGGAATTCCGCTCCTGCAACCCCGCACACTGCGCGACCCGGAAACCTTCGCGACTCTGGAGGCATGGCAACCCGACCTGGTGGTGGTGACAGCCTTTGGCCAAATCCTGCCACAAGCCGTTCTGAATCTGCCAACACATGGCTGCATCAACGTGCATGCCTCACTGCTGCCCCGCTGGCGTGGCGCAGCGCCAATCCAACGCGCCCTGCTGGCCGGCGATTCCCATTCGGGCGTGACGATCATGCAAATGGAGGCCGGACTCGATACGGGGCCAATCCTGGCCATGAAACAACTGCCCCTGGACGAGACCATGACCGGTGGCCGCCTGCACGACACATTGGCCACCCTGGGCGCACAACTGCTGGTCTCAACAATTGCCGGTCTCAAAACGGGGAACGTTCGCCCCTCTCCCCAGCCTGCGGAAGGAGTGACCCACGCCGCCAAACTGACCCGCACAGACGAAAAAATCGATTTCCGACAACCGGCTGCCACGATCCAACGCCGGATCCTGGCCCTCAACCCCTGGCCGGGGGCCGTGGCCGAACTGGAAGGACGACCGATCAAGATTCTCGCTTGCCGGGTGGCCGACGGCTCCGGCTCCCCCGGAACCCTCATCACCCTGCAAAACGACGGACCGGAGATCGCCTGCGGCGAAGGGAGCGTGATCGTTCGGGAGGTGCAACTCCCTGGCAAACGCCGCATGACCGCCCAGGAGTGGTTGCGGGGTCACCCCCTGACCATCGGCATGCTCTGGAGCTGACAAGCGATCTCCGCCCGCAACACGGCCTCCACCCTGGCGACGGGCATTTGCCGACCGGTCCAGATCTCGAAGGCCCTGGCCCCCTGATGAATCAACATGCCCAGGCCGTTCTCCGCCCGCAGGCCACGTGCCCTGGCGGCGACCATCAAGGGAGTCTCCGGAGGGGAGTAGACGATGTCGTAAACGAACGCCCCGTCCGGCAAGGGGGCGAGATCCAACGCCCCTGCCCCGACGCCCGACAGGCCAAGGCTGGTGGTGTTGACCAGCAGCCGACACCCCTCCAACACCCCTGGCAACGCGGACCAGGACGCCGCCTCGACCGCCCCCTGGCCACTCTCCGCCAAGGCAACCGCCCTGGACTCCGTGCGGTTGACCACCACGATCCGCCCAACCCCCATCTCCCGCAATCCCGCCACCACCCCGCGCGCCGCGCCTCCCGCCCCCAGAACCACCACGGCCGCATCCGCCAGGGAGAGGTCACAGGCTGCCCGCAAGGCGGTCGTGAAGCCGTACACATCGGTATTGTACCCCCGCAGCCGGCCATCCGGCGCGATGGCCACGGTGTTCACCGCACCAATCATCGCCGCCACCGGATCCAGCTCGTCCATCATCGGCACCAGCGCCTCCTTGTGGGGAATCGTGGCGTTGAACCCCACCATGCCGATGGCCCGCATCCCCTCGACCGCCTTGCGGAGATTTTCCGGCGCGACATGCATTGGCAAATAACAATAATTGAGGCCCAGCTCCGCACAGGCCAGATTGTGCATGGCCGGCGACAGGGAGTGACGCACCGGATCGCCAATCACCCCCAACAGACGGGTCTTGCCATCAATGGACATGAACGCACCTCACTCAGATGGGATTGGGAATGTCGATGAATTGAAATTCGACGCCGAATTGACGCGCCAACAACTCCCCCACGGCCTGCACCCCGAACTTCTCGGTGCGGTGGTGGCCGGCCGCAATGAAATGAATCCGCTCCTCCCTGGCGAAGTGGTAGACCGGCTCCGAAGCCTCGCCGCTCAGAAAAAGATCCGCTCCGGCCTCCTTGGCCTCCCGAATCAGCTCCGGCGCGGAACCGGAACAGACCGCAACCCGCTTGACGCGCTCCGGTCCGAACGGCAACACCAGCGGTTCACCCCCGAACAGCTCCTTGACCCGCCTGGCAAAAAAATCGCACGTTTCATCCATTGCATTTTCACCCAGAAACGAGAGAAAATTACCGTGATACAGACCAAACGGAGCAATCGGTCGCAGATGCAGCCGTTGCAGGATCATGGCATTGTTGCCCAGCTCCGGATGCATGTCCAAGGGAAGATGAAAGGCCATGAGAGTCAACTCACGTGACAGCAGGAATTGGAGACGCGTCTTGAATTGACCCTCGACAACACGAGAATCCTTGTTCCAAACCACTCCATGATGTACCAGGATCAGATCGGCCGCCGCTGCTTCCGCAGCCGCGAAGAGGTCCAGGCAGGCGGAGACGCCACCGACCACCTTGTGGATCGTCTCCCGACCCCGGACCTGAACCCCGTTGGGGGCGTAATCGGCAATGGCGGCACTGCGCAGGGTTTCCGTCAGAAAACGTTCCAGTTGTGTCAAATGGATCAATGTATCGAACTCCTTGTGTTGAAATGCCATGTTCACGCAGCCTTTGCCACTCACACTGATTCCCGCCGCTCCCGAAGCGCTGCAGCGCATGCGGGAGGATCCCTATTGGCAGACGCGGGAAACGGTGTTTCAACTGCTGCTCCGCTATACCCTGATCGAATCCTACGGAAAATTCGTCAGGCGTCAGGTTCCGTATCCGTTCGTCACGCCGGAGATGGCCCGCCCAGGGGCCGCATCGGCCACCAAGGAACACACCCTGCACAACAGTTGCCTGTTGACCTTGCTGGACGCCCCCCTGCCGGACAAGCTGCGCAAGCATTTCCGTTGTCACCATGGCAATCGGGTCAACCGGGAGAACATCGCCGACGTGGCTCCAGACCTGCCTGATCTGGATCATTATCGCGATCCGCACAAGGATGCAAGTCACACCGGTTTCGTTTCCCTGTTGCGGATGCTGCTGCCGTTGGATTATTCCCTGCTGATTCAAAACACCGGCAGCACCGACCCGACCGGCAAGCGGATGGAATTGAGCAATTTCCATGTGCGCATCGAGCGGTTGACGGACAATGCCTTGCGCAATCTGGGGATCCATCTGAATTATCTGGAGCGCTCCCTGTATGAGAAGGGGGACTCCTTCATCGAAACCCTGGAGAGAAAGTTCTTCGAATACTATAACTTCTACCACAATGCCGGCGGCAGGCGTGCCGCTGCGGCACATGCCGCGCAACTCCTGTTCCGCGAAAAACTGCCAGGAACGATCTTCGTCGCCTCTCAGCAGGATCGCAGGCTGACCCTGCTGACCACCAGCGGCAAGGATCAACGGACGCAGGTGGAACAATTTTTCTTCATCAAAATACAGGATCGGGATTTCGACGAACTCGTGGCCTTTGGCCTGGCCAATGGCAAAGATATCAAAAAAAATTATCTGATTTACCCGGATCGACAGTCGGCATTGGCGATCCTGCGGGTGGAATACGAGCACACCGCCACCAGTCAACCCAGTGTGCCGGCCAAGTTGCGGGAAGCGGAAACGATTCGGGAGAAATGGCTGCGCCTGAAAAGCGAATCCCTCGTCCCGCTGGTGCCGACCGAGACCGACAGGATTGATTTTTCATTCGCTTATCGCAACCGAAGAGACAAAACCTGTTGAAAAACTGTGAAGCGAATGCGGGAAAAAATGTGGACAAGCACGGCCATTCGTGACACCTTCAATGCCGCGTGTGGCGTAATTCAAGATGGATGGCGGATCGATGCCCAGAATTTTTTCAATATTTTTTTAACATTTTCAAATAAATAAATCGTTTATCCACAGAATGTCACAACATCGTCTTCAACGATCTTTTTATTTTGAAAAAGACGAATATATACCGGATACCCAAGCCTGGGGGAGATTTGACACCCAATTCACCATAAACCATGACAGGCAAATTGCATGCCCGTTATGGCAAAACCATTGCGCCAAGGAGTTGCATGGAACCTCGACATCGTTTTTTACGGGCCTGCCTGGGACTGGAAACGGATCGGACGCCGATCTGGATCATGCGGCAGGCGGGCCGGTATCTGCCGGAATACATGGAGACGCGTCGTCAGGCCGGTGATTTCCTGGCGCTTTGCAAGAATCCGGAACTGGCGGCCCGCGTGACGCTGCAACCCATCGAGCGGTTCGGGCTGGACGCGGCGATCCTGTTTTCCGACATCCTGGTGATTCCGGAAGCCATGGGCATGCCGTTGCGTTTCGGAGTCGGCGAGGGACCGATCCTGGATCCGCCGGTGCGCAGCGCACAGGATATCGCCAACCTGCGCGGCAACCCGGAAGAGCGTCTGGAGTATGTGTACAACGCCATCCGTCTGATCCGGGAGGGCCTGGGGGAGACGACCCCGCTGATCGGTTTTTCCGGCAGCCCCTGGACACTGGCCACCTACATGGTGGAGGGGGGATCGAGCAAGCATTTCAGTCGCATCAAGGGGATGCTTTATGACCGCCCGGATCTTCTCCAGGACTTGCTGGACCGTCTGGCCGAGGCGGTGACCGGTTATCTGAACGCCCAGATCCGGCATGGGGTGCAGGCGGTGCAGATTTTCGACACCTGGGGCGGGATTCTTGGCCATGATGTTTTTTTACAATTTTCATTAGAAAGTATGAAAAAAATTGTTAAAGGTCTGGATCGGGTCGGCCCGGACGGACAGCGGGTGCCGGTGATCCTGTTCGCCAAGGGGTGCGGGACGCACCTGGAAAGCATGATCGCCACGGGATGCGATGTGGTGGGCCTGGACTGGACCACCCCGATCGACGCGGCCCGGCGCCAGGCCGGCGGACGGGTGGCGTTGCAGGGGAACATGGATCCGGCGGTGCTGCAAGCCTCGCCCGGCCGGATCCGCCAGGAGGCGGAAAAGGTCCTGCGCGCTTATGGTCCGCATTCTGGCCATGTGTTCAATCTGGGTCATGGGGTGACGCCCGACTGCACGCCGGAGAGCGTGGCGGCGCTGGTGGAGGCGGTGCAAGGGTTCGACCGGGGGAGCCTGATCCCATGAGTGCCACCCCGGTGATCCAGGAGGTCCGTTTCGATCGCGCCCTGATCGAGAAGTACGATCGCTCCGGTCCCCGTTACACCTCGTATCCCACCGCGCCCCATTTTCACGAGGGGTTCGGCGTGGCGGAGTTCCGGGAGGAGATCCGGCTTGCGGAGGCGGAACAACCGTCGCGTCCGCTTTCGTTGTATTTGCATATTCCGTTTTGCGACACGGTCTGTTATTACTGCGCCTGCAACAAGATCGTCACCCCGGATCGGTCGCGGGCGATTCCGTATCTGGAGGCGACGCTGCGAGAGATCGCCCTGCTGGGATCCCACTTCGACAAACGAAGGGTGGCCACGCAGATTCACTTCGGGGGGGGATCGCCGTCGTATCTTTCCATGGCGCAGACCCGGCGCTTGTGGGAGGCCTTGCGGGAGCACTTCAACGTGGCCGACGACGCCACGGGAGAGTTCGGCATCGAGGCCGATCCGCGCGAGTGCCCGACGGGGACCATGGAGCAGTTGCGCGCCTTGGGGTTCAATCGTCTCTCCCTTGGGGTGCAGGATCTGGAGTACGAGGTACAGAAGGCGGTCAACCGCATCCAGCCTCTGCAACTGACCCTGGACTGCGTGCGCGAGGCGCGGGCGTGCGGGTTCGGATCGATCAACCTGGATCTGATGTACGGCCTGCCGCTGCAGACCGAGGAGTCGTTCCGGCGTACCCTGGATGCGGTGATCGAGGAGTTGAATCCGGATCGGCTGGCGGTGTTCAATTACGCCCATCTGCCGCAATACTTCACCCCGCAACGGCGCATCGACGCAAGTCAACTGCCGGAGGCGGAGGTGAAGCTGCGGATTCTGGAGAACGCCATCACCCGCCTGAGCGAGGCCGGTTATGTGTATGTGGGGATGGATCACTTCGCCAAGCCGGGGGACGAACTGGCGATGGCCCAGCGGCAGGGGATCCTGCACCGCAATTTTCAGGGCTACACCACCCATGGGGAGTGCGATCTGGTGGGGATCGGGTTGACCTCCATCAGTCAGGTCGGCTGGAGCTATGCCCAGAATTTCAAGACCCTGCCGGAATATTACGAACGGATCCAGGCCGGTTTGCCTGCGGTCTTTCGCGGGTTGCGCCTGAGCGAGGACGACCGGATCCGCCGGGATGTGATCATGCGGCTGATGTGTGATTTCCAACTGGAGCGATCGGCGACCGGCAGGCGGCTGGGCATCGATTTCAACGCCTGTTTCGCGGAGGCGCTTCCGGAGATCGCGCGCATGGCCGAGGAGGGGTTGCTGGAGGATGACGGCGACCTGATTCGGGTCACCGCCGGGGGCAGATTGTTGATTCGCAACGTCTGCATGGCATTTGACTGGTATTTGGCCCACGGCCCGCAAAAGAAGGCGTTTTCGAAGACCATATGAACGACGAATCCAAGGTATTGATTCTGGGTGGCGGGATATCCGGGTTGTCCACCGCGTGGTTTCTGCACCGGCGCGGGGTGGCGGTGGAGGTGTTGGATGTGGGGGCGCGTCCCGGCGGTTCGATACGCACTTCCCTGAGGCAGGGGTATCTGGTGGAGCATGGCCCCAATTCCACCTTGCAGAAACCCGGCGGCAAGGATGACGCCCTGGGTCGGATGGTGGACGATCTGGAGATTGGCGGGCGACTGATCGAGGCCGCGCCTGCCGGGGCCAAGCGCTATGTGATGCGCGAGGGCCGGCTGCATCCCCTGCCCGCTTCGCCCTTGACGTTTCTGACCACGCCGATTTTTTCGCCGCTGGCCAAATTGCGCCTGCCCCGCGAGATCGTGACCGGCTGGGTCGATCACGAGGAGAGCATTGCCGATTTCGTGCGACGCCGGCTGGGCCGGGATTTTCTGACCTATGCCATCGAGCCGTTCATCTCCGGGGTGTTCGCCGGCGACCCGGAGCAGCTTTCGATTCAGGCGGCGGTGCCGCGAATTTATGGCCTGGAGCAGCAGTATGGCACCCTGATCGTGGCGGCCATCATGGAGGGGAAGGCGGCCAAGGCCATGGGAAGCCCGAGCGGCCGGCTGGTCACCTTCGACGAGGGCATGGAGGTGTTGCCTGCCACGATTGCCGAAAAGCTTCCTTCTGGCACGGTGCGCGGCGGGACGGAGGTGATCGGGTTGCGGCCTGGGGAGGGTGGCATCTGGCATGCCCACTGGCGCACCGCTCAGGGGGAGAGTGGGGTCTCCAGTGCCAGGCGGGTGGTCTTGGCGTTGCCGGCCCTGGCTGCGGCGTCGGTGTTGTTTCCCGTGGCCCCCGCTGCCAGCCAGGCGCTCTCGTCGCTGGCCTATGCCCCCATTGCCTCGGTGGCGTTGGGTTATTCCAGGGATCGGATTGCGCATCCCCTGGATGGTTTTGGGTTTTTGTTGCCCCGCAAGGAAAAGATCCGGCTGTTGGGGGCGTTGTTTTCCTCTTCCCTGTTCCCGGATCGCGCGCAGGCGCATAAGGTGTTGCTGACCGCTTTCATCGGTGGGGCCATGGATCCGTCCGCCCTGAATCTCCCGGATGAGCGGCTGATCGGGCAGGTGCATGAGGATGTGGCCCGTTGTCTTGGGATTCAGGGAGAGCCGGAGTTCGTGCGCCTGACCCGTTATCAGCGCGCCATTCCGCAGTATCATTTGGGTCATTTGGCCCGGATCGAGGCGTTGGATCGTGCCCTGGAGCCTTTTCCCGGATTGCATACCCGCGCCAACTGGCGGGATGGCATTTCGGTGTCGCAGTGCGTGCGCAACGGGGAGTTGTTGGCCAAGCGGCTGACGGGCGAGGAGGAGGAAGAGGAGCATTCCGCATGAGTCGTTTGATTGCCCTGGATACCGAGACCACGGGTCTTTCGCCGGCGCAGGGTGACCGGATCGTGGAGATCGGCTGCGTGGAGCTGGTGCAGATGCGCAAGGGTCAGACGCGGCAGTGGTTCGTCAATCCGGAGCGCAAGATTCCGTTGGAGGCGACGCGCATTCATGGCATTACCGACGAGAAGGTGGCCAATGCGCCGGTTTTTTCCGCCATTGCCGGGGAGTTTTTGGATTTTATTGGCGACGATGGGTTGGTGATTCACAATGCCGCGTTTGATTTGGGTTTTTTGAATGCCGAGTTGAGCCGGGTGCGGCGTCCGATACTGGATGCCCGGCGGGTGACCGACACCATGCTGTTGTCGCGCCGGAGGTTTCCAGGGGCTGCCGCCAGTCTGGATGCCGTGTGCAAGCGGATGAAGATCGACATATCGCATCGCAAGTTGCATGGCGCCTTGTTGGATGCGGAGTTGTTGGCCGATCTGTATGTGGCGTTGCACGGTGGTGCGCAGTTCGCGATGGCGTTGGGGGGGGATTCCGCTCCCGCGCCTCGGCATGCCGTTTCCGGCGGCAAGGCGGTTGCATCCAAGGTTGCGGTGGTTTCCCCGGTGACGCATCCGGCCCGCGACTGGCCCCTCTCCCCGGAGGAGGAGGAGGCGCACGTCGCCTATCTGGCGCGGATGCAGCAGGAGTTTGGTGCGTGTTTGTGGACGAATTATTGAATCGTCCAGGTATGTTGGTTCAGCGGGACATGGAGTTTTTGATAAAATCTGTTAGCTACAGGTTGCCTGGTACCACCACACCTAACCGTGTATGATTAATATTTTACGCTGTGGGTGAACTTTGTAGCTGAGCAGCTCTTTCATCGTCCACCGATGGTCTGTCAATCCAGCCGCCATGGCAGGAGTCCT
>PDZX01000073.1 GCA_002753185.1 Magnetococcales bacterium WMHbin3
AAGCACTGCGGGCGGTCAAGGAACAGCAAAATCTGGCGATCTCCAGACCTGCACTTGGATTTCCAAAAAATAGCGAAAAACCCTGTCAAGGATCTTTTTTAAGCGGGGTGCTGAATAGTTACCAGGGCGTTTTGCAGTATCGTTCTTTTGGCCGCTTCCTGGCGGCTGGCGCCCCAGGCTGCGAAGCAGCGTTCCGTATTCCCGCTCCATTCACGCACGATCCGATCCGCCGCCTGGCGGGACCACTTTTTCAGGGAGGTAGCGCCCAGGCCATCGGCCATCATGGTCCCGGCGCACCAGATGCCGGACTCTTCATCCTCCATCAATTTCTGAAACACCGGTTCCATGCGGGAGGGGTTGGCCGTTTCCTCCAGGGCGCCCCACAGGCGCAGTGTTTCCCACCATTCATCTTGTTTGCTGCGCTCCAGGAAAGCGTCGGCACGTTTTTTGTCCCCCTTTACCGTGGCGTTGAGATGCCATGCGGCGAGGAACTCCTGGAAACTCAGATGGACAAAGACCAGGGTGTCGTCGCTGCGGGCGTTGAGCAAACCGGCGGGACCGGCGAGCCAGAGGAGAAATCCCTGGCGTTGCTCGCGGGTCCATTTTTTTTGAGGGAGTTCCCTTCTCAGTTCCGCCCAGGTGCGCACGATGCGGCCTTGGTCATTTTTTCCCGTTTGGTCCTTGGCTTGAAATGCCATCCTGGTCACGGCGCGCATCCTTTCGCCGCTGTTTTCAGGCCGCCACTGCTCCGACCCAAGGCGCGCGCCTTGCTCCTCCTTGCGTTTGGGCAAAGCGGTGAGAAGATTTTCGATGCAGACCTGATAGAGCTTGTGCCGTTTGTCGGGCAGGGGGTGGTGGCTGATGCGCAGCATCATGGTCAACAGCAGTGCGGTGCGGGCCAGGGTTTTGGCATCGCTGGAGTTGTTCATCGCCGCCAGGAATTCATCCACCGACCGTTTGTGCGCTTGTCCATCCTGGCCGTAACAGTGGTGATAAAATTTTTCGGTCAGTTCTCGGATTTCCGCGTCGTTCAGGGGTTGGATCTCCAGGGTCTCGAAATGCTCGGCCTGCGACGGCCTCCCCTCGCCATAGGGCCGACTGGTCGCAACTGCCAGAACGCGGGGATGGGCTTTCAGGAACCCTATCATCTTCTCCCGGAACGCCTCGCCGATATCGCCCAACTCATCCCAGCCATCCACCAGCAGCACGGGCCGGGGGCCATTCTGCTCTTTCAGCAGGCGGGTCAGATCCCCGGCACGGATGGTCAGGCCGTTGTCCTTCAGATCGCATTCCAGAAAATGGTCCAGGGAGCGTTCTCCCGGTTTCACTTCCGACCAGATTCTCGCCAAGGTGCGCAACTCGACGAACAGGGGCAGCACCTCCAGATCCGACAACATCCTGCGGAACGTCCATCGCAACCAGGTGGTCTTGCCCGATCCGGCGATCCCCTTGACGATCAATGGCTTTTTTCGCGCCTTGAGATCATCCGGGGTGATGATGGCCCCCTGGTCGAGTTTTTCGACGTTGTACTCCTCTCCCATGCGCAACGGGGTATACATCTCCTCCAGCCCCGCCTCGATGGGCGTTCCCGCCCCTCCGGCCTGCACCGCCCCGGTATGGGCCAGGTCCCACTTCTGAAACCGACCGGAGAGGCGGGAGCGGTACGCCGTGACAAAATCCCCCTGGTCAGCCGTGATTTCATTGGCAAAACCGGCAATGGTCTGGGTGATGGCGAGCCAGATCTTCTCGCGCTCCCCGTTCTCCTTGGAAAATTCGATGATTGTCTTGCCATCGGCGGGCAAACATTGCAGCACCTCGTAGGGTTCCGACTGCCAGTCACAAGGGCGCAGAAGAATGGGAACGACCCGGATCTGCCCTTGCCGTTTCAATAGTAATGAAACCTCCTGGGAATCGATAAAATCCGAGGCGATGAAATCCGGGCTGACCAGCAGCAAGGCCAGATGGCAACTCTGCATGGCATCCTGCAATTGCGCCCGCCAGTTTCCCCCCACCTCCAGAAGCCGGTCGTGCCATGGGGCAATTTTTTTGCGCCGGGTCAATCCCTTGAGATGGACCAGGAGTTCAGCCTTGAACGCCTCGTCCTCATGCGCATAGGAGATGAAAATATTGAGTGGCATCTTTCAGGTCCGTTCTGTCGAGCAGGGATGGCCAGTGAGTATTGCTTGGATCACTTTTTCGTGGCGCGGGGAAGCGTGATTCCATGCCATTTTTGCATTGACATTCGTTCATGTTTTTGCTAAAATTTTTGCAATCAGTAAAGACCAGTGAAATGGATTTGCCAGGGGGGAAGGCACGATGATTTGCGAACAAACGGACCTGTTCATCGATCAACTTTTCAAGCAGATCAACCTGCGCAAGGAACGCCTCCAAACCGTCGAACCAGCCGGGAGCATGTCGGAAAAGCCATTGCAAATTGGCAAGAAAGAGATCAAGCCGGACCCGTTCCGCGAGGAGAAATGCCAAGCCGCCACACCATCAACTGCCAATGCGGGTCAGCGGATAATCGGGAAAGATCCGGTTCCATGATTCCAGATTGAACATGTGTACGGAAAATTCCTTGCCCCAACCTCCGGGAGGCCCCTTCAACCAATCGCCATCATGCCCCATCATTTGAGTTCACATCTTCCTGGATGTCCACCCCCTTGAACCGATGGGTCAAACCATGACCCTTGCCGTGCTGGTCCAGGGAAAACACGGTCATCGCCCCGGTAAAGCAGATACTCCTCCGCGATCTTGTTGGGAGAGATTTCAGCGTAGTTGCCGCATGGCTTGGCCGTGACACCTTGCTCCCCGGCCTCATCCAGGGCAAAAAAAGTGATGGGGGTTGCCTCCTTGCTCAGATCCAGTTCCTTGAGCAGGGCGTAGTTGTGGGTGGCCAGGAAGACCTGAATGCCACGATTGGCCAGCATCACCAGAATCTTGACCACCTCCCGCATCAAGAACGGGTTGAGATTGGCCTCCGGTTCGTCCCAGAACAGGGTGACCCCCGCCAGCAGGGTGCCGTTGTGAATGAGTTGCCAAAGCAACGCCAGCTTGCGAAAGCCCTCGGCCACCAGATGCATCTCCAGTCTGGCGTCGCGGTGATTCACGAAAAAACGGTCCCCCTCCATGACCACCCGACCGCCGATCAGTCGAGCGATCACTTCCAACAGATCCTGGTTCTCCTCAACCTGTCGCCCCTTTCTGACAGGAAGATAGGCGAGCTTCAGTATGTCGCAATAGACCTCCTCGAAGGCCATCTCGTATTTGTCGTAAAGCGAGATGAAACCCGGCGCGAAGGAGAGCACCTCCTTGACCGGGATGTAAACGGGTGGCTCCGCCGCAAGCGGGCTGGAGGTGTCCACAACCAGAGACGGCGATCCGCCATGCCAGGAAACGTCCATGCTCTTCTCGCCCCATTCGGCATGAACGTGCGTGGTGGTTCGTCCTGAGCGGTGCCTGACTAAACGGCGGAAATCATTGTTGGCCGGTCTGAACACCGCGCCCAATTTTTCCTGCAAGGGCGGTCGATGAGGCATGCCGGACTCACGCAGGCAATAGAGCAGTTTCAGCAGATGCGTCTTCCCGGTGCCGTTGGCCCCGACAAACACGTTGATCCCTGGCGCAAAATCCAGCGTCAGTTCCTGAAAAACCGTAAAATTTTCCAGTAAGAGTTTGGTAAACATTATTTCTCCGGCTCGCCGATCAGCTCATTCCCCTGAAACCGCCACCCCGCCTTGCGCAAGGCTTGCGCGGAGACCATGCTGCCAGCCGGATCCATCTTCTCCACCGCCTCCATGAGATATCTTACCAGTTCGCGCGCATGCGGATTGGTCAGCGATCCCTCCCAGAGCGTCAGATTGAAGACATGATAAAAAGGGTAATGACCGGACAGCAACGCCTCCACCTCATCCGGGGCGTGGCCGTCGATGGTGAGCGCCTTGGGTTTTTCGTTTCCCTTGTAATGGTTGACATGCCACATGGTCTCGTAACCGATGCCACCACGCTGGGCCAGAATCCGTTGCAGCATGTCCGAAATGGTCCCCACCTCCTCCATGCGCGGACTGAAATCGTCCGGTTCCTTCAACAACGCACGCCAATGACCCGGACGCAACCGGCAATGCAACCGCCCGATCGTCTGAATCGGCCAGTGCGGCCCAGGCGGTCCCGAACCGTCGATGAATTGCGACCAGTAATGGGCCTGACCCCGGAAAATGGCCCGCGCCTGCTTGAGCGACAAATTGCGCAACGGATTGTCCGGATGCACCAGAATCGCAACACTCGCAATCCCCAGCGTGTGATAACTCAATCCCGGCAGCCGGTCGGAACGGCCAGGTGGACAACAATACCCGGCAATGTCCACCTGCTTGCGCATCACCTGCCCGGAGGAAAGTCCGCAATTCCCCTCCAGAGTCGGTATGTCCAGCCCCTTCTCCCGCGCGTACGCCTTGATCAATGGATGCAACAGTTGATGAATCTGCTGGTCCAGCGAAACGGCCACATCCGCGCGCCGCGCCCATTGATCGTACCGGATCGACCGCTCCAGCCAGCCCGGCGGCGCCGGAAAGGTCTCGTCGGGCGCGCAGAACGCCTTCCCCTGCAACAACCCCGCCACCTCCTCGTCCACCCCCGCCGCCCATCCCGCCAACGGCGGGAGCAGCATCAACCAGAAGAACCATTTCCCCAGGGGCCTCACTTGCGAACCGCCACTGGTGAAAAGAACTGTACGTTGTTGCGCCCCGCATTCTTGGCGCGATACAAGGCCTGATCCGCCTTCTCCAGCAGATTCTCCATCCCGTCGCCGTCCACCGGATAGAGACTCACGCCAATCGAGGAGGTGATCGCAACCTTGGCCGCATCCAATACCACCTTCCGCTCCAACGCCTTCAGGATCTTGCGCGCCACCTTGCGCACCTGCTCCGCGTCCGAAACATTGGTCAATACTGCCGTGAATTCGTCCCCTCCAAGCCGCGCCACGGTGTCGCTCTCCCGAATGCAACTCCCCAGCCGCCTGGCCACTTCCTTGAGCAGTTGATCCCCGGCGGCATGGCCAAGGGTGTCGTTGATCTCCTTGAAATGGTCCAGATCGAACAGCATCACCCCCACCATCCGATTGTGCCGCCGCCCCTGTGCCAAGGCCTGCCTTAACCGGTCATCGAACAACTGCCGGTTCGGCAAGGCGGTCAACGGATCGTGAAAGGCCAGATGCTTCAACCGATCTTCCAACTCACGGGTCTTGGTGATGTCCCGCTCCAGGCATACCACACGTTCCGGCAACCCCTCCGCGTCGTGAATCGGAAACGTGTACACCTTGGAATGCAGCGGTTCCCCGTCCGGGGAGCGGCAGGAGACCTCCCGGAAGGTGGCATTCCCGGTTTCCAGGGTTTCCTGCAAAATGCACTCCTCCGGATTCGCGCCGGTGCAGTGCAGACAGGAGTGGCTCGTTTGCGCCAGCAGATCCCTGCATTTTTTCCCCAGAACCTCGTCCCGCCCACGGCCCATGTGCTCCAGGAACACCCGGTTGGCCTCCAGCATCGTCAGGGTGCGCCGGTCGATGACGCAAATGGCGTCCTCCATGCTGTCCAGAATCGCCGCGATGAACGAATGCGCACGCTGCAACTCGTTGGTCCGCGCATGCAGTGCATCGATGTACGCCTGGGTCTCCAGCGCGATCCGGATCCGCGAGATCAACTCCAATGGCCGGATCGGCTTGTTGACGAAATCCACCGCCCCCAGTTGAAAACACTCCTGTACCAGGGACTCCTCGGTCTCTCCGGTGATCATGATCACCGGCATGTTTTTCCATTCAGGAATCGCTTTGATTTTTTTCAACAAGGTGATGCCATCGACCTCCGGCATGTTGACATCCAACAGCAGAAGATCCGGACGGGATGCCGCCAGCTTGTCCAACAGCATCCCCGACTCCAACAGGAAATCCGCCACATGGCCCGCCTGCGAGATCAAACGCGCGCTCGCCTCGATCGCCTGTCCGTCGTCGTCCACCACCAGGATTGTCGCCATTCCCGCCCGCTCCCTAACCGAAATGAACCCTGGCCTCCAGATTGGCCCGCGAATCGGCGCTGTTCAAGGCATCCTCCATGGAGACCGCCCCCTCCTTGTAGAGGTTGTACAGCGCCTGGTCGAACGACTGCATCCCCTGCTCCGTGGAATGGCTCAGCGCCTCCTTGACCGAGTCGATGTCCCCCTTGAGGATCATCTCCGCGATGTGCGGGGTGTTGATCATCACCTCCACGGCGGCCCGCCGCTTGCCATCCTGGCTGGGAACCAGCCGCTGCGACAGAATGGCGCGCAAATAGAGCGATAAATCCATGAACAGTTGCTTGTGCAACGCCTCCGGAAAGAGGTTGATGATGCGCGTCAATGCCTGATAGGCGTTGTTGGCATGCAGCGTCGAAATGGCCAGATGGCCGGTCCCGGCCAACTCCAGGGCCGCCTCCATGGTCTCCCGGTCGCGGATCTCGCCGATCAGGATCACGTCCGGGGCCTCCCGCAGGCTGCTCTTGAGCGCCCTGGCATACGACATGGTATCGATCCCCACCTCGCGCTGGTTCACGATCGACTTCTTGTGCGGATGGACGAACTCCACCGGATCCTCGATGGTCAGGATGTGCCCCCCCTGTGTGGCGTTGCGGTGGTCCAGCATGGCTGCCAGGGTCGTGGATTTGCCGGAACCCGTCGCCCCCACCATCAGCATCAGGCCCCGCTTGTGCATGATCAGTTCCGCCAGGACTGCGGGTACCTTGAGGCTCTCCAGGTTGGGAATCTGCGCACGGATGTAACGGAGCACCATGGCCGGATGGTTCTTCTGGTGAAAGGCGTTGACCCGGAACCGCCCCTCGTCGCCCAACGAAATGGCGAAGTCGAGCTCCAGATTTTTCAGGTAGTGCTCCGCCTGGGTCTCGTCCATGATCCCCAGCGCCGCCTCCCTGACCGTCTCCGGCGTCAGGATATCCTTGCCCACCGAGGCCAGCCGGCCATCCAGCTTCATGCGCACCGTGGTCCCCGGGGTGAGGAAGAGGTCCGAGGCCCCCTTTTCGATCATCAGTTTGAGATAGGGCGTGATGTTCATGCGACGGTCACTCGTCCTCCTTGCGGATCAGGCTGAGGCCCTCCAGCCCCTTGGCGATGTCGTTTTTCTTGGCGTCCTTGCCCTCCAGCTTGATCTTCAGCCGCAGTTCGTTGGCGGAATCGGCGCTGCGCAGGGCATCCTCGTAGGTGATCAGGTCCGCCTCGAACAGATCGAACAGCGCCTGATCGAAGGTCTTCATCCCCAGGTCGTTGGATTTGGCCATGATCTCCTTGATGCTGGCCACCTCGCCCTTGAAAATCAGGTCGGAGATCAGCGGGGACTTGAGCAGGATCTCGATGGCCGCCACCCGTCCGCCGTTCTTGCGCTTGATCAGCCGCTGCGACACGATGGCGCGCAGGTTCAAGGAGAGGTCCATCAGCAGTTGATGCCGCTTTTCCGACGGAAACATGTTGATGATCCGGTCCAGGGTCTGGTTGGCGCTGTTGGCGTGCAGCGTGGAGAGACACAAATGGCCGGTCTCGGCGAAGTTGATGGCGTGTTCCATGGTCTCCTGGTCGCGGATCTCCCCGATCAGGATCACGCTGGGCGCCTGGCGCAGGGTGTTTTTGAGGGCCGCGTGCCAGCTCAGGGTGTCCACCCCCACCTCCCGCTGCGTGATCATGCAGTTGACGTGGGGATGGACGTATTCGATGGGATCCTCGATGGTGATGATGTGGTCGTGGCTCAGTAGGTTGCGGATGCCCAGCATGGCCGCCAGCGTGGTCGATTTCCCGGAACCGGTGCCGCCCACCACCAGGACCAGTCCGGTCTTGCTCATCACCACGTCCTTGAGCACCGGCGGCAGTCCCAGCGTGTCGAAATCCGGGATATCGGTGGTGATGGTGCGCAACACCATCCCCGCCCGTCCCTGCTGGATGAAGGCATTGACCCGAAATCGCCCGATTCCCTGGGGATGGATGGCGAAATTGCACTCCTTGGTGGAGTCGAACTCCTTGATCTGCCGGTCGTTCATGATGGCGCGCACCAGCATCAGGCTCTGGCTTTCGTCCAGGGGCGCCTTGGCCAGGGGGGTCATCTTGCCATCCAGCTTGGCGGCCGGGGGGAAACCGGTGGTGATGAAGAGGTCCGAACCGCCTTTGCTCAGCATGGTCCTCAAGGCGTCCAGCATGAATTTGATGGCCTGATCGCGTTCCATAGGATCATTCTCCCAAACATTGATATCGGGTTACCGTCAGAAAATAGGTGAGTTCATTTACTATAATGGACTTTCGCGTATTTGCAAGGAGCGCCTCCTCAAATGTAATGCAAGGCCAGGAGGGTCAACACCCCGCCGAGGAGTTTTTTCAGCAATGGTTGGGGCATGAACTTCTGGCAGCGCGCCCCCAGATACATCCCGCCCATGCCACCCAGGCCGAACAGGGCGCCCAACGTCCAGTCCGGGGCGGTGGGCAGGCCGGGAGGGGCGGGCAGCAGGGAGTAGAGCGCCACCCCGGCCACCGAGGTAAAAAAGGTCCCCGCCAAAGTCGCCCCGGCGATGGCGTGGACGGGCAGACGGAACAGGGTCACGCAGAAGGGGGCGATGATCGCCCCGCCGCCGATGCCGTAAATCCCGCCGATGACGCCGACAACCCCGGAAAGCAGCAGCATGCCGCCTTTGTGGAAGTGGCACTCCGGGTTGTCCTCCGGGGGCGCCGATTTGCGCAGGAGAAGATCCGCCAACACCCGCCCGGCGAGATAGAGCAGCACCCAGCCCATGAAGCGCTTGAAGGAGGCGGGGTCCGGAAACCAGGCGGTGCGCAGGAAATAGCCGATGACGATGCCGGGCAGGGTGCCGATGACGATGATCCGGGTCAATGGCCAGTGCATGCGCCCCTCCCGGATGTAGCGCCACACCCCGCCGGGGATGGCCACCAGATTGAAGACCAGATTGGTGGCGCTCACCGCCGGGGTGACGAAGTGGAGCACGCTGACTTGAAACGGCAGCAACAAAACCGCGCCGGAGATGCCCACCATCGAGGTGAAAAAGGAGACCACGAACGCCACCAGAGGTGGCAGCCAGAGTTGCGTCACCACCCCGGAAACCGGAAAGGTGACGGTCGTCCACTCCATGAGAAAGCCGATGTCGCTCATGGCCGGTTTTTCTCCAGATGGCCATTGACTGGGAGTCGGCAATGCGGTATGATTTTGCAAGGGAAAATGGCTATCCGGAGGGAGGTGGGCGTCATGACCGAGCTGGTCCAGCCGCACGACAGACTGTTCAAGGTGTTGATGTCCCACCCGGAGACGGCGGGCGCCCTGCTGCGCGAGCATCTGCCCGGCGAGATCGTGGCGCTGTTGGCGCCTGGCGATCCGGAATGGGTGCCGGGATCATTCATCGGCAATGCCTTGCGTCCCTTTTATTCGGACCTGATTCTCAAGGCCAGGACCGTGAGTGGCGGGGATCTCCATTTTTATCTCCTGATCGAGCACAAGAGCCATTTCGATCGCAAGGTGGCATGGCAGTTGGACCGTGGGCGTCACCGTTTCCTGGAGCAAAAGGACCGGGACGATCCGAACTGGGTCACCCTGCCCGCCATTGTTCCGGTGGTACTCTACCACGGGGCGCGGGAATGGACCATGCCCAACGAGTTTCTCGCCCTGGTGGATGCCGACGAGGCGCTGCGGCCTTGGCTGATGAATTTCGCCTTTCCGGTGATCAATCTCGGCGCGATCCCGGATGAGAGGCTGTCGGCGCATGCGCGCCTCAAGGCCGGATTGATGGCGCTGAAATACGGCACCCGCGACGCCGCGACCCAGATGGCGGTGCTGGAGGAGATCGTCAAGGCGGTTTGGGAAGTTCCCGAACTATTTGAGCCGGTCATGCTCTATCTGATTCATACGTTCTCAACCCTGCGCACGGACCAGGTGCGGAAGATCGTGGTGCGTGTCCAACCCAAGGAGGAAAACCAGATGATGTCCCTATTCGCGCGAGAGATTCTCGAAAAGAACAAGGACGTATTCGTTCAGGAAGGCAAGGCCGAGCTGTTGTTGCGCATGCTCCAGATGCGTTTTGGCGTGCTGCCCGAATCGATCCGGAGCCAGGTGACTTCCGCCGGATCGAACGACATCGATGCCTGGTCGGACAGGCTGTTCCAGGCCGATTCGTTGCAGGCCGTGTTCCGGTGATGGGCGAGCGCATCCAACGTTGCGCGCGGACCATGCGCGGGAGATCGTGGTTTGTGTTCAACCCAAGGGGGAACACCAGATGATGTCCCTATTCGCGCGAGAGAGTCTCGAAAAGCACAAGAACGAAATCATTCAGGCAGGCTGGCAGGAAGTCTTGCAGGAAGGCTGGGAGGAAGGCTGGGAGGTAGCCAGGGAGGAAGCCCGGCGGGAAGGCAAGGCCGAGCTGTTATTGCGCATGCTCCAGATGCGTTTTGGCATACTGCCCGAATCGATCTGGAGCCAGGTGACTTCCGCCGGATCGAACGACATCAATACCTGGTCGGACAGGCTGTTCCAGGCCGATTCGTTGCAGGCCGTGTTCCGATGAAGGGAGAGCGCTTCCGCGCCCGGCTGGGGAACGAATTAACGCAGCAGGACGCGGAGGTTGGTGGTCAGGGGCATGCTGAAATCGTTGGAGGCCAGCACCACGCCGTCCCTGGCGCGGATGAGCTGGGCATTGACGTAGATGCGGTTGCGGGCCGTGACGTAACTGCCGGCCAGGACCGCCGAAACCTTGTGGGTCTTGCGGATCTCCTTGATCTCCTGGGAGAGGGCGAACTGACCCGCGCCCTTCTTGAGGAGAACGTCCTTGCGCAGGGCGATCTCCACCATGGAGTGGCCGGCCTGGGTGAAGCGCGAAGCCATCTGCTTGGCGAGCAGGCGACCGAGCGCCGAGGATTTCTCCATGTTCCCCTCGTCCACGAAGGAGGCGGGGAGGATCACTTCCCGCTGGTCCAGCCTGTCCTTGAGGTCGGTGATCATGGCGTCGGCGGCCTGATGGGCAACCTCGGCGGGTTCCACTTCCAAGGTGGCGGTGAGGGGGACCGACACCAAAGGATAGGGATCCGGTCCCGTCGAGCAGCCGGCGGTAAGCAGGGCAGCCAGAGTCAGGGCAAGGAAGGCCGGTTTCATTGGGTGACGACCTTCATGTCGGTGCCGCCGTTCAGGTTGAGCAGCAGATTGCGGGTGGTGGGACCCATGGGGACCTTGGCATCCACGGAGGCCAGAACCTGCCGGCTGTTGAGCGCGATGATGCGCGAGGTGAAGTCCAGGGTTTCGCGGGTCTCGGTATAGGTGCCGGTGACCACGGCGTAGGCCTTGTTGTCCTGGCTGATCTTCTCGATGTCGCGGGAGAGGATGAACTCACCCTGATTCTGGCGGATGGCCAGGGATTTGCGCAGTTTGGGTTCCACCACGGTGAACCCCTGCTGGGTGAAGCGGGAGGCGACGTGGTCGGAAAGGAGGTTGCCCAGTTCGGAGGTGGAGTCCAACTGGTTGCGGTCCACGAAGCTGGTGACCAGAATGGGTTTGCGCTGGTGGAAGGAGGGGTGATTCTTGCGCAACTCCGCCACCAGCGCATCGGTCAGGGCATGACTCATGCGGATCAGATCCACTTCGCTCTGAATGACCTGCGGTTCGGAAGTGAGCTGCAACTGGTTTTGCAGGTCGTTCATGTAGGCGCACCCCCCGATGAGCGCGGCGCTCAGCAGGGCGGTAATGGTGGAGCGGACCTTGTTCATGGAACTCTTTACCCTCGTGCAATGGAGCTTATTTGAACCCGTCTTTGATGTTGGCCTTGTCGCGGGCCGCCTCTTTGGAAATGAGGCCTTTGGTGAGCATTTCTTGCAAACATTGTTCCAAGGTTTGCATGCCCATGGCGCGACCGGTCTGGATGGCGGAATACATCTGCGCCACCTTGTTTTCCCGGATCAGGTTGCGGATGGCCGGAGAACCGACCATGATTTCGTGGGCGGCGATCCGGCCGCCCCCTTTTTTCTTGAGCAGGTTCTGGGAGATAATGGCGCGAACCGACTCCGAGAGCATGGTGCGGATCATGTCCTTTTCTGCGGCGGGGAAGACATCCACAATACGGTCGATGGTCTTGGCCGCCGAGGTGGTGTGCAGGGTGCCGAAGACCAGATGGCCGGTTTCCGCCGCGCTCAGGGCCAGGCGGATGGTCTCCAGGTCACGCATTTCGCCCACCAGGATGACGTCCGGGTCCTCGCGCAGCGCGGAGCGCAGGGCGGCGGCGAAGGATTTGCTGTCCCGGTGGATCTCGCGCTGATTGATGAGACATTTTTTTGACTCATGCACGAACTCGATGGGATCCTCCATGGTGAGGATGTGGCCGTATTCGGATTTGTTCTTGTAATCGATCATGGCGGCCAGGGTGGTGGATTTGCCGGAACCGGTCGGGCCGGTGACCAGCACCAGGCCGCGGGGGGTGTCGGCGAACTCCTTGAAGATTTCCGGGGCGCCGAGCTGTTCCAGGGTGAGGATCTCCGAGGGGATGGTCCGGAAGACCGCCGCCGGGCCGCGATGCTGGTTGAAGGCGTTGACGCGGAAACGCGCCAGGCCGGGGATCGCGAAGGAGAAGTCGTTTTCGTACTCCTCCTCGTACTCCTTGCGCTGTTTGTCGTTCATGATGTCGTAGACCATCCCCTTGACCTCGTCGGCTTCCAGGTTGGGGACATCGATGCGCCGGATGTCGCCGTCCACCCGGATCAAAGGCGGCATGCCGGCGGAAATGTGCAGGTCCGAGGCCTTGTTCTTGACGCTGAAGGCCAACAGTTCGGAGATATCGACTTTTTTGCTCATGGCAGGGGTTCCTTTTTTCGGGCCATTTGGAGAAAATTACCGAAAAACGATTGCGTTTCGTAAAAATGGGAAGGATCATCTTACACGGTTTCCCGGTCGCCGGGCAACCGGGGTATCGACATTTTGACATAAAAAAAGGAGTCAGATAAGGATGGCACTCGACACGGAAAAGGCCAAGGCACTGGAAGCGGCCATCGCGCAGATCGAACGGCAGTGCGGCAAGGGGGCCATCATGCGCATGAGCGCGGCGGCGGCGGTGGATGTCCCTGTAATCTCCACCGGCTCGCTGGGGGTGGATATCGCCCTGGGGATCGGTGGCCTGCCGCGGGGGCGGGTGGTGGAGGTGTTCGGGCCGGAGGCCTCCGGCAAGACCACCCTGGCGCTGCACGTGGCCGCCGAGGTGCAGAAGGCCGGAGGGGTCGCCGCCTTCGTGGACGCGGAACACGCCCTGGATCCCGGCTATGCCCGCAAGCTTGGGGTCAATATCGAGGAACTGCTCATCAGCCAACCCGACACCGGGGAGCAGGCCCTGGAGATCGTGGACATGCTGGTCCGTTCCGGCGCGGTGGAACTGGTGGTGGTGGACTCGGTGGCCGCCCTGACCCCCAAGGCCGAACTCGACGGCGAGATGGGGGATTCCCACATGGGGTTGCAGGCCCGTCTGATGTCCCAGGCCCTGCGCAAGCTGACCGGCTCCATCAGCCGCTCCCAGGCGGTGGTGTTGTTCATCAACCAGATCCGGCAGAAGATCGGGGTGATGTTCGGCAATCCCGAAACCACCACCGGCGGCAACGCCCTGAAGTTCTACGCCTCGGTGCGACTGGACATCCGGCGCATCGCGGCGATCAAGGACAAGGATCAGGTGGTGGGCGCCCGCTGCAAGGTGAAGGTGGTCAAGAACAAACACGCGCCGCCGTTCCGCAGCGTCGAGTTCGACATCAATTACGGCGAGGGGATCTCCCTGTCGGGGGAGGTCCTGGACATGGGCGTGGAGGAGAAGTTGATCGAGAAGTCCGGCGCCTGGTTCGCCCTGGACGGAGATCGCATCGGCCAGGGCCGGGAGAACGTCAAGCAGTACCTCCTGGACAACCCGGAGGTGCTCCACCGGCTGGAGGATCGCCTGCGGGAGCATGTGGGACTGCCGCCCAAGCGTGGTCCGGGTGGCGAGGGACGTCTTTTTTCCGGCGGGCTGGCGTCGCCCAAGGGGGGGAAGGGGAGTGGCCGGACGGCGGCCCGCGGAGCGGGTCGTCCGGCCGCATCCACGGATGACTCGAATGAGTACGAGGGAGGGGATTCTTGAGATCCGATGCCGGTCATGTGGCGGATGCCCCGCTCCGGCTGGAGCTGGAGACCCGTTATCTCGCCTATGCGCTCTCCACCATCATCAGCCGCTCGCTGCCCGACGTTCGCGACGGGTTGAAGCCGGTGCATCGGCGCATTCTGTTCGCCATGCGCGCCTTGAACCTGGATCCCGGGGCCACCTTCAAGAAGTCGGCGCGGGTGGTGGGGGATGTGATCGGCAAGTTCCATCCCCACGGCGATCAGGCCGCCTACGACGCGATGGTCCGGCTGGCGCAGGAGTTCGCGGTCCGTTATCCTCTGGTGGATGGCCAGGGGAATTTCGGCAACATCGACGGCGACAGCGCGGCGGCCATGCGTTATACCGAAGCCCGGCTCACGCGGGTCGCCCAGGCCCTGATGGAGCACCTCGACGCCGACGTGGTGGATTTTGTCAACACCTACGACGGTTCGTCTCGGGAGCCGGTGGTCCTGTCGGCCCGTTTTCCCAATCTGCTGGCCAACGGTTCCACCGGGATCGCGGTGGGGATGTCCACCTCGCTGCCGCCCCACAATGTGGGTGAGGTGATCGATGCCTGCCTGCTGTTGATCCGGGAGCCGCAACTCCCGGTGGCCCGGCTGTTGTCGGTGTTGCCCGGCCCCGATTTTCCCACCGGCGGGGTGCTGGTCTCCGATTTCGCCGAGCGGCTGGCGGTCTACGAGAGCGGCCGGGGCACCCTGCGCCTGCGCGCCCGCATCGCCAGGGAGGATCTGCCGCGCGGGGCCTGGCGGCTGGTGGTGACGGAGATTCCCTATCAGGTCCAGAAATCCCGGCTGATCGAACGCATCGCGCAGTTGATCGTCGAACAGAAGAGCACCTTCCTGGAGGATGTGCGCGACGAATCGGACGAGAAGATCCGCATCGTCCTGGAACCCAAGTCCATCCGCCAGGACCCGGAGATGCTCCTGGCCTATCTGTACAAGAACACCGATCTGGAGACGCGGGTGACGATGAATTTCAACGTCATCGATCACGGGCGTCCCCAGGTGATGGACCTGCGGCAACTCCTGCGCGCCTGGCTGGACCACCGTTTCGAGGTCCACCAGCGTCATGCCCGCTACGAACTGGCCCGCATCGGCGAGCGTCTGCACCTGCTGGCGGCCCATCTGCTGGCCCATCTGAACATCGACGAGGTGATCGCCATCATCAAGGAGCACGATCATCCGGCTCCGGTGTTGATGGCCCGTTTTTCGCTGGACGCCGAGCAGGCCGAGGCGATCCTGAATCTGCGTCTGCGCGCCCTGCGGCGTCTGGAGGAGATGGAAATCCGCAAGGAGATGGCGGAAAAGGAGGCGCGGGCCAGGGAACTGGAGGCCCTGCTGGCGGACGACGCCAAACTGTGGGAGGTGATCGGCGGGGAGTTGCGCCAGACCCGCAAGGAGTTCGCCGATCCCCGGCGCACCGAGTTGCTGGATGCCCCGTGTGCGGAGGTGGTGCTCAAGCCGGAGGACCTCGCCCCCAGGGAGCCGCTCACCGTGATCCTGTCGCGACTGGGTTGGGTGCGCAGCGTGCGGGGGCACGACGACCTGGATCCGGAAAAGCTGCGCTTCAAGGGCGAGGACGGGTTTTTGATGGCGGTCAAGGCGTATGCCAACGACTGGATTTCTTTCATTACTTCATCGGGCAAGGCCTATTCCACGCTGGCGGACAAGTTGTCGTCGGGCAAGGGGTTCGGCGATCCGTTGACCGTGCTGTTCGGCATCGAGGGTGGGGAAACGGTGGTCTGGATGCTCCCGCCGGTCGCCGAGCAGGAGTATTTCGTCGTCACGCGTCAGGGGCAGGGGTTTCGCATTCTGGGGTCCGACCTGATCGCCAGCCGGCGCGACGGCAAGCAGTGGCTGACGCTCAAGGAGGGGGATCGTCTGTTGCATCTTCATCCGGTCAAGGGGAGCGGGGTGGCGGCCATCGGCCAGGGGCGGCGCATGCTGGTGTGCAATGTGGACGAATTCCCCCTGATGTCCCGTGGCCAGGGGGTACGCATTCAACGGTTGCTCAGCGATGAGGTTCAGGTGGACCTGGTGACCTTCGATCCGGAGCAGGGGGTGACCCTGGATACCGGGAAAAAGCAGAAGCAGTTGCTTGATCTTTCGACCTGGCGGGCCAGGCGGGGCACGCGCGGGATGATGCTGCCGCATGGATTCCTCTCCGGGGCGGTATTCGCCGGGACCGGCGCCTCTCCGGTGGAGGCGGGCAAGGGGTATACCAGGGAGTTGTTCTGACAGGGGCAGGGGTGCATGATGCGGACATTGTGGCTGGCGTTGTCGTTGTGGGGGGTGTTGGCGTTCGATGCCATTGCCGGTGTGAACGGCGTCTGGCTGGCCCGTTACGGTGGTCATGAAATCGCCATCGAGGTGCAGCAGGAGTTCACGGTCAGCGTCTACCAGGTGGTATTGGATGCCGCCAACGTCGGCTCCGGTCGCGTCAGCGGCATGGGCGGGCTGCACAAGGTCCCGTTCCAGGTGGATGGCGCCAAGGCGTTGGTGACCATCAGGCAGGGGATGTTCGCGCCGGATGTCAATCTCTATATCGACGGGGCGGAGGTGCCGTTGAGTGGCGTGCCATGAAGTGGGCAAACATGGCCACGAATGAAGCTTTCGCGCGCGTCACCATCGACGCCTTGTTGAAGGATGCCGGATGGAATCTTTCCGATGGACGGAGTGTGCGTTTCGAGTATGGCCTGTCCGACGGCACCATCGCCGATTATGTGTTGTGCGACCGTCATGGCCGTTCCATGGCGGTGATAGAGGCCAAGAAGGCAACCATTGCCCCGACCGAGGCCGAAGGGCAGGCCATCCACTACGCCACGTTGTTGGATGTCTCCTTCGTGTTCCTTGCCAATGGCCGGGAGATCTGGTTTAAGGATCGGGAGAGGGAAGCGCACCCGAGGGAGGTGAAGACCTTTTTCTCCCAGATGGATCTGGAACGGCGCGTGGCGTTGCGCCAGATGCGGGTTGATCCCCTGACCATCCCCATCGACACCCGCATCGCGGGACGTGATTATCAAAAAGCCTGCATTGATGTGTTGTGCCAAGAAATCGGCCAGGGACGGCGCAAACTGCTGGTGGAAATGGCCACGGGCACGGGCAAGACCCGGATGGCGGTCGCTTTTATCAAAAGGCTGTTTCAGGCCAACCGGATCAATCGGGTGCTGTTTCTGGTGGATCGGATCGAATTGGCCGGTCAGGCCGAGGATGCCTTCACCGAACACCTGCCCGATTATCCCACCTACGTCCTGCGGGCGGGAAGACGTTTTCAGGACGAGAAGCGCATCACCATCACCACGCTGCAAAGCATGGTGAACATCTACGGCCAATACTCTTCCGGCTATTTCGATCTGGTCATCAGCGACGAATGCCATCGCAGCATTTACGGGAAGTGGTCCGGGGTGCTGAAGCATTTCGATGGCATCCAGTTGGGGTTGACCGCCACACCTTGCATAGTACCTCCCGAAGTGCTTGAAAAGATTACCGACGAGGAGGACCGCCTCTTTGTCCGGGACACCCTGCGCTTCTTTGAATTGGATAGGCCCACGTACCGCTATACGCTCAAGGAGGCCATCGCGGATGGCTATCTGGTGCGCTACCAGATCTATCATGCCATGACCGTGCGCACGGCGGCGGAAGAGGGCTTCGAGGTGAAAAGCGGCGAGTTGGATTGGATGGCCATGGACCCGGAGACCCTGGCCGAATTCGAGGAACTTTTTGGCGAGGAGGATACCATTCTCGTCGATCCCAATGCCCTGGAGCGGCGTTTCACCATTCCCGAACGCAATCGGGCCATGGTGCGGGAGTTTCGCAAGGTGGAGGAAGAGGGGTTCATCGGCACGGACGGACGCCGCCGTGCGCCCATGTTGAAGGGCAAGACCATTGTCTTTGCCGTCAACAAACGCCACGCCGAAACTCTGGCCCGCATGTTCGACGAGCATTATGCCGACCGCAAGCCCTCGCCCGAGATTCGTTACGCCGATTTCGTCGTCTCCGGCACCGGAGGAGAAGACACCCTGGATGGACCGTCGAAGATCCGCCGTTTCAAGCAAGAGTCGTTTCCCAGGATTCTGGTGTCGGTGAACATGCTCGACACGGGTTTCGATTGCCCGGAGGTGGTCAATCTGGTCATGGCCCGTTTCACCCGTTCGGCCATCCTTTATCAGCAGATGCGCGGACGGGGCACCCGGCGCGCGGATCATATTCACAAGGCACTCTTCACCATTTTCGATTTCGTGGGCGTGACCCGATTCCACGGCGACAACGAGGAGCAACCCCAGGGTGGTTTCGTGGTATCGTCTTCGCCTCGTACCGGCCCGGTGCAATCGCGCAAACTGCTGATGATGGATGTGAACGACCATATTGATCCCTCCTCGCGGGGTTGGGTGATTCTGGACGAGGATGGCAACGAAACCATGACCGAGGCGGGCGAGGTCCGTACCCAGGAGTTGGGCATGTGTTTCGAGGAGTGGTTTCTCGATCAGGCTGTGGATGCGGATCAGAGTCGCCTGTTGCAGCAGGTTGGTGAACAGATCCGGGTCAATGCCGCCACTCTGGAACGGTTCGAGCGGTACCGGTTCGTCCAACCCCCATTCAGCTATCAGGGCGGCATTCACTATGCCGAGCGGCTTTTCGGTGGTATGTTGCCTCTGGAAGAGGTGTTGCAGCGCATGAATGCGCAGGTGTTCTGTTAGGTGCTTGTTGTCCATTCCAACCGGAGGATGATCGGTCATGCCCTTCACACCCGAGATGCGGCGCAAGGTGGATCAGATCCGGGATTACCTCTTTGGTGGGGGCTATCCCGATCCGGTTGGTAACGCCGAGCAGCTTTCATTTTTGTTTTTCTTCTACCTGATGGAAGGGATCGATCGGGACAATTTGCTGCTGGCCAAGGCGACCCAACGGGAGTACAAGAGTGTCTTCGATGGTGTTTGGCAACTGCGCAATCCGTTGAGCGTGCCGGCTTCCAGGGTGGAGTTCAATCCGCTCAGGCAGGATCTGGGCGGTGGGTTGAGCCTGAACCTGGCCCCCGACAGGAGACCCACCATTCCGCGCGGGCAGATGCGTTGGAGCTTCTGGGCGCGTGGGCTTTCCGGTGAGTCGCTGGTGCGTTTCGTCCGGGAAGAGGTGTTTCCCTTTTTTGCCGAGGTGGCCAAGGCTTCGGCGGTGGATTTCATGGCAGGGGCGCGTCTGACCATTGACGAGCCGACGGTGTTGACCCAGGTGATCGCCCTGGTGGATGGGCTGGGGTTGGAGCAGGCCTATGCCGACACCAAGGGGGATCTCTTCGAGCATATTTTGAAGCAGATCAAGCAGGCGGGCGAGTTGGGACAATTCCGCACCCCGCGTCATGTGATCCGGGCCATGGTGGAGATGGTGAATCCGCTGATCGGCGAGACCGTGTACGATCCCGCTGCCGGGACCGCCGGATTTCTGGTGGCGGCTTATAATCACATCCGTCTTGTCAACTCTTCGCCTGCGGCCACCATCGAGGTGGAGTTGGACGGCAAGCCGCAGCGGCGGGGTTATGGCGATCGGTTGAGCCAAGCCCACTCCGCGAAGTTGCAGAATCAGACCTTTTACGGCAACGACGTGGACCCCAAAATGGTGCGTTTGGCCAGCATGAACCTGACGTTGCGTGGCCTGCCCAACGTGCGCATTCTCAAGCGCAACGTGCTCACCTCCACTCTGGATGTGACAGCGCGTCATGCCTTGGGCTTGCCCGATGAGGGCTACGATGTGGTGCTGGCCAATCCGCCCTTTAGTGGCCGGATCGACAAGGATCGCATCGTGGAGGATGTGAAGGTGGGGAGCAGTTCCGCCACCGAGCTTTTGTTTCTAAAATACATGCTGGGGAGCTTGAAGCCGGGTGGCCGGTGCGGTGTGGTCGTGCCGGAGGGGGGGTATTGTTCGGTTCCACCGGCGCCCATCGGGAGTTGCGGCGGCAGTTGCTGGAGAACCATGCCGTGGAGGCGGTGCTCTCCTTGCCAGGTGGGGTGTTCCAGCCCTATTCCGGGGTCAAGACCTCGGTGCTGCTGTTTCGCAAGGGAGGGGGCACGCAGAGGGTGCTGTTTCTGCATGCCGACGCCGACGGCTACAAGCTGGATGCCAACCACGATCAACCGGTGGCGCAGGATGACCTGCCCGGATTGGTAGCGGTCTTTCGGGATCGTGACTCCTTGTGGAGTCGTTGGACGCAGCGGGACGCAACCCTTCCCTGGACGGAAAAATGGTGGTTTGCCGAGAGCGCGGCCATTCGCAATAACGACTTCAATCTCTCGGCCAGCCGTTACCGTCCGGTCAGCGCCAGCCGGGTGGAGCACCGCGATCCACGGGTGATTCTGGACGAATTGGCCGCCATTGAGGCCGAGATCGTCCAGGAAGTGGAGGCGTTGCGGCTGGCGCTGATGAATGGTGTGGAGGGGGTGTCGGCATGAACGCCGAAATTGCGGATCTGCTGAAAGAAGCGACCCGGATCATCGTCGAGACGGCGGATCCGGAACAGGTGATCCTGTTCGGCTCCCATGCCCGTGGTGAGGCGCAAGGCGACTCCGATTTCGATCTGTTGGTAGTGGAGTCCGCCCCCTTCGGCCCGGAGCGAAGCCGCTACCGGGAGATGGCGCGACTGGAAAAAGCCATGATGCGTTTTCCCGTGGCCACGGATATTTTAGTGTATAGTCGGGAGGAGATCGAGCGATGGAGAAATGCGACTTGTCATCTGGTCTATCGTGCCTTGCGGGAAGGAAAGGTGTTGTATGAGCGATCTTGAAACCGCCCTCACGCTGTTGACCATGGCCGCCAAGGATCTCCGGGCGATGGAGATTCTGGCCCGCGCGGACCCCATTCCTGTGGAGGCTTGCGGCTTCCATGCCCAGCAGGCAGTGGAAAAGGCGCTCAAGGCTTGGTTGGTGCTGCTCGGCCAGGAGCCGCCCCGCATTCACAGCCTACGCATTCTGATTCGGCAATTGGAAACGCTGGGTGTTGAGGGCGAATCTCTGTGGGATTTTGTCGATCTGTCACCCTTCGCGGTGCAGTTCCGCTACGAATCCCTCGGTGGCCTGGATACTGGCCTTGATATCGCCGATTGGTTGGGGAGGGTGCGGGAGTTGGTGGCACAGGTGGAGGCAGTGCAGGTGGGGTTGATGGAAAACGGAAAATGACAAGCACGCTATCTAACTCTCTGCAATGAGGACCGAAGAATAATTTCTTCGGAATCAGCTCAAGGTATGCGCTATCTGGGGATGGAACATGTTGAGTCAAAATGGGGAGCCATTGTTGGCACCAAAGAGAGTAAGGTACCTCAAAGCACGACATTCCCTGTTTGGCCCAGATCATGTGCTCTACGGAAAATTGCGTCCTTATCTCAACAAAGTGGCTTTGCCGGATTTTTCAGGGTGCTGCTCTACGGAATTGATCCCCTTAGGAGCCGTTAAAAAATTACATGGACTTCTTCCTTTCGTGTTGATAAATTTAGCGGATGGAGACCGATAGCTTGATTGCAGCCCGATATGCCGCTCTTGCGGGAATTCTTGATGAACGCCA
>PDZX01000006.1 GCA_002753185.1 Magnetococcales bacterium WMHbin3
ACCCCGTCTGGGGCCGGAACGCCGCCTGCGGCGACGCGCGGTTCCAGCCGGACGCGGGGTGCCGGAACCCCCTTCCGTCCCCTCCCCCTCGCTCCGTTCCCGAACCGGCTGCTCCCCGGTCTGAACCACGAGCGCGGCTCCGGCCATGACCGGTGGTTTGATCCCCACGCCTCTGCGTCGGCGACGCGCACGCTTGGGCGCGGACTCCGTTGCCCCCCCCTCCTCTTCCGGGGCCGGTGCGACCGGCACGGGCGCGGGCGCTTTCCTGGCCGCATCCCTGGCGACGGGCGGCGGCGTGCCCGCAGTGGGCTTGCCGGTACTCCGCCTCGGCTTGACGACCGGTTTGGGAGGTGGTGCATCCTGGTGCTCCCGCTCCTCCTCCTCTCCGGTCGCGTCAACGGTCGTGGCCGCCCCGGTCAACCGATCGACCGGCATCCGCTCCATGACCCCCTCCCCGAACAGCAGTTCCACCTCCCCCTGCAAAGGGAAAACGGCCCGCACCATGCCCTCGCGCCCGTCCGGGAGGGTCACACGGCTCTTGACCTTGGGCAGACCCTTGCGCAATTCGAGATAGACATCGTTCTCATAGGCCAGACAACACATCAAACGGCCACATACCCCGGAAATCCCCTCCGGAGTCAGAGAGAGGTCCTGGTTCTTGGCCATGCGCACGGAAACCGGATGAAACCGGGTGAGGTATTCCGAACAACACAACACCTTGCCGCAACACCCCAAACCGCACAACAGCTTGCTTTCGTCCCGCACCCCCACGTGCCGCATCTCCACCCGCGCCTTCAACTCGGAGGACAACAGCCGCACCAACTCCCGAAAATCGACCCGCGCCTCGGAGGTGAAATGGATCACCACCCGCGCGCCACCCGCGTGACAGGTGATTTTGGAAAGCTTCATGGAGAGACCGAGCGCACGGATCTTTTCCCGGCACAACAGCCTGGCCCTGCCCTCCAGTTCCTGGTTGGAGTCCATGAGCTTCCGGTCCTTGTCCGTCAACCGCCGGATCACCTTGCGAATGGGACCCGGAAACGGCTCGGCGGTCAGGGTGAAGAGATGCAATACCTGCCCGATTACCTCGCCATCGCGAATCTGCACCACCACCTGATCCCCGACGGCAATCTGCGGCAAGTCGGTTTGCACCCGATAGACCATGCAGGAATCAGGGATCCGCACCCCCACCAGTCGCTTCCCGGCGGGTCCCGCTTGAGTTTGTTTGACCGTTTCCATCAAAATGCCGCTCCTTGCATCCGCGCCAGACGAATCAGGATCGCCTCCAGAGTCAAACGGGGATTGAGATTGAATATGGCAAGCTCGCGCAGCAGCCGCGCAACCTGCGAGGCGGCCTCCAGCAGGGCCTCCACCTCCGGGCGCCGCTCCTCGTCTTGACGCATGATAACACGAATCCGTTCGGCAAACCACGTCTCCAGTAGCGGCCCCACCAGATCGAAACGATCCGCATGACTCCAATGGGCGCTCACTTCCAGCACCTCCCACAACCCCAATGCGGGCAGCCCCTCCAGGGCATCCAGGAACTCCCGCCTGGCCGCCATGCTCCCCTGGCCGCTCAAACGCAACGCCTCGCCCACACTCCCTCCCGCCAGACGCACCGCCTCCCGGCGCTCGCTCGCGGGGATCGCCGGCGCGACCTGCTCCAGAATGGCCTGGATCGTCGCGTTGTCCAGGGGGGTGAACCGTTCCTGCCGGCAGCGGGAACGGATGGTGGGCAGCAGCCCGCCGGGCTGGCTGGTGATCAAAATCAGCATGGAACCGGAGGGAGGCTCCTCGAGGGTCTTGAGCATGGCATTCGCCGAGGCCTCGTTCATCAACGCGGCATCGTCCACGATGGCCACCTTCCAGGCCCCTTCCAGCGGCGTGAAGGCCATGAAACGAATCAGATCCCGCACCTGCTCCACGGCGATGCGGGTCTTTTTTTCCAGTACCGACAGGATTTGCAGATCCGGATGCATGGCCCTGGCGCATTTGCGGCAGGAGGGACAATTCCCGCACCCCGCCATGCCACCATTCCGATCGACGAGCGGCGCGGGACACAACAGGCTCTGCGCCAAGGCCATGGCCACCTGCCGTTTGCCCACCCCCTCCGGCCCGTGAAACAGCCAGGCATGACCCGGACGCCCCATGGCCAACAACTGCCGCAATCGCCCCACGATCTCGCCATGCCCCCGGATGGCGTCGAACAACGATGTCGTCATGACCGGTACGCCTCCCAGACCGCCTCGGCCACCGCTGCCACCTCTCCGGTCGCGTCGATCACCCGGAAACGCCCCGGCTGGGAGGCCGCCAACTCCAGAAAACCGGCCCGCACCCGCTGATGGAACGACAATTTTTCTTGTTCGAAACGGTTCTCGCCGCCAGATGCCCGGCCCGCCCGCGCCAGTCCGGCCCCAGGATCGATGTCCAGCAACAAGGTCCGTTCCGGCAGCAGATCCCCCAGCACGAACCGGTTGAGCAGCGCCAGCCACTCCAGATCCATGCCCCGGCCAAACCCCTGATAGGCCATGGTGCTGTCGGCGAAACGGTCGCACAACACCACCTCCCCGCGCGCCAGGGCCGGTCGGATCAGACCGCGCACGTGCTCGACCCTGGCGGCCAGCATCAACAAAAGCTCCGCGCGGCCATCCAGATCGTCGGGCCGCCCGGTCACCAGCAATGCGCGGATCCGCTCCGCCATGAGGGTCCCGCCCGGCTCGCGGGTCAGCGTCACCCTTGCCCCTCCGGCCTGCAACCGTTCGGCCAGCAGGCGCATCTGCGTGCTCTTGCCCGCGCCCTCGCCCCCCTCGAAGGTGACGAAACGTGGCATGTGCTCAAGGCCGGACATTGGCCTTGCGCTTCTGGTAGCGGTTCACGTTCTCCTTGTGCTCCTGGAAGGTGCTGGCAAACACATGGCTGCCATCCCCGCGGGCCACGAAAAACAGCTCGTCGGTTCGCTCCGGGTGCAAGGCGGCGTGAATCGACGCCCGGCCAGGATTGCAGATCGGCGTCGGCGGCAGACCGGAACGGGTGTAGGTGTTGTACGGCGTGGGCGTGGTCAGATGCTTGCGCGTGATGTCGCCCTGGTAATCGGCAGCGCCGTAGATGACCGTCGGGTCGCTTTCCAGACGCATGTTGCGGCGAGAACGGTTGTGAAACACCCCGGAAATGCGGCTGCGCTCGCTGGCGGCTCCGGTCTCCTTTTCGATGATGGAGGCCAGGATCAAGGCTTGCAGGGGGGTGGTCAACTCGATGCCGGGATCCCGGTTCGCCCATTCGCGCTCCAGAGTGGCGCGGGCCATGCGGGTCATGCGGACCAACATCTCCTGGGCCGACTCCCCCCGGACGAAGAAATAGGTCTCCGGAAAAAGCCACCCCTCCAGGGTGGGGACATCCGGCGCCAGTTTTTTCACCCAGGCGACATCCCGGACCAGGGCCGACGCCTCGTTCCACCCCTGCTCTTCCATGCGGGTGGCGACATCGCGCGCGGTCAACCCTTCCGGGAAGGAAAATCGGTAGCGCACCACATCCCCCTGTTCGAGACGGATGAGGATGCGAGGCGGGGTCTCTCCCTGCTCGAAGCGGTACTCCCCGGCGTGCAGACGGATGTTCCGGCGGTGAAAATGGGCGAGCAGCACGAACCAGCGCGCCGAGGGGATCACCTGCTCGGCTTCCAGGAACTGGGCGATGCGGGAGAGATACCACTTTTTTTCGATGACCACCCGCCTGGAGGATTCCAGGGGGGTGGTCAGAAAATCGATGAAGAGCAGGGAGAGGATTCCGGTGGCCAGAAAACCGGCCAGCAGGAGTCCCAGGAGGAGGCGTTGGAGCCGGTTCGTCAATGAAACCGCTTCATGACCAGGGTGGCGTTGGTGCCGCCAAAGCCGAACGAGTTGGACAAGGCATACTCGATGTTGGCCTCCCTGGCCGTGTTGGGAACGAAGTCCAGGTCACATGCCGGGTCCGGGTCGGTGAGGTTGATGGTGGGTGGGATCACCCCATGACGCAACGCCAGAGCGGTGAAGATGGCCTCGACGCCGCCGGCGGCCCCCAGGAGGTGTCCGGTCATGGATTTGGTGGACGAGACCATCAGCTTTTTGGCGTGTTCGGCCCCGAAGGCCCGTTTGATGGCCAGGGTTTCCATGTGGTCGCCGATGGGGGTGGAGGTGCCATGGGCATTGATGTAGCCGATCCGATCCGGGGAGATGGCGGCATCCCGGATGGCGACGGTCATGCATTGGGCCGCCCCCTCGCCTTCCGGTTGGGGAGCGGTGATGTGGTAGGCGTCGCCGGACATGCCGTAGCCGACCACCTCGGCGTAAATTTGGGCGCCGCGTTTTTTGGCCGATTCCAGGGTTTCCAACAGGACCACCCCGGCCCCTTCGGCAATGACGAAGCCATCCCTGCCCAGGTCCCAGGGACGCGAGGCGGCGGTGGGGTCGTCGTTGCGGCTGGTGAGCGCCTTGGCCGAGGCGAAACCGCCCACGGCCAGTTCGCAGATGGCCGCTTCCGCGCCTCCGGCGAGCATGGCGTCGGCCTCGCCGCGCTTGATGATCCGCATCGCATCGCCGATGGCGTGGGCGCCGGTGGCGCAAGCGGTCACCACGGCGTGGTTCGGCCCCTTGATGCCGTAGCGGATGGCCACGTGTCCAGAGATCAGGTTGATCAGGGACATGGGGATGAAAAAGGGAGAAATGCGTCTTGGTCCGCGTTCCTTGAGGAGGAAAGCCTGGTTTTGGATGGCGGTCAACCCGCCGATGCCCGAACCGATGATGACCCCGATGCGATGGGCATTCTCCTCGCTGACGGTGATGCCGGAATCCTGCCAGGCCAGATGCGCGGCTGCGACGCCGAAGTGCATGAAGAGATCCATTTTTTTGATCTCTTTTTTGTCCACCCAATCCTCGGGCTGGAAATCGCGGACCTCTCCGGCGATGCGGCAGGCAAACTCTTCCGCGTTGAAACGGGTGATGGGACCGATGCCGGAGCGACCGGCGGTCAACCCTTCCCAGACGGGATCGATACCCAGTCCGAGGGGGGTCACCAAGCCGATGCCGGTAATGACCACACGACGATCATCCACGCTTGATACTCCCTGGTGGTCTGGACGAAAGGATCAGCCGTCGAGGCTTTTTTTGATGAATTCGATGGCCTGTTTGACGGTGACGATTTTTTCCGCCGCGTCGTCGGAGATTTCGCAGCCGAACTCTTCCTCCAAAGCCATGACCAGTTCGACGGTGTCCAGGGAGTCGGCCCCCAGATCCTCGACGAAGTTGGCCTCCTCGGTGACTTGGCTGGCTTCGACGCCCAGTTGTTCCACCACGATTTTCTTGACCCGTTCGGCGATATTGCTCATGCTGGGGTTTCCTTTTCGATTGATATCTTTTGGCTGTTGTTAAAAAAAGGGTTGAAGCGCCGCAAGGGGCGGGATCATCCCATGTACAAGCCTCCATTGACATGGAGGGTTTCACCGGTGATGTAGCCGGCCCGCTCGGAGGCGAGGAAAGCGACGGCATGGGCCACGTCTTCCGGGGATCCCATGGCGCCCATGGGAATCCTGGAGAGGATAGCCTCTTTTGCCTTGGGATTCAATGCATCCGTCATGGCGGTTGCGATAAAGCCCGGTGCGACGCAGTTGACGGTGATATTGCGGGAGGCGATTTCCAGTGCGATGCTCTTGGAGAAGCCGACGAGGCCGGCCTTGGAGGCGACGTAGTTGGCTTGTCCTGGGTTGCCGGTGACGCCCACCACCGAGGAGATATTGACGATGCGGCCGTATCGTGCCTTCATCATGGGTTTCAGGATCATGCGGGTGAGTTGGAAAACGCTGGTGAGGTTGACGGCCAGGACGCGTTCCCAGTCGGCGAGGGACATGCGGACCAGGAGGGCGTCGCGGGTGATGCCGGCGTTGTTGACCAGGATATCGATGCGCCCGAACTTTTCGAGGGTGAGTTTGACCGACTCTTCCAGGCAGGGGAACGAGGTGACATCGGCCTCGAACGCCTCGGATTCCGGGGAGATGGCGCGGACTTCCTCCAGGGCTTCGAGGATGCGGATGGACTCGTTGCTGATGAGGACGACCCGTGCGCCCAATTTTGCCAGATGGATGGCGACCACTCTGCCGATACCGCTGCTGGCGCCCGTGACGATGGCGACCCGATCCCGCATGCTCTTGACCTCGAAACAAAACGTTGTGACAAGACATTTACAGACCGCGAGCAATTTATCAAAACCGTTCGCCACTGGCAAGGTTTGCCGTGATGCCGTCCGGGCGGGGCGGGAAGGAAGAAAAGATCACCTGCCCGCGGAATTGCCGTTGACCCGTGTTTGAGGCCATGGTAGCATCCCCACCCATTCTCCTCAGGTAGGGGCGGCTAGCTCAGCGGGAGAGCACTGCCTTCACACGGCAGGGGTCACAGGTTCAATCCCTGTGCCGCCCACCATATCAAATCAAGCACCCAAGCGGCCTTTTCGGGAATACCGGGAAGGCCGTTTTTCTTTTGGATTCAAGTCCAAGCCCATATCAACGACTCTCTCGACATCCGTTGACTACTTGCGCATCAGAAGAGCGTCAATCGAAATATCCTCATCCACGGATGCCCAATGAATCCCCACGCCCCCGCCGATGAATCGCCAATTCTTCCGTTGTTCTTCTGTTGCCTCCTGCAATCTCGGAAACCATGCCAAAGGCGCGGCAACCTCGCGCCCATCGGCCAGCATCACCCGGAGCATGTCCGCTGACACGACAACGTTGACCGCCAGGGGATCATATTCAACCGCTAAAGTGTTCATGCCATGTCTCCTCGAAAAATGCTTGCTGCTCTTTGATCATACGGGTAATTTCTGCCAGCTCCTTTCCTTGAAATCCACGTGACCTGGCCAGCATAACCGGATTTAACCAAAATTTGGCATACCCATCCCCTTTTTCAACATGAATATGGGACGGTTCGTTCCCTTCCAGACGGAAGAAGAAAAATCGGTAGCCATTCTTTCTCAAGACAGTCGGCATGCATTTCCCCTGTTCTACCGCCCCATCGTAAAGCCAAGTGCGCATGACGCAGCATAGCAGATAATTTCAATCAATTGCAACAGGTTATCTGTATGGCGCCAAGGACGTGGGCCATCGGGCACGACATTCTTGCAATGCGGCATGATTTCTTGTGGACGGGATCGGGCCGGATTTGATAACATCATGATGCAATTGCGTTCTGTCCAGCAGAGGGAAACCGCTCATGACCACCATTGCCATCCCGTTCGACACGCTGGCCTTTGTGAAGGAATTGGAAAGCGCCGGGGTGCCGCCTGCCCAAGCCGAAGCCCAGGCCAGGGCGTTGTCCGGCGTGCTGCAAAAGGTGGAAGAAGCGCGGCTCAAGGAGTTGGCCACCAAGGGAGATGTCGAAGCCGCCAAGGCCGAAACCATCAAATGGACGGCGGGCATGTTCGCGGCTCAGACCGCGTTGATCATCGGCGCCATGCTCGCGGTCATGGCGTTGCGATAGGCGAACTCCAGCGCCAGTTGCGATTTTCCCACCCCACCCATGCCGGCCACCACGGCCTGAATCACCGCAATCCCCCCTCTGTGCAGCCTGTTTTCGACCTTTTGCCCGGCATGATCATCCGGTCATGCCAAATCGCCAACAAACCCGCATGCTTCAGGATGATGAGTTGTTTTTCCAGTTCCGCACGCAATTTTTCATCTTCATGGGCATACGAACAGAATAAACGAATAGGTTCATGCCGCATCGTATCCATCCCTCAAGCGTTCATCATGCCAAAAAGCCACCGTTCCCAGGCCCGTGCGCGGTGGGACCAGGTGTGTTTCTCCACCGCCGACACCTGTGCCCGCAGGCTCGCCTCGAACACGTCGGGATGAGCGACCAGATTTTGCAAAACATGAATGACGCGTTTGGCGAAACGTCGCGCGTGCTCGCGGGGGTCGGACGGCACGTTGCCGAACAACACATGACCGGCCCCCACCTCCGGCAGCGCCCCCAGATTGCTGGTCACCACCAGACAACCGGCGGCCAGCGCCTCCATCATGGTGATGCAATAGGTCTCCGGAAAGGTGTTGGGATAGGCGAGCATGGTGGCCTTGCGCATCTCTTCGGCCAGCCGGGTCTGGGAAACCGAACCGATGTACTCGACACCGGCCATGCGGAGGGCGCGGTCATACAGATCACGATACGCGTTCCCGTCTTGTTGTTGATAGACCTTCATGCTGGAAAAAATCTTCAAGGTCACATCGGGCACCGCCTCGCGAATCAGGGGAAAGGCCTCCAGCAGCACATCCAGGCCGCGAAACGGGGTGCTGGCATAGATCAGCACCGGGTGGGCCGATTTTTGCGGCAGGATCGCCTGGCCGGGTGCGAACAGCCCCTCGAAGGCCGGACCCATGGCATTGCCCGCCACGAACATGCGCGAAACCGGCAGCTTGAACGCGGTGACATAGCGGTGCGCCGACCAGTCGCTGATCATGGCGAAACCGTCCCAGAGATCCCGGAACCGGGCATTGCGCAAGATCTGCACGGTCGGTTGATCGATGTCGTGCTGCAAATAGGCCACCCGCTTCATGCCGGGCCTGCCCGCCGGGGTGATGCGCTCCTGCCACTCCGCGTGGATGTTCAGGGTGACGGCCACGTCCAGCCTGGCGACCGGGTGATCCGCCGTGGCAAGGATGTTGTGACACGCCACCCCCCGGTAGCGACCAGGCCGGGAGGTCTTGCTGAACAGATGCACCTCGTGCCCCAGACGCGCCAGGGCCTCCCCCAGATGGCACAGACAGGACTCCGATCCCCCCAGGGGGGCCTCGTGGGGGGTTGCGGCGGTAAAGTCCAGGTCGGGTCCGAGCAGACCGATGACAAGACGCGCCGGGGTCTCGACCCGCGCCGTGATCGGAATCCCGCGCGCGGTCAACCGCTCCCCCTGGAACTCAGCGATTCTGCGGTTCACCTCGTGGATGGCGTGCTCCTCCGGGAGACCGGGATCCTCGGCCTGGACGAGGCGCGCCTCAAGGGCCTCCACCCCCTCCCCCGTCAGTCCCATGTAACGACCGCTCGTCAAGGTCGTTCTGGCGTCGAGGAGCCGATCGCAACGGATCAGGACCTCGATGTAGTCCAGCCAATAGGCTTCCACCTTCTCATCGGCCTCCAGGGCGGCCTTGAGAAATGGCAGGCCCTCCTCCATGCGCCCGCACCGCACATGCAGAACCCCCAGATTGTGATTGGCGTCGGGGTGGCGTGGCTCGGCCAACAGGATCGTCTGGTACAGGGTTTCGGCCTGCCCCGCGTTCCCGGCCTGCAAGAGGGCATTGGCTTCGTGCAGCGCCTGATCTGCGGTCATGACTGGAGAAAGCGTCGATTCTGGGGGCATGGCATGCGTCTCCGGGAAAAACGGGTCAAGCCGCGCCGAACCAACTGGCGCAGGTGGCGGGCTGGGAAGGAAAGTACCAGTGAATGTACGAAGCGCGCAGGTTGCGCAGGCGCACCCCCGGATCGCCGGATTCCGCAAGAAAGGCGGCGGGCAGAGGCGCGGGATCGCGGATGGAATGATGAAATTCGTGGCCGCGCGCGCCGGAGCGTTCCCGCCGGTATCCCAGGCCGGCCAGGCGCGGGGTCATGCGGGTATGGACGGGCAGGATGTCGGCCATGGGCCAGGTGACGCCATCCAGCAGGGTCAACGAGGCGCCCAGGGCCATCATGCCGCCTTCCTCCGCCAGAATGGGCAGGTCCTGCGAGGCGGCCCGACGCAGATCCCGCCAGGTCGGGGAGGCCGCGAGTGTCGCGGCATGGAGTTCCGGGTAGCCCCCCGGCAGCCAGGCGGCGTCGCAGTCTGGCAGGGGATCGCCCGCCAGGGGCGAAAAGAAGGCGATCCGCGCCCCCATCTGCTCCAGCCACGCCAGATTGGCCGGATACAGGAAGCAGAAGGCACGGTCCCTGGCCACGGCGATGACGCGGCCCGTCAACAGGAGGGACGACGGATCGGCGGCAGGGGTCGGCATGACGGGCCGCGCCAGGGAGAGGAGTTTTTCCACATCCAGGGTCAGCGCCTGGCGCAGATCCGACGCGGCGGGGGGTGCCTGGTCGTCCGGGAGCAGCAGGCCAAGATGACGTTCCCCCAGGCCGATGGCGGGGGTATTGCCCAGCCACCCCAGCAGGGGGGGGAGCCTGGCCTCCTCCAGCGCCCCGGCGAGCATGGCGGCATGGCGGGGGCTGCCCACCCGGTTGGCCAGGACGCCCGCCAGCGTGAATCCCCTGGCGAACCCGGCGAACCCGGCCACCAGGGGGGCGATGGAGCCGGCCATCCCCTTGGCGTCCACCACCAGGAGCACCGGCAGGCCCAACACCCTGGCCAGATCCGCCGTGGAACCGCTGCCGCCGATGCCGCTCTTGCCGTCGTACAGCCCCATCACCCCTTCCACCACCACAACGGATCCTTGTTGCGCGCGGGAGGCGACCAGGGACCGGCACTCCTGCTCCCCCACCATGAAGGTGTCCAGATTCCAGGACGAAACTCCGCAGAAGGCGGCATGCCACATGGGATCGATGAAATCCGGTCCCGCCTTGAACGGCACGACGTGTTGACCCGCATCCCGCAGGGCGGCCATCACCGCCAGGGCGAGGGTGGTCTTGCCGGCGTGGGAGTGGGTGGCGGCGATGATGAATCCGGGTGTCAATTCCATGGGCGCATGTTACACTTGCGGCAAAGTTGAAAATATCGGCGGGCAGGATAGCACGGCCCCCGGCGGACGGACATGGATGGCGTGGATGGAAATGGTGACGACGCAAACGGCGGCGGCCTTGCTGCTGGCGCTGCTCCTGGACGGCTGGATCGGGGAACCACGCCGTTGGCACCCGTTGGTGGGATTCGGACGGCTGGCCGATTGGCTGGAGTCGCGGCTGAATCCGCAAGAGGGGACGCCGGGGCGGCTGGCGGCCCGTGGTGCGGGATGCGCGGCCTGGGGCGTGCTGGTGTTGCTCCCGGCGGGTCTGCTCGCCTGGGGATTGCCGCAAGACGGGTCTTTCTGGCTGGTGGAGGCGGTGCTGCTCTATCTGACCGTGGGCGGTCGCAGCCTGATCGAGCATGGCGAGGCGGTGCGCGCGGCATTGGCGCGCCAGGATCGGGAGTTGGCCCGCGTGCGGGTGGGATATCTGGTCAGCCGGGAGACCGCCGCGCTGGAACCCGCTCAGGTGGCGGGGGCCACCATCGAATCCCTGCTGGAAAACGGTTGCGATGCCTTGTTCGGGGCGATGTTCTGGTTTCTGGTGGCGGGCGCGCCCGGCGCGCTGGCCTATCGGCTGGCCAACACCCTGGATGCGATGTGGGGCTACAAGACCCCCCGGTTGCTGCATTTCGGCTGGGCGGCGGCGCGGGCCGACGATCTGCTCAACCTCGTTCCGGCCCGCCTGACGGCGTTGAGCTATACCCTGGCCGGCCGCACCGCAACGGCATGGCGTTGCTGGAACCGTCAGGGCGGGGGGTGGAAGAGTCCCAATGCCGGGGTGGTGATGGCCAGCGGCGCCGGCGCCCTGGGATTGCGACTGGGGGGACCTGCCCGTTATCACGGCATCGACACCATGCGTCCCCAGTTGGGCGAGGGCGACCCGCCGGATGGCGAGGATATCGCCCGTGCCATCGGCTTGCTGCGCCGCGCGCTGTTGCTCTGGGGGTTGGCCGTGATGACGGCCTGGGGGATCGGTCATGCTTGAGCACGGCGGCGGGGTGCGCAAGGCGGCGCGGACGTTCGGCATTCCCGTGGCGGAGTGGCTGGATCTTTCCACCGGGATCAATCCCCTCCCCCGTCCACCGGACCCGGTGCCAGCGGAGTGCTGGCGTCGGCTTCCGGAAGAGGACGACGGGCTGGAGGAGGCGGCGGCGGCCTGTTATGGCGCCACGCGCCTGTTGCCCCTGGCCGGTTCGCAGGCCGCCATTCAGCTCCTGCCCCGTCTGCGTCCCGCCGGGCGGGTGGCGGTGCTCCACCCCAGCTATGCCGAACACGCCCACGCCTGGCGTATGGCCGGGCATCGGCTGGAGCGGGTCACGCCCGCCGGATTGGATGCCGCCGTCGAACAGTACGATGCCGTGGTGGTGGTCAATCCCAACAATCCCACCGGGGCCTGTTTTTCCGCTGCCCGGCTGCTGGCCTGGCATGCCCGGCTGCAAGACCGTGGTGGCTGGCTGGTGGTGGACGAGGCCTTCATGGATGCCACCCCGGAGGCGAGCCTGATGCCCGCGCTCGGCCCGCCGGGGTTGATTGTGCTGCGTTCTTTGGGGAAATTTTATGGTCTGGCGGGGGTGCGGGTCGGGTTTCTCCTGGCGGATGCCCCCCTGCTGGAGAGGGCCAGGGAGTTGCTCGGCCCCTGGAGCGTGAGTGGTCCTGCCCGGCACGTCGCCCGTCTGGCCCTGACGGATCGCCCCTGGCAGGCGGAGACCCGCCAGAGTCTGCATGCCGCCTCGCTCCGTCTCGCAACGCTGCTCGATGATCACCATCTCCCCCCGGCGGGAGGGACCGCGCTTTTCCAGTGGGTTCCCGGCCCGGAGGCGGCCTGGTGGTGGGGGCATCTGGCCAGGCAGGGGATCCTGGTGCGCCGTTTCGACGACCCTCCGGGCCTGCGTTTCGGTCTGCCGGGGGCGCCCGGCGAGTGGCAACGGCTGGCCCGGGCGCTGGAGCGTTAAAACCGGTCCACGATGCGCACTTCGTCCAGGGAGAGTTGTCCGCCTCTGGGCATGGCCGGTTGCAACGGCTTGCCCACGGCCACGAACATGGCGATGAGGTGATCCGGCGGCAGGCGCAGCAAACGGCCCACCGCGTCGAAATCGAACCCGTCCATGGGGCTGGAGTCGTACCCCATGCCCCTGGCCGCCAGCATGAGGGTCTGGGCGGCAATCCCGCAGGAACGCATGACCTCGTCGCGTTGCACCTGTTCCCTGCCGTGATAATACTGGTGAATCGCGGGCACCAGGAACTCCCGCGCCGCCTCGGGCGCATCCTTCCAGTAGCGGGCCGGATCCTTCCTCCAGGCGGCGAGATCGGCGCACAGCACCACCAGCAGCGACGCGGAGGTGACCTGATCCTGATTCCAGGCCACGGCGCGGATTTGCCGGCGCAGATCCGGATCCCGCACCACGACGAATCGCCAATGTTGCAGATTGAACGCCGTTGGCGACAGCATCGCCAGACCCAGCAGACGATCCTCTTCATCTTGGGTCATGACGTGATCCGGATCGAACTGTTTGACCGAACGGCGGCTTTCGATGGCGGCAAAGATATCCATGCATCTCCTCCAAGGCGCGACATGGCCGCAAACAATGCGGAACAAAGAAAGGCCAAGTGGCATTATTATCGTAACGCCAGGGCGATGTCACGGGAACGTTGGCGGATTGGTGAAAATTCATGCTTGCGCCGCTATGAGCATATGTGCTAAACACATGAATGTATATTTAAACTCATTATGCCACTCGGAAAATGGCTGATGACCATCCGGAGATCTTGCCGCATCCACCAACCGTACCCCCCCGCCAAAGGAAGAATCGACCATGTCCCTGACGCTCTACTGGATGCAGAATGGCGGATGCGGCGGCGACACCATGTCCTTTCTCAACGTGGAAGCCCCGAACCTGCCGGATCTGTTGCAACAACTGGATATCGATCTGCTGTGGCATCCGTCGCTCGTCACCGATACCCCCAAGACGCGTCGCGAGCGGATCGAAGCCCTGCTGCGCGGACAAACGCCGCTGGACATCCTGGTGATCGAAGGGGCCGTGCTGCGCGGACCAGCCAGCACCGGGATGTACGACACCTTTCTCGGCCAACCCAAGAAGGATCTCGTCGTCCGTCTGGCCCAACAGGCGCGTTTCACGATCGCCCTGGGCACCTGCGCCTCGTTCGGCGGGTTCGGGGTGGATGAGTATGTCCAGTCCGCCGGGTTGCAATTCATCAAGGATCAGCCTGGCGGGCTGCTGGGAAGCGACTACCGCTCCAGATCGGGTCTGCCGGTGATCAATCTCGCCGGCTGTCCCTGTCATCCTGAGGTCCTCTCCGGAACCCTCGCCGCCTTGACGACCGGAGTGCCCTTGCCCCTGGACGATCTGCACCGTCCCCTGGCCTGGTACGGCATGCTGGTCCACCAAGGGTGTACCCGCAACGAGTATCACGAATACCGCATGGAGGAGAACGATTTCGGACAGAAGGGGTGTCTGTTCTTCCACAAGGGATGTCATGGTCCGCTGGCGGGGGGGCCATGCAACAAGCTGCTCTGGAACCGCCGCTCCTCCAAGACCCGCGCGGGGGTGCCCTGTTTCGGCTGCACCAATCCGGACTTCCCCTCATCCTACCCCTTTTTCGAGACCCGCCATATCGAGGATATCCCCATTGCCTTGCCCAACGGCATCAACCGGGCGCACTATCTGGTCTACAAGACCATGGCAGCCGCTGCGGCGCCAGCCAGACTGAAACGACGGGAAACGGAAATATGACCACGCAACGCATCGAATGTCATATCCCCCTGAATCGGGTCGAGGGGGATCTGGAGTTGCGGGTGGCGGTGGAGAACGGTCGGATCGTGGAGTGCTGGAGTTCCGGCACCATGTTTCGGGGGTTCGAGCGCATGCTGCTGGGACGGGCGCCCCTGGACAGTCTGGTGATCACCCGCAGCATCTGCGGCATCTGCACCATCACCCATCTCACCGCTGCGGTCCATGCCCTGGACCGGATCGCCGGGGTCGCGCCCCCGGCGAATGCCGTGCGCATGCGCAACATCGCCCTGATGGTCGAAACCATTCAAAGCGATCTTCGCCAATCCCTGCTCATGTTTCTGGTCGATTTGTGCAGCCCGGCCTTTGCCGGACACCCATGGCACACCGAGGCCGGGGTCCGTTATCAGCCATTGCGTGGCACGCGCTGCATCGAGGCGATCAGGGAGACCAAACGGGTGCTGGAGATCATCGCCCTGCTCGGCGGGCAATGGCCGCATACCTCGTTCATGGTGCCGGGGGGCGTGGTTTATGCCCCGCCGGTGATCGATTTCCAGAAATCCCTCATGCTGCTCAAGCAGTTCCGGCAATGGTACGAGCGAACCGTCCTGGGCTGCCCGCTCGCCCGCTGGCGGGAGTTGACCTCGGCTGGCGACCTCGACGCCTGGCTCGCCGAACGGGAGTCGCAGCGCGAGGGGGATGTGGGATTCCTTTTGACCGCCGGTCGCGCGCTCGGTCTGGACCGGCTCGGCATCGGCCACGGCCATGCGCTCTCGTATGGCGCCCTGGAGATCCCGACCGGTTCGGAGGTGGTCGGAACCGGGGGGTGTCTGGTTCCGGCTGGCCTGGTGCGCGGCCAAGGCGATGTGGAACCGTTCGACCAACGGCAAATCGCCGAACATGTGGCCTGCTCCTGGTATGCCGACTATCCGGACGGCCTTCATCCCATGGTCGGCATCACCGAACCGGTGGCCAGCGGCGCGGAAGGCAAAAAATACTCCTGGGTCAAGGCCCCCCGTTACGCCGGTCTGGCCGCCGAAACCGGCCCCGTGGCCGAACGCATGGTGGCGCAAGATCCCTTGTACCTGGATCTGGCCCGCCGCGATCAGGGCATATCCGCCTTGACACGCCAGTTGGCCCGCCTGACCCGTCCGGTTACGCTCTTCGCGTCCGCCGAACAGTGGCTCACGGAACTGATCGCCAGCCACCAGGATCCGTTCTATCTGCCGGTGGAGCCGTTGCGTCAGGGGGAAGGGGTCGGGTTGACGCAAGCGGCGCGCGGGGCGCTCGGCCACTGGGTGCGGGTGGAAAACGGCCAGATCGTCCACTATCAGATCATCACGCCCACGGCCTGGAACGGCTCGCCGCGCGACGGGCAAGGGGTGCGCGGCGCCTGGGAAGAGGCGTTGATCGGCACCCCGCTCCCCGATCCGGACGACCCGGTGTTGGCCGGCATGGTGGTGCGTTCCTTCGACCCCTGCCTGGTCTGCAGCGTTCATGTCGTGGGCGGCGGGCGGCGCGTGTTGACGGTATGAAGCCCCTCATCCTCTGCGTCGGCAACCGCTACCTGGCCGAGGACGATACCGGCCCCCGTGTTTACGACCGGCTTTGCGCCCCGCCGGGTCCACCGCCGGAGGTGGCCGTGCTGGATGGCGGCCTGGCCGGCCTGGCGCTGCTGCCCTTGCTGGAAGGCCGCCCCAGGGTGGTCTTCGTAGACCGGGTGGAGGGGTTCGCCCCGCCCGGCGAGGTGGTGACGTTGCGGGGAGAAGCAGTGGCCGCCCTGGCGAACGGGTATGGCCACAACGCGGGCATCCCGTATTTGTTGGCCATGCTCCCCAAGGTGAGTCCGCCCCCCTGGCCGGAAGCGCTGCTGGTGGGCATGGCCGGAGAACCGGACCCGTCGGCCATCGAGCGGCTGGCCCGTTACAGCATCGAGGTGGCCCGCCATGGCCTTGACTCCACGCGACCTTGACCTCCCGCTCCGGGCCGCGCTCGCCACGATCGTGGACGAGGGCGTCGCGAGCAAAAAACGGCTCCGGGACGAAATCCGCACCCTGCATCGGGCCGCCGACATCACCGCAGATCTGGTGATCCGTCAATTCGAGAAGACCGAGGCGATCCTGGCCCGTTTCCAGTCCACCAGCGCGCAGTTGCAGGCCGTGTTGGACGCGGCATCTCAGATTGCCATCATCGCCACGGATCCGGACGGCGTCATCACCCTGTTCAACCGGGGCGCGGAGTGGATGCTCGGCTATCGGGCCGAGGAGGTGACCGGTTGTCTCACCCCTCTGGACCTGCTCGATGCGGAAGAGGTGGCGGCACGCGGTTGCGCCATTGCCAGCGGCGATGGTCCTCCCCTCGACGGGATGGCGCTGTTTGCCCACATTGCCAAGGCCTGGCATGGCGGCACCCAGGAGTGGATCTATCACCGCAAGGATGGACGCGGAATTCCGGTCAGCCTGTCGATCACCGCGTTGCAGGGGGTCGAACGGGGCCAGGAGGGATTTCTGTGGGTGGCCATGGACATCACCACCCTCAAACAGGCCGAGGAGCAGTTGCGTCGCGGCAACGAAGAGTTGCAACGCCTCGACAAGCTCAAATCCGATCTGCTCTCCTCGGTCTCCCACGAGTTGCGCACCCCGTTGACCTCGATTCGCGGGTTTGCGCAACTGATCCGGCGCGAGTTCGACCGCTCTTTTGCCGCCGCTCCGGAAGACGATGCCAAACGGCGCGCCAAGTCGCAACGCATCCAGGAGAACCTGGAGATCATCCTCACCGAGTCCGAACGGTTGACCCGGCTGATCAACACGGTGCTGGATCTGGCCAAGATCGAGTCGGGACGCATCGAATGGCACATGACCCGATTCCCGCTCCAGGAGGCGATCCAGCAGGCGGTCAACGCGGTGCAGGGGCAGTTTGCCACCTTGCCGGGCGTGGCCCTGGAGACCCACCTGCCGCAAGCGCCGCTGATGGTGGAGGCCGACAAGGACCGTCTGGTCCAGGTGTTGGTCAATCTGCTCAACAATGCCGCCAAGTTCATCACCGCCGGTCATGTGCGGGTCGCGGCCCACGCCCTGGCGGACGGCATGCTGCGCGTGGATGTGGAAGATACCGGTTGCGGTTTCCCGCAAGACCAGGCCGAGAGCATTTTCGACAAATTCCAGCAGGTGCGTCGCGACGATACCCTGGTGGACAAACCCCATGGCACCGGTCTGGGGTTGTCGATCTGCAAGGAGATCGTCCATCATCACCGGGGACGCATTTGGGCAAACTCCGAGCCGGGTCGGGGCAGTGTTTTTTCATTCACCCTGCCCTTGTGCGCCCCGTTCGAGCCTGCCATCCCGGAGACGCGCGTTCCGATCCCGTTGACGCTGGACCAGACATCCCCCGCGCCCGCCGATGCATCTCCCCAAGCCCCGGTTATCCATGGTCCGTCGGGATCCCTGGTGCTGGTGATCGATGACGATCCCAATGTCTGCGCCTATCTCGACCTGCTTTTCCAGGAACAAGGGTATCGGGTGATGGTCGCCAACAACGGCCAGGAGGGTTTGGATCTGGCCAGACAGCACCACCCACACCTGATCACCCTGGATCTGGCCATGCCGGTGCTGGATGGCCGTCAGGCCATGACCCGGCTGCACCAGGATCCCCAGTTGTCCCGGATTCCGGTGGTGATCCTGTCGGCCATGCCCGATTTCGATCAGGTGGGCGGCGCCGTGGCCATGAGCAAACCCATCGACGAACAGCGGCTGCTGCACAGCATGCGGCTGCTGCTTTCCGACACGCGCGACGGTGAAACCCTGCCCTGCCTGGTGCTCAACGAGCCGATCTCCCTGGAAGCGCATCGTTTGCCAGCCGTCATCCGGTTGGGCGATGTCACCCTGTGTTCCAGGGAAGAGCTGATCCGTCAGGTGCAGGAAGGATTTCGGGGCCTGGTGACCGTACCAGGCGAAGCGTTGCCATACGTGGACCGGGATTTCTGGGAGCAGATCGCTGCCTTGGACATTTTGATTCTACCCGCCGAACCGACGACCGAGAAGGAGTGATGCCATGGATACCGTGGTGATCGTGGACGATGAAGTGCATATCCGCAGTCTGCTGGAACAGACCCTGGAGGAGCTTCAGGAGGAGCGTGACTTCGAGATTCTGACCGCCGCCAACGGTGGCGATGGCCTGGCCACGATCCAACGGGAACGGCCAAAACTGGTATTTCTCGACGTCATGATGCCAATAATGAACGGCTACGACGTTTGCAGCGCCATTCGGGCCGATGCCACGCTCAACGATACCAAGGTGGTGATGTTGACCGCCAAGGGGCAGGAGGCGGATCGGCAACGTGGGCTGGAGGTCGGCGTGAACCATTTCATGACGAAACCCTTCGATCCGGACGAAATCCTCAAATTGGCCGCAACCATTCTGCAAGGCTGAAAACGCATGGTGCCATTGCATCTCTATCTGCCCGCAAAACGGGTGAAAGAGCAGTTGCAGGCCGTCGCTGACCTGGCGCCTGCGGAGTTGAGCGTTGCGATACGCGGCCAGGAACGGTTTCTGGGTGGCTTGGGCGCTCAGGCGGAAAGCCTGATGGCCGATCAGCCGGAAACCCGCTCCGAGCCGTTGCTTATCGATGGCGCACTGGCGGGTCATCTGCTGTGGCGCGCCCCTCCGGAAACGGAGGCCCAGGTCATGCCCTGGATCCGGCATCTGGGTACGCTCTTCAACACCATGATGGAGCTGGAATACGCCCGCCGGGCAGTGGCCAGGGAGGCCCTGGAGAGTCTGCGGGAGATCGCCCTGCTGGAACGGGCCTCGACGTTGTTGAACCGTTCGCTGCGTCCCAGGGAGGTGGCGGACGCCCTGCTCGCAGAACTGGCCACGCGCACCCCGCGCATCACCTGGAGCGCGGTTTTTCTTTATGATTTCGCACAACAGGAGCATACGCTGCTCACCACCCTCGGAACGGATGCTGCGCCATGGTTTCAGGAATTCGCCGCTTCCCCGTTCTTTCAGGGGATGGTGACCGGCGAGGTGACCGGGATCATCAACGACATCGCCTCCCATGCCTTGTGTACCCACGCCGATCCCCGTTTTCGGGCCACCATCGCCCTGCCCCTGGAGGCCCATCAGGAACGGGTCGGTCTGCTGGTGCTGGCCGCCGATCACAAGGAGGCGTTCACCTCGGCGGACCTGAAACGGACCACCACCCTGGCCTCGATCGCGACCACGGCCTTGCGCAATGCCCAAATGTTCGTCGCCGAAACCAACATGTTTCGCGCCTTCATCGGCATGATCGCCTCGGCCATCGACGCCAAATCCCCCTATACCGCAGGTCACTGCCGAAGGGTGCCGGAGATCGCCCGGATGTTGACCGAGGCGGCCTGCGCCGACGTCAACCCCCCGTTTCACGATTTTCACTTCTCCGAGGACGACTGGGAAACCCTGGAGATCGCCACCTACCTGCACGACTGCGGCAAGGTGGTGACCCCGGAGTGGGTGATGGACAAACCCACCAAGTTGACCACCAACATGGACCGCATCGCGCTGCTGGAACTGCGCATCCAGCTCATCATGTTCCAGGAACGGCTGCGTGGCGAGGGGGAGGAGAGTCAACGCCAGGAGTTCTGGAAGAATCAGCTCGACTTTCTCAAGGCCTGCAATCTCGGCAACGAATTCATCTCGCCAGAGACCGAGGCCCGCTTGCGCGGTCTGGCCAAGATCACCTGGCACGATCTCCAGGAGCGCCCCCACTCCCTGATCAACGCGTGGGAGATGGACAATCTGCTGATCCGACGCGGCACGCTCAATGCCGAGGAGCGGACCATCATCGAGGATCATGTGGTCCACACCATCAACATGCTCAAGGAAATTCCCTTCCCACCGCGCCTGCGCCATGTGGTCGATTATGCCGGAGGTCACCACGAATGTCTCAACGGTCGCGGCTATCCCCACAAGCTGACCGACGCCTCCTTGTCGATCCCGGCACGCATCGTGGCCATTGCCGACATCTTCGAGGCCCTGACCGCCCCGGATCGACCGTATCGCTCGCCCTACACGCTTTCCAAGGCATTGGATATCATGCAACGCATGGCCATGGATGGCCATATCGATCCCGATCTGTTTCAACTGTTCCTGCGGGCCGGCATTTATCGGCGCTATGCCGAAACGCATCTCAAGCCCGATCAGATCGATGCCGTGGACCCGACCCGATATCTCGCCGGGTGAACGGAAAATGCGCGCCTTTTTCTCCTCGATCTTCGGTCGGCTCTTCACCGTGGTCACCGGGGTGGTGCTGCTCTACTTCGGTTCGATCCATTTCGTGCTCGTTCCGGTGATACGCGACACCCTGGCCAGGGAGAAGGAGGCCATGGCCCTGACGTTGCTGGAAACCGTCGTCGAGATCCTCCACAAAACCAAGGCCGAACTGGACAACTACCGAACCTTCACCCTGGAGGCCCGCAAGAAGGAACTCAAGGATGTGGTGACCCTGACCGGCAACTATCTCATTCGGGAGTTGTCCACGCGCATCGCCTCTGGCAGGACCGAGCAGCAGGCCAGAAGCGAACTGTTCGAAATGTTGCGACATTTTCAATATGGCGACCGGGACTATTTCTTTCTGATCGACGACCGATCGCAACTGCTCTCCCACCCGGATCCGAAACTGCACGGCAGCGATTACTCGCAGGCGCGCGACGTGAATGACCAATTGATCGTGCCGCCGATGGTGGAGATCGCCAAACGGGATGGGGAGGGGTTTCACACCTATTGGTTCAACCGGCTGGGCCGGCTCATCCCCAGCGAAAAAATCTCTTTCGTGCGCTATCTCCCGGAGTTGAATGCCCTGCTGGGCAGCGGGCTGTATCTGGACGATGTGGCCGACATGGTGGCGATGCGCAAGGTCAAGACATTCTCCGCCCTGCGCGAGAAATTGAAACAGTTTCGTATTGCCAAGACCGGATACGTCTTCATATTCGACAGCCAGAACCAGGTGATCGCCCATCCCAGTCCGCTCATGGAAGGGGAGTATATCCATGATCGGGTGGATCCGATCAGCGGACAACTCCTGACGGCACGGCTCAAGCAGGGGGTGGAAAGCCGGGAAGGGATCCGATTTCGCTGGAGTCAGACCGATGATCCAGATCGGCATGCGGATGAAATGATCGCCTGGGTGCGTCATTTCCAGGATTACGACTGGTATGTCGCCACATCCATACATCTCAAGGATCTGTATGCCGATTCGGAGTTGATGGCGCGTCAGTTGCGCTGGTTTGCCGGAGTGGTGCTGATGCTGGCGCTGGCCGTGGGGTACTGGTCGGTGCGCCGCCTGACCGCGCCCTTGCACGCCCTGGCGTTGTGCGCCCAGCAGGTGGAACGCGGGGATCCGGATGCCCGCTGTCTGGTCGAAACGCGCCAGGATGAGATCGGGGTATTGGTGCAGGGATTCAATGCCATGGTCGAGCGGTTGCAGACGAGCATCCGCACCCTGGACGACAAGGTGCGAGAACGGACCCGCGCCCTGGAGCAGGCGGTTGCGGAATTGCGGGAATTGGATCGCCTCAAATCCAATTTCATCTCATCGGTCTCGCACGAGCTACGCACCCCATTGACCGCCATACTGGGGTTTGCCAAACTGTTGTCGCGCACGCTGGAACGGTTGCTGGCCATACAACCGGGAGAAAATCCGGAACAGTACGGCAAAATCCTGGCCAGGGCACGGGAAAACGTGACCACCATTGCAGACGAAAGCATGCGTTTGGCCAAGCGGATCGACGCGGTGCTGGATCTGACGCAACTGGAGGCAGGGCAGATCACCTTGCAACAACAAACCATGCGGCCCGCCGGGTTGTTGCAGGAGTGTGTCGCGTACTGGCAGCCGTCATGCCAGGCCAAGGGGATCGGCTTGCGGTTGGACGATCACAGCGGAAACGGCGAGTTCCACGCGGACCCGGCACGGCTGCGTCAGATCCTGGACAACCTGTTGGACAATGCGGTCAAGTTCACCCAGGCCGGGGAGATCGTGGTGACTGCCGATTGCGTCGATGACCGGTTGCGGATCGTCGTGCAGGACACCGGACCGGGCGTCCCCCTGGAATATCGGGCGTTGATTTTCGAAAAGTTCAACCAGGCCGGGGAGATTCTCGTGGACAAGCCGACGGGAATCGGGTTGGGTCTGCCCATCGGGCGGATCCTGGCGGGCATGCATGGCGGCACGCTCGATCTGACGGCTTCGACATTTGGCGCTCGATTCGTCTTGCAACTGCCGTTGCACGCCTCTCCACCCAACGACATCCCCGTGGCATGAAAGGAGCGGCTTGGCCGCGCCTCCACGACCATTTTTTGCCAATCATGGACCGTCATGAGAGCGTCCCTGGTAGGATAGCGTTTTTTCACTCGCACCCAATGCTTTTGTAAAAAAAATCAATCTGTCGTTAACGTTTTGTTTTGCATGCATTTTTTTATGTTTCACGCTCACTTACCCATTTCACTTCCACTAAAATCGATCAAAATTTTGCACCACTCATCAAGAACAGAATATCATGTTTTTATTTAATTAATTGATTATAATGTATTTTTACAACGCGTTCACAACAAAAAAAACTGGTACGTTTTGTGATTATAAGTTGCTTGAAGTCAAAGGATGCGAGACCGGAACCATCAACATTCACGCCACTCTCCAAGGATAAGGATAAGGACCATGCTGACCGAAACCGATACCAACCCTGCCGCCACCCCATCGGAAGAAAACCAAAAAATCGACCGCCGCCGCCGTCCGGAAAGACGCGTGGAAATTCTTCAGGCGGTCATGACCCTGCTGGAAAAAGGGAATCGCCGGGTGACCACCGCCGATCTGGCCACCGAGGTGGGTGTTTCCGAGGCGGCGCTGTACCGCCACTTCAGCGGCAAGAACGCCATCTTTCACTCCTTGACCGAATACCTGCAAGATCACCTCCTGAAGCCGGTGCGCCAGCTCGGCGAGAGCGGGCCATACCTGCTGCAATTGCGGCGTCTGTTCGAGTACCACCTGCGCTTCTTCTCCGATCATCCGGGCCTGTGCCGGATCTTTCTGGTGGAAGGGGTGATGACCCGCACGGAAAGCCAGTTCATGGCCAGTGTCATCGCCACCTACGGCAAGGAGGTGCAGAAAATCCTGGCCGATGCCCAGCAAGCCGGGGAGATCGGCAAGGACCTCAACCTGGAACAGACGGCCAATTATTTCGTGGGCATGATCCAGGCGGCCACGCTACGGTTCGTCATCGGCGGGTTCACCACGCCCCCCACTACCGAGATTCCGGTGCTGTGGACCTTCTTCTGTCACGGTATCGGGGTGGAACCCAAGGACGCCTGATTTACGCGCTCAATGCGGACAGGGGTGACCTTGTAATCGGGGCAGCGGGTGTAGGTATCGCTGCCCTGCCCCACCAACCGATTGGTGCGGGTGGCGGGAAAATGAAACGCCAGAAACACCACGCCGGGCCGGGTCTGAGCCACCACCTCGACGTGGACCTCGATGGACCCGTGGGGCGAGTGGATCGCCACCCGGTCGCCGGAACGAATGCCCAGGGATGCGGCATCGTCTGGATGGATGCGCGCCCGTTCATGGCGAGCGGCGGTCAGGGTGGCGATGGCCCCACGGCGGGTCATGGAACCGACGTTGTAATGATACAAAGTGCGCCCGGTGGTCAACAGGAGAGGGAACTCCGCGTCACGGGTCAAAGACGATGGTTGCCAGGGAGTCGGTGTCAACCGGGCGCGCCCGCGCAAGAAACGGCCATCCGCGTGCAGGAATGAGGTCCCCGGATGGTCGGGATGGGGACAGGGCCACTGCAAAAAGCCCAGTTGATCGACCCTCTCCCGGCGAATGCCCCCCCAGTTGGGGGAAAGCCGGACGATCTCCTCCAAAATATCATTATCAAAATCATACCCCATGCGCCGCGCCAACGCCTGGACGATCTCCCCGTCGGGTCGCGCTGCTCCGGGGGGCGGGATCACCCGGTTGACCGGTTGCACCCGCCGGTCGCTGTTGACGAAGGTGCCACTCTTTTCGAAAAAACAGGCCCCTGGCAGAATTACATGGGCATGGCGGGAGGACTCGCCAGGAAAGATCTCCTGGACCACGAGGAACTCCAGATTGCGCAACGCCTCGTCCACAGCACGGGAATCGGGGTCGGACTGGGCCGGATCCTGCGCCACCAGATAGAGGGCGCGCAAGGTTCCGGCACGGGCGGCGGCGAGCATTTCCGGGAGCTTCATGCCGGCTGCATCCGGTGGCTCCGCGCCCCAGACCTCCCGATAACGGGCGCGCGCCGTGGGGTTGGTCACCGGCTGGTAGTCGGTGAGGACATTGGGCAGCGCGCCCATGTCGCAGGCCCCCTGGACATTGTTTTGCCCACGAATCGGCGATGCCCCGGTGCCGGGGCGACCGATCTGGCCGGTGAGCAGGGCCAGATTGATCAGCCCGAAGGCGGCCACCGAGCCTTGACATGCCTCGGTGATCCCCAGTCCCCAGAGGATCTGGCCCCGTTCGGCCTCCGCGAGCCAACGGGCGGCCTGACGGATGGCCTCCGCCGGGATGCCGGCCACCTCGGCGGCCCACTCCGGGGTGTGGGTTGACAAGACCGGCCAAAGAGTCTCGAACCCTTCGGTATTTTTGTCTATAAAATCTTTATTATAAATATCCTCTGCTATTAAAAAAAACTGCATGGCATTGATCACCGCGACGTTGCTGCCCGGCAGCAGGGGGAGGTGCAGGTGGGCCATGCGGGCCAGTTCGGTGCGGCGCGGGTCGATGACGATCAGCCGGCAGCCGCGCCGCACCGCGCGTGCGATGCGCGCGCCGAGCACCGGATGGGACTCGGTGGGGTTGGCGCCGACGATCATCAGCAGGGTGGAGGCGTCGATATCCTCGAAACGACTGGATCCCGCGCCGGTTCCCAGGGCCTCGCCCAGGGCGAAGGCGGAAGGGGAGTGGCAGACCCTGGCGCAGTTGTCGATGTTGTTGGTGCCGAGGGCCAGGCGGGCGAATTTTTGCAGCAGGTAGTTCTCTTCGTTGGTGCAGCGCGCCGAACTGACGACCCCCACGGATCGAGGGCCATGGGTGGAGCGCAGGGTGGCGAATCGTTCGGCCACCAGGGAGAGGGTGGTCTCCCAGTCGGCGGGTTGCAGATTGCCATGGGCGTCGCGGATCAAGGGGGTGGTGAGGCGATCCGGGGCGTGGACGAAGCCGTGACCGAAGCGCCCCTTGACGCAGGCGTGGCCATGATTGACCGATCCGTCAGGATCGGCTTCCACGCGCAGGATGCGGCCTCGTGAGGGAGTGACCAGCAGACGGCACCCCACGGCGCAGTAACCGCAAGTAGTGGGGACGGGTTGTTCACCGGTTTCTTGCGCCAATGGATCGGGTTCCCGGATGGCCCCGGTGGGACAAACGGCGAGACAGGCGCCGCAGGAGACGCAGCCCGCCGCTTCCAGGGGGTCGGCGTGGGGGGTGGCGATGGGCAGGTCGCGTCCCGGTCGGCCCAGCACATTGGCCCCTTGCAGCTCCCGGCAGGCCGACACGCACAATCCGCAGCGGATGCACAAGGCCGCTTCCCGATGGATCAGGGGGTGCCGGGCATCGATTGCGCGGGGTCGTTCGCCGGACGGGAGGACGGGCCGGAACCCCAACTCCATGGCCAACCGTTGCAGACGGCAACGTCCCTCGACCGGGCATGTGGGGCACTCCAGGGGGTGGCCGCGCAGGATCAGGCGCATGGCCCAGCGGCGGGCGTCATCCACCGCCGGAGAGCGACTCAGGTAATGGGCGTTGGGTTCGACGCGGGTCTGGCAGGCATGCTTGAGACCTGCGCCCTGTTCCTCCACCAGACAGAGGCCGCAGCGGCCTTGCACGTAAGGCAGGTGATCCGCGTGGCAGAGGGTCGGAATCGTCTTGCCCGCTTCCCGCATGGCCTTCAACAGCGTGTCGGTCTCCTCGACCGGGTGGGTTCGACCATCGATGGTGATGGATGGCATGGACGCTCCCTGGTGGGAAGGATCACCAGCTCTTTGGCACGAAATCCGGATCGTTGGCCAGCCTGACGCTTTCGCCAGTCTGCGCGATGACGAACAAACCCTGGTTCATGGCAAAACGGTTGGCCTCGGATGCGACCACCATGCCGGCAACCGCTCCATAAATCCGGCAATTCTCATACCTTGGGAAAAACGGCTTGAAACTGGACAGCTTGACGAGATGCGCCTGGACGTCCTCCGCCGTCAAATGGCTCTTGACCTCAATGAGGACAACCGCAACGGTATTGGCCAGCAGCAGATCGATCTCCATCGTTTTCCCGCCGACACTCTTCTTGACGCGAGAATAGACCTCATCCACCGGGATGCCGCGCGCCTGAAACATGGCGATACAGGAGGGTTTGATCATCTCCTCGACAAACTCGCCCAGCCTGCCACCCAACTGACCGATCTGTTGGCTGACGGCCTTGATCTTGCGGTCGGTCTCCTGCATTCTGCGGTCGGTTTCCTGCATTCTGCGGTCGGTTTCCTGCATTCTGCGGTCGGTTTCCTGCATTCTGCGGTCGGTTTCCGCAGACCTTTCCCGTATCTGGCGATCCGTTTCCGCAGACCTTTCCCGTATCTGACGATCCGTTTCTGCGGACATTTCCCGTATCTGGCGCTCTGTTTCCGCAAACATTTCCCGCAACCGGCGATCGGTCTCCCGGAATGCCTGCCAAACATCGTCAATGGTTACGGATGCCGTACTGGACATGATGATCCTCCTTGGTTGCCGTGGTATCGCATGGGGGGTGGCTAAATTGTTCGTGGGAAAGATTACCAGCTCCTTGGCACGAAATCCGGGTCGTTGGCCAGCCTGACGCTTTCGCCAGTCTGCGCGATGACGAACAAACCCTGGCTCATGGCAAAACGGTCGGCCTCGGATGCGACCACCATGCCGGCAACCGCTCCATAAATCCGGCAATTCTCATACCTGGGGAAAAACGGCTTGAAACTGGACAGCTTGACGAGATGCGCCTGGACATCCTCCACCGTCAAATGGCTCTTGACCTCAATGAGGACAACCGCAACGGTATTGGCCAGCAGCAGATCGATCTCCATCGTTTTCCCGCCGACACTCTTCTTGACGCGGGAATAAACCTCATCCACCGGGATGCCGCGCGCCTGAAACATGGCGATACAGGAGGGTTTGATCATCTCCTCGACAAACTCGCCCAGCCTGCCACCCAACTGACCGATCTGTTGGCTGACGGCCTTGATCTTGCGGTCGGTCTCCTGCATTCTGCGGTCTGTTTCCTGCATTCTGCGATCCGTTTCCGCAGACATTTCCCGTATCTGGCGGTCTGTTTCCGCAAACATTTCCCGCAACCGGCGATCGGTCTCCCGGAATGCCTGCCAAACATCGTCAATGGTTACGGATGCTGTACTGGACATGATGATCCCCCCTGGTTGCCGTGGTATCCTATGGAAGCCATTTTGCCAGATTCTCGCGACGGATGCCAGCAAAAGGGGATGGGACCAATTCGATCATGAGGTTGACATCCGTGCATCCTCGATGGCACAATGAATTCTGATATCCCTCCATGGGTGGTTTCGGCCTGGTTGGCCGGAACTGAAACGGGAAGTCCGGTCAGCCCTCTTCGGGCAATTCCGGCGCTGCCCCTGCAACGGTAGGTGCGTTACGATCCGCGTTTTACCACTGGTTCCTCGTTGGAGGAACTGGGAAGGTGTCGGATCCGGGAGTCATTCGGACTCTCTGCGCACAAGCCCGGAGACCGGCCCGTGGAATGGCCTGAACGTGTTGCGGTGGGCGACGCGGGCGAGCGCCGGGATGATGCCGCCCGGCGTTTTTTTTGCTCCCTGCGCGCATCGTTTCCGCTCTTCCTCTCCCAAATTCGTTCCCCGCCTCGACAATCCTATCGCCAACGAAGGAACCCGCATGAGAAAAGTGTGGTTTGTGGGCGCTGGTCCGGGAGCCGTGGACATGATCACCGTGCGCGGGCGGGAGTTGCTGACCCGTGCCGGGGCGATCCTGTACGCCGGATCCCTGGTCTCCCCGCGTCATCTCGAATTCGCCCCGGCAGAATGCGTGCATGCCGATTCCAGCGCCATGACGCTGGAAGAGATGGTAGCCTGGCTGGTGGAACAGGCGGGTCGTCACGCGACGGTCGTCCGCTTGCAGACCGGGGATCCTTCCCTGTACGGCGCGCTTCCGGAGATGGTGCGTCCCCTGACGCGGGCCGGGGTGGCGGTGGAGGTGGTGGCCGGGGTGCCCTCCTTTGCCGCATCCGCCGCCGCCGCTCTGGAGAGCCTGACCTTGCCGGAATCGACCCAGACCGTGATCCTGACCCGCGTCCCAGGCCGCACCCCCATGCCGGACACAGAACGCCTGCGGGATCTGGCGCGCCATGGGACGACCTTGTGCCTGCATCTGTCCATCACCTTGTGGCCGGTGATTCGCGAGGAGTTGTTCGCCGCCGGCTGGTCCGCAAGCGCTCCGGTCGTGGTGGTGGGCAAGGCCACCTGGCCGGACGAGGAGACCATCGTGCGCGGTACGTTGGACACCATCGAGGAAGCCTGCCAACGGGCTGGCGTGCGCAGTCAGGCCATGATTCTGCTCGGTCCCGCCCTGGGGGCCTGCCAGGCCGATGCCGCCCCCCATTCCCGGCTGTATGCTCCTGAGTTCAGCCACGGTTTTCGTTCCACCTGGGAAAAATGACATGACCGACACCATCCTCATCATCGCCCACGGCTCACGCGACCAGGACGGCAACCAGGAAGTCCTCGACTTCGTGGAACGCTGGCGGACGCGGCACAAGGAAGAGAACATCGAGGTCTGCTTCATCGAATTCGCCTCGCCCCTGGTGGCGACCGGACTGGCGCAAGCAGCGCTTGGGAGTGAACGCGTCATCGCCCTGCCCCTGATCCTCAACGCGGCGGGCCACGTCAAACTGGAGATCCCCGGCCTCATCCGCCAGGCGCGCGGCAAATTACCGCACACGGAATTTCTCTATGGCCGTCACTTCGGCTGCGAGGAGACCATCCTGAAACTGCTGCGCATGCGCCTGCACAGCGCCATGGTCGCCCTGGACATGCCCGATCCGGGCAACACCGGCATCGTCCTGCTCGGACGCGGGGCATCGGACATGGCCGCCAATGGCGAAGTGGCCAAAATGGCGCGCTGGATCCAGGAGTCCACCCGCCACGACACCGTGGAATACGCCTTCACCGGCATCACCCAACCCCGTCTGGAAGGCAAGGTGCAGCAAATGGTGAAACTCGGCATGATGCAAATCGTTATTCTACCATATTATCTTTTTACTGGAAGACTGATAAAACGCATTGCCAGGCAAGTACAACGGTTGCGCCTGCAATACCCCCAGGTGGCCTTCGTCCAGGCCAACTACCTTGGCATCGACGAAACCCTCCTCGATCTCCTGGACGAACGCCTGGAAGAGACGCGCGGCAAACGGGAAAGCTCCATGATGGAGTGCGATTGCTGCAAATTCAGCCTGCTGGCCGAATCCCAAGGGGGGCACGAGGCATGAACCCTTCCCCTCCCCCCATCGTGGCAGCGGGCGCGGCCATCGAAAGCGCCTCCTTCCGGATCATCGATGCCCAGGCCGGCAACCACGACGCCTACGATAGCGCGCAATGGAACGTGGTGCGCCGCATGATCCATACCAGCGGCGACTTCGATTTCAATGGTCTCACTTTTTTTTCACCCATGGCCATGGCATCGGCGCAAACCGCCTTGCGCCAAAAACCCCGTCTCACCGTGGACGTGGAGATGATCCGCGCCGGGTTGGCAACCCGCAGACTGGACCGTCTGGGTGTCACGGTTCATCAATTCAACAGCGATCCGCAAGTGATCGCCCGCGCCCAGGCCAACGGCGTCACCCGCTCCTGCGAGGCCATGCGCGAGGCCTGGCGGTTGGGTTTGCTCGACAACGGCATCGTGGCCATCGGCAACGCCCCCACCGCCTTGCTGGAGGTGATCCGCCTGATCCGCGAGGAACGGGTGCGCCCGGCTTTGGTGATTGGGGTTCCCGTGGGTTTTATCCGTGCCGAGGAGTCCAAGGAGGAACTGATGACACTTCTCGATACGCCATGGATCGCCATTCGCGGGACCAAGGGCGGCTCCACGCTGGCCGTGGCGATCCTGCACGCCCTGATGGACCTGGCGGATTCGACGACGCCATGATCCGCAAACGCGAGCGGCTGCGCACCGGCTACACCACCGGGGCCTGTAGCGCGGCGGCGGCCAGGGCGGCCACGCTGGGATTGATTACCGGCGAAATCCCCAGCCACGTCGCCACCCTGCTGCCCAACGGCACGGAGGTGACCTTCCCGGTGGAACGGGAGGGCGCGGCACGGGCAAGCGTGATCAAGGACGCCGGCGACGATCCGGACGTGACCCACGGCGCCCGCCTGACCGCCAGCGCGCGGGCACTTCCCGATCTGCCGGGCCAGATCCGCCTGCTGGGGGGCGAGGGCGTCGGGCGGGTGACCCGCCTTGGGGTGGGATTGCCGGTTGGCGAGGCGGCCATCAATCCGGTTCCGTGCGCCAACATCATCGCCAATGTCCAGGCCGCAGCGGGAGACTGGTTGCAAGGAGACGGCCTGGAGATCACCCTCTCGGTGCCGGGCGGGGCGGAAATGGCAAAACGCACCTTGAATCCCAGACTCGGCATCGTGGGGGGCATCTCGATCCTGGGGACCTCCGGCATTGTGTACCCCTACTCCACGGCGGCCTTCAAGGCGGCGTTGCGGCAATCCATCGCGGCGGCGGCCATGCTTAAGGAGCCGCGCATCTTGCTGACCACCGGACGGCGCACCGAACGGTTCGCCATGGCCGTCTATCCGGATCTGCCGGAACAGGCCGTGATACAAATGGGGGATTTTATCGGCGCCGGCCTGACAGCCGTGGCGCAAGGTCCATTTCGCCACTTGATTCTGGGGGTGATGCCCGGCAAATTGGCCAAGATCGCGCAGGGCCTCGCCAACACCCACGCCGGCAAGGGTAGCGTCGCCATGGACGCGGTGGCCGAAGCGGTGCGCGCGGCGGGAGGGGACGAGTCGATGATTCGTCAGGCACGCTCTGGCCCCACCGTGCGGCACGCCGCCGAATTGCTGCAAGATGCACAACGTCAAGAGGCATTTGGCCGGGAGTTGCTCGCCAAGGCCATGCCGCAAGTGCGCGCCCGTCTGCCCGACGCCATGCGGGTGACGATTCTACTGTTCGATTTTGAAGGCCGGTTGCTGGCCAGCCAGGAGAGCGGACCATGACCATGGCACCCTGTTGGATACTCGGCGTGCTCGACGCCGGCCCGGACACCCTGACCCCGCAAGCGGCCCATCTGCTGCAACAGGCGGACCTGGTCATCGGCGAGCCGCGTTTTCTGGAACGGTTTTGCCACTGTCTGCCCGCCGGGGCCGAGCAGCGTCCGGCCAGCGGCCAACACAAGGCATTGCCGGGCTGGATCGAGGAGGCGCGCGCCGCAGGCAAACAGGTGGTGGTGCTGGCCACCGGGGATCCGTTGCTGTCCGGGATGGCGGGCCATCTGCGCCGCAAGTTGCCCGCCGGGGCCATGCGGGTGCTGCCCGCCCCCTCCACCCTGCAACTGGCCTTCGCCCGGCTCGAACTGCCCTGGACCGGGGCGCGTCTTTTGTCCGTGCATGCCGTGGATGGCGGGGAGTGGAGTTGGGAGGCGACCGCCGATCACCCGTTCGCGCCGTTGTTGCGGTTGCTGGAGGAGGCGGACCTCATCGGGCTGTTCACCAGTCCCGCCAACTCACCGGCGCGCATCGCCAGAATGCTGCTGGCCACCGGCTTCGACCGGGAGTTTCTCGTCAGCGTGGCCATGGCCCTGGGAACGCCGGAAGAACGGGTCGTGGCGGATCGGAACGCGGACGAAATCGCGGGCGAGGATTTTGCCGGTTCCAACGTGGTGATCCTGCGCCGTGTTGCATCCCGCGCCCAACCACGCATTGGGCTGACGGATGGGGAATTTGCCGCCGAAGGGGGATTGATCACCAAACGGGACGTGCGAATGATGGCCCTGGCGGCGCTTGGCCTGCATGACGACAGCCTGGCATGGGATATCGGGGCCGGTTCCGGCAGCGTTGGCCTGGAGGCGGCCCGCCTGGCACGCCGGGGGTGGGTGTGGGCCATTGAACGCAACCCGGCACGCGCGACGCAAATTCGGCACAATCGCCAACGGCTGCGGGTATTTAATTACACTCTGCGCGAAGGGTACGCCCCCGATGAATTGAAAAAATGGCCAGATCCGGACGCGGTGTTCATCGGCGGGACCGGAGGCCATTTGCGGGAGATCATCACCGCATGCCAGATCCGCCTGCGTCCCGGAGGCCGCCTGGTGCTCACCCTGGCCACCCTGGAGAATCTGGCCTCGGTCATGGACCAGCTCAAGGCGGGCGGCTGGGCGTGGTCCGTGACCCAGGCCCAAATCAGCCACTCCCGACCCATCGCGGATCTGCATCGTCTGGTCCCGGACGCCCCGGTCTGGATCGTCACGGCCCAAGCCGTTCCACCATAACGAATCCATGGAAAAAAATGAACAATAACACCAAAGGAACACTGATCGCCGCCTCCCTGGGACCGGGCGACCCCGGCCTGATCACCCGCGCCGCATGGAACGCCCTGGAGACCACCCCCTGCTGGGCCTGGCCGGAAAGCCGTCAGGAGGGGGGTGGCTATGCCATCTCCATTGCCCGGCGCGCGGGCCTGACCCCACCCGAACACACCCTGGAACTCCATTTCCCGATGACGCGCGACGCCAAACGGCTGACCGAACAGTGGAGCCTGGCGGCGCGACAGGTCCTGGAGGTGCTGCATGCCGGCAAGGACGTGGTCTTTCTGGTGGAAGGGGATGCCTCGTTCTACTCCACCTTCGGCCATCTGCAACGCACCATCTGGAACCTGGATCCCGCCATCCAGGTGCGCATCATCCCCGGCGTGGCATCCCCCATGGCGAGCGCGGCCCTGGACCGGCAAGGGCTGTGCGACGGCGACCAGACCGTGGCCATGGTCCCGGCCACCATCGGCATGGAGCGCATCGCCCATCTGTTCGACACCTTCGAAACCGTGGTCCTGCTCAAGGTGCGACCGGTGCTGGATGAGTTGATCCAACTCCTGGAACAACGCCAACTCCTGGCAAAATCCGTCTTCGTGGAACGGGCCGGGGCGCCGGAAGAACGGGTGGTCCATGATATCGCAAGCCTCGCGGGGAGCCAGGTCCACTATCTTTCCCTGATGATCGTCCACTGCAACGACGGCGAAGCCACCCTGGGGAACCGGAAGTGACACGCCAACCCGCATTGGTGGCCATCGGCAAACGCGGCGCCGGACACGCCCGGAAACTGGCCGACTCCTGGCCTGGGGCAAAAATTTATATCATGGAACCGTGGGCCACTCCCGATGCCACCCCCCTGCCCCGCCCTTTGCGCGATCATGTCGCCACGCTGCTGGCAAAACACAATCCGGTCTGCTTTTTTTGCGCCCTGGGGGCCACGGTGCGCCTGATCGCCCCCCATCTGCGCTCCAAACGGCAGGATCCGGCGGTGGTGTGCGTGGACGAAACCGCCCGCTTCGTCATTCCGGTGGTCTCCGGCCATCTGGGCGGGGCCAACGACCACGCCCGTTTCATCGCCGGGGTGCTTGCCGCCCTGCCGGTGATCACCACCGCCTCGGACAACCTCGACCTGCTGGCCGTGGACCTGCTGGGCCGCGAACTGGGCTGGCGCGTCGAGACGGAAAGCGACGCCCTCACCCGCTGCGCCGCCGCCCTGGTCAACGACCTGCCCCTGGCCCTTTTGCAAGAGTGCTCGGCACGCCTTTTTCGACTGCCCAACCACCTGGAGGAGATCCCGGATCTGGCCCATGCCGATCCCGCACGCCATCGCGGGCTGTTGTGGATCACCCACCGCCCCGATGCGCGGCAACTGGCCAGGAGCCATTGGCCTCACCCCTGCGTGATCTACCGCCCCCCTCACCTGACCGTCGGCATCGGCTGCGACCGGGGGACCTCCCTTGCCACCCTGCGCACGGCCCTGGGTCGGGCGCTGGAAAGCCAGGGGATTCCGGAAGGGGCCATCACCGGAATGGCCACCATCGACCGCAAGCACGACGAACCCGGACTTCTGGAACTGGCGCGGCAACTCGGTTTTTCATTCATTTTCTTTGGCGCCGAGCAATTGAAAGAAATCCCGACGCCCAACCCCTCGACCGTGGTTGACGCGCACATGGGCACCCCGTCGGTCGCCGAGGCCGCCGCCCTGCTCGCCTGCCCCGGCGCGGAACTGATCCTCGCCAAAACCCGCCACCGTGGCACGGATGGCAAAAACGTCACCATCGCCATTGCCCGCAAGGAGTTCGCCCCATGAACACTTCCCCCGGCAGACTGCTGCTGGTCAGCATCGGCCCCGGCCATCCCGATCACCTCACCCAACGCGCCCTGCGAGCTTTGCGGCAGGCGGACACCGTGATCGGCTACAAACACTATCTGCACCAGATCACCCCCCTGCTCGCCGCCCACCAGGAGACCATCGGCAGCGGCATGCGCCAGGAGTTGGAACGGTGCGCCACAGCCTGGAAACTGGCCAATGCAGGCCGAACGGTCGCCCTGATCTCCTCCGGGGACGTGGGGGTCTACGGCATGGCCGGCCCGGCCTTCGAGGTGCTGCTGGCCGCCGGCTGGAGTCCGGAGTCGGACGTAACCGTGGAGGTGATTCCGGGGGTGAGCGCGGTCAACGCCTGCGCCGCCCTGGTGGGCGCTCCCCTCACCCATGATTTTTGCACCATCTCCCTGTCCGACCTGCTCACCCCCTGGCCGGTGATCGTCAAACGGTTGGAAGCCGCCGCCAGCGCCGATTTCGTCACCGCCCTCTACAACCCCAAGAGCAGCAAACGCACCACCCAGATCGAAGAGGCGCAAAGGATTTTTCTCGCCCATCGCCCGCCCGCCACTCCGGTGGCGGTGGTCACGGCGGCCTGCCGGGAGGGGGAATCGATCACCCTCACCGACCTGGCCAACATGCTCCGCTGCCCCATCGATATGGAGACAACAGCAATTATTGGAAATAAAACAAGCATTATTAATAAAAACCGTCTGGTGACGCCGCGCGGCTATACCGGCAAGTATGATCTGGCAAAAATCCTCCATGGCGCGACCTGACCATCCCGCCCGCGTCCTGATGATCCAGGGCACCTCGTCGGACGCGGGCAAGAGCCTGCTGGTCACGGCTTTGTGCCGGTTGCTGCATCGCCACGGCATCCGGGTGGCCCCCTTCAAGCCGCAGAACATGGCCCTCAACAGCGCCGTCACCGTGGACGGTGGCGAAATCGGTCGCGCCCAGGCGATCCAGGCCGCCGCCTGCGCGCTCCCCCCCCACACCGACATGAACCCCATACTGCTGAAACCCAACTCGGAGATCGGCGCGCAGGTGATCGTGCAGGGACGCGCCATCGCCAATCTCGCGGCGCGGGAGTACCACCATTTCAAGCCGACTGCCTTGCGTTATGCCCTGGAGTCGTTTCGGCGTCTGGCGGCCACGCACCAGGTCATTCTGGTGGAAGGGGCGGGCAGCCCGGCGGAAGTCAATCTGCGCGCCAACGACATCGCCAACATGGGATTCGCCGAGGCAGTGGATTGCCCGGTGGTCATCGTCGGGGATATCGACCGGGGGGGGCTGTTTGCCCAGTTCGTGGGCACACGGGAGATTCTTTCTCCAGTGGAACGCGCAAGGGTGGGCGGCTGGATCGTCAACAAGTTCCGGGGCGATCCCTCGTTGCTGCAACCAGGCATCGCGTGGCTGGAGGAGAAAACCGGCATCCCGGCTCTGGGGATCCTGCCGTTTCTGCCAGATCTCTATTTGCCCGCCGAGGACAGTTTTTTTCCGGTTGCCCTGCCCGACAAACCGGCAACCGGCTTGAGAGTGATCGTGCCGCGCCTGCCGCGCATCAGCAATCATACCGACCTGGACCCGTTGCGGCTCCATCCTGGGGTGCAATTGATCTGGGTGCAAGCCGGGGAACCGATCCCCGCTGGGGATTTGATCATTTTGCCCGGCAGCAAGAGCGTCTGCGCGGATCTGGCCTGGTTGCGCCAGTGGGGCTGGGAGGAGGCGATCCGACGTCACGTTCGTTACGGGGGCAAGGTATTGGGCATTTGCGGCGGGTTTCAGATGCTGGGGGAGTGGCTGGACGACTCTTTGGGGGTGGAGGGTCCGCCGCGCCGGGATCCCGGTTTGGGGCTGCTGGCCATGACCACCACCTTCACGCGGGAGAAGACGCTTCTCGATGCGCGGGGGCGTCTGGCGATCGGGGATGCGCCGGTGCAAGGATACGAGATTCACATGGGGGTCAGTTCCGGCCCCGCGTTGGAGCGGCCCGGATTTTACGTCATGGAAAAACCCCATGGCGCCTTGTCCGGGGATGACCGGATTCTGGGAGGGTATCTGCACGGCCTGTTCGACCTGCCGGATGCGTGTTCTGCCCTGCTCGGCTGGGCCGGGATGCGGGAGAGGCGCGGGGTGGACCTGGCCAGGGAACAGGAGGCCTCCTTCGAGCGCATGGCCGACTGGGCCGCCGCCCATCTGGATCTTGCCGGCATCTTCGCGCTGCTCGGCATGGAGTGGCCCCCATGAGCGGGAGTCGGCGTGGTTTGGTGGTGGTGTTGACCGGGGATGGCAAGGGCAAATCCAGCAGCGCCTTCGGCATGGTGTTGCGCGCCGTTGGCTGGGAGATGCGGGTGTGCGTATTGCAGTTCATCAAGAGCGCCAAGCGTCGCACCGGCGAACAGATGGCGGCCCAACGCCTGGGGGTGGAGTGGCATGCCTTAGGCGACGGTTTCACCTGGAAAAATCCCGACCCCGCAACCAATCTCGCCACCGCCCGCCGCGCATGGGCCATCTGCCGGGAGAAGCTGACAAGCGGGGCGTATGACCTGATCGTCTGGGACGAGATCCACCACGCCATCACCCAAGGGTGGTTGACCGCTGCCGAAGTGGTCGAGGCCATCCAACTGGAAAAACCCCCGCATACCCACCTGATCCTCACCGGCCGCAACGCCCCGCCCGAACTGGTCGCCAGTGCCGACACGGTCAGCGAAATCAACGCCATCAAACATGCCTTCACAGTCGGCATCCCGGCGGCAAAGGGGATCGAGTTTTAGCGGAAGTTCAAGGCAGGCGAGGCGTGGGAAGGATGGTGCCCCCCTGACCAGGGAGAGGCATGCGCATCTCCTGACTGGCGGAAACATACTGCACGGGGAGGGGCCATGCCCTCATGAGACCAAAAAGCAGACCGATTCCGCCAAGGATCATGGCACCCATCTTGATCACCATGCGGAGTTCGAGTTCCTTGATATCCCGCTTCAACTCCGCCTTGGTGGCTTCGATATCCCTTTGCAATTCCGCCTTGGTGGTTTCGATCTTGACGTCCAGTGTCTTGATATCCAGCTTCAATGCCGCCTTGGTGGTTTCGATCTTGGCGTCCACATTGGCGATGTCCCGCTGCAATTCCGCCTTGGTGGTTTCGAGCTTGACGTCCAGGTCCTTGATGTCCCGCTTGAGTTCCAGCACCTTGACGTCCAGGTTGGTGATATCCGCCTTGGTGGAGAGTTGATGACCCAAAATCTCCGTGAGCAGAAGTACCTGGGTTTCCGCCTGCTCTTCCGTGAAGCCGGTGGCCACCATCTGTTTCACGAAATGATGGGTATCGAAGGCAATGGCTGGCGACAGGCTCATGAAGCATCACTCCCCTGGTTTGACCCGGTTGGACTTGATTGCATGATACCCGGAACCCCAAGGCGTTGCCAACAACAATCACCTCGCCTGCTGGAAATGGTCGGAGCATGCCGGTTCCCGTCACGCACATTATAATCAACACAATATTCAATCTAATCACACTATTTCATTAATTAGTTTCATTAACTGATAATAACAAAATACAAAAGCCAATAATATCTTTTTATAATAAAATTAAATTATTGTTTGATTATCTTTCCAATCTCAATATTACAATTAAATATTACTTTATGATTTTCATTAACTGTTAACAGTAAATAATTTCTTAGCAATTTCATCAAAATACTAACAAAAAACTATATGCGCAGAAATTTTCGATAATCTGATTTTTTTTCTTGACGTATTTTAATGTATCGCTTACGCTTAATAAAAAGAAGCAACAAAGATGTAATTCATTTGATATTAATTAATAAAAAGTTCAAGACAACACCAATTACGACAATACTGAGGAGAAAAAAATGTTCATCATACCAAAAAAGAGTGCAAAAAAATATTCTTTTAGTTTTTTTGCAATGCTTTTTGCGTGGCAAAGCCAAACAAATTCGGCGCATGCGTTTAGCGGCGAAAAAATCATGGAATTGATCTTCGAGACGATAACGAGACCAACCATCAACTATGACAACAATAATGGAGACTTGTTATATTATCATTTGAACAGGAAAAACGCCGGATTGGGAACAGGACCCAATCAAAAAAGTCTGTTTCTCGACAAAGACTCGTTCAATCGCGCGCCCGGCTTGATGGTTGGACCAATTTTTTCCTTGGGGGAGTTTGGCAAGGTGCATGTCGATGCAAAAGTTCTTTTCGGAATACTTGATAACGACAGTTCATCGACAACCAGAACCGATGCCGGCTATGGCGGCGCTTTCGGCTATACGGGAGATATCACGACAACCACGAAGTCAAAAACAGACATACTTCTTGGCGTCAACATGTCCTATCCGTTAGTAAGCTTTAGTAACGACACAAAACCGATCACACTGAGTCCGACCGCCTATGCCGGCGTCAAGAGAGTTTCCTACGAAACAAACACCACTGGCAAAATCTGGAATTATACCGCAGTCGGCGAAAACTCCGCAACCGCCAGACAGCGCCCCTCTGAAACCGTCAACGAAACGGTCAAAGGACATGTGAGCGTGCCGGAAGTCGGGCTTGGATTTGCACTGGGCAGATCAAAAACAGACGGTTCAAAACAAGACCTGACGCAACTCCATGCTGGCTTCAAGCATGAATTCACAGCAAACACAAATTCATACTTTCTTGAAATGACATGGGATATTGCGCCAAAATAACAAAACAATCATTGCACGCGGATCAAAAGCGCTTCACTGGCCCTCCTCCACACCGCCATGAATCCGACAACGGTTTCTGCCTCCCCGTTTGGCGTGATACATGGCGGTGTCGGCCTGCTTGAGCAGGGTCTCCGGATCCTGCCCCAGGTCGGGGAACAGGGTGATGCCGATGCTGGTGCCGATCCGGCATTCGATGCCTTGCAAGTGGAACGGCCGGGTCAGGGAGGCAATGATCTTGTCGGCCACCAGGCGGGTATCGTCGAGATTCTGGACATGGCGCAAAAGAATGGCGAACTCGTCTCCCCCCAGACGCGCCACGGTGTCCTCTTGACGCAACAACTCCTGCAACCGGGTGGACACGGCCTGCAACAGCAAATCCCCCACCTTGTGGCCGTGGGTGTCGTTGACCGCCTTGAACAGATCCAGATCCAGATAAAACACCCCCACCCTCTGCCGGTGACGCGCCGCCTCCCTGAGCGCCTGCTCCAGACGCTGATGGAACAACATCCGATTGGGAATCGCGGTCAGGGCGTCGTAGAAGGCCAGGTTTTCGAGTTGCCGTTCAAAGGCCTTGCGTTCCGTGATGTCGGAAAAGATGGCCATGTAATGGGTCACCTCGTCCTGTTCGTTCCGGATGGCGCTGATGCTCAACCACTCCGGAAAGACCTCCCCGTTCTTGCGCCGGTTCCACAACTCCCCGCGCCAGGAGCCGGTCCCGTTCAACGTTTGCCACAACTCCCGAAAGAAGGAGGCATCATGCCGCCCGGATCCCAGCAGACGCGGGTTCTGGCCGATGACATCGCCCGGAGCATAGCCCGTCAACTGGGTGAAAGCGGGATTGACCATCCGAATGACCGCCTCCGCGTCGGTGATGATGATCCCTTCCAGGGCCTGCTCGATGATCGTGAAGCCCAGTTTCAGCCGCTGTTCGATCTCCTTGCGCGCGGTGATGTCGCGCAGAATGCCGATGGCGCACCAGCACTCCCGGTAGCGGATGGCGGATATGGACAAGTCGAAGGGAAACTCCTCGCCGTTCTTGCGCATCCCGACCAGTTCCACGGTGCGGTCGAGAAAGTTGCCCTCTCCCGTCTCGCGCAGTCGCCGCATGCCACGGGTTGCCGCCGGATGAAACCGTTCCGGGGCCAGCAGACGATGCAACTCCCGGCCCTCCATCTCCTCGGCGGAATAACCGAAAATCCGTTGCGCGGCGGGATTCCAGAATTGCACCACATCCTGGTCGTCGATCATGATGATGGCGTCCTGGGCCGCAGTGGCAATACTGCGAAAACGGGCCTCGCTTTCCAGCAAGGCGGCCTCGTGTTCCCGCAGTCTGGTTTCGATCCGCTCCAGGTGTCCGGCAAAAAACAGAATCAATCCCCCGCCACCAAGGAGAGCGATCGCAATCACCAGAAAGATCAGCCGTTGCGAATCGTTGTAGCGTGTCGTCACATCCTGGACGAACACCAGAAAGGCATTCTCCCGCCCCTCCACATCCGCGACCGGGAGACGGGCAACGTTGACACGGCTCTCCCCGAAGGCAAGATGCATCCAGTCACGCCTCCCCCCGTTCTGCTCTTTTGCCCCATCGAAACGATCCAGCAGACCGGAGGGTGGGCTGGCGGTCCGATCGACGAGCACGATATCGGCAAAGGCGTCCCATTGTGGGGTACGTTTCAGCATGGCCATGCCCGCTTCCCACTCCGCGCGCTGGAGATGGCGCTTGGGCACCAGAAAATAGAGGTCCACATGATGCAATTTGTGGATCTCCGTGATCCGATGGTCCACTTCCATGCCCAATTCCACCAGGCCGATCCGGTTTTTCCCCTCGATCCAGGGCATGACCACGCGCAGGGTGAAGGTGCCCAACGGTCCCATTTCCAACCCCGAGGTGGTGACGCCGGTTTCGTGGGCGACACGGGTGGTATGGCGTCCGATGAGGTCGCCATGTCGATCCGGCTGATGCACGCGCAGGAAATTGATCTTGTCCGGCTGGGTGAAATAGAAGTGGGTGATGCCGTGCCTGCCGCGCAACTCCCCGAACAGCTCCCTGGTCAGGCCCAACAGCCGCTCCCGATCCCTTGCCACGAAGGCGTCCCGGATTTCGGCGTTGCGCAATACCGCAGCGAGAGTGGCGCTCATCATGGCGGCGTCGTTGTTCATCCCCAGTTCCCAGCTTTGTCGAATCTCCTCGATGGCGGTTCGCAGGTCGGCGCGATTGACCGAATGCGCGTACCAGTAAACCCCCAGGGAAACCCCCATGGTCAAAATGGCAATGAAGATCGCCAAGGGGAGCAAAACGGGTTTTTTGATGGCGCGCATCGTCACGAATTCCGGCAAGAGGCATAATGGGCATTTATGGTTCATAAACAAAAATTATATTATACCAGCATAACATCGATTCATTGGCTCGACAAGCCCATAAATGCTTTATTGGCGAAAATCCGGTTGACCGGAAGGTGCTTTTGAGAAACAATCATCAACCGTGACGGTCGTCAGTCTGGTAATGTGCATCGCTCAAACCCCACGAGGAACCTGGCCCCATGAAAAAGACTGTTTTTCTACTATTCCTGACCTGGATACTCCTGCCACTGGAGGTCTTTGCCTATGGCGCCATCGCCATCGACGATCAACCGGGGGACGATGACCCCGCTTACGGCTTTTCCATCAACGAGAGCACCAAGGCCGACGCCAAGGCATCGGCCTTGCGTTATTGCCGCGAGTATGGGGGAAACCATTGTCGCATCATTGTCTGGTTCGAGACCTGTGGCGCGGTGGCCATCTCCAAGAAATACCGGGGCTACGGCTACGGAAGACACAAACAAAAGGCCATTGATGACGCTCTTGAGATGTGCGGAAGCAAAAGGTGTGAAATCGTTGCTGCGGAATGTGAAAAATAAGATCAATGGAACCAAGGAAGCCGAACATGTCCAAAAAAATTTTCCTCGCCGCGACACTGGCGCTCGCTCTGGCCGTGGCCGCCCCGGTGGAGGCCAAGAAGAAATCCCGGGTGCCCAATATCGACTTCGGCAACATGACCTGCCGGGAGTTTATCGACGAGGTCAAGGAGTCCGACAAGGAGGACATTGGCGCGATTTTGCTGTGGTTGGATGGCTATCTGAGTGGGGTAACCGGCGACACGGTCCTGAATTGGAAAAAACTCGAAGTGATCACGGAACGCCTGCTGGAACGCTGCCAGGCGCGGGGCAAGACCATGCTGTTGGATGCCATCCGCGAGGTGGGGGCCGAGTGAGGGGCGTCATGTTTTCTGGAGCATTCATGATCAGAACGATTGCATCATTGCTGTTTGCCTTCCTGGTGTTGGGCGTCGCGGAACCGGCCAGCGCGCGTGACGACGGGTGGGGAGGTTACGATGGTTATTCCAACAGGGGATACCGGAAACATCACCATCGGAAGCGGACATACAGTTATGGGGAGGCGTTGTATTTGTTTCGTAAATACAACCCTTGCCCGTCAACCGGCAGGAGTCATGGCCGTTGTCCGGGGTATGTGATCGTCAAGAGTGGCAAGAACAACCGGCCGTCCAATTTCTACTGGGAGCACAGATGACCCCCCGGTAAAACGCGTAACACCGACCAACCAAATATATTCTACACAATCGTGTTCGAAATAAATTCAAACAATTTCAATCAGATATTCTATAACAGTTATTAATAATCAAAAAAAATATAATCATAAATATTTGATTGACTTCATGCGGAAAAATATGATAATCTTGCCTTTCTGGCAGAAGAATGAAATGTGACAGATTTTTACTGAAACCGCTTCATTGTTGCAACAACAGGAGAGCAATCATGTCTCAATATCAAGAATTTATTAACAATCTTTCATACAACCCACATTTTGACTCAAGAAAAAATGAAAACAATCTTGAGTCGATTGCATTATATGCCATTAGAGAACTGATCAGGCCTTTTCATGGCTTGTTGGATCTTTCCCCGCAACATTCCGCCAACATTGATATCTTTCGCGACATTTTTATCCCGCACGACCAAATCTCAAGCCAAGCAAGAAAAGAAGCATTAAAGATTTTCAAAAATGAAAAATATAATAATAATGATTCGGATGATTGTTTTGATCAGTATTTGGTCAAGGAGATGAATGCGGAACTTATGCATCATGGTGCAATCGATCTTGAACGAGACATACGTCAATCGATGAAGCATGAATATGTCGCTCCCCAATTATATTTTATCTTGGGTTGCCCAGGGGTTGGCAAGAGCAGTATGTTGCGATATTTCCAAGAATTGATAAACAACAACCCAAAGATAAATGATTTATATTTAAAATCATCATCATCTAGCTTCAATGTCGGCGTGGCGACAGCACAATCACCGATCAAACAAATGTTGGAAGCAATTGAAAACAGCCTCCAATTGCCAGTTGACGCCAATGCGGACATCTCTGCGCGGATGCGCAGTATTGTGAGTTGCTGCAATAATAACATTATCATGCATACAGTTGACAATCTTGACAATATCCATGATCCAAAGGAAGTTCTCGATATTGTCAAAGACGCCATGTACCTTCATGAACAATTCAAAAGCTTACAAAATCATCATTCCAACCATATCAAGAAAGGAACAACAATAATAATTATTGCAATGAGAAAAACATCATTTCAGCAGCTATCGCTTACCGGAATTCTGGAAAGAGAACCTAGTAAAAAATTCATACTGACGCCAGCGCCTTTAGCATTAATTCTTAAGAAAAGATTTGACATGATTGAAGAGGCTATTGATCGAATGAGGGTCAACTCAAAACCAAAAATAATAAGAATAGGCATCGACGATACCTATAACGAATCAATACCGACCCTGTCAGATGACGAAGTGCCTTATGAGTTCAACATGGTTGGCGTTGTCAGGGGTAAATTTTACAATATTACAGTATCGCAAAAAAATGCTGTTGACTTTTTTATCAGCATACTTGCAGCAATGAACAGTCAAGCTCTCGCCTTTTTCCGCCATCTTTGTGGAGGCAACCTGAGAACCCAATTACAACTCTTCCTGCGTCTTTTTACCGACATCCCAATCAGTCGCACACAAACAATCAGAAATATTATATATAGCATCCTTGAATTTGAACAAACCACTTTAAATAATCGAAACAGACTGACGATTGGTATTCATCACATTGCACAAGCTTTACAAGGTCTATCAAGAAACGCTCTTGGTGTTAATGATTTCTTTTGCTGGGAAACCCTGTTTGAAAATTCTCCTTATGCATTATTTGCCCATATCGAAAGACGAAAATGGTGGAATGAAAATAAAGGGTGGTGGCATTATTTGATAAAAATTCGCCTTCTACAATATTTGAATGCATCTCCGAAAGGGATGGCCGTCTATAAAATAGTAGAGCAATTTGAGCGGCTCGGTTACCCACAGCAATCGATCGTTGACGCATTGAAGAGCTTCTCAAATTATCGACTGATCAATACGGATTTCGCATATACGCCACTTATACGCCACGACTCTGAACAAAAAATTATTCTCATGCCTTCTGGATTGTTCTTTTTAAAGAATCTTTTCCACCAATTTGGCTTCTGTAGATGGGCTTTCTCTTTTGCCCCATCCCATTTTACTAACAAAGAATACAGCAACGAATTGTTATACCCTATTGCTTTTTTAAAAATCATTAGAAACGCCGAGGCGATAGAAACACAAATCGCGAGCCAGGATCGTAACGTGCTGGATTTCTTGAACAGCGTCCGAGGAGAGCATACAATCTGGGAATCATTGCAGAAATCATTTTTAAAAACCCTCACTCAAATAAAAAGATCTGTAGAGAGACGAGCTGGTGATGAATTGGAGGTTACAAACACAAAATACATTGTTGAGGCAATTTCGGAGTGCCAATCGCTAAGCGATACCGATACTATTATGCTTGAAGAAAATGAATTAAAATCAAAGGTAAAAAAATTACCCGATTGTTGCAAACAATGTATTGACTCAATTTGCTGCTCAACATTACCTGAAATGCATGTACATCCTTATACTAAATTTCCATGGCGATTGGAACCGATTGTCAAACTCATACCAAATCAACCACCAAAAACTGTTGGAGCTGAGCTGTTTTATATGCAGTACCATATAACCCCATGGATAAATCATACCACATCAACATGCCATGACTTTTGTTCGTCACGCTCACAATATGGATGCTCCGCAGGCGACCTCTTTCGCATGATGCGTCAATTTACCCAGTCTTGTCCAAAATTTGCTGACAGAGTCTTTTTGCATCATCTCATGCAATATGCAGAACAACTTAGACTAAAAAATAGTCTTGAATTTGTCAGCATTAATATATCATCAGAATTATTTGAAGAGACGGATTTGTTAGACTGTAGTTTGTTGTCCCATTACACGGAAAATTGGAAAGTGATGATAGAATTGCCAGAAAGAGCAATCAACATTACCGCGTACGTGAAATCCATCAACAAATTATGCAATAATCCAAGTTTTGCACATAAAGTTCTGCTTGATGACTATCTGTCATCCGGAAATGCGGCAGCGTTACCAACCAACTCGCACCGTAAACATTGTATACTGGGCGAAAAGGTTGACTACGAAACATTTCAGAGACTCTTTAAGGAAAAATGTCTACAATCATATCTAAGCGAGAGAATACAAAATCTAACATCGTCATCACAAATCGTCATTGTCGAGGGAATCGCGCACCTGGATCATATGCAATTCCTGCAAAAAATTGTTGACCAATCCAATGCCACGCAAAGTCCAATCTTAAATCTTCACATTCAAGGCCACATGCTGCAGATATTAAACCCTCAACTGTAAATCGAAATTGGCGCAGATTAAAAGGTATTGGCCAACCCCGCCATCAACCCCGCATCCGGGGCATAGGGGACGGTGGCGCGCAGGTAGCGCAGGATGGCCATGACGTTGCCATCGCTCACCATGGGGGCCTGAATCCGCCGCAAGGGTTGGCCGGGGGCGATGAAGAGGCCGTCGCCCGCGCCCAGCAGGTTCTCGGCGCCACCTTCGTCCAGGATGATGCGGGCGTCGGTCTTCGAGGTCACCTTGAAGGCCAACCGCGCCGGAATGTTGGATTTTATCAATCCCGTCAACACATCCCGTGAGGGACGCTGGGTGGCCAGAATCAGGTGCAGGCCAGCCGCCCTGCCCATCTGCGCCAGACGGGCCAAAGGCTCCTCGATCCCCTTGCCGCTTTGCAACATCAAGTCCGCCAGCTCGTCCACCACCACGACCAACAACGGCGGAACCGGCGGATGGCCAGCGGGCAACCCCCGCCAACCCTCCAGATTGCGCACCCCAATATCCCGCATGCGCTGATAACGGCGCTCCATCTCCCCGGTCAGCCAATGCAGGGCCGCAACCGCCTGACGCGCCTCGGTGATCACGGGAGCCAGCAGATGGGGGGCGTTGTCGTACAGGGAGAACTCACTGCGCTTGGGATCCACCAACACCAGCCGCACCGCCTCCACCGGATTGCGCAACATCACTCCGCACATGATCCCGTGCAACGCCACCGACTTGCCCGAACGGGTGGTCCCGGCCACCAGCAAATGGGGCAGCTGCTCCAAATCGGCGGCCACCGGACCCCCCCGCGCATCCACCCCCAAGGGCAACAGCAACGGATTGCGCTGCTCCCGCACCGCCTCCAGAATGTGCCGCAATGGCACCATGCCACGCCTGGGGTTGGGAATCTCGATGCCGATCACCCCATGATCGAATATGGGATCGATGCGCAAGCCGGGACTCGCCATGGCCAGGGCCAGATCCGGCTCCAGCCCGACCACCCGCGACAGCTTCACCCCAGGGGCCGGATCCAGGGCGTAGGTGGTCACCACCGGGCCGGGATCGTGCCCCACGATCTCGCCCTTGACCTTGAACTCCCCCAATGTCCGCTCGATGGCCGCGATCTGCGCCTCGTGGCGCGCGGCATCTGCCTCTGGCATGGGGGCGTCATCCAGGGGCAACAACGACAGCGGCGGCAGCGGTGAGGTCACGCTCCCGCTCCCCTCTCCCGCCGCCACCCCGAAATGGTTGCAAATCGCATCCAGGCCCCCGGCGAACCCCTGGCCGACCGCGCAAACGCGCCAGCTCTCATCCTTGCGGTAGAACTCCAGCAGCATCAGTCCCTTTTCGTCGGCGAACATCCCGCCTCGCATGACGAAGCGCCCGGTTTCCCTGCCCCCTTGCAACAGCCGGGCTGTCCCCTCCCCCATGACGGAAAACGCCCCTTCCCCATCGAGGGTGGCCACCAGGACCAGCCGGCTGATTGCCGCAGGCAGGGCGTTCAGGCGGAATTCGAACCCCGCATCCCCTTCCGCCGTGACCGCCAGGGCGACCCCGCCACACGGGGTGGCAGGCTGATTGAAAAAGGTGACATAGCGGTCGTCCGTCGCCCGGCCCGCCCCATCCAGTCCGAAGCAGGCGCAATCCACCGTCACGCCCGCCGGCATGCCCAGGCGCAGGCCGGCCACGAACGGGCGTTGCGGATCCACCAGGTGTATCAATTCTTGACGCTGACCGCGTTGTATTTCCATGTCCATGTGCCCGTATCCAGGAGGTCGCAAGGTATTGGCTTCCTTGACGTGTCATTTTTCCACCATTTTCGCATTCGCCAGCAAAGATGTCAATGTTCTGTTTTTATTGCAAAAATAACATTTTGTCGATTATTGCAATATTGGCAATCAAATTGCTTGAACATCATGCGTCGGTTTTGAACCCATTTGACGCGGACAAGGAAACAAAGGAGTGAATTCATTGGAACCAACGGGTGATAAGGAGCTGTACGCAAAACTGCTGGCCGATTTGTCCGAGTCGGATCTCCTGGCCCTCACAGCCGGAGAACAGCGGGAGGGATGGGACCTCCCGGTCATGGTGTTCTGGGGATTCTCCGCGTCGAGCCTGATTCTTTCCACTTTACTGGCCCTGGAACTGTGGGCCGGATTCTAATAAATAAGGAGCATACTGACATGACGACCATTGAAATGCGCAATATCGACAGGAACCGCCACGGCAACGGCCTGATCGCGCGCGGCTATGTCCGGCAGCCGATTGGCGCCTCCGCCCTCACCGAATCCTCCATCCGCGGCTGGTCGTATGGCCTGGGACGCGGCCTTTCCGGCGTCAAGGCCGAAGGGACCACCTGGAGCCGCTTCGTGAGCCAGGAAGGAGGTGCGCAATGATGTTCCAATCCACCCCGGCCAACGATCCGCTCTTTCCCAAGGGTGGCAAATGCCTGCGCCCCTCCGCCTGGATCATCCGGCACCCCCCTGCCGGGTTTGAGACGCCCGCATCGCTTCGGCAACCAGAAAAGCGATATCCAGACTCTGCGCCGCGTTGAGGCGCGGATCGCAGGTGGTCTCGTAACGGTCCGCCAGATGCTCCTCCCGAATGTCGTGGGAACCCCCCACGCATTCGGTGACATCGTCCCCGGTCAATTCGAAATGCACCCCTCCGGGCCAGACCCCCTCGGCCTGGAGGATGGCGAAAAAGTGCCGCAATTCGGTCATGATCTCGTCCAGATGACGGGTCTTGAGTCCGGAAGGGGCACTGTACGTGTTGCCGTGCATGGGGTCACAGCTCCAGACCACCTGGCGCCCCTCCTTGTGCATCCCCCGCAACAGATCCGGCAGCACCCGGCCAATCTGATTGTGACCAAAACGGCCGATCAAGGTCAGACGGCCCGGCTCGTTCTTTGGATTGAGCAGGTCGCACAGCCGCAAAATCTCGTCCGGGGTGACGGTGTGACCGATCTTCACCCCCAGCGGATTCTCGACCCCACGCAGGAATTCCACATGCGCCCCGTCCGTTTGCCGGGTGCGCTCCCCGATCCAGATCATGTGCGCCGAACAGTCGTACCAACCCCCGGTGATGGAGTCCTGGCGTGTGAGGGCGCTTTCGTATTCCAGAATCAGGGCCTCGTGACTGGTGAAATACTCGATGTCGTGCAATTGCGGCGTGTTTTTCGAATTGACGCCAATGGCCTCCATGAACTTCAGGGCGCTGGTGAGTTGATCGGCCAACAGGGCGTAACGCTGCCCCTGGGGGCTGTTGGCCACGAAATCCTGATTCCAGGTGTGCAGGCGGGTCAAGTCCGCATAGCCGCCATGGGTGAAGGCGCGCAACAGGTTGAGGGTGCTGGCGGACTGGAAATAGGCCCGCTCCAGGCGTCCGGGATCGGGTTGCCGGGCCTCTTGGGTGAAATCGGGATCGTTGACCGACTCGCCGCGAAAGCTGGGCAGGGAGACGCCGTCGCGGGTCTCCATCGGACTGGAACGGGGCTTGGCGAATTGACCGGCGATGCGACCCACCTTGATGACCGGCTTGGAAATTCCGTGGGTGAGAATGACGGCCATTTGCAACAAGACCTTGAGTTTGTCGCGGATGGCGTTGGCCCGGAAGTCGTTGAAGGATTCGGCGCAGTCGCCGCCCTGCAGCAAAAAGGCCTCGCCCTTGGCCACCCTGGCCAGGTGGGCCTTCAGGGCGCGGACCTCGCCGGCGAAGACCAGCGGCGGATAGCCGGACAGATTGCGCCGGGTCTCGTCCAGGGCTTGGGGATCGGGCCAGTCGGGTTGCTGGAGCGCGGGGAAATTCTTCCATGAAAGGGGATGCCAAACATCGGACACGGTGAGGTTTCCTTCTCTTGAGTGCGAAAAAAGTGGGTCTTGCAAACGAACGGCACCGCCATTTATACCGCACTCGCCGCCCCTATTCCAGTTTGTCCACCGCCTGCCGCAAATTTTTGGCGACCATGTCCAGTTTGCGCGGATCCAGTTTCAGGCCGTACATGTCCCGCAGATAAAAGACATCCACGACCCGCTCCCCGTAGGTGGCGATCTTGGCGGCGCGAATCTGCACCCCGTGGGTCTGCAACACGCGGGTGATCGTGTACAAAAGGCCGGGACGGTCCAGCGAAGTGATCTCGATGACGGTGAAGGTATCCAGGCTCTCGTCCACCTCCAGGGAAAAGGAGATCTCGAAGGGTCGCTTCTTCCAGGCATCCGGCTTGAAATTGGCCAGCAGAATGGAGGGACGCAAGGTCCCGTCCAACACCTGGGTCAGGGTGGAACGAATCCGTTCCAGACGGTCGGGTCGTTCGATGGGTTCGCCGTTCTGGGTCTGGACGATGAAGCTGTCGAGGGCCATGCCGTCCTTGGTGGTGGTGATGTCGGCGGCAAGGATGTTGGCCCCCGATGCGGCCAGGCTGCCGGAAATGCGCGCCATCAGGCCGGGGTGATCCGGGGTGTAGACCAGCATGCGGGTGGCGTTGATCTTGGGAACCTGCTTGAAGTCGATGATCAGGGACTCCTGCGCCCGTTCGATGAGGATGTGGACGTGCTCCAGGACGATCTCCTCGTCGTAGTGGATGAAATAATCGGGATAGAAACGGTCCAGATGCCGACGGATCCGTTCCGGGGCGTGGCTCTGGGCGAGTTTGAGGAACAGGGCCTCCTTTTGTGCCGTGGCGCGATGGGCGATCTCCTCGGCGGAAAAGACGATGCCCTTGCTCAGGGTGTCCAGGCTGCGGTCGTAGAGTTGACGCAACAGATTGCCCTTCCACCGGTTCCAGACCCCCGGCCCCACGGCGCGAATGTCGGCCACGGTGAGCAGCACCAGCAGGTTCAACCGCTTGACCGTGCCGATCTGCCGGGTGAACGAGGCCACGGTCTCCGGGTCGTTGATGTCGCGGTGAATGGCGGTGCGTGAAAAGAGCAGATGGTTTTCCACCAGCCAGGCGATCATCTCCACGTCGTGCTTGGGAAGGTGCATCCGTTCGCAGACCTTCCCGGCGATGGCCGCGCCCTTGATGTGGTGGTCGCCCCCCAACCCCTTGGCGATGTCGTGGAAGAGGACCGCCAGGTACAACACGGCGGGATTGTTGAGTTTTTGCATCAATTGCGTGGAAATGGGCAACTCCTGGGAAAATTTGCCCGCGCTGATGTGGCGCAGGGCCTCCACGGCCAGGATGGTGTGCTCGTCCACCGTGAAGACATGATACATGTCGTGTTGTGTCTGGCCGATGATACGACCGAACTCCGGGATGAAGCGACCCAGAACCCCGGCGTCGTTCATGCGGCGCAGGACCCAGGCCACGGCCCGCTTGCCGTTGAGCATGTGCAGAAAAATCTGGTTGACATGGGGATCGGCGCGAAAATCCGCATCGATCAAATGCAGGTTGCTGTTGAGCAGACGCATGGTGTCCGGGTGGATCGACAGCAGGTTGCGCTGCGCCACCTCGAAAAGCCGCATGATCCGGATCGGCTTGCGCAGCAGATCATCCGGATCCACCACCGCGATCTTGTTGCCGATCTGCTGGAAAACGTCCTCCAGGGGGTGAACGGCGACCGGCAGTTCCTTGTGCTCGTCTTGATACTTGCGCAAAAAGACCCAGGAGAGATGCCCCACCCGGCGGGCGACCCGGTAGTAACGGCGCATGAAGACCTCCACCGCCAACAAACCGGGGCGATCCTGGTAACCGAACTCCTCGGCGATGGCCACCTGATGGCCGAAGGTCAGGCGGTCGTCCTTGCGGCCCGCGCGGTAGTGCAAGGCGTTGCGCACCCGGCGCAGAAAGGCGCGACAGGTCTTGAAGTTGGTGAACTCCTCTTCGGTGATGATCCCGGAGGGGATCAGATCCGAAATCCGTTCCACCCGGTAGCGGTATTTGGAGATCCAGCCAAAGGTCTGCAGATCCCGCAAGCCGCCCGGATTTTCCTTGATGTTCGGTTCCAGGTAATAGAGAGAGGCGCCGAACCGTTCGTGACGCTTGTTTTGCTCCAGCAATTTGGCGCGCAGGAATCCCAAGGGATCCTTGAGGAGCGGATTGCCGTCGAGAGTCTCCTTGTAGGTCTTGAAAAGATCGTGATTGCCGGCCAGGAAGCGGGATTCCAACATGGAGGTCAGGATGTGCAATTCTTGGCGCGCCTGTTGCAGACAGTCATCCACCGTACGCACCGCGTGTCCCACATCCAGCCCGATATCCCACAGCACGTAGAGCATGCGTTCCACCAAGGGCAGCAAATGGGTGGCGCCATCGGGCAGGATGAAGAGCAGGTCGATGTCCGAATAAGGAGCGAGATCCCTGCGGCCGTAACCACCGGTGGCCGCCAGGCAAAAGCTCTCGGAGGGCGTCAGGTTTGTGACGATGAGGGCATGGATGCGTTGCAGGATGGCATCGGTCAGATGGGTGTGTCCCTGGACGATGAACTGTCCGCTGGCCCCGGCGAGGTGAAAGCCGTGCAGCCGCTTGCGACCGGTCTGCATGGCGTCGCGCAACACCGGCAGCAGGCGGGCGCGCTGGTCGTCGGTCAGCGGAGCCGAGCCGTCGTGAATGGCGCGAATTTCGCGATCCAGCGCCGAAAGGTCGAGGATGTCCTCCTTGCAGAATTTCGGTGTCATGTTTTCAGCATCTGCCTGTGGGTGCGGGTGGTTGGTCAATGGATCCTGGTGGCGAGTGAGCCTTGTTTTTCGCAATTATGTGAAAAAATGGATGGGTAGATCGTTATGTTTAAAAAGTTGAGAGGACTCTTTTCCACCGACATGGCCATCGACCTGGGCACGGCCAACACGCTGGTCTACATGCGTGGCCGGGGCGTGGTGCTGTCCGAACCCTCGGTCGTGGCGATCCACGAAAGCGCCCGCGGCGTGCGCAAGGTGCTCGCGGTGGGCAACGAGGCCAAACGCATGCTGGGACGCACTCCAGACAGCATCGTGGCGACCCGCCCGATGCGCGACGGCGTGATCGCCGACTTCACGGTGACCGAGGCGATGTTGAAGCATTTCATCCGCAAGGTCAACAAACGGCGATTGTTCTACTCGCCGCGCATCATCGTCTGCGTGCCGGTGGGGGCCACCCCGGTGGAACGGCGCGCCATCCGCGAATCGGCGGAAAGCGCCGGCGCACGGGAAGTCTACCTGATCAACGAACCCATGGCGGCCGCCATCGGCGCCGGACTGCCGGTGACCGAGGCCCACGGCTCGATGGTCATCGACGTGGGCGGCGGCACCACGGAAGTGGCGATCATCTCCCTGGGCGGGATCGTCTACTCCCGCTCCATCCGCGTGGGCGGCGACAAGATGGACGAGGCCATCATCGCCCATGTGCGGCGCAAATACTCCCTCCTGATCGGCGAAGGAACGGCCGAAATTATCAAAATACAGGTCGGCTCCGCTTTTCCCCTGGAAAACCGGCTGGAGGTTGAGGTAAAAGGGAGGGATTTGATTCATGGTGTGCCCAAGCACCAGGTCATTTCCGATCCCGAAATCCTGGAAGCCCTCTCCGAACCCATCAACGCCATCGTCGAAGGGGTGCGGGTGGCCCTGGAACGCACCCCGCCGGAACTGGCGGGCGATATCGTGGACCGCGGGATCGTCCTGACCGGCGGCGGGGCACTGCTTCGGGGATTGGATCGTCTCCTCTCGGAAGAGACCGGCTTGCCGGTCTTCATCGCCGACGATCCACTCTCGTGCGTGGTGATGGGATCCGGCAGGGCCTTGGAGGAACTGGACAGCATGTCCGATATCCTGACGGATCGGTAGCCCAATTTTGAACGGTTCATGGCATGACCGCTATTCTGGTCTTGTGGCGCGAATATCGAAACGCCATCTCGGTCTTTCTGACCCTGATGGCCGCCTTGTTTCTGCTGGTGACGGCGGGTGGCCACTTCAACCAGGACCGCAATCTGGTGCAGGAGGGCCTCCTGCAAGTCACCGCCGAGGCACAATCCCTGATCCTGCGGCCCGTCGCGGTGGTCGATCGGCTGCAACTGCGCTTTCAGGAACTGATGCGCCTGGATCGGGAAAACCGCATGTACAAGGCGGAACTCGATCAACTGCGTCCCCTGGGCACCCGCATGGAGGAACTGGACCGGGAAAATCAACGCCTCAAGTCCCTGCTGAAAATGCAACCGGAACCCGGCTACCGCGCCCTGGCGGTACGGGTGGTCGGCGATTCCTCGTCGGCGTTCGCCCGCTCGTTCATCGTCAACGCCGGCCGCCAGGACGGGGTGATCGTCAATGCCCCGGTGACCGTGCCCAGCGGTTTGGTGGGACGGGTGGTGCGGGCCTCCGGCTCGGCCGCGCTGGTGTTGTCCATGCTGGACCTCAACTCCCGCATCCCGGTGCTGGTTCAACGCTCCCGTGTGAGGGCCATCTCCGCAGGTCAGAACTCCCCCCTGCTCAACCTGGAATACCTGCCCAAGGACGCGGATATCGAACTCGGCGATGCGGTGATCACCTCCGGAACCGGCGGCATCTTCCCCAAGGGGTTGCTGGTGGGACGGGTGGTCTCCCTGGAAGCGGGCGAGGACGGCCTGTTCAAGCGGGCCGTGGCCCAGCCCATGGTGGATTTCGACCGGATCGAGGAGGCGCATCTGCTGCTGCCGCAGGCACTCTCCTCGGGGCAGACGGCGAAATGAGACGTCTCCCCATGCCATGATCGTCTCCTGGCTGATTCCGTGGTTGCCGGCCGTGACCGTGTGTATGGCGGCGATAATCCAGGAATTGGCCATTCCCGTTCCCGCATGGGCGGTGTTCCGACCGGATCTGGTATTGATCACCCTGTTCTACTGGCGACTGTACCGGGGCGACCTGTGCGGCGCGAAACTGGCCTTTCTGGCCGGAGTTCTGGTGGATTTTCTCTCCGGGACGCGCCTGGGGGTTCATGCTGTCTCTCATATCGTTTTGGTGCTGGTCGTCGGGCTGTATGCCCGCGTGCTGCGATCAATGGATTTCTATTACGTGCTGTTCGTGCTGCTCTTCCTGACCTGCTTCGTCGAGGGGATTCAGGTGCTGGTGACTCTGCCGTGGATGGGAGGAGCAATGCGATGGCTGCTGTTGGCCGGTCGCCCCGTGGCCACCATGTTGATCGCCCCCCTGGTCATTCATCTGTTGGTCATGGTCCACCGGACCTGGCTGGAGGAACCCCATGCTCGATGATGACCGTGAACAGTTTCGCGGAGATGCGCGCCGCCGGATTCTGCTGGTGGGAGGTTTTCTCGGTGCGGCCCTGGCGACCCTGGGGGGACGCCTGTTTCATCTGCAGGTGTTGCGCGGCGGCGAATACCGAACCCTGGCCGAGGACAACCGCATCAGCCTGAAACCCATGGCCGCGCCCCGTGGACGCATCTTCGACCGGGATCACCGCATTCTGGTGGAAAACAATCCCGATTTCGAAATCGTGGTAATTCCGGAACTGGCGGGCGGGACCTTGCGTTTTCTCTTGCGGCGGTTGCGCCGCTTCATCGAGTTTTCCGACGAAGAGGTGAAGTTCCTCCTGCAACAGGCCAGCCGGCAAAGATCCTTCCTGCCGCTGCGATTGAAGTCCCACCTGACATGGGAGGAAGTCAGCAACATCTCGGTGCGCATCCACGAATTCCCCGGCGTGGATCTGCAAAATCAGTCGATCCGGTATTATCCTTTGAATTCCTTGGCATGTCACATATTGGGATATTTGGGCGAACCGAGTGACCGGGATCGCCAACGCTTCGCCAATGTGACGTTTCGTCCAGGGGAGCTGGTGGGCAAAAGCGGCGTAGAACAGCATTTCGAGGAGCAACTGCGTGGCCGCGAGGGGGTCGTGGAAATGGAGGTCAACGCGGTGGGCCGGCACGTTCGGGAGTTGCACCGCACCTCGCCGCAACAGGGCGCCGATATGCGGTTGGCGCTGGATGTGGATCTCCAGTTGGAGGCGCAAGCCGCGCTCGGCAATGCCGCCGGTTCCGTGGTGGCGATGGATCCCAACAATGGCGAGGTGCTGGCCATGGTGAGCTACCCCACTTACGATCCCAACCAGTTCATACGCGGGTTCAATCATGCCCAATGGCGCGCCCTGATCAACGATCCCAGCCGCCCGATGATCAACAAGGCGATTCAGGGGCAGTATCCACCGGGTTCCACCTTCAAACTCGTGGTGGCGCTGGCGGGGCTGAGCATGGGCAAGATTGACCCGCGGGAACATGTTTTCTGCAGCGGGGTGCTGGTCAAGGAGGAGCAGAAATTCTACTGCTGGCGTCGTGGCGGTCACGGGAGCGTCGGGTTGGCACAGGCCATCACGCAGTCGTGCGACGTCTATTTCTACAAGCTGGCGGAGCGCTTGGGGGTCGATGCCATCGAACGGCAGGCGCGCAAGATGGGCCTGGGAGATCTGACCCGCGTGGAACTGGACGGAGAACGACCCGGCCTGATTCCGTCGCGGGCCTGGAAACGGAAACGGTTCAAGGCCGCCTGGTATCCGGGCGAAACCCTGATCACGGGGATCGGACAGGGGTATGTGCTGACCACGCCGCTGCAATTGGCCAACATGGTGGCGTCGGTGGCCAACGGCGGAATCGTCTATCGTCCCTCCCTGCTGCGCCTGCAACCCGGACAACAGCCGGAGGTCCTGTCACGGCTCGCCGTGTCGTCCACCCACATGGAGATTCTGCGCCAGGGTTTGGAGGCCGTGGTGCATGATCGAACCGGAACCGGGGCCAAGGCGCGCCCGGAGGGGGGCATTCGTGCCGCCGGCAAGACCGGGACCTCGCAGGTGGTGAAGCACAAGCGGGAGAAGAGCGGGCAACTCATCAAGCAGACCGGAGACAAATTGCAGGATCATGCGTTGTTCGTCTGTTATGCCCCTGCGGACCGGCCCAAGATCGCCATGGCCGTGGTGGTGGAGCATGGCGGGCATGGCGGTTCTGCAGCGGCTCCGGTGGCCAAGCGGGTGCTGGATCGCTATTTCGCCAAGTACGGAGTGCCGGAATGATCGAGACCGGGCAGAACCTGTTGGCGTTGGGCAGAACGGCCTTGAGCTGGTCGGAACGCATGCGGCGTTTTCCCTGGAGTCTGATGGTCCTGTTGTCCGTGACCTCGATGGTGGGGTTTGTCATCCTGTATTCCGCCGTGGGGGGGCGGGACAACATGTGGTTGTTTTGGCGGCAGGTTGCGCAATTTATTTTCGGGATAGGGATTCTGGGCACGGTCGCCCTGGTGGCCGATGAAAAATTTTATCGGCGTTTTGCATATTTATTATATATTTTTAGTTTATTATTATTGATTGCCACCATGATCATGGGAAGTGTCGGGATGGGGGCGCGGCGCTGGTTGGAGTTGGGATTTTTGCGGTTGCAGACCTCGGAATTGATGAAGGTGGCCTTGATTCTGGCGTTGGCCAGGTATTTTCATGATCGTGCCGTGGGGCATGTACTGACATGGCGGGATTTTCTGTTGCCGTTCGTGATGACCCTGACGCCGATCGGATTGATCGTGAAGCAACCGGATCTGGGCACGGCGGTGCTGATCGGTGGGGTGGGCATATCGATGATCGTGGTGGCGGGATTGTCGTGGAGGATCCTGTTGGTGCTGATGGGGATCGTGGGGGCCTCCTTGCCGGTGATCTGGAACAGCATGCATGGCTATCAGAAAAAGCGGATCATCACCTTGTTCGCGCCGGATCAGGATCCGTTGGGGGCCGGGTATCACATCATCCAGTCGAAGATCGCGGTAGGTTCCGGGGGGTGGACCGGCAAGGGATTTATGGCCGGGAGTCAGAGTCAATTGAACTTTCTGCCGGAGCGTCACACGGATTTCATCTTTTCGGTATTGGCCGAGGAGTGGGGATTTATTGGGGGGGTAACCTTGCTGACGTTGTATGCCTTGATCATCGTGCGGGCCATGATGATCACCGAGATGGCGAACGACCGGTTTGGCCTGCTGGCCGTTGTGGGGGTGACGATGTTGTTTTCGATACAGGTTCTGGTCAACATTGGGATGGTATTGGGTCTGTTGCCCGTGGTGGGGATACCGTTGCCGTTGATCAGTTACGGCGGGAGTTCCATGGTGACGGTCATGATTGCGATGGGGCTATTGGCGCACATCAATATTTACTCACGTCAGCATGGTCGATCGGTTTGAGCATCGATGCGGTCGGGAATCCGGCCCGGACAATTTGTTTGCTTCGGATACGATCTCTCCTTGACTGCCAGTTTAGGACCTGATATTATTGCGTGGTTTGATTGATCTGCCTTGTCGGGTCGTTAGCTCAGTTGGTAGAGCAGCTGACTCTTAATCAGCGGGCCACAGGTTCGAATCCTGTACGACCCACCAATAAAATCAAATAGTTAGACTGGGTTGGTTAAGGAAGAAAACGGCAAAAAGCACAAAAAAAGCACACAAAATTTTAGCCGCCTTGACTCCCCTGCCCCTGCCCCTGCCCCTGCCCCTGGTCTGGTATCCACGTCGGCATGGCAACCTACTGTAAAACGCCACCTGTCTTGATAATAATCGGCGACTCTCTTGATAGTAAAATCGCGTTTCCGGGCAAAAAGTAGCGCCTCTCTTGATAAAAAATCCCCGTTTTGAGCCTCAAAAGTGACACCCCTCTTGATAACGAAATCGCTTTCGCCGTGAAAAAGTAGCACTCCTTTTGATAGTGAATCGGAACCAGGAGGGGAGATGGCCCCTCCCTGTGCGGGTGGTCAGGTGGGTTGATTTGACTTGGAATCGAACCGCATACGGAAATCCGGGGACGCCATACGCATTTCGGGACGGCATACGGAAATCCGGGGACGCCATACGCATTTCGGGACGGAAATTCCGAAATCGGGGTATAGGAGATCCAGTTCTTGGGGAATCCAAGGATCCCCTAGAAAGAAAATCCATTTCTTCACGTCGTCCTGGCTGGTAGGATGTGTCTGGCACGAATCGCCCGCGTCGTTGCGCCTGGATGACCACATCACATCACTCAGCGGGGCAATCGGAGGCAGCAGACTTTCTTCGAGGATGAGAGGATGAGCATATGAAACAACGCCGGCTGATCAGCTTTGACTGGGCCTTGAAGCGGCTTCTGCGCAGCAAGGCCAACTTTGAAGTGCTGGAAGGGCTTTTGAGCGAATTGCTCATGACCGACGTGAGAATTATCGAAATCCTGGAAAGCGAGAGCAACAAAGAAAACCTCCTGGACAAGTACAACCGGGTTGATATGAAAGTCAAGAACAGTCAAGACGAACTGATCTTGATCGAGTTGCAATTTGAACGTGAACATGATTATCTGCAACGCCTTGTTTATGCGACAGCCAAGACCGTCACGGAGCATTTGGCTGCAGGCGACGCCTATTCCAAGGTTCCGAAGGTGATTGCCATCAGTATCCTATATTTTGATCTTGGCCAAGGGATAGACTATATTTACCATGGTACGACCTCATTCAGAGGACTGCATACCAACGATGAATTGCAGCTCAATGAAGGACAGAAGGAACTGTTTCACCGACAATCCATCCAAGCGATTTTTCCGGAATTCTATCTGATCCGAGTCAACCGCTTCGATGAAGTCGCCCGCACCTCCTTGGACGAATGGATTTATTTCCTGAAGACCGGCGATATTCGCGAGGAATTCACAGCGCGTGGCCTGCAGAAGGCCAAGGCGGTATTGGATATCCTGCAACTCCCGGAAGAAGAACGCCGTGCCTACGAACGCTACCAGGAGGATCTGCATTTCCAGGCCAGCATGGTTGAGTCCACATGGGGTGCTGGTAAACTGGAGGGGAGGAAAGAGGGGATCCAGATCGGTGAACAGAGAGGGCGGCAGGATGGACGACAGGAAGGTGAAGCTGCCATGCTGACGCGCCAACTGCAACGCCGTTTTGGTTCCGTCCCTGACTGGGCCAGCGCAAAGATCGCCAATGCCACCTCCCAGGCCTTGGAGGAGTGGAGCCTTCGTGTACTGGATGCCCGGTCACTGGAAGAGGTCTTTGCGGACAGGATGAATATCCGGTCGAAATGACCATTCAAGCCATCAATGATTCTCCCGCATGACTTCGTCGTGGGAGACCACCCGGCCACCGTGTTTGCTCTGCCACTCTTGCGCGGTGGCGGGATCGGCGAAGGGAATGATCTCCGGGACTCCCATGCCGCCATTCTTGTCCGACGCCACCAGATAGCGCGCCTCACGACCCGGAATCCAGGTCCCAGGTTGGGGATGGTCCCAATTCGCCCGTCCCATGTCGTTGACATAAAAGGCCACGATGCGCCGGGTGGCCCCTTCGTTCTTCAGGTAGGCAAAGGCGTCCCGCACCGAGGAGAACCACAACACCTCCTTCTCGCCAGCCACGTGCAGTTGCCCCTTGGGACCGGAATGTTCCGTCAGGGCCATGCCGCAATAGAACCCCTTGGCGGCAGCCGTCGGCTCCAGGGGAGCGGGGATCTTCTCCTCGACCTTGCCGCAGGCGGTCAGGGCCAGCAATGCCAATATCCAAAGAAAACCTTTCATCACCATTCCCGCTTGCGAAACACGATCATCGCCCCCATCAGAGGGACACATACCCAAACCAACAGAACCACCAAAAGAAAACGCGGCGAGAAATCCACCTGCCCGCTCAATCCCGCCATGCCGGAAAAGGCGCGCACGTTGTCGAACGCGGTCAGGTTGTACAGACGGAACACATCGGCGGGATCCGCCAGCAATAACCAGGGAAAAATCTTTTCGTGAATCTGCCCCCGCGAGGCCACCAACACCCCCAGCAGGCCCATGTCGTACAAGACCACAAACCACAGCCATACCCCGATGGCCACCCCCGCCGCCGCGCCGCGTTCCCGGGCCAGGGCGCTCACCAGGTAGGCCAGGGCGATGAAGACCGCTCCCAGCAACACGGAACTCCCCAGCAGCGATCCGAACGCCTGCCAGCTTTTCGGGTCGGCGCCCCCGCTGCCAAGCCCCACCGCCAGCCCGGCGGAACCGTAGCCCACGATGGTGGCCAGCGACAACACCCCGACATGGCCGATGAATTTTCCCAACAACACCTGCCCCTTGCTCACCGGATAGGCGAGCAGCAACAACAACGTTCCCCGCTCCGCCTCCCCCACCAGGGCGTCGTAGGCCAGCATCAATGCAATGAGCGGCACCAGAAAGATGGTCAGGCTGGAGAGGCTCACCACGGTCACCGCCAGGGGTTTGGCCCCCAGGGTCCCGGTGGGGGCGCTGCCCAGAAAGGCGAGCGCGAACCCCAACCCCGCCAGGAGCAGCGTGGCGCTCACCACCCATCGGTTGCGCGTGGCGTCACGCATCTCCTTGCCAGCGATCACCCATACCGGACTCATCAATCTTCCCCTTCGACCAACGCTCAATGCCCAAAATGGAGATAAACATCATCCAGACTCGGCAGTTGGATCTCCACATCCCCCACGAGGTCCGCGCCGAGTTGGGTCACCCGGCGCAAAAGATGCATCTTTTCACCCACCGGGCACTCCAGTTCCAGCATGCCGGGTTCAAGCACGGCGACCCGCACCCCCTCCAGGAGTTGCGCCAGCCGCTCCCCATCCCGCGTCACCACCCGCAGACGGGCCGGGAGCGCGGCACGGGCGCGCAGATCCTCCAGCGAACCGTAAGCCCGCAAACTCCCCTGACGCAGAATGATGGCCAGATCGGTACGCGCCTCCAGTTCGGTCAAAAGGTGCGACGAAAGCAGAACCGTCACCCCCTCCCCGCGCAACTCCTGAATGATGCGGTAAAACTCCTGACGCAACATGGGATCCAGACCGGTGGTCGGCTCATCGAGCAGCAGCAGGCGGGGACGGCCCAGCAACGCCTGCGCCAGCCCCAAACGCTGCCGCATCCCCTTGGAGTAGGTCTTCACCCGCCGTTCGGCGGCATGGGCCAGACCCACCCGTTCCAAAAGGCCGGCGCACCGTTCGTTCCCCTCCCCCTTCAGGCGGGCATAGAAGGCCAGCGTGTCCGTGCCGGTCAACATGTCGTGAAAAATGACGTTCTCCGGCAAAAAACCCAACTGCCGGCGAAAGGTCAATGCCGCTTGCGCCGGATCCTCCCCCAGCACCCGCACCGTGCCGGAGGTGGGCAGGGTCAAGCCCAGCAGCAGTTTCATCAAGGTGCTCTTGCCCGCGCCGTTGTGACCCAGCAAGGCCACGCACACCCCCGGCGGGATGGCGAAGGAGATCCCGTCCAGGGCGCGATGGCGGGGGAATTGTTTGACCAGTGTCTCGACGGCAATGACGGCGGTGCTCATTCCTTGTGCTCTGTCTGCTCCATCGGCAGCCCATCCGGCAGGGGCGGCGGGGTCATCAGGGGCCAACTGTCCACCACGCCCCCGGGGGCGAGTGCCGGAAAACGGCCCTGCGCCACACGCAGGGTCTCCATCACCGGGCTGGACAGCAACAACTTGGCAAGAGGATAACTCCACACCACCCGGTCCATCAATGTATTGGGACGATAGGCCACGTCCGCGATTCCGTCGCCGTCGAGATCGATGGCCGGATTGTCGCTCCAGAAGTTGCCCCGTTTCTCCTTGGACCACTCGTAATGGACCATCCCCGAATATTTGACCTGGGTCTGATTGCCGATAAAGGCATTATCGTGAACTTGATTCTTCTCCGCCCCGCCGGTGAAATGGATGCCGATGTCGCATCCCTCGAATCGATTGTGATGAATGGAAGTACGGGTGGAGGTATAAATGAAAGTACACTTGCCCTTGGTGCCGCGCACCAGGTTCCAGCCCAATTCGGAGTAGTGCGAGGAGTGAAACATCAGGCCGTGATCCCGATCCCCCAGGGAGACATTGCGCAACACCTTGAGGCGATTGGAGTACATCAGGGCAAATCCCACCTCGTTGCCCGACGAGAGATTGCCGGTCACCTCGCTGTCGTTGGCATACATGTAATGCACGGCAAAGCGCAGGTCGAAGAATCGGTTGCCGCGAATGGTATTGCCGTGCGCGGTGTGGATGTAGAGGCCGTCGCGTCCGCCCCGAACAACATTCTCCTCGAAGAGGGAGCGGGTGGTGTCCCAGATGTTGATGCCATTGCCCCGCTGATTGAGAGGCAGGTCATTGCGGCTGACGATGTTGTTGCGGCGCACCACCACCTCCGGCGGTCCCTGCACGGCGATGCCGTAAAGATTGCCTTGGAGGCGATTTTCCGCGATGGTGGCCCTGGCAGCGGGTTTGTGCAGCAGGATGCCGCTGTCCAGTTCGGTCTCCTCGATCCCGGAACCGGTCAAGGTCAGACCGCGCACCACCACATCGGGCGCGGTGATGGTCAGGGCGCTTCCCTTGCCGCCGGCATCCACCACGGCGTCGGGGTCGGCGACCAGGGTGAGGGTTTTGTCCACCACCGCCGGGCCATGACGACCGTTCGCCAGCCGCAGGGTATCGCCGATCCGGGCGGCGGCGATGGCCTGACGCAGGTTCTCCGTTCCGGGCGAAACCAGGGTCTCGGCCAGCCCCGACGCGGGTGCGAGAAAACCAACGGCCAGGATCGCCCTGGCCGTTGGAAAAGGCAAACGCAACAACAAGGGGTTACGCTTCGACGAACATGCGACCCTGCATCTCCATGTGCAGGGCATGGCAGAACCACTGGCAATAGTAGTACCAGACACCAGGACGATCCGCCTTGAAGGTGGCGGAGGCGCTCGCCTGGGGACCGACCTCGAAGCAGACGTTGTGACCCACCACGGTGAGGCCATGGGTGAGGTCCACCACCTCGTCCGCGTTGGTGACGATGATGGTGACCTCGTCACCCTGCTTGACGGAGAATTCGGTCAGGCTGAAGGTGGGGGCATGGGTGACCAGATAGACCCGCACCTGTTTGGTTTTCTCGTCGCGGATCACCTTGCTGTCCTTGCCCAGGGTGATGCCATCTTTCTTGGCCAGGGCGTGCAGATCGGCGAACATGGGATCGTTCGGCTTGTAGATCTCGATGGGGTTGACCTTGGACTTGTGGACGATGATGGCGTCGTGGGGTTCCGGGAAGGTGGGACCGTCATGGACCAGTTTCATCTCGTCGCCGGAGATGTCGATCAACTGATCGTTTTCCGGCTTCAAGGGACCCACATTGAGGAAGCGGTCCTTGGAGAACTTGCACAGGGCCACCAGCCACTTGCCGTCCGCTTCCTTGGTTTCGGCCATGGAGGCATTGGTGTGGCCGACCTGGTAATGGACATCCAGTTTCTGGCGAATGGGGTTGACCTTTTCGCCCTTGGCCTGCTTGATGGCGTCCTCGATGTTCCACTTGACGATCTGGCTGTCCAGGAAGACGGAGGTATAGGCATTGCCACGGCCGTCGAAGGTGGTGTGCAAGGGTCCGAGGCCGATTTCCGGATTGGCGATGATCACCTCCTTTTCGGCGATCTTGCCGGCGAACAGTTCGTCCACCTTCTCCCAGGCGATGACGTAGACCGTCGGGGAGAGCTTGCCGCTGACGATCACGTGCTTGCCGTCCGGGGCGGCATTGGCGTCGTGGGGGTTGCTGGCAATGGGGATGTAGCGGGTGAACTGGGATTTGGCCTCCTTGCGGCCATCCACCACAGGAACGCCGGCGATGGTTTCCACCTTGCCGGCCTTGACCGCTTCCTCGATGGCCTTGATGTTGAAGATCACCACATGGTCCGCCGGAGCGGCGGTCATTTCGGCGGTGGTGACCCCCTCTTCCGAGTTGTAGCAGGTGGAGATGGCGTACTTGCCCTGATAGTCCGCGTCACAGTTGTCCAGGTTGCCGCTGATCTTGACCTGCCAGGCCATCTTCATGGTTTCGCCGTCCACGGCGGAGAAGATGCCGACGTATTTCTTGGGGTCCTTCATGTCCCGGCCGTCGTTGGGGAGCGGAATGCGCATTTCGCTGTTGCAGAAGACATAACCGGTCTTGGGATAGCGTTGCAGCCGCAGGCCGTGGATGGCGTGGGCGTTGGGGATCTCCAGCACCTTGTCGGTCTTCATGATGTCGATGCGGATGCGGGCGATGCGGGTGTTGGACTTGTCGTTGATGTACAGGTAGCGTCCGTCGTAGGCGCCGTCGGTATAGGACATGCGCGGATGGTGGGAGTCGCCATGATCATAAGTGACCATGCCCTGTTTCTTCAGGAATGCCTTGGTTTCCGGGGTCAGGCCCTCGGAGAGGATTTTCTTGCTTTCGTTGGTCAGGCCCCAGCCGGTGGCGCTTTCACGGTTGAAGACCGGGATGCGCGTCAGTTCGCGCATGGAGGGCAGACCCAGCACGCGCACCTCGCCCGACTGACCGCCGCTCCAGAAACCGTAGTACTCGTCCAACTGCCCCGGAGGCACATCGGCGCCGCCGGCGGCCTCGGCGGACTGAGAGAGTGCCGCCGCGCCGGCCAGGGCGCCGCCACCCACCACCGCCGCCCGACCGGTCATCCCGGCCAGACCGCCAACCGCCGCCACCTTGATCCCGGTGCCCAGCAAGTCACGACGCGTCATCCCCAATTTGCACTCTTCAGACATGGTTCTCTCCCAATTAGCACAATTGATACGTTAAATCCCAAAGTGAGATGTGTGGTTTCACACATCGACTGTGCCATATCGCGCACCATAATGGCAATGCGAAACTTACCTCAAACTTGATCTTGATCAAATTTGAGAGAATTTTCCACCTCCCGCGCCGCCGCCGCAGAACGGCGGTCCCGGCGGTTGCGGCGCATGATGAGGGTGGGACAGACCGACTCGTTGTGATAGTTCAACTGGCAACGCAGACAGTACAGACACTCGTTGGGGTGGATCTCGCCATTGGGCTGGATCGCCTGCACCAGGCATTCGTCGCTACAGTTGGAGCAGAGTTCACCGCACTGCCGGCGGCGCTTGAGCCAGGCGAAGATCCGCATGCGGCCCGGAATGGCGAGGGCCGCGCCCAGGGGGCAGAGGTAGCGGCAGAAAATCCGTTCCACGAACAGCCCCGCGACCAGAATCGCCAATGCCCACGCCACATAGGGCCACTCCCGCTGAAAGCGCAGCAGGACGACGGTCTTGAACGGTTCCACCTCGGCCAACCGTTCCGCCATGGCCATCGAGGAGAGAGAAACCCCCAGCAAGCCCAGGAACAGGATGTACTTGATGGCCCACAGCCGCTCGTGCCAGGCAAAGGAGAGGCGAAATTGCGGCACATGGAACTGACGCGCCACCCAGTTGAGCAGTTCATGCAGCGCCCCGAACGGGCAGTACCAGCCACAAAACGCCCCCCGCCCCCAAAACAGCAACGAGAGCGCCGTGGCGCACCACAAGACGAAGATCAACGGCTCAAGCAGGAAGAAATCCCAGCGGAACCCCTCCATCAGGGAGTGGAGAAAGGTGAAGACGTTCACCACCGACAACTGGGCCTGGGCATACCCGCCGATCCAAACCACGGAAAACAGCAGAAAGCCCCGACGCAGCCACGTGACGAGCAATGGCCGGGTGGTGAACCACTCCTGGAAAAAGAAGATCACGGTCAACACCGCCAGCGACACCCCCAGCACCACGACATCGGCGATCCGATCCCGCCAGATGCGCTCCCACAGCGGGGTTTCGGCGGGCGACGGGGATGCCTGGACCGCTGCCGTTTCCTCCTTATGCACGAAGCGATCCGGCGGGGCGTAGGGCAATGGAAAACTGGTGAAGACCTTTTCGATGGGTCCGATGGGGCGGTGGGTGAGCAGTTCCAGCCCCCAGGGACGGGCCGGGTCGAAGGAACCAGCGGTGGGAAGCTTGAACAGCCCGATCTCCGTGAACTCCGGGAAACCGGGGGCGAGATTGCGCATGCGGCGATATTGATGATCACGCAACAGGATGCCGTTGCCGTCCTGGTTGATCTTGAAGCGGTCGAAAATGCCGCCGCGCACGAACCCGCTCCCCCGGAACGAATAGGAGCCGTTGCCCATGATCAACACCGCCTGCTGCCCCGGCGCGAGCCATTGACGCATGTTCGCGAATTCGGCCTCCCCCAGCAGGTTGCGGCCGATCGCCTCCGGGCTGACCAGCGCCACGTGCAGGTCGATGAACAATTGATCCGGCGGGGCCGGTTTCTCGTAGGGTTCGCCGCTGCCGGCGCCGATCTTGCGGAAGGCATCGTCCACGTCGCGTTGCAACAGGGTCAGGCGGCGCACCGCCCCCTCCTGGAGCAGAGCGCCCCAGTCGGCGGGGGTATGGGGGGGATCGACCAGGGTGGCCTTGACCTTGGGGGTTTCCTCCTTGCCGCCCCCGGCCACCCGCAACGCGGCGCGGCGCATGCCGTCGTTGATGACGATCGCGGTCACGGTCGCGCCGCTGATGGCGTCCACCTCCTGCTTGCCGCCTTTCCTGTGCTCCTCCACCAGATTGCGGCCGACGTAGCGCGCCACGAAATCGAACAGTTTATGCTCCGGGATCCCCACCAGCAGGATCGGTTCGGCATGCCGGACCACCTTGGCGCCGGTGATCTCCCCGTTGTCGCGCATCCCCACCAGCAGATCGATGGGTTTGCCGGAATAGCCGATGTCACTGGTGAGAAACACCCACCCCACCGCCTGACCGTTCTTGTAGGCCTTGGCCGCAGGCGGGGTTCCGGTCATGGCGTCGAACCGGTCCGCGTCGGGAAAGACCTCTCCAGGCGCCACGCTCACTTCGTAATCCCCGAAACTCCGGGCCTGTGCCCCGGATACGGGCAGCAAGAGGACCACCCACAAAAAACAAACAAATATCATTCTCATGACCGCCATGCTCCCTGCCGTTCCCTCGCCAAAATCATTGACACATCAATCCATTGAGGGACCCATCGCCACGAATGCCTCCGTCACCTGGGGATCGAAATGGGTTCCCGAACTCTCCTTGATGAACGCCATTGCCTGTGCCTGTGTCAAGGGTTTGCGGTAGCCACGGTCGGAAATCAGCGCGGAATAGACATCCACCACGGCCACGATGCGGGCGCTGACCGGGATGTGCATCCCCTGCAAACCCAGGTAGCCGCTGCCGTCGAATTTCTCGTGATGGAACTGGGCCAGCTCTGCGGCGAGCTGGAAATGGGCGCCGCCGCCCCGTGCCGCTTCCGAGGCCCTGGTCAACACCTTTGAGCCGATATGGATGTGGGTTTTGAGCAGCTCCCGTTCCTTCTCCCGCAACCCCCCCTGGCGGGTGCGCAGCGCCTCCGGGAGTCCGGAATTGCCGATATCGTAGAACAGACAGGCGATTTTCAGATTTTCCAGGTAGCCGCTATCCAGGACATCCGGAAAACGGCCCATGGCGATCAGTTGTTCGCCGAGGCGACCGACCAGGGACACGACCGGATTGTCCCGTCCCCCGCCCGCGCGCGCCGTCTCGGCCAGGGTGATCAGACCCCCGATGGCGGCCTGATACCCGTTGTTCAGATCCAGGATTTCGTCATCCTGGCGCCGGATCCGTCCCGAAAGATTCTCCATGATGCGCAGCACCAGGGAGGGATCCTCGTAGATGCGCCGCAGGATCGCCTTCTTGTCGATGAGCAGGACCCAGGTATCCTCCAAGGCCTGAATGCTGGAATGAAAGGGTTTTTTGTCGAACAGGGCCATGCTGCCGAACATGTCCCCGGCCGCAAGCAGGGTCAGGCGGATGCGGCTGCCGTCGAATCCGGTGCGGTAGACCTCGGCCAGGCCGGACTGCACGATATGCAGATGGGTGGCCACATCCCCCTCGCTGGCGATGATCTCACCGGCCGGAAACAACTTTCCTAATTTAGGTTCTCTGATTTTGAACAACATCATAGCACCTCCCCGAACCAGACCCACGGCGCCATTTTTCACTATGATCCATGGCGATTGCATTATATAATTTTCCAAACGTCCAATCCAGCCTTGCCAGGATGGACCAGCGGGGGAGATGCCATGGAATTGACCAACGACTCGAAAATCGCCGTGATCGGCGGCGGACCGGCCGGCGCGTTCGCCGCCTATTTCCTGCTCGACTTCGCCAGACGCATCGGCCTGGAGGGGATCGAGGTGGACATCTTCGAACCCAAGGAGTTCGACTGTGCCGGGGCCAAAGGGTGCAACCACTGCGGCGGACTCATCTCCGAATCGATGTTGCAGAATCTCTCCATGGAGGGGATCCTCATCCCCTCGGATGTCATCATGAACTCCGTGGACAGCTACCGCCTGCACACCAGGGACGGGCAGGTACACATCCATCTCCCCCTGGTGCAGATGCGCATCGCCACCGTCTACCGGGGCGGCGGTCCGAAACCGGAAGGCAAGGGGGAGCAGCCGGAACTGCCCAAGATCAGTTTCGACGGTTACCTGCTCGACCTGGCCATCGCCAAGGGGGCCAGGCACGTCCCGGAGCGGGTGATGAAGCTCTCCTGGGAGGCGGATCGCCCGCGTGTGGAGACCAAAAACGGCACCGCCAGGGCCTATGATCTGCTGATCGGCGCCGTGGGAGTCAACGGGGGCGGCATGAAACTGTTCGAGGATTGGAACTTCGGCTACGCCCCGCCGGAGACCGTCAAGGCCTACGTGAGCGAATTTCACCTCGGTTGCGACAACGTGCAACGCTACGTGGGATCGGCCATGAACGTCTTCCTGCTGGACATCCCCGGCCTGAAGTTCGCGGCCATCATCCCGAAAGGCCCCTATGTCACGCTGTGCATCCAGGGCGAAATCACCGACGAGTTGGTGAACGCCTTTCTGGACGACCCGGCAGTGCGCCGCTGCTTTCCGCCGGGCTGGGAGCCGCCGCGCGGCATGTGTCACTGCCTGCCCAAATGCAACATCGGCGAACCGGAACGGTTCTTCACCGACCGCGTGGCCCTGGTGGGGGACTGCGGGGTCTCCCGGCTCTACAAGGACGGCATCGGCGCCGCTTATCTCACCGCCCGCGCCTGCGCCGCCACTGCGGTCTTTTTCGGCATGGGCGCCGAGGATTTCCGGAAACACTATCTGCCCATCTGCAACCGGCTCAAACGGGACAATCAACTCGGACACATGGTGTTCGACATGATCGCCCTGCCGAAGAAACTCACCTTTCTGCGCCACGGGATCCTCTCCATGACCCGGCGCGAACAGGCCCTGGCCGGACCACGCCGTCCCATGAGCATCTTTTTGTGGAACTCCTTCACCGGCAGCGCCACCTATCGCAGGATCCTCCTGGAGGCCGCCCACCCCCGCTTCACGTTGCGCTTTCTGTGGGAGATCCTCAAGGCCCTGCTGCCGCGCCGCCGGCGCGTTGCGGCATGATCTTCATCGGTGGATCCCCAGAATCGTCCGGATCCGTTTCTTGAAGGTCCGCTCGCCGCCCTGCCAGTACATCTCCCGCGTGTTGACGAAGATCACCTCTCCGTTCCGGTCCACGATGGCGGCGCCCAGCAGGCTCTTGCGGGGTTGATTGTCGTTGTTGACCAGCCGGATCCCAGGGGTCTCCAGTTGGAATTCGTTGTCCTTTTGCACCAGGATGTTGGGACTGTGGCCATGCACCACGGTATGAATCCCCATCCCCTTGAGCAGCCGGCTGACCTTCACCCCCTGGGTCTCGCCGTCGTGACCCGGCTCACGGTAGTATTGCCGCGCCCGCTTGATATTGCCCATCAGGATCTTGCCCTCTTCCTGTTTGAAGAGGGCGTGCTCCCCCTCGTAGAACGCCTTGCGCACCCGTTCGTTGAAACGGTTCAGGCCATCCTGCTCGCGCTGGATCTGTTGCAGAAATTTCAAGAGATGACAGGTAGGATAACCGTGCAGGAACAGGCTCCTGCCAAAGACGTGCAACAGGTCGCGCGAGCGCAGGAAGCGCAGCCGCGCTTCGCCGAGATGGGGAAACTCCCCTTGCTGGGCGCGCCGCAGGATCTCCAGTTCATGATTGCCGTTCAGGATCACCAGGTCGCAACCCGGAGGGGCGGTACGCGTCAATTTTTTAAAAAAATCCAACATCTCGACCGAGGGGTTCCATTTGTTGAGCCAGTCCCCGGTATGGATCACCCGAATCCCCCGTATCCGCTCGCGCCACTCCCCCTTGCGGTTGCATACCCCGACGATCCTCAGGGCGTATTGCACCGCAGCGAGGTCGTTGTCCGTGTCCGAGAGCACGACCGCGAATTGCGGATCTTTTTTTGCATCGCTCTTATATTTACTCATAATAACTTCAATCAATTATCGAGGATATGTCCTTCAGGGGAATCACGACCTCGCAGGCCGTCCCCAGACCAAGTATGCTCGCACATTGAATCGTCCCTTGCAAGGTGCGCGTCACCAGATTGAAAACGATGTGCATCCCCAGTCCCATGCCGCCGCGATGACGGGCGGTGGTGAAGAACGGATCGAAGATCCTCTGCCGATCCTGCTCTTCCATACCTTGTCCGGAAGTTGACCTTGGGCCCGTAATCGAGGAGCTTGTCGAACAGGATATTGCCGGAGGCCAATCGCTCCTGGGAGATACCCGGCGACACCCGATCGGGTCTGGAACTGGCCAGGACCCGATTGCTCTCCGCGTTGAGCAGGACCACGCTGGTATCGGCCTCGGTTGCGCCACATGGTCGCCGCCCACAGTTGACTCCGACGTCAAGATTCCACAAAATCATTGTTGGCGCGCCAAACCGATGGGAAAGTTGCTTGGGGTGGTCAATGGCAGAATCCAAAACCAGCCGCCAGGTTACGATTTTGACGAGAGAAACGAATTTTTCCTGATTTTTCAATATCAGATTCTTTCCCATCGGTTTGGCGCGCCAACCTGAAACGGATGATCGGATAGGAGAACGCCGTCATGAGCACAGCCGAGGAAATTTATGACAAAGCCCGCAACATGCCGGAGACGTTGGCCAGGGAGGTTTTGGATTTCATGTTGTTTGTGGAGCAGAGGCAAAGTACACTTCAGGGTGTTTCGGATGATGAAAGAACCGCACCGGAAACCATGATGCGTTTGGTCAAGGCTGCGCAGGAGAGCTTTCCCAAGGTTGACTTCGCAACGCTGAGGCAGGAGTTCGCATCCTTGCGTGACGAATGGGATCGGACATTGTGACCGCGTTGTGTCTGATCGATACCAACGTGCTGATCGATCTTCTTGGACGCCATCCCGATCCGGGATTCAACGCAAGGGTTCAGGCCGCGCTCTTCGACGGAGCCGCCATTTCAATCATTACCACAATTGAGTTATTGGGGTGGCGTCGGCATACCGACCAAAGTCGCTGGGATGCGACCAATCTGCTGGCCCGAATGCGGGAACTTCCCCTGGAGCGGCAACAGACAGAGGTGGCCATTGCCCTGCGCAGCCGCTCTGCCATCCGTCTGGGCGACGCCATTATCGCGGCAACCGCCATGACTCATGGCTTGCCTCTGTAAACATAGAGATAGGAAAGTAAAGCATGTCCCTTACCGACGCCGACCTGGCCGCCATGAGCGCCTCGATCGTGGAAACTGTTGCCCCGGAGCGGATTATCCTGTTCGGCTCCCATGCCCGTGGTGACGCCAACGATGATTCGGACATTGACCTGTTGGTGGTGGTGGAGGATGGCTTTCAGGAGCGCAGTCGATGGCAGGAGTTGCAGAAAATTCGCCGGAAGCTGACCTCCTTCCCTCTTTCCAAGGATATCCTGCTTTACAGCCGGGAGGAGGTGGCGCGTTGGCAACACTCGGCCAATCACATCATCACCCATGCCATTCAGGAAGGGAGGCCCCTTTATGAGCGATCTTGACCAGGCAAAATCCTATCTGCTCATGGCGTACAAGGATCTCCGCGCGTTGGCGGCGATGGGCGATCCAGGAAATTTCGACGTGGAAATTTTCGGGTTCCACGTCCAGCAGGCCGTGGAGAAGGGGTTGAAGGCGTGGCTTTGTCTGCGCAATGCCAGGTTTCCCAAAAAACACGACCTTCTGGAACTGAATTCCCTCCTCGACAAGTCAGGCGACACTCTGCCGGAGCCGTTTTATCCCTTGTTGGATTTTACCGATTTCGCCACGACCTTTCGTTATGATGCCTATCCCGACTTTGACGAAGAGATCGACCGGGCCGCAACCACAACGCTGGTAGCACGGTTTCTCGACCACGTGCGCCAACTGCCTGCGTGGGAGGAGTCGCCATGACCAACGACGATCCCCAAAATACCCCGAATGACAACGAATCGCGCCCGAAACTGGATCGGCTCTGGTCCCAGGAGGCATGAGACGGGTAAGGCCGGTCTGATCAGACATGCGAGCCAATCGCCCCCTCCTTGCGCATGCTCATGCCTGCCCGGCCACGGTCTCCAAGACCTCCAGCAACACCTTCTTGCGGATCGGCTTGGTGAAATAGCGATCACAACCGGCCTCCAGACAGCGCAGCCGTTCCCCGTCCAGGGCATGGGCCGTCAGGGCGATGATCGGCATGGGAGGACGACCGGTTTCCCGTTCCCAGGCGCGGATGAGACGGGTGGCGGTCAGGCCGTCCATCTCCGGCATCTGGACATCCATGATCACCACGTCGAATCTTCCCTCCTTGACGCGGGTCAGGGCCTCGCGGCCGTCCTCGGCCACGACCACTTCATGGGGGGTCTGCGCCAGATAGGCCAAAAACAACGCCTGGTTCATCTTGACGTCCTCGGCGAGCAGAATGGCCAGGGGCCGACCCGTCCAGACGGTGGCGACGCCCGCTTGCGGCACAGGCTCCTCGCGAGGGGGCGCCACCGCCAGGCGCGCGGGCAACGTGAAGCAAAAGACGCTCCCCTCCCCCTGCCGGCTCTTCACCCAGATCCGTCCCCCCATCAACTCCACCAGGCGGCGGCTGATGGCCAAACCCAGCCCGGATCCGCCGTAACGGCGGTTGTTCCCGGCATCCGCTTGAATGAATTGATCGAAAATGACATCGAGCAGTGCCCTGGGAATGCCGATTCCGGTGTCGGTCACCTTGAACAGCAAGGTGTTCTCCTCCTGGTGGTCCATGGTCAGACTCACCGTCACCTGCCCTTCATGGGTGAACTTGATCGCGTTGCCGAGCAGATTGATGAGGATCTGCCGCACCCGGCCATCGTCTCCGAGCACGGCCTCCGGCACCGCTATCGCCACGCCGGCCAGCAGAATCACCCCCTTCTCCTCGGCATTCATCTGCATCAGGTGGGTGACCTCCTCCACCACCCGGCGGGGCGAATAGGGGGTCGAGACCACAGTGATCCGGCCGGATTCCAGACGCGAGAAATCCAACACATCGTTGATCACGCCCAGCAGCACCTTGCCGGACTGATGCATGTTTTCGGCGTAGTGGCGCTGTTCCGGGTCGAGCCGGGACTCCAGCAGCAGTTCCGACATGCCCAGCACCACGTTCATGGGGGTACGGATCTCGTGGCTCATGGCGGCCAGGAACTCCCCCTTGACCCGCGCCGCCGCCTCGGCCCGTTCCCTGGCCTGCCGCAGATCCTCCTCCACCTGTTTGCTCTTCGTGATATCCCGGAACGACACCACCGCGCCGGTCACCGCCTGCTCCCTCACGATGGGCGAGACGTTCATGGCCACCGGGATCGCGTTCCCCTGGCGATCCCTCAGGATCCCCTCCTCGGTGATGACCGCATGGGGGTCATCGAGCACCCGTTCCACCGGGCACTCGGCCACCGGACAAGGCGTGCCGTCCGCCCTGGCGTGATGAAACAGGGCATGGGCAATGCGCCCCAGCACCTCGTCCTCGCGCCATCCCAGGCTGTTCAGGGCAAAACGGTTGATGAAGGTGATCCGGCCATCCCGATCCACCACATACAGCCCCTCGGCCAGATTGGCGGTGATCTCCCACATGCGCACCGCGTCCGACTCCTTCTGCCGATAGAGGGACTGCATCTCCTCCGAGGAGATGGTCAGGGAGCGCTCCAGGGTATAACGGTCCCGGTCGGCGTCATGATAGGTCCGGCCAATGACGCGCAACAACTCCCGCCAGCGCGCCGCATCCGGGGGGTGATCGGGGGTCAGGCCCAGCTTGCGCAGTTGCCGGACCAACAGGCGATGCCAGGTTTCGTTCATGCTTCCCACAACAGGGTCAGGGTCATGGTCTGGTTGTGCAGGTCGCACAGACCGTTGGCCAGGGGGGAAAGCTCGCCATACGAGTAATATCCGATCAGTTCGCTCCCTGCGGGCAGACCATGCAGCACGGCCTCGATCTCCTCCTCGGTGCGCTGACCGAGCACCAGGCGGCGCCCGACGCAACTGATGGCCACGCACAACAAGGGCTGTCCGGCCGGTCGCGTTCCCGCCGAGGCGATGCCCATGCGCGAGGCGTCCGCCGCGCCGTCGATGAGCCGCTCCATGTTGGCGCGCATCAGCCGAACCGTGCATCCTTGCGGCACATCCCCGGCAAAGGTGATCGAATCGTGCGTCTCGTCCACCGCCAGGATGGTGCGTACCGTGGGATTGGCTTCGTCGCTCGGGTTACGGATGGCCAGGGGGAACAACAAACCGGTCGCCGGCAACCCGGAGGCCCGCTCGCCGAGGTATTTCTTGTACAGGGCCAGGGCCGGCTGGCCATCCAGGGTGTAGAGCACGTTGCCCCGCGAGGAGGTGACACGGCGCTCCGGCCCCAGAATATCCCATCCGCCCCTGGAGCCGTGGGCGATGCGGATCCGTCCCCCGTAAAACCCTGCCGCCACCACATGGTTTTCCAGGAACCCCTGCTTGTCCATCACCCAGGTCCTGCGAAACCGGTCCCCATCCCCGGCCAGCCCCCCGGTGATCACCATGCCGGCGGGCAAGCCGGCGGTCAACCCTTGCACCAGGGACGAACCGTTCACCACCAGGCCATCGGAAAGGACGAAAACTCCCATCAGATCCGGCGCGGCCAACCCGGCGGCCAGACGACCGCCCACCGCCGCAGACTCCTCGCTCCCCTGGATCGCCTCGCGGGCCACCCGCACCTCCGTATGCTCGAACCGCATGACCGCCACCACCAGCGCGCCATCCAGCAGCGCATCGCCGTGCATCTCCCCGGAGGTGGAACAGCCGATCCAGGCCGCTGCCCGGAAGGCGCGGCGCAGGTCCTCCACGCCATCGCTCAAGGGACGCGCGTCCGGCGCGCCGAAGAGAATCAACAGCGTTCGTTCCGAATCCCAGGCCGGGTCCGGGGGGGTATCCCATCCCTGACCGGGACGATAGTGACAAGTCGCCAGCAACATGACCACTCCCCCTGCTCGTTAGTGAAAAAACCCTCGCATGATTGTGAAAGCTTCAAATCCCCCATGTCAATAGCTGTTCCGCCAGTTCCGCGACACTCCCCACCCGCACGCCGGGAGGCCGGAGCGGAGGGGGAAGCACGGCCAGCGTCTCCAGTGGAGACCCCTCGATGGAGATGCCCAGGGTCGCAGGAAGGATGCGCTCCACGGGTTTGTGGCGCGCCCGCATGATGTTGGGCAGGGAGGCGTAACGAGGGGTATTCAGTCCCAGATCGACAGTGACCACAACAGGCAAAGGCAGGACGATCCACTCATGCCCGCCATCCACGACGCGCCGGGCATGCAGGAGATCCTCCTCCAACCGCCATTCGACGACCCGCACGGCTTGCCCCCAGCCCAGAATGCCCGCAGTCAGGGGACCGGTCTGGCCGTGATCCAGATCCACGGCCTGTCTGCCCGCGAGCAGCAGGCGCGCCCCTTCCCGGCGGATCAGGGCGGCCAGGAGACGGGCCACGGACAAAGGGGCGACGAAATCCGGGGCCACCACGAGCAACGCCCGATCCGCGCCCATGGCCAAAGCGGTGCGCAGGCTCCCTTCCCACGACTCCGGCCCGATGCCAACCACCACCACCTCGCGCGCCACGCCGGTCTCGCGCAGGCGCAAGGCCGCCTCCAGGGCGATTTCGTCGAAGGGATTGAGAACCGGCCGGGCGCCCTGGCTCTCCACACCGCAGCCATCCGGGGCCACCCGGACCAGGGCGTTGGGATCCGGGACCTGCTTGACCGCGACCAGCACGATCATTGCGCGGTCAAGGACTCCACGATGACGAAGAGCCGCCTGGTGTCATGCCCGTCATGCTTGCCCGGCGAGACGCGATAACGTCCGTTGATCACCAGGGTGGGCGTGCTCTTGATGCCATAGGCGTTGGCCTGGCCACGCCCCTGGGCGATCTTGCCGTTCACGGCGAAACCGTTCAGGTTGTCCTTGAAGCGGGCGGCATCCAGCTTCAATCCCTCGGCCAGGGCGATCAGTTCTCCAGGGGAGTCGATGTTGACGCCCTCCTCGAAGTGCCCCTTGAAGATGGCATGCTTCATCTCCTCGCCGCGCCCCATGAACGCCGCCGCGTGATAGGCGCGCACCGGCAGATCGGACTGGCTGGAAAAGGCGATGGGCAGGCTCCTGATCGCGTATCGGTCCTTCATCTTGAGGGACCAGGCGGTCATGTGGGGATGGAAGTCGTAACAGTGCGGACACTTGAAATTGAAGACCTCCACCACCTCCGGTCCCGGCGCAGCGGGGGGAACCGGAGAGGGGATGGTCTCGTAGTGAACGCCATCCTTGGGCAAAAACGGCTCGGCCCTGGCCAGCGTGCCCGGAAGCAAGGGCAGGATCAGCCCGGCGAGGAAAATGCGCCTGGTGAGCATGGCACGATCACTCCACGATTTCGAAGCTGGTGTGAATGGTGGCGGTCTTGGCCAGCATGGCGGCCGCCGAACAGTATTTTTCCTCGGAGAGCTGAATGGCCCGCTCCACCGCCTTGGAAGGAATGTCCTTGCCAGTGACGATGAAATGCATCTGAATCTCCAGGAACACCTTGGGATCGGACTCCGCGCGGGCGCCTTGAATCCTGGCTTCGCAGTCCTTGACGTTATGGCGCCCCTTGCGCAGGATGGTCAGCACATCGATGCTGGCGCACCCGCCCAGGCCCATCAGGAATAATTCCATGGGGCGTACCCCCATGTTGCGTCCACCCACATCGGGGCTGCCATCCATGACAACGGCATGCCCGGAACCCGATTCACCGACCATTTGAATCCCTTCGATGAGTTTGACGCGCGCTGTGACTTTCCCCATGCGACTCTCCTTTGGTAAATTAGGATGCGACGACCCGGTCATCACACAGGGTCACCCCACTCCAGACAACGAGCGAGGCATAAGAAAAATGGAAGAACTGGATGCAAAAAGCAAGGCCGCGCAACTGCGGGCCATGCTCTCCGGTCGCGAAGGGGAGAGACACGCGGTGATTCTGCAAGATTTTCCCGATCCGGACGCCATTTCCTGCGGCCTGGCCTATCATCTGCTGGCCGAGGAGCACGGCGTACACGCGGAACTTCTCTACGCCGGGCGCATCAGCCATCAGGAGAACATCGCCCTGATCAACCTGCTGGACATTCCGGTGCGGGAATGGAGTGACGAGGAGTTCGCCAAGAATCGTTATCACGGCAGCGTCTTCGTGGACAATCAGGGATCCACCAGCACCCTGGTGGAGCGGCTCGATGCGGCCAAGGTGCCGGTTCTGGCGGTGGTGGATCACCATGACTTGCAAAACCGCCTGGAGGCGCCGCTGTTCACGGACATCCGGGACGTGGGGGCCTGCGCGTCGATCTTCGCCCACTATCTGGCCGAGGGGCTGATGACCATGCGCACCTCCAAACCGGAACATCGCCGTCTGGCCACCGCGCTGATGCATGGCATCATCAGCGAAACCGGTTCCATGATCCGGGCGCAGCCGTTCGATTTCACGGCGGCGGCCTTTCTGCAACCCTTCTACGACATCGACCTGCTGATGGACATCCTCCACCAACGCCGCAACCACAAAGTGATGGAAGTGATCCGGCTGGCCCTGGCCAACCGGGTGGTCCGCGCCGGACTGTGCCTGTCGGGTGTGGGCTACCTGCGCGGCGAGGATCGCGACGCCATCCCGCAGGCGGCGGATTTCCTCCTGACCGAGGATACGGTGCATACCGCCGTGGTCTACGGCGTCGTCACCCTGCCCGACGGCGGGGAGTGCATTCACGGCTCACTGCGCACCAGCAAGAACAGCCTGGGGCCGGATGCCTTCCTCAAGGACGTCCTGGGCCGCACCGAACATGGCATCTTCTACGGAGGCGGCAAGGCCGGGGCCGGCGGCTTCGAGATTCCGCTGGGGTTTTTGTCCGGCAGCGACAACGAAGAGCTTGCCCAACTCAAATGGAACGCCTTCGACGCCAAGATCCGCCGGAAATTCTTCAAAAAGATCGGCATGGAGGAAAAGTAGTTGCCCCTCTCCAAGCCCCTCTGGCTGCGGGTTGCCCCACCCGGATCCGAGGGATACCGGCGCATGGCCCGCCTGGTGCGGGAACAGGCACTGGACACGGTCTGTCAGGCAGCCAACTGTCCCAACATCGGCGGCTGCTGGCGGGATGGGGCTGCGGCCTTCATGATCCTGGGTACGGTCTGCACCAGAGGCTGCGGCTTTTGCAACGTGACCACCGGACGCCCCGCCCCGCCGGATCCCGATGAACCGGGACGTCTGGCCGAGGCGGTGGCCCGACTGGGCTTGCGGCATGTGGTGATCACCTCCGTGACCCGCGACGACCTGCCGGATGGCGGGGCCGGCCAGTTCGCCGCCTGCGTGGCCGCGCTGCGCGCCCGCGACCGGACCACCACCATCGAACTGCTCACCCCGGACTTCCGGGGGTCCCCGGAGGCTGCGGAACAGGTGTTCGCGGCGGCTCCGGAGGTTTTCAATCACAACGTGGAGACGGTTCCGCGACTCTACCCGGCGGTACGCGCCGGGGCCGACTACCGGGGATCGCTGACCCTGCTGGCCCGCGCCGCCGATCACGGCCTGCCGATGGTCAAATCCGGGATCATGCTGGGACTGGGCGAGGAGGAGGAAGAGGTCCTGGCCGTGCTGGCCGATCTGCGGGCAGCCGGGGTGACGGCCCTCACCATCGGCCAGTACCTGGCCCCCAGCCGCACCCATCTCCCGGTGGTCCGCTACTGGCCGCCGGATTTTTTCACCAATTTGAAAGAACGCGCGCTGACCATGGGGTTTTCCAGGGTGGAAAGCCATCCCCTGGCCAGATCGTCGCTGCATGCCAGGGCAGACATGGATCCTTGACAATAAGATTGCTTCCTATTTACAATAGCAACTCTCCATCCTGTCTCGTTGCCAATGGGGCCTGTCATGTCTTCCTCAACGCCCGTTTCCGTCGCCCTCGTGGGCAATCCGAACAGCGGCAAGACCACGATCTTCAACCAATTGTGCCGCTCCAAGGATCCGGTGGGCAACTATCCCAGGGTGACGGTGGCAGTCAAGAGGCGTGCGTTCGTACACGGGGGGAAACGGTTCGAACTGGCGGATCTGCCTGGCATCTACGCCCTGACCACCCAGGCTCCGGAAGAGGCTACGGCCAGGGACTTCCTCCATGCCGACCAGGCGGAGATCCTGGTCAATGTCCTGGACGCGGGCAATCTCGAACGCTCGTTGTTTTTGACCAGCCAATTGATCGAACTGGGAAAACCGATCCTCTTTGTGCTCAACATGATCGACGAGGCGGATCGGAAACTGTTGCGCATCGATAGCGAGGCGCTCGCCGGGCTGTTGGGAGGACCGGTGCTGCCGGTCAATGGCGTCACAGGCGCCGGGCTGGAGGCCTTGCGGGGCGTCTTGCTGGAGATGGCGAACCGACCGCACCAGCCCACCCCCAAGCTCCACTCCTACGACGATCATCTGGCGGCGGCGATCGAACGGGTTGGGGAACGGATCCGGGAGTTGCACCCGGACCAAATGGAACCCCATCGGACCCGCTGGCTGGCCATCAAGCTGCTGGAGGGGGACGAGGCCCTGCTGCGCCGCGAGGGGGACCATGCCCATCTTTTGGAATTGGTGGAGCGGGAACGCCAGGAGCTGGCCAGGGAGCATGACGGGGAGTGCGAAATGCTGTTTGCCGACGCACGTTACGGCTTTGTGCATGACCTGGCGAGCGCCACCATGCGCCAGGCCCCGGAGGCCGCCAACCGCAAGGATCCGACCCGTGGACTGGATGCCTGGCTGCTGCATCGCCATCTTGGCATTCCCTTGTTCATCGGGCTGTTGTGGGTGATGTTCGAGACCACCTTCACCCTGGGCAAGATCCCCACCGGCTGGATCGAGACGCTGGTGGGCTGGGTCAAGGAGTGGGTGGGCGCCTCGCTCCCGGCTGGCATGGTCCGGGATCTGGCGGTGAACGGCGTGGTGGCCGGGGTGGGTGGGACCATCATTTTCCTGCCCAACGTGATCATTCTGTTTTTTTTCATGGCCATGTTCAGCGAGACCGGTTATCTGACGCGCGCCGCGCTGCTCATGGACCGGCTGATGCATGCCTTCGGGCTGCACGGCAAGGCCATGATCCCCATGGTCATCGGATTCGGCTGCAATGTCCCGGCGGTGTTGGCCACGCGCACCATCGAGAGCGACCGTGCCCGGCTGATCACCATTCTGGTCAATCCGTTCATGCTGTGCGCCGCCCGGTTGCCGGTGTTCATCCTGTTCGCGGGGGCCTTTTTCAGCGAGATGGCCGGGACCATGGTCTTCGCGATGTACATGATCAGCATCGTGATGGCCATGGTGGCTTCGGTGCTGCTGGACCGTCTCCTGCCCCGCGGGGAGAAGGAGACCTTCATCATGGAGTTGCCCCCGTATCGATTGCCGACCTTGCGTTCCCTGTCGATTCACATGTGGGACAACGCCCTGGATTTCCTGCGCAAGATTACCGGAGTAATTCTGGTGGGTTCGATGGTGTTGTGGTTCATGAAGGAGTTCCCCAAGACCGTGGAGTGGAGCATGGACTATCAGGGCCGGATCGAACAACTGCAAAGCCAGCCCGCCAGCGACGCGCGGCAGGAGGCATTGGCCACGCTCACCCGTCAGCGGGATCAGGAATCCCTGTCCAACAGCTATCTGGGACGCCTGGCGCATGCCATTGCCCCGATCTTCACCCCGCTGGATTTCACCTGGCGGGACACGGTGGCCATTCTGACCGGCCTGATGGCCAAGGAGGTGGTGGTGGCCAGTTATGCGGTCCTGTACGCCCAGGAGCGCAAGGATGCCGCCGAGTCATCCACGTTGCAACAACTGCTCGGCGAGTCGATGCCGCCTTACGTGGCGTTCGCCTTCATGGTTTTCGCCCTGCTGTACACCCCCTGTCTGGCCACCATCGCCACGATCCGCCGGGAGACGGGCGGCTGGAAATGGGCCGGCTTTTCGGTCGCCTTTTCGATGACCTTCGCCTGGATTCTGGCTTACGGGATCGTTGCATTGGGGCACCTGCTCGCGGTTCCGTGATCGCAGTTCGGATGCGTGATGGAAAAAAATCCCTCACCTTCTTGAAAACCGAAAAACGTCTTCCTATATCCATCTCGTCAGACGAGCGGCATCCGAACCGCAACAGACCGCTTGATCCAATTTTTCATTGAAAATCGGATTTCCGTGCAATCACATCAAGAGATGACAGGAGAATCAACATGGGCAAAGTGATCGGCATCGACCTGGGGACAACCAACTCCTGTGTAGCAATCATCGACAGTGGCAATCCAAAGGTGATTGAAAACAGCGAGGGGGCGCGCACCACCCCTTCCATGGTGGCGTTCGTCAAAGGTGGAGAGCGACTCGTGGGGCAGGCCGCCAAACGGCAGGCGGTGACCAATCCCACCAACTCCCTGTTCGCGATCAAGCGGTTGATTGGCCGCCGGTTCGACGACCCCATGACCAGGAAGGATCTGGATCTGGTCCCCTACAAAATCGTCAAGGCGGATAACGGCGACGCATGGGTGGAGGTGGACGGACGCAAAATCAGCCCCTCCGAAGTCTCGGCCATGATTCTGGGAAAAATGAAACAGACCGCCGAGGATCACCTGGGCGAAAAGATCACCGACGCGGTGATCACCGTTCCGGCCTATTTCAATGACGCCCAACGCCAGGCCACCAAGGATGCCGGCAAGATCGCCGGTTTGAATGTGCTGCGCATCATCAACGAACCCACGGCGGCCTCTCTCGCCTATGGCCTCGACAAGAAGGGCGGTCGCACCATCGCGGTCTACGATCTGGGCGGCGGCACTTTCGACGTCTCCATTCTGGAGATCGGCGACGGGGTGTTCGAAGTCAAGGCCACCAATGGCGATACCTTCCTGGGCGGCGAGGACTTCGACAAGGCCATCATCGACCATTTGGCCGATGACTTCCTCAGGGAGAACGGCATCGACCTGCGCAAGGATACCATGGCCCTGCAACGCCTCAAGGAGGCTGCGGAAAAGGCCAAGATCGAGCTGTCCAACAGCTCCCGAACCGATGTGAATCTGCCGTTCATCACCGCCGATGCCAGTGGTCCGAAGCATCTCAACGTCACCATGACCAGGGCCAAACTGGAATCCCTGGTGGATGGCCTGATCCAGCGCACCCTGGAGCCGTGCCGGACGGCGCTGCGGGACGCCGGCATTTCCACCTCCCGGATCGATGAAGTGGTGCTCGTGGGCGGCATGACCCGCATGCCGAAGGTTCAGCAGGTGGTGACCGAGTTCTTTGGCAAGGAACCCCACAAGGGGGTGAATCCCGACGAGGTGGTGGCCATCGGCGCCGCGATTCAGGGCGGTGTCCTCAAAGGCGAGGTCAAGGACGTGCTGCTGCTGGATGTGACACCCTTGAGCCTGGGTATCGAGACCATGGGGCAGGTGTTCACCAGGCTGATCGACAAGAACACCACCATCCCGACCAGGAAGTCCCAGATCTTCTCCACGGCGGTGGACAACCAGCCCGCCGTGACGGTTCGGGTGGCCCAGGGCGAACGGGCGATGTTCGCGGACAACAAGCTGCTCGGCCAGTTCAACCTGGAGGGGATCGCCCCGGCGCCGCGCGGCATTCCCCAGATCGAGGTCACCTTCGACATCGACGCCAACGGACTGGTGCAAGTTTCCGCCAAGGATATTGGCACCGGCAAGCAACAGTCCATCCGCATCGAGGCCTCCGGAGGCTTGACCGAAGCGGAAATCGAAAAAATGGTGCGTGAAGCCAAAACCCATGCCGAGGAAGACGCCCAAAAACGCAAGTTGATCGATGTTCGCAATCAGGCCGACTCCCTGATTCATGACACCGGGAAGAGCCTCAAGGAATATGGCGACAAGGTGGATGAGGCAACGAAAAAGGGCATCGACAAGGCCATCGCGGATCTCAAGAGCGTCATGCATGGCAACAATGCCGAAACCATCGAAACCAGGATCCAGGCGCTGATGGCAGCCTCCATGAAACTGGGCGAGGCGATGTACCATAACGGCTCGTGCGGAACCGGCGCCTGTTCGGGGGGAAGCTGTCATGACGATGCGGTCAACGCCGAATACGAAGAGGTGAAGCCCGATTCCAGGGCCGCCTGATCAGGGGTGCGTCGCGTTTCGAGCGCCCCCTTCCTCAAGGTTGGGAAGGGGGCGTTTTTTGTCGGCGATGGAATGAAAGCATGGAGAGGAACATGGGTAAACATAAAGAATCCAATGAGATGGATGCATCGGTCGCGACCGGGGAAGGGGTTCGAGAAGAGTCCGCAGTTGCCGAAGGTGGGGAACCAACACCAGGCCCCGAAGAGCGGATCAAGACTTTGGAGCAGGCGTTGGCGCAAGAAGTGGAACGATCCGAGGCAAGGCGCAAGGAGTATTTGAGCGCCCTGGCGGACATGGACAACCATCGCAAGCGCAACGAACGGGAAATGGACAAGGTCCGGAAATTCGCCTTGACAGGGTTTGCCAGGGATCTGCTCACCCTGGCCGACAATGTGGACCGGGCGTTGAACGCCATACGCGCCAATCTGACCGGCGGCGAGGAACATTCCCCTCTGCTGAAATCATTGATACAAGGCGTCGAGTTGATGGAAAAAGAGCTGTCGCAAACCTTTGCCAGGCATGGTATCGAGAAGATCGTGGCCCTGAATCGACCATTCGATCCGAATCTGCATCAGGCCATCACCCAAGTGGATGACTCCGAAGCCGAACCTGGGAGCGTTGTCCAGGAACTGCAAACGGGTTATCTTCTCAATGGGCGGTTGTTGCGTCCGACCCTGGTGAACATCGCCAAATGAATGAAACCCCCGCCTTCGCGCCACGAATGCGGGGGTTTTCTTGGCTGTGTCTTGCCTGCCTTCAGTGCATCAAACCGGCCCTGGGATCAAAGGGCATCTCTTTTTCCATCTTGCGGTAGAAATCCTTTTGGGATTCCGTTGTCGGCGTGGGCACGACCACGTTCAAAATCACATATTGCGCGCCGGCTGGGGATCCCGGCAATCCGCGACCCGCCAAGGCCAATTTCTTGCCGGACTGGCACCCTTCCGGGATCTTGACACGAACCGTTCCCCCCAGTGTCGGGACCAGTACCGTGGCGCCCAGGGCAGCCTCCCATGGCGTGATGGGCAATTCGAGGTGGATATCCTTTCCCTCCACGCGGAACTGTCGGTGCGGCTGAATCCGGATCCGAAGATGGAGATCCTCCATGGGAGCAGCGCCATCGCCCCGCCTGGCGCCCAGGTGGATCGTCTGTCCGTCGGTGACACCTGCCGGGATGGAAACCTCGATGCGCTTGTTCCCCCCTCCGGGGGAGATGACATCGAACCGGCGTTTGCACCCGGAGAACGCCTCTTCCAGGGTGAGATTCACCTCGTGGGCGGACGGTTGGTCGAAACCGCGCGAGCATGCCGACGCGCCTGCGCCGCCATTGCCCGGAAAACCCGCAAACCAGGCGCCGTAACCCTTGCCGCCACTCCGTTCCCCGAAAAAACCATTGAACAGTTCTTCCAGGTCGATGGACGATCCACCCCGTTGGAACTTGAAACCGGATGTGTTTTCATATCCCGGTTGGCCGGGAAAGGGTGCGCCGTTCTTCCAACAGTCGTAGAACTGATCATATTCCGAGCGTTTTTTTTCGTCACCAAGCACCTCGTAAGCCGCTGAGATCTCCTTGAAACGGGCCTCGCTGCCCGGTGATTTGTTGACGTCCGGATGAAAATCACGGGCGAGTTTGCGGAACGCCCGCTTGATCTCATCCTGGCTGGCGTTCCTGTCAACCCCAAGGGGCTTGTAGAAATCCGTAAACTCGGCGCTCATGGGACTCTCCTGTTTTTCGTCGGAAACCTCATGCCGTCAAAACCCGGCCGAGGCGGGCCAAAAACCCGATCTTTGCACAAAAATGTGGCGATGCTCCAGTTCCAGCAGCCGACGTATCCGTTCCTCCGTTGCCGGATGGGTGCGCAGCCAGCCCGGTTCCTGCGGATGCCCCAACGGGAAAAGGAGTCGATCCAGGAGTGTTCGGGCAAACGGAGATTCGATACGACGCAACGCACTGGCGAGCGCGCGCGGGTTGCCGGTCAGGTCGGCGGCGTCCAGATCGGCGGCGAACTCGCGGGTACGGGAGATGGACAGTTGCAGCAAGGCGCTCAGCGTGGGGGCCGTCACGAGCAGCAACAGAATCGGCAGGACGCCGCGCCCCTCCGCGAGCAAAAACGGCAGCAGGAGCAGCAACAGGATCTGTCCCAGGGTGGCCAGCATCAGGGTCAGACGGCGGAAGAGATCCGCCAGCGCCATCACCTGCGTGTCGCCATTCTTGATGTGGCTGATTTCATGGGCCAATACGGCTTGCAGTTCGTGGGGGTCGAGCCTGCGCAGCAGTCCGTCCGAAATCGCCACCGCAGATTCTCCTCTGGAAGCGACAGCGATGGCATTGGGAATTGGGGTTGGCAAGTAATAAAGCCGTGGAATCGTCTCCAGATGGGCACGCCGGGTCAGGTAAACCACCATCCGGTGAAGATCGGGCCACACGCTCGGATCGATACGACGCGCTCCCGCCAGGCGCAGGGTCAGGGAAGGGGCCATGCCTGGCGCGAAGAGATTGACCAGCAGAGAGACGCCCAGGCTCCACCACACCCCTTCCTCTCCCGCCAGTGTCCATCCCACCAGGGAGAGCAGACCGGTCATGCCGGCAAGCGCGGCGAGCGTCTGCACGAGATTGCCCGCCTTGCGCGAAAGAACCTGTTCCGGATCGATGGCATAGGGATTTGGAATCATGGCAAGCCTCCTTTCGAGCATCGATATGGTCATGCGCGCGTGTCATTTCAAGAGGTGGCAGGGTAAAGAATTTCCCGAATCGCCTGAATCAGGCGCTCCTTGCGGATGGGTTTGGTCAGATGATGATCACAGCCCGCTTCCAGGCTGCGTTCACGGTGATCGCGCATGGCATGGGCCGTCAATGCCACAATCGGGGTGCGGGGCTGTCCGTTGTTCTGTTCCCAGTTCCGGATCGCCCTGGCTGCGGCATAGCCGTCCATGACCGGCATTTCCACATCCAGCAGGACCAGATCGTACCGTTCGTTGGTGAATTGCAGGAATGCCTCGGCCCCATCCTTGACCGCATCGGTTCGCCAGGGGGTGTCCTTAAGGAAAGCCTTCAGGATCATTCTGTTGGCTGGTTCGTCCTCGGCCAGGAGAATCCGCGCTGCCCGATCCTCGTGTCGGGGTGTTGCCGTTGGTCCTTGAGCGGATTTGGCCTCGGCGAGTTGCAGCGAGGCTTGGGCCTTGACTGGAAGCGTGAACTGAAATGTGCTGCCCTTGCCAAGCGTGCTTTCCACCCGAATTCGGCCGCCCATTTTTTCCACCAACTGACGGCAGATGGTCAAACCAAGCCCAGTTCCGCCCGTTTTGCGGCCTGACCCTGAGTCGATCTGCACATAAGGGGAGAAGATGATCTCCAGACGGTCCTGGGGAATGCCACCTCCCGTATCCGTCACGCTCACCAGGAGTTCCTGTCCCTGACGCGCCGCATGTAGCCGAACACCGCCGGTTTCTGTAAACTTGATGGCATTGCCAAGCAGGTTGAGCAGGATCTGCCGCAACCGGTCCTGGTCTCCCAGTATCGTGGTTGGCACATCGTCGTCCACCTGCCAATCCAGTTGCAGGTGTTTGTCCTTGGCACGCAAGGCCAGTATTCCCACTGTCTCGGCAATCAGACCGCGCACCGCGAGAGGCACGTCTTCCAATTCGAATTGACCCGCCTCGATTTTGGAGAGGTCCAGAATGTCATTGATCAGGCCGAGCAGTCCCTCGCAGGCCTGGTTGATCGTGGCCACGTACTCATGTTGACGTTCGTCGAGCCGTGAATCGGCCAGCAAGGCGCCAAGCCCGGAAATCACATGAATGGGCGTGCGGATCTCGTGGCTCATGGAGGCCAGAAAAAAGCTCTTGCTCCGGTTGGCGGATTCCGCCAGTTCCACCATGTTGCGGCTTTGATCGCGAATGACCTTCTCGCGGGTCGCCACGAAGCTTTCGAAAGTCACCAGTCCCAGTTTGTCGATCATCTGATTGATGCTGATCACTGCCTTGGTCAGCAACTCCCGGTCGTCGGCAAAGGACTCTTGCAGCACTGGCAGCAGGGCATCCTTGAGGGAAAAAACGAACATGGCCGTTTCCGTGGGCGTGAATCCCTGCTTGGCGCGCGATGCGCTGATGTTTTGCAGGAATTGCTGGGCTTCCCGGAGTTCCCGGCGGTGGATCTCCATCTCACTGTCCTCCTGAAACGCCACCAACAGCGATTCGAACAGGCCGGCAATCTGGGCTTGCAACTGCTCGGTCCGCATTCGATCCAAGGTCGGATTGTTAGGCAGGGCAAGAACATTGCTTATCCATGTTGCCATTATTTTTTCTTTATTGTTTTTCGAAATTTGATGCAAATGCAAGTAAAATTCTCGATATTGCGTCATGATCATCTGAGTTCTCCATAGCAAGCATGGCAAAGTCAAAGCTTTTGGAGAATCAATTAGGCATCCTGGCTGGAACACGCAAGGGGAGACAGAAATTTTAAGATAATCAGAACAAGCTTGACATTCCAAGCAAAATCGAAAAACCTGGGCCTGCCTGGCGCAATAGACACGCATCTCTCACATTCAACCAATACACAATCCATATTTACATGAATCAAACGAATTTCTGGGACGAGGTGATTCTGGCGACGATTTTCGCCTTCTGCGTGGTGTATATCGCGCGGCGCATCAAGCGGATGTTCTTCGACACGACCTCGGCCTGTCAGGGGTGCCGTGGCGGGGGATCCGGCTGCGGAAAGCGGACGGGGGGTGCTGAAACAACCGTGTCATTCGTGCGCGACAGGCCGCCTCAGAACAAATAAACCCCGCCGCAGTCGCTGTTGCGGCTCAGGAGGTTCCAGTATTCGACCATTCTGGCGCCGGGAGCAGCGGCAGCACATTGCCGGGGACCCCCTTCCGGGGTGGCGAGATAGGCATGGCCGATGAGCAGAAATCCGTGCGCCGGGTCGCCGTCATCCCCCTTGCGATCCAGCTCGGCCATCACCTCCACCGGCACGAACGGCCCGGTGGTCAACTGGTTGCGCGCAATGCCCCCCTTGTAGTTGGCCGGATTGCCCGGATCGGCATGATAGTGCTGACGATCGTGGGCCAAGACCAGCCCGCCGTTGAAGGCATTGACCAGACAGGTCCCAGGGGCGCAGGACCAGGGGCCGGCAACCCCGGCGGGATTGCCGTCGTAAGCCCCGGTGAGGAAGCCGGCCTTGGAGAGGTGTTCCCAAACCGCCGCGATCTCCGTGGCGCGCGCGCGCCCGCCGTCCTGGCTGGCAACATCCGGATCCCCGCCCACCCGGCCATTGCCGTCGCCGTTGACCCGCGCGCCGGGGATGTTGCGGGTGGCCAGGGCGTAATCCCCCGGCAAGGCGTGAAACCGATCGGAAAAACCCAGAATCGCCGCCCGCGTGGCCGCTCCCTGATCCATCAGGTGATGGACACGGGCATTGCTCACCATCTCCTGCCCCTTGAGGATCCCCCCCAACAACAGGCCGATGATCACCACCACGATGGCAATCTCAATCAGGGTGAAACCCGCCGCACGCCTCGTTTTCCCGTTTGCCGCCCGCACCCCGGTCTCCCTCGTCGCCGCTGTTTCAGAAGAGAAAAATCCCGCCGCAATCGGGATTCTTGCCACCGATATTCCAGGAGACGATGTTGGTGGTGGTATTGACATCGTTGGCGCAGGCATTGATGCGGGTCATGCCCGCCGCCCCCCGGCCAGCGACGAAGAAATCCGCAATGCGAAACGATCCGGCCGCCGGATCACCGTCGTCGATCTTGCGATCCAGTTCGGCGATCACCTCCACCGGAATGTTGCGCCCGCTGGACAACTGGTTGGTAGCCCCGTCGTCGCGCGGGTCCTCGAAGTCGTTGGTGAACTGCTGATGGTTGAAAAACAACAGCATCCCCCCATTGTAGGGATTGGTGGGACAGGTGGATGCGCGACAGTTGAACTCCGCCTCGTCCACCCCTTCCCCCTTGCCGTCGAAGCTCCCGGCCAGGAAACCGGCGGCCGACAGATGCCGCCAGGCGAAGGCCAGTTCATCGGCCCGCTTGCAACCGGAGTGGGGATCCTCCGCCAGTTCGGGCGGGCCGCCGATGCGGTTGTTGCCGTCGCCGTTGCCCGGCCCCCGCTTGCCCGCCGCGCCCGCGCAACGGTCGGCGAGATTCGCCAAACCCGGCAGGTTGGCGGAGGCATTGGGAGAATCCCCCGGCAGGGCATGAAAACGGTCGCTGAAGCCCAGGATCGCCGCCTTGACCGCGCTCCCCTGATTGGCCAGGCCGTGCATCCGGGCGCCGCGAATCATCTCATGCGCCGTCAGGATCCCGCCCAGCAGCAACCCGATGATCACCACCACGATGGCGATTTCGATCAGGGTGAAGCCTGCTTCCTTTCTGGTCATGGATCACTCTCCGGGTTCGAATGGCACAATCGAAAACAATAGCAAATACGATGGCTCCAGGTCAAGGCGCGGCCCGGGGCGCCAGGGCGCGCCCGCGTTCCGCGAGAAAGCGGCGCTCGGCCGGATCGGTGACGCGCCCGCCGACGAGGAGCGCGTCCAATGCCGCGCGCGCGCCGTCGATGTCGCCCATCTCCTCCAGGATGCTCCACTCCAACTGCCAGGCCCAGGAGGGCACGCGTCCCGGCGTGACGCCGTCCGCCAGGGCGCGGGCGTAACGCAGGGCCAGGGGCAGGTCGCGCAGGCGATGTCTAGCCACCACCACGGCGTGGGCCAGCCAGGGCCAGCGACGATCGGGATCGGCCTGGAACTGGCGATGGACGAACGCGGCGAAGGCGCGCTGATTGGCCTCCGCCGGGATGTCGCCATACAGCCGGATCGCCGCCATCAGGGGATATTGGCCGCGCGGATCCAGTTCCAGAATGCGGGTCAGCCACGTCTCCACCCGTTCCCGGTCCAGGTCGCGCAGGGCCAGGCTCACCCCGGACTGGTAGTCGAAGGCTTGCAGCCAGAGCATCAGAATTTTGGCCAGGGTCTCCGGCTCGCCCAGGCAAGCCGCTTGCATGACCTTCCCGGAGGGGGGCGCGGGGAGCACCTGAGCCAGGGCGCGCGGCGGGGATTGCAGTGCCGTCAGGGTGATGTGCAGCGCCAGGCCCGTGATCGCCAGTCCGGCGGCGGCGCGTTTGCCGTTCATATCCGCCGGCGCGCGAAATCGAGCAGCGCCATGCCGGTCAGCAGCAGACCAGCGGCCAGCCCCTGGGCGGCGATGAAGAAAAAATCCTCCCAGCCTCCGCTGCCATACATCAGCCATTCGGCGCGCGTGAAGCGGTGCAGGGCGGGAATCAGGTAGGTCAGAGTTACGATAATTGAATTAACGAAAATCAGAAACGGGGAATGCACCGGCATGACCGGCCCATGCCCCACCAATTGCAACGCCTCCAACGAACGCGCCAACACATAAAACCCACATGTCGCCACGACCGCCAATGGAACCTGACGCAATACCAAGACACTCTTCAAGGCGAATATCGCCACAATCACCTGCTCCACCCACAAGGAAAATCCCCACAACGCCACCTGCCCCACCGGAACACGCCACATCAAGGGCACGGCGAACAACAAGGCCAACAACAAAGCCACCACCCCCTGCCCCATGACCCTCCCCACCAGATGAACGCCACGCGGCCTGGGTAGGGCAAGAAATAATTCTAGTTGTTTATCGTGCAACTCCCGCATCTGACTGTTGACGGCAAACAGGGTGATCAACAATACGGCGCACAACCGCAACCAACTCCCCAATATCCCGACACCAACCTCGCGCGCCTCGATGATGGCCAACTCCCCGGCAAACCCGGAGACCAACCACCCGACCACCATGGCCACCACCGCCAACGTCAGGAACCGGGTGCGCCGCCCCTCCAGCAGCGTCAGCCACGCCAATACCGCCAAATGACGCCCCACTCCCCCTACCATCGAAAAATCACCCGCGCCTCCGCCCCCTGGAAACCCACCTCCAGACACTGGGCCGGCACGCTCGCTCCCCGGCGCGCATGATGGGGATGGGCGATCACTCCGCCATCGCCAACGGCAACCTCCCAGGTCACCCGGCGGCCATCAGGCAGGGTCAACACCCCGGCGCGACCGTCCGCTTCCGCCTGGCAACGCAACGCGGGATGAAAATGATAACGGGCCAGCGCCTCACGGAATGCCCCCGCGACACGGTCCTCGATACACAACTCCCGCTCGCCGAATCGCCATTGCCGCCAATGGACCGGACCGCCGAAGCCAAGACGCCCGCAACCGTCATGCCCGCACGCCAACACCAGACTCTCCCCCTCCTCCGCCATCCGCAAGCCGAGCGGCCCCACCCGGCGCCACCGCCATCCCCCCGGCCCCGGACAGGAACGCCCGTCGAGCGACACCGAGGAGCAGGAAACGCCATCCCCCGGACTGACCACCACCCGCTGATTCATCAACGACCACTCGAAGGCCAGCTTCTCCCGCCCCAGGAAACGGCCCGCCCCCTCGCACCCACCCGCCGGGGGCAGACGAACCAGCAACACCGCCTGGCCACGGCTCAGCCGCGCATAACCGCTCGCAGTCAAGGGCACCACCCCCTCCGGCATGGGCGGCAGGGCCGGCATGGCCCTGAGCCGCCGGGCATAGGCGGAGGACTCACGCAACTCCGCCACCCCCTCCGGCATCGCCTCGCCGAACACCGGCACCCCCCCGTCCGGATGACACACCATCCGCATCCAGACCAACAGACGCCCCAGACTCTCCCGCCAATAAGCGGTCACCCGCGCCGGAATCGGGGCCTCCGGGTAGCTCCAGGCCAGATTGAGCAGATCGCACAGATCCCGTGCCAGCAACAGGTGCGGCAACGGCGCGCAGGCCGCCTCCCCACCGTCGGCGAGAATGCGGCGCGGGATCTCCCGTTCCAGGATCGTCAATCCCCGCGTCAGCCAGCCATCCGCCTCCGGCCCCTGGAAAAAAAGCCCGGCATGCAGCAGCGCCTTGGCATTCATCAGCAGCAACCTGCCCGGCGCGCGCCAGGCCAGACGGGCGTCCAGATATCGCGCCTGCAAGGCCAGCGAGGCCAACAACGCGGGGTCGGGAGGGGCGCCGTCCAGAAACCATTGCACCCAATGGACCATCCGCGACGACAACGGCTCCGACTCCCATCCCACCCCCTCTCCGGGGGGATTCTCCGCCACCCAGCGGTTCAACACCACCTGATGCCACCCCAGCCGTCCGGCGGCCTGGCGCGCCACCAGATCGCCGAAAGCATGCAGGCGCGTCAGCCAGGCATGGCTCAGCGAAGGGTGATGCCAATCCTCGGCCCGCTGGATCTCGCATGTCCGGTTGTCGAATCGGAACGCCACCGGTGCGAGCAACTCCGGCCTGCCCCGCACCGGCTCGTGCCAGACCCCGGTCACCGGACGCGCCTCGTGGGCGGGCCAGGCGCGCGGGTTCGCCAATAGAGATCGCGCGCGATCCCGCAACCATCCCCACATCCGGTCATGCCGCCCGGACAGGATCCCGATCCCTGCTTCTTCCGTTCTCCTCATGTCTCGCGTCCTGTCGCCAAAGTTGCGTTTGCGAACATGATATCGCTTTCTCCAGCCCAATGCACCCGATCCATGGAAAAGAACTCTTGCCCGATGGCGTCTTGGTCGATAAGAATATTCAAAAACAGACACCCTTGACCGCAAACCTTACCTTGGAGCAGCCATGGCGGACGATTTCGGCAGCGATGAAGCCCCTGAACGCAGCGAACCCTCTTCCAGAAGGAAGAGCGCGGCCCAGCAGGACGACGGCGGCGGCAAAACCAAATTGATCTCCATCGTGCTGGCCCTGGTGGCGGTCATGGTCGCCATGGTGCAATACACGCGCATCTCGCAAGAGCGGTATCGCGCCATGCGGATGCAAGAGCTGGCCCAGCAATACCGGCAGCAGGTCGAATTCCGCGACAAGGCCGTGCAACGACGCTTCGACACCATCGAAAACAACAAGCAGGCCGACATGCTGGAGTCCCGCTACAAGCCCCTGGAATCGGTGACCGCCCATACGCGGATCGACAACAGGCAGTGACGCGGCACGCCATGTCCTTCACCGCCAGCACTTTCCAATTCCTCGAACGACTCGCCGGCCACAACGACAGAAGCTGGTTCGAGGCGCACAAGGAGGAGTACGAAGCGTATGTGCGAACCCCGGCGCTGGAACACATCGAGGCGATGGAGCCGCTGTTGGCCGATTTCGCGCCGGAGTTCGTCGCCGATGCGCGCAAGACGGGCGGCTCGCTGATGCGCGTGTATCGCGACACGCGCTTTTCCCGCGACAAGACCCCCTACAAGACCAATGTCGGCATCATGTTCCGTCACGCCCTCGGCAGGGACGTGCATGCACCGGGCTTTTACCTGCACGTGGCCCCGGAGGGGTGTTTTCTCGGCGTGGGGAGTTGGCATCCAGAGGCCGATCTGCTTGGCCGCATCCGCGAGCGGATCGCCGCGCAGCCCGCGAGCTGGCGCGCCGCCCGCGACGACCGTGCGTTCAACGATCACTGGAGACTGGTCGGAGACACGCTGACCCGCCCGCCGCGCGACTTTGCCCCCGACCACCCGGAAATCGCCGACATCAAACGCAAGGATTTCATCGGCCAGTGCGACCTGACGCGCAAGGAGGTCACGGATCCGCAATTGGCCAAACGATCCGCCGCGCGCTTCGCCGCCGCGACGCCCTTCATGCGCTTCCTGTGCGAGGCGGCCGGTGTGCCCTATTGAAAATGCCGTCCCGCCAGCCGCGCGTCACTTCTCCAGAAGAACGCTCAACTGGCGGCCCAACTCCTCGGCGGTCCACTCCTCGTAACCCTCGATCCGGGTCTGGGGGGGCAGGTCGCGCAGGGACTCCATGGCGCTCATGCGCATCCGCCTGGCGCGCGCCAGGTCCCCATCGTGCTGGTACAAGGCGGCCAGTTCCAGATAGGCCGGAATGTGCCCCCGGTCCAGATAGATCACCTTGCGCAACAGATCCGCCACCTCCCCGTTTTCGCCCCGCTCCTGAAAGAGATGCGCCAGCAGAAAATGCGGCCCCGATGCCACCGGATCGATGCGCAACGCCTTGCGGCACCACTGTTCCGCCAGTCGGTTTTCCCCCAGATTGGCATGAATGCGGGCCAGCAGCATGCGGGCGGCAAAGGCATGGGTGGCGTCGTCCACCAGTTCCGTCGCCAGGGGGATGGCCTTGCGGTATGCCCCCTGACCGAACAGGGTCAATGCCTCCTGGAGCAAGGCGCCCTTGGCGGGCCTGACGGGGGGCGCCTTCACCGGCGACGGGCGGATCGGCAGGGACCTCCTCGTGATCCCCGGCAACGACACGGTCGCGGCGACCGGCTCCTCGGCGGGGCGCTGAAAAATGAGCGAATCCGGATACGACCGGGCCACCAACCGATCCGGGCCAAGCCCAAGGATATCGGCCATGGGATGGGGGATCTCCCCGTGGCCGGTGAGCAGATACCCTCCGGTCCCCAGGGAGCGGGCGAACTTCTTGACGATGCGGGTGATCGTGACCCGATCGAAATAGATGAAGACGTTGCGGCAGACGATCAGATCGAAATCCCGCATGTCGCCGGCGGGAAACTCCTCCTTGAGCAGATTGAGCAGCCGGAACGCCACCATGTCGCGCACCACCGCGTCCAGCCGCCACTCTTCCCCGTACTTGTGAAAGTAGCGCTCCAGCCACTCCGGCTCCACGCCCCGGAAGGACCACGGGCCATAGATGCCCTCCATGGCCCGACGCAGGGGATGGTCGTTGATGTCGGTGCCGATGAGCACGATCCGCCAGGAGTCATCCGGAGGCAACAGGGTGAGCAGGAGCATGGCGAGGGAGTACGGCTCCTCCCCGGAGGCGCATCCCGCGCTCCAGATCCGCAGGACCCGCTCCTGGCGATGGCGCGCGATCAACTCCGGGAGAATGACCTCCCGCAGCAGTTTCATCTGGCCGGAATCACGGAAGAAGTAGCTTTCGACCGTGGTCAACTCGCGGATCAGGACCTGCCACTCCCCGCGGGCTTCCTGGGTGTCCGTTTCCAGGAAATTGAGGTAACTCTCCATGCCGGGAAAGCGGAAGGCATGGGTGCGCAGACCCAGTTTGGCACGCAGGGAGGGGTCATCCCGTTCCGGAATGACCAGCCCGGTGTGATTGGCGATGAGACGGCGGAACCGTTCCAGCAGGGGTTGATCCATCGGCGTTCAACCGGGCAGTTCGCTCAGGGTCCAGTAGAGATTGATGGTTTGGATCACGTCCACGAACTGCACGTAATCCACCGGCTTGACCATGTAGCCGGCAGCGCCGTTGTCGAAGCTCTTGATGCGATCCATTTCGTCCTTGGAGGTGGTGAGGACCACCACGGGGATTTTTTTGAGCGCATCGTCCGCCTTGATCGCGGCCAGGAACTCGATGCCGTTCATGCGTGGCATGTTGAGGTCCAGCAGGATGATGCAGGGCCGTTCGTTTTCCGGATCCCGCAGGCGGGCCAGGGCGTCCTCGCCGTTGCCCACCGTGGTCAACGGGTTGCCGACATGGATTTTGCGCAATGCCCGCTGCACAGTCATGGCGTCCACCCGGTCGTCTTCCACCAACAGAATCGGTCTGGTTCCTTTCATAGGTCGCATGCCTCGCTCGCAAAGAGTGATGTGGTCCGGGGCAAGGTGACGTGAAACACGCTACCCTTGCCCAGGGTCGAGGTCACCCAGGCCTGGCCACCGTGCAGTTCCACGATTTTTTTCACCAGTGTCAGGCCGATCCCGGTGCTGTCGTACTCGTCCCTGGCGTGCAGGGTCTGGAAAATCTGAAAGATGCGCTCGAACTCCTTTTCCGGGATGCCCGGCCCGTTGTCGGCCACCGTGAAGTGCCACATCCCCCCCTCGGCGACGCAATCCACCCGGATCTCCCCCTGGGGCTTGTCCATGAACTTGATCGCGTTGGAGAGCAGATTCTGAAACACCTGGCCCAGGCGGGTCTTGTCGCCGCGCACCACCGGCAGGTGGGTTGCGATCCCGATGCGGATCGAGGCGGGGGGGGCGAGCAGGACGATCAACTCGTTCATCAGCTTGTTGGTGTTGACATCCACCGGTTCCTCCCGGATGCGGCCGATCCGGGAGTAGTGCAACACCCCCTCGATCAACTGTTCCATGCGCCTGACCCGTCCGATCAGCAGGGACAACTGCTCCCGGCCATCCTCGTCGAAGCGGTCGGCGTAGTCCTCGGCGATCCACTGGGTCAGGGAGGAGATTGCCCGCAGCGGGGCCTTCAGGTCATGGGAGACGATGTAGGCGAACTGTTTCAGCTCCTGGTTGGAGCGCTCCAGTTGGAGGATCAAATGTTCCTGATCGCCGCCTGTTCGCTGTTCCAGAAGCCCACTGAGGCGTCGGACTTCGGCTTCCGCCTCCCGCAGGCGTTGCTCGGTGCTCTTTTCGTCGTGCATTCTGGGGTTCTCCTCCTCAAACCGGCGAGCGCGGACGGCTGCGTCCATGCACCGGCAACATGGGGGTCAACTCCTTGGGAATGGTGAAAAAAAAATGGCTTCCCTCTCCGGGACGCGACTCCACCCAGACCCGACCCTCGTATTTTTCCACAATCTTGCGCACCAGCGCCAGCCCCATGCCCGCGTTTTCCGCCTCGTCGCGGGGTTGCAGGGTCTGAAAGATCGCGAAGATCTTCTCGAAATAGCGCTCCTCGATCCCCGGTCCGTTATCGCTCACCCGGAACGTCCAGTACGGCTCCTCGTCCGTGTCGATGCGGGCCACCCGCACCACCCCCACGGGTTTGCCCATGTGGCGTACCGCGTTGTCCAGCAGGCAGTGGAAAATCTGCTCCGCGCGGTTTTCCTGGAACTGGATGAGCGGCATGGGGGTCTCCACGAGGATTTCGATCTCTTCCGGCACGTCCAGTCCCTTGATCACGTTGCGCGCCACCCGCCCCAGATCGACCATGGTCAACTCCTCGTTGACCCGGCTCACCCGCGTGTATTGCAGCAGGGCCTCGATCAGCAGATTGACCCGCTCCGCGCGCCGGGCGAGCAGCCGCACCAGATCGGCCCCCTCCTCGGTCAATTGCGCGGCGTAATCGCCCACCAGCCAACTGGTCAGCGAGCCGATCCCCCGCAGCGGGGTCTTCAGGTCGTGGGCGATGATGAAGGCGAAGTCGTTCAACTCCCGGTTGGCCTCCTCCAGTTCCCGCAGGGTACGCGCCTGATCCGCCTCCATGCGCTTGCGCTCGCCCATCTCCACGCGCAGTTGCTGGTTGAGGCGCGCCTCCTTGGCGTAGGTCTCCACCAGTTGCTGGTTGAGGAGTTTCATCTCCAACTGCTGGTCCACCAACTCCTTGTTCTGCCGCACCGCCTTCTGGAAGGTGGTCATCAGCAGGTTGAGAATCTGCAGGCGGCTGGAGGCGATGGAGAAGGTCCGATCCCCGAAGGTCACCTCCAGGGCGCCGGGCTGCTCCCCTTCCACGGCGGGGGCCGGGGCGAGGAGTTGCCCGATCATCGCGCGCAGGGAACCCTCTTCCCAGGGTTTGACCAGATAGTTGTCGGCCCCGGCGGCCAGACCCTCCAGGATTTCGTCCGGGTTGGTGAGGGCGGTCAGCAGCATCACCCGCGTTCCCCGCAGATCCGGGTCCTCCTTGATGGCGCGGCAGAGTTGGAAGCCGTTCATCCGGGGCATGGAGACGTCGCTGATGACCAGGGCCGGTTGGTCGCGACGGGCCATTTCCAGCCCCTCCTGGCCATCCTTGGCCACGCCGGGATCAAACCCCGCCTCCCGCAGGAAACGACGCAGCTTGAACGCCTGGATGGCGCTGTCCTCGACGATCAGCAGACGCGGCGCGGTGGCGGATGCCGCCACTGCGGGCAGTTCGGCAAGTCCGATCTCGCCCTTGCCGGTTAGGTTGAGCAGTGCCCGTGCCATGTCGGAGCAGGGCAGGACATGGGTCGCCACCCCCAGGTCGATGGCCTGACGGGGCAGATCGAAGGCGATGGCGGTGGTATCGTCCTGGATCAGCGTGATCCCCTCGGCATGATGCAATGCGGCCAGGCCGCGCACGCCGTCCTGGCCGGTCCCGCTCAGCAGCACGCCGATGACCGCCCCTCCCAGGTGTTCGGCGACCGATTCCATGGTCACGGTGAGGGAGGGACGCCGGTTGGCGAACGGCGCGGCCTCGGAGAGCCGCAGACACCCCTGCCGGTCCACCAGCAGGTGATG
>PDZX01000074.1 GCA_002753185.1 Magnetococcales bacterium WMHbin3
GATGGCGAGGGGGAAACACCCGATCCCATTCCGAACTCGGCAGTTAAGCCCCTTTGCGCCGATGATACTTCGTCTCAAGACGCGGGAAAGTAGGACACTGCCAGGAAGTTTTTTTCAATGTCGCGGGATGGAGCAGTCAGGTAGCTCGTCGGGCTCATAACCCGAAGGCCGGAGGTTCAAATCCTTCTCCCGCAACCAAGACATGATCAGGGAAAAGCCGGTGTGACCATTACGTGTCCACCGGCTTTTTTTTGTCTGGCGGCTGGCTGACAGGGGACAGCACTGTCGGGAAAAGATTGACGATATGCACAAATGTATGTATATTGGTTGCCATGGACATAGAATGGGATAAAGCCAAGGCGATCAGCAACGAGAGGAAACACGGGGTTTCTTTTGCGGACGCGGCGACCGTGCTCAACGATCCCTTGTCATGGATTGCGGAAGATGAATCTCACTCGGAACAACGCTTTCAAGTGATTGGTGTGGATGCCAGGGGGAGGATTCTTGCGGTTGTTTTTACCTATCGAGGAGAAAATCAACGTATCATCAGTGCACGCAAGGCGGAAAAATCGGAACGCAGGCTTTATGAGGGATAGACCATGAAGACAAAAGAGGGATTCGATTTCAGCAAAGCGAAACGCGGACCGGTCATTCCTCAGACCGGCATTAAAGAGCGTATTACCATACGTATCGATGCGGACATTCTGGCTTGGTTCAAACAGTTTGTGGAGGATGCCGGGGGTGGGAACTACCAGAGCATGATGAATGATGCGTTGCGGGAATATGTGGATCGGCAGCGGGAGCCACTGGAATCGACCTTGCGCCGCGTCATCCGCGAGGAGTTGCGGGCGGCCAGTTGATTGGGATTCTTGTGAAAACGGGATAAAAAGGTCGGTGTGACCGTTACTGGTCCATCGAGGGATAAGCCATGAAGACCAAAGAAGGATTTGATTTCAGCAAGGCAAAGCGTGGGCCGATCCTGCCTCAGGCTGGCAGGACCCGGATTACCATCTGCCTGTCGGATGACATCATCCAGGAGTTTCGCAACCGAGCCGAGGCGGCGGGCACGGGATACCAGACCATGATCAACGATGCCTTGCGGGCCTATCTGGAGCATTCCAAAAAGCCACTGGAAGAGACGATCCGGCAGGTCATCCGCGAGGAGTTGCGGGCGGCCAGTTGAGCGGGATCCGGATACGCTGCTGAGCATGGCGCCGCGTCTGGCCGATCCACGGGAGCGGGGGGGAGCATGATGAGCATCGTCCTTGATTATCACGCAGCGAGCAAGCACGCCCCGCATCGGTATGCGCCCGGTCCGGGCGGGTTGGATTGGGCACAACAGCCGGATCCGTTTCGTGTGTATGCGGGTGCGCCGGTGGTGCGTTTGCCGTTGGCGGCCGACTCCTTGCGCGCCGATTACGCGGAGCTGTTTGCCCCCATCGGTTCTCTTCCGGTTGTGACCCCGGACCTGGCGGGGGTGGGCGCCCTGCTGGAACTCTCCCTGGGCCTGTCCTCCTGGAAGGTGCATGGCCGTTCCCGCTGGGCGTTGCGCTGCAATCCCTCCAGTGGCAATCTCCATCCCGTCGAGGGCTATCTTGTGCTTCCCGACCAGGCCGGGATCCCGGCGGGGGTTTATCACTACGTCAGTCGCGACCATCTCCTGGAGCGGCGTTTTTCCCCCTCGGAGCAGATGCTGGCGGCCTGGGACGGTTCTTTTTCCAGTCATGCCTTTCTGGTCGCTCTGACCACCATTCACTGGCGCACGGCCTGGAAATACGGGGTGCGTGCCTGGCGGTACTGTCAGTTGGATCTGGGTCATGCCCTGGCGGCGTTGCGTTGCGCGGCGGCGGCCTTGGGTTGGCGGGTGGAACGGCTGTTTCCCCCGACGGAGACCTTGTCTTGCTTGTTGGGGCTGCACGCATCCAACGACGCGGAACCGGAGCATGCGGATTGTCTCTTGCAAATCTCCCTGACGGAGGGACCTCTTGTGGATGCCGGGAATCTCCTGGCGCGTCTGGTCTCTGTGGCCGGGCAGGGACCCTGGCTGGGGAAGGCCAATCGTCTGAGCGCCAGCCCTCCTCGGCAGTGGCCGCAAATCGACTCCGTCTCCAAGGCGGCGGCCATGCCTGGCGAGGTGGCGGGCACAAGCCCATTCGTGCATGCCCCTCTGCCGCCACGGAGCGTAACCCGTTGCGGGGTGCGGGCGGCGCACCTGATCCGGCAGCGTCGCAGTGGGCAGGCTTATGATCCGGACGGTTGGCTGGACAAGGCCGCCCTGGCCGGGATCCTGGACGCCACCCTTGCCAGACCCGCCTCTCCTCCCTGGGATTTCCTCCCCTGGCGGCCCCGCGTCCATTTGTGCCTGATGATCCATCGGGTGCGTGGTCTTGCGCCGGGCCTTTATCTCCAGCTTCGTTCCCCGGATGCGCTTCCCGCCTTGCGGGCGGCCATGCGTGCCGATTTTGCCTGGGATCCGGTTGTGGAGTGGCCGGAGCACATGCCGTTGTATCAACTGCTGAAACAAAATGGCACCGAGACCGCCCGTCAGATCTCCTGTCATCAGGAGATCGCCTCGGACGGTGCGTTGAGCCTGGGGATGCTCGCCGAATTCAGAGACGGCCTGGCCTCCGGCCCCTGGGGTTACTCGCATCTCTTGCAGGAAGCGGGCGCCGTCGGCCAGCTCCTCTACCTTGAAGCCGAGGCCGCCGGCATGCGCGGCACCGGCATCGGCTGTTTTTTCGACGATGTTTTTCACCAGTTTTTGGGATTGCAGGACAATACATTCCAGACGCTCTATCATTTCACCATTGGTCGTCCCATCCTGGACACCCGACTGCGCACCGAATCGCCGTATAATTTTATAGTAATATAATTTTTGTATAATTTGATTTATATTAAGGTGAATTGCATGCGGTACTGAAGTGCAAACAACATGTGCGTTGCTGATCTATACAGAATGTTGCACTTTGAATTTTTTTATTGACATCGTCCATTGTGCCAGTAAACTTACCTAGCATGACGGGTTCGATAGTCTGAAAAGCGCAACACCTGAATCGGCATTGATAATTCAGATAAATAATGTGAGTTGATGTTTTAAAAATATTATGAGGTGAGAGAATGGTATCTGCAAAATCAACAAAACAGCAACAGAAGCCAAGTGAGTCACGGGAAGATGCGTTGATACGTGCAGTGGCTAATGCGTTGATACGTGCAGTGGCTAATGCGGAGGAAAATGGGGTTGCGGTTCAGGATTTGGTAGAGTTGTACAATGAGGCAAAGGGGACCGTTGGGCAGTCCGAGGAGAGTATTAATTTTATCAAAGGATATATGGCGGCATTAAAAAATTTAGGTGTGGTTGAGGTTGATTCTGATCGTTATTCACCTGTTTCACCAAGAGCAAGATGTTTTTTAGGTTCTTTGGCGGTTCATGTCAAAGAAAAAATTCCGATGTTGCACGGTTGGACTGATCATGGGGGAAGTCGCGACGCGGTTCGAATTCGGCGGATGTTGGAATCTATTGAATTAAGAAGAGAAGAGCATAATGTTCAACATTTAATGCCGACGCGTACTGTTCATGCTGTTGTTGTTATTATTAAAACAGTATCAAATAATGATGTTTTTTATTTAATGAAATTTAATCACAGATGGCAGCTCGGTATTTGGTGGTTTATTGGAGCTATTACCCGGGAAAGTTTTGCAGATTGGCGTTGTGATATATTTACAGAAAAATTGCAGAATGATGCTTATCAATGTTTGCGAAGTCATCTTGGTCTTACTAAAAATATGGTGACAGTCGAACAGCTTGGGGATAGGATTGACGGAGGGTCGGCTATTTCTGATCGCACAGGGGTATATACAAAATTTTTTTTCTATCCGTTTGGTGCAATAATTAATAATAGAGATTTTCCAAAAACGATAGCTCATAAATATTTTTCATTAAAATCTGGATTTCGTGACTTTGAAAATCAATTTTCATGGTTAACTAAAAATGAAATTCTAAGTGATCTTGCGCCAGATGAAAGAACAATTGGTTTGGTAGAAAGTATTCTTGAGCGCGCTAATCAATTATGTCCAATATTATTTAATAATCATTTTGTAAAATATGATGTTGAGGTAATTGAAAATAAATATGATACAATTATTTGCGATGCTGGAGGGTTATTGTTTGTGGAGCCTTTCTGGCTTGATCTACAAAGGCAGCGATTTGAAAAATTTGAGAGGGCTGTTCCGGCTGGATTGACAGAAGAGCATTTCATTGGTTTGTCCAGAATAGTATCTGATGTGCTGCACTCCACGGATGTGAGGTCGTCGGAGCTGATGAGTGAATTCTACAGTGCTTATAATGCAATATATATAAATGAGCAGGACCCATATGAAAAAGGAGTGTTAGAAGGGGGTGGGGTGATAGAAACTTTAACTGCTTTAAAAAGAAAAAATTTCAAGATTTATGTGCTGAGTGGTGCGGCAATGAGTGGAGAAGATTTTAAGCGATACTTTGCAAAATGTTTTAAGGATGGAGACATTGACTTGATTGACGGTTATTTCACTACAAGGGATTTTGGTGCTGGCAAGACTTCAAGTTGCGTTTATAATGAACTGCTAAGGAGGGTGCATAAAGATCACGAAATAGATAGAGTTCTATTTGTGTCGCACGATATCAAGGATATTCTTGGTGCAAGAAAAAGCGGAAAATTAGATGTGGTTGCTGCAAATGTTCATTTTTCAGAGAAACGTTTGGCGCGTAAATTTGCAACTTACTATGTTAATAAATTTAGTGATCTTATTGGTTTATTAAAATTGCAGGAGTGAATATGATTGACTACGAAATAATCGTTGATATGGTGCGACAAGCAGGAAATATGTTGCGAGAGGAGAAGTTGCGCTACGAATCACCTAGGATTTGTGATAATTCTCCTGTGATTGATAAGGATGTTGCTTTGTTTTTCTCAGAAACAATACAAAAAAAATTTACAGGGCACCATATAATCTGTGAAGAGGATATTGGTAGTCATATCGGCTCCTCTGAATGTGCGTTTATTATTGATCCGAACGATGGGTCAATAGATTATATTAATGGTAATAAAGGCTATTCAATCTCTGTCGCGCTAGTGGAGAGGAAAAAATTTTTATTTGGTTGCGTTTATATCCCGGAAATACCGGATGGCTTCGGATTGAGTGGTGATGTTATGCTTACGTGGTATAAGGATCGACCATCAATATCTCTTAATGGAAATGAGTATACGGATAATCAAAGTAAATATAGAAATAATATTTTATTGGTCGGCAGTAACATAAGTGAAACGTCGCTTAATGAAAATAAAGTTTTATTTGAAGATATGCATCTTATCAGATGTGCGAGTATTGCTACACGGCTTTCTTTGGTGGCTTTAGGGAAGGCAGCTGCTACAATTACACTCTACCCGCTACATATCTGGGATTTTGCAGGCGGGCAATGCTTATTACAAAGTGCGTCGGGTGATCTTTATGATGAACAATGTAATCCAATTCGCTGGGATGAGTTTTTATTTAATTCATATATAACACCTAAAGGTTATATTGGCGCGTTGGATAGACAGACCGCACAAAAAATTGCCAACCAATTCGCGCCTTATTGCAAGGCAAAGCATGGACGAATGCTTGAGATAACATCCCGTCGCGCAGATGGATCGGCAGGTTGACCGCTTGCGAGAAATCCAAAAAGGAGTACAATTTGACCACCACCAACGCGCACAACCGGAAAGAATATCGGCCATGGCGAATCGATCCCTGTCTGCCCTGCTCCAGGAGTGCAGCCGCATCAGACGTTCGGAATTGCAGCAGTTCGCGGAAAACGAAGGGCAGGCGGCCTTCATGGAACTGGTGCGCCACCCCACCCTGGTGGGTGCGGGACGCCTGACCGGCGAATGGCGGGATTCACCGGAGCAGCGGGGGCGCGGGGCCGGTACCGTTCTGTTCGTGGAAAAGGGCGGATCGGCCACCCCGGAGGAGGAGAACGCGGGGGTGCGCGACATGCTCTTTTCCCTGGTCGTTCCCCCGGAGCGCCTGGCCGGTTCGCAACGCTTCCGCGTTGGCCGCACCAGCGAAAGCGAAATCGTCATCCCGGACTATTCCGTCTCCACCCGCCACGCCCTGCTCCAATACCAGGATCGCCACTACTCCCTGGAAGACCTGAACTCCACCAATGGCACCTCCGTCAATGGCGCGCCGCTGGATGCGAAGGTCTCGCTGCGCGACGGGGACCGCATCAAATTCGGACGGTTTCAGTTCCAGTTGGCCTGGCCCGCCTCGCTTTTCGCCATGCTCGCCCCACAGGTCTCCCGGCCCCCCGTGGAATCCGCCCCTCTGACCCTCAATGACCTGACCGACGCCCTGGGGCGCTTCGATTATCTCTACCTGAAGGAGTTCTGCCGCTCCAACGGAGTCGATCTCTTCAAAAGGCTGATCCCCCATCCCGTGCTGGTGGGATCCTCTTTTTTTCCGGGCATGCAGTGGCAACGCAAGGAGAACGTGGCCGCCACCATCCCCGTGTTCCCCGCTGGCGGCATGGCCGGAAAAATCATGTCCTTCATGACCGGCACCCTCTTTCCCCTGGTCAAGAATCCGGCCTCCACCGTCCCGGAGCGCTCCTTCCTCATTGGCCGCGCCCCGACCGCCGACCTGCGCATGAACGAGGCCACCGTTTCCGCCCTGCACGCCCGTATTGACCTCCAGGAGAACCGGTTCTTCCTCAGCGACCTCGAATCCACCAACGGCACCTCGATCAACGCCCATACCCTGCGGCCCTTCGATGCGCGGGAAATCCTCATCGGCGACAAGATCCGCATCGGCAAGAACTTCTTTGTCCTCGTTTCCCCGGACACGCTGCACGCCAACCTGGTCCGGTAGCGTCAGTCAGCGCCGCGTCTCCTTCCTGGCCTTGGCGAAGGCCTCGGCCAGGGCGCTTCCCGATGATGCCGGCGGGGGGGCGCTGGGAACATGGGACCGTTTGTCGCCGATCGGCGGTGTGGCGGGACTCTCCTCCAGCCGCATGGTCAGCGCGATGCGTTTGCGGGGAATGTCCACCTCCACCACCCGCACCTTGACCACCTCTCCGGCCTTCACCACTTCGTGCGGGTCCTTCACGAAGCGGTTGGACAGCGCGGAGATGTGTACCAGACCATCCTGATGCACCCCGATGTCCACAAAGGCGCCGAAATTGGTCACATTGCTCACCACCCCTTCCAACAGCATGCCGGGGCGCAGATCCTCCATCGACTCCACCCCCTCCTGAAACGCGGCGGTGCGAAACTCCGGGCGGGGGTCGCGGCCCGGTTTTTCCAGTTCCGCCAGGATGTCGCGGATGGTCGGTTCGCCGAAGCGGCTATCCACCAGCGAGGCGGGGGAGATCCCTTTGAGCAGGGTGGCGTTGCCGATCAGTTTTTCCAGGGAGGCGCCCAGCCGGGTCACGATTCGCTCCACCACCGGATAGGACTCCGGATGGACCGCCGAGGCGTCCAGCGGGGTGGCGCCGTTGCGGATGCGCAAGAATCCCGCCGCCTGTTCGAACGCCTTTGGCCCGAAGCGGGGTACTTTCAGCAATCCCATGCGCTCGCGGAACGGTCCATGGGCGTCCCGGTAGGTTACGATATTTTTGGCCAGGGTCTTGTTCAGCCCGGCCACCCGCTCCAGCAGGGGCACGGAGGCGGTATTGACATCCACACCCACCGCGTTGACCGCGTCTTCCACCACGCCGTCCAGGGCCTCGGTCAGGCGGCGCGGGTTGACGTCGTGCTGGTACTGCCCCACCCCGATGGAGCGGGGATCGGTCTTGACCAGTTCCGCCAGCGGGTCTTGCAGCCGCCGCGCGATGGAGACCGCCCCCCGCAACGCCACGTCCAGATCCGGGAACTCCAGCGAGGCGAACTCCGAGGCCGAATAGACCGAAGCCCCGGCCTCGCTCACCACCACCCCGGTCAGGCGCAGGTCCGGCGTCGCCTTGCCGGCGTCGGCCACCAGACGGGTGGTCTCCCGCGAGGCCGTGCCGTTGCCGATGGCGATCAGCCGCACCCCGTGCCGGCGCGCCAGTTCGGTCAGGCGCGCCATGGACTCCTTCCACAGATTGCGCGGTGCGTGGGGATAGAGGGTATCGGTTGCCACCAGCTTGCCGGTTTTGTCCACCACTGCCACCTTGACCCCGGTGCGTAAGCCGGGATCCAATCCCATCACCGGCACCATCCCGGCGGGTGCGGCCAGCAACAACTCGTGCAGATTGCGCGCGAAGACCCGGATCGCCTCTTCGTGGGCGCTCTCCGTCAGCTTGCGCACCAGATCGCTCTCCAGGCGGGGTTTCAGCTTTTTGCGCCAGGCCAGACGGCAGGTCTCTTTCAACCAGGCATCCCGCGCATGGTTGCGATCCCGTGGCAGGCAGTTGCGCGCGATCATGTCGCTGCCCGGATTGGCGGCATCCGTTGGCGCGTCGATCTCTTCCGGCAGGTCCAGGCTCAGGCGCAGCACCCCCTCTTCCTGGCCGCGCAGCATTGCCAGGATGCGGTGGGGGGGGATTTTGGCCATCGGTTCGCGTACGTTGAAGTAGTCCGCGAATTTTTCTCCCGTCGTCTCCTGGCCCTTCACCACCTTGGCGCTCAGCAGCCCCGTATCCCACAGCAGGGTGCGCAATCCCCCCGCCAGTTCCGGGGCCTCGCCGAACCGTTCCATGAGGATCTCCCTGGCTCCGTCCAACGCTTGCGTTGCATCGTTGATCCCCTTGTCGGGGGCGACGAATGGCGCGGCGGCCTCTTCCGGGTGTACGGGCGGGTCGGCCAGCAGGCGTTGCGCCAGGGGTTCCAGGCCGGCCTCCATGGCTTGCGCGGCCTTGGTATGCCGTTTGGGGCGGTAGGGCAGATAAAGATCCTCCAGGCGGGTGCGGGTTTGCGCCTCCAGCAGGGCGCGTTCCAGTTCCGGGGTCAGTTTGCCTTGTTCGCGGATCGCATTCCGCACCGTTTCCCGGCGTGCCTCCAATTCCCGCAGCACCGCCAGCCGTTCATGCAGGTGGCGCAGGTGGATGTCGGTGAGTCCGCCGGTCACCTCCTTGCGGTAGCGGGCGATGAAGGGGACCGTCGCCCCTTCGTCCAACAGGGCGATGGCAGCGTTGACTTGGGATTCCTTGACGCCGAGTTCCTCGGCGATGCGTTGTGCAATGGTTTTCATGGCGGGTTCCTGGATTGTTTTTTATGTTATCATTTTTTGTCGAGAATGCTTTTGATCTTTTTTTTCATGTTTTCGATTCTTTCCAATTCGTATTGCCGGATCAGAGGACTCGACCGGATGCCGGAATAGTCGGTTTCGAGGGTGCGCAGTGCTTCGGCATGGCGCTCCATTCCGATCAGCCATTCCATTTTCTTGAAGACCATCAAGGACATTGGATGCAGCCGCATCGCGGCGTCGATGTGCGTCAATGCCAGTTCGGGATTGTTGTCCTTGTGATGCACGAGCGCCGTGAAGTATTCGAGGGCGGCGAAATATTGGGCGGGGATCCATGCGGCATCGGTTGGTCGTATGGCCAAAATTTCAAGAATAAAATCCTTTTTAAGGTTTTTGCAGGTGCCGTTAAGCCAATTGTCAATTAAAAGATCGAGTGCTGGCAGATGCATATTGGTCGAATGATACGTCTTGCGCACTTCGTGCAGATCAGGCGCGGGGATCTCCTGGAAATGGCAGGCAAGTCTCATCCAGTCGATATATATAACTTTATTACCAGGATTTGTTTTCAGTAGTTTCTTATAGATCTCCAGTACCGCGAAAGGTTGATTCTGCATGATGAGTATGGTCGCTAATTGGCCCTGCGCCCAGTGGGATGTCGGGTGTTGCTGACTCCATGCGAATGCGAGGAGTGGCGCATTTCCCCACAGGGTACTTTCCGAGCGGGTCATGCTCCCCAGGAGCAGGCAATAGAGCAGGCCGCAGATGGTCAGGAAGGGGCGCAGGCGGGCGATCTCCTGTTTTGCCAGGAAGCGGAAGAAACCGCTTGCCACTGCGTACCAGATGCCCATGGCGGGCAGGTAATTGCGATGTTCGAAATAGAGGTGCAAAGGCAGGATCGTGGACTCCAGGGTGTGGCCCGCGAAGAACCACAGTACCCCGAAGGCCCATGTCGGTCGGCTTTTTCTCCAGAGCAGGGCGGATCCGAGCATGGCCAGAATCAAGAGCATGGCGGGCAGGGTATGCACCGGATCCAGCAGGCCATGGGAAACAGGATAATCATCGTGTGTCAGCCCCATGCGCGCCATCGATGGCAGGGCGATCTGGCGCAGATAGTCGGCGAGGACGACAAAGTCGGTCAGAATATGTTCTCGAAGATTATAATTATATTCATTTGCTGGGGTAACGATATGCAGATTATATTCGCTGCCGATCAAAAGGCACAGCAGGAGCAGGGGCGTCAGGAGAAATAGAGCGCGCCAAATCCGCCAGCCGGTCGGACGTGCTGTCCGCTGCAGCAGGGTGCCTTCCATCACCAGGATGAACAAGGGCAACAATGCGCCGTTTTCCTTGCTGTACGTGGCCAGGATCCCGCCCAATACGACACTGCCCGACATCCGCAAGTAGCCTCTGAAGAGATTGCCCTGCCCTTCCAGCAGACGGCGTCGGCCATGGAGATAGACCAGCATGGCCAGCAGCAAAAAGAGTGTCGATAATTGCGTGCTGCGTTGAATGATATAAAGAGTTGTAGAAATATTGAAAGGATGGATTAGCCAGAGGCATGAGGCGCTCACGGCGACCATGTGCGCGTAACCGGGTTCGTCCTGCCGCAGACGACCCAATTGCAGAAGGAGCAGGCAGAGCAGGCAGCCGTTCAAGAGGTGAAGGCATAGATTGACGTATTTGAACATCCATGGTTGGCGCGGCCAATCCTGATACTGGGCCGCGAAGGTCGTCATGGTCAGGGGGCGGCTGGCTCTGGAGGGATCGATGCCATTGATGACGGAAAGTACCTGGTCGAAGGATGTCGCTTCATGGATCTTCGCCAGGTGGGGAAGATGCATGAGATCATCCAGCAGGTAGGGGCTGTTCAGGCCGGGCCAATAAAGCCACGCGGTCGCGCCGAGCACCGCAAGAAAAACGGCTCCCCACCAGGGGGAGCCGTCGGAATGTTCGTCGAATTGGGTGGCCATCCGCCAGTTCCGGCGATTATTTGCAGGAACCGGGCAGATAGGCGGATCCCGCCAGGGAACCGAGGCCGGTGCAGGTCCAGTTCCTGCCGCCGTCGGTGGTCAACAGTTGGATGGCTTCCCCGGCAATGCTGGAATTCACGCCGGAGAGGGTGTATGTCGCCACCATGCCCAGGGTGGCGCCGGAGGAGCCGGAGAAGGTAATGGCGCCGACGTATTTGCCGCTGGTCTGGACCCCGCTCAGGGAGGCGAGGGCCGGCATGGAGCCTTTGTCCTGATAATACTCCGAAACCGAGGTCTTCAGTCCGGCCAGCAGGCTGACGCCTTCCGACGCCTGGGCGCGGGCGATGTAGTCCTGGTAGGCGGGGATGGCCACGGCCGCCAGGACGCCGATGATCGCGATGACGATCATCAGTTCGATCAGGGTGAAACCGGCTTGTTTCTGGATCTTACGCATGGGAGTTCTCCTCGAAGGTTGGTGTGACAGTTATCCTGTCTGGTTGAGTGCGTATTGCCGAAATCAATTTCCATTGGTGAATCGCTTAATGGAGTATAGAGCAACAGGTGTACCAAGTGCAATGTATTGAGAATCCGGTCCATTTTTGCGGCTGGCGATGGATGTCGGGTGACGGGATTGGGCAGTTTGTGACAAAAATGGTCACTTTCATCTCGCCAATTTGGTCACCAGCAGGCCGAAGGCATCCCCTTCGGTCCAGGGCGGGGAGACCGGCCACCCTTCGTCGCGCAGGGTGAGGGGGAGATTGGTCAGCGGTTCGCCGCCGTTCAGGCGGACGCGCAGGCGTTGTCCGGGGGCCATGGTTTCCATCTTCAGCTTGACCAGCACGAAGGTCATGGGGCAGGTGGCGATAGTGATGTCGATGAACTCCGTGGCGCAGCATGGACAGGCCGGATCCCTGGTCCGGGGGAGGGTTTGGTATTCGGCGCGCAAGGGGTCGAAGAGCAGCGCGGCGGTGAAGAGCGTCGGATCGCCGATGGCCAGGAGGGTCTTGATCGCTTCGCTGGCCAGCGCGCAGCCTGTGGCGGGCAGGGCGAGGGTGTTCCATTGCGCCGGTTGCGTCTGGCGGGGGGGTGCGCCGCATGCCATGCAGGGCAGGTTGGGGTTCGCGCCCGCCCGTGAGCCGGCGAGCCGGATCCGGCCATCCTCGGTGGGCATGGCCCCCAGCAGGGGGAGTTGCCATTGCAGGGCGATCCGGTTGCCATCGATGGCGCTCTCCCCGGTATCGATCAAAAGGTCCAGATGCGCGGCATCCTCCGGGAGGCGCAGGGGTTCGATGCGGCATGCGGGGTTGCTCGCCAGGGCATGAGCGACCTCCGGCATGCCCGCGATGGGAGCGGTCTCCCCGCGCGCGACGCCCACGCCCGCCGCCACCATGTAGAGAAGAACGGTGCGGGCGGCGGGACCGGAGCCGATGATGCCGACCCGCGCCTCGCCCAGGCGGCGTTGACCGTTCCCGCCGATCCCGGCGAGCATGATCTGGCGGGAGTAGCGCTCCGCCCAGCCGCTGTCGATGGTCATGGGCACAATCCGGTGGAGAGATACCGATCCGCCAGGTCCGGCAGGATCACCACCGCGCGCATGCCCGCGCATTCGGGCCGATTCGCGATCCGCAGGGCCGCCGCCATGGCCGCGCCGCTGGAGATCCCGCATGGAATCCCTTCCCTGGAGGCCAGCGCGCGGGCGGTTTCGATCGCCTCCTTGTCGCCGACGCGGATCACCTCGTGGATCAGGGCGCGGTCCAGGACCGGGGGGGATAAGCCGGCCCCGATCCCCTGAATCGCATGCATCCCCGGCATGCCGCCGGAGAGCACCGGGGAGTTTTCCGGCTCCACGGCCACGATCCGCGCGGCGGGCAGAGGGTCGCGCAGGGTGCGGGCAATGCCGGTGAGCGAGCCTCCGGTCCCCACGCCTGCCACCAGCAGATCCAGTTTGCCTTCCGTATCCGCGAGGATTTCGCGGGCCGTGGTTTCGGCATGGACCGTCGGGTTGGCCGGGTTTTCGAACTGGTTGGGCATGAAGCCCTTTTTTTCTTTTTTCAGGAGTTCTTCCGCCTTGCGGATCGCCCCGCCCATCCCCTCCTGGGCCGGGGTGAGGACCACGCGGGCGCCCAGCAGTTGAAACAGCTTGCGCCGTTCCATGGACATGGAGTCCGGCATGATGAGCACCAGCTTCAGCCCCTTGGCCGCGCAGATGCCGGCCAGGGCGATGCCGGTATTGCCGGAGGTGGGTTCGATCACCACGGTGTCCGGGTCGATGCGGCCTTCCGCCTCTGCGGCTTCGAGCATGGCCAGGGCGATGCGGTCCTTGATCGACCCCAGGGGGTTGAAGAATTCCAGCTTGGCCAGGATTTCGGTTCGCATGCCGACGGTCAGGCGGTTGATGCGCACCAGCGGGGTATGGCCGATGGTGGTGGTGATGTCCGGGTGAATGGTTGGTCTGTTCATTTCATGGGGTCGCGCAGGGACAGTCGGGATTGCGGGGAACGGGCAGGGTGCGCCGTTTGCCGGTGAGGGCGTCGATGGTCAGCATGCGGTTGTGCAGGGGTTCGCCCGTGCCGCCGAGCAGCTTGATGGCCTCCATGCCCATGAGCCACCCCACCTCCCCGACCAGGGGGCCGAGCACCCCCTCGCCCTGGCAGGTGGGGGTGTTGGCGGGCGGCGGGGCGGTGAAGAGGCAGCGCAGGCAGGCGGAACGGCCCGGCAGAATGGTCATCAGTTGTCCCCGGAACCCGGTCGCCGCGCCGTGGATCAGGGGGAATCCCCCCATGAGCGCCGCGTCGTTGGCGGCGAAGCGGGTGGCGAAGTTGTCCGAGGCGTCGATGGTCACGGCGTATCCAGAGGCCACGGCGGCGATCCGCTCCCGCTCTTCCAGGCGTTGTTCGTGACGCTCGACGCGCAACGTGGGGGCGATCGCCTCCAGGCGGGCGGCGGCCCGATCCACCTTGGGCGTGCCGATTTCGTCCGCGCGGTAGAGGATCTGTCGATGCAGGTTGGAAAGGGCGAGCCGGTCCCCGTCGGCCAGCCCCAGCCGGGTCACCCCGACCTGGACCAGGGCCAGCGCGGCGGCGCAACCGAGGCCCCCGGCGCCGATGAGCAGCACGCTCCACTCCCGGCCAGGCGTCATCATATGGAGTAGGTGATCCGGTTGGCGTTCTCGCACGGCACGCCGTTGCGGAAGGCCCGGTTGGTCAGTTCCTCGATGGTGACCGTATCCATGAGGGCGAGGCAGCGTTCCTGGAACTCCCCCCACAACGGGCGGATCACCATCTGGCCGATGGGACCGGTGGCCGCGTCGGGCGGCAGGCCGGTGTCGTTGAGTTCGTCGATTGCCATCACCACCCGCGCGATGTCGCCCACCGAGATGCCGGCTTTTTCCCTGCCCAGCAGATAGCCGCCACGAGGTCCCCGCACCCCGCGCAGAATGCCGGCCCGCACCAGTCGCTGCATCACCTGCTCCAGGTAGCGTTGCGGCACACCCTGGCGCGCGGTGACGTCACGAATCTGCACCGGTTCCCCGCTGGCGTTGTAGGCGATGTCGGTGACCGCCTCGATGGCGTACAGCAGTTTCTTGGAAAATTTCAGCATGCCCTGGCCTCCTCCCCATTGGTTGGGCGTTCCCTCTAACGACCGGTATGGCCGAACCCTCCGGTGCCCCGCGTGCTCGTTGCCAACGTTTCGACCGGCAGCCACTCCGCGCGCGCCACCGGGGCCACCACCATTTGCGCGATCCGTTCCCCGCGCCGGATCACGAACGGCTCGCCGCTCAGGTTGACCAGCAGCACCCCCACCTCCCCCCGGTAGTCCGCATCGATGGTGCCGGGGCTGTTCAGGATGGTGACGCCGTGCTTGAACGCCAGACCCGAGCGCGGACGGATCTGCGCCTCCCAGCCAGCGGGGATGGCCATGGTCAGGCCGGTGGGGATCAGGGCGCGTTGCAGTGGCGCCAGGGTGGTCTCCGTGTCGATGGCCGCCAACAGGTCCATGCCCGCCGCGTCCTGGGTCATGTAGCGGGGCAGTGGCAGTCCCACGCCGTGGGGGAGTACGTGTACCGATATTTGCATGGCGATCCGCTCAGGTTTGATGGCGCTGGCCGAGCAGTGCATGCAGCGCCCGGATCAGCCGTTCGGCCACCTCCTCCTTGGGGAGCAGGGGCCAGCTCTCTTGCCAGCCGTCGCGACCGATCAGGGTCACGATGTTGGTTGCGGAGCCGAAGCCGCATCCCGGCGCGGTCACGTCGTTGATGGCCAGCAGGTCGCACCCCTTGCGCGCCAGCTTTTCCCGACCGCGCTCCAGGGCGTTGCCGGTCTCTGCGGCGAACCCGCACACCACCTGTCTCCCGTTCGCGCGGGCCGACAGTTCCGCCAGGATGTCCGGATTTTGCGTCAGCGTCAGATGCATTTCCGGTTCCTCGTGCTCCTTCTTGATTTTTTCCGGCTGGCGTTGCGCGGGGCGGTAGTCCGCCACTGCCGCCGTCAGGATGGCGGCGTCGCACTCCCGGCCATCCCGTGGTTCCAGCCAGGCCTTCAGGGCCGTGGCATGCATCTCCCCGGCGGTGGTCACCGGCAGGAGGCGCGCCCCTGGGGGGGGCGGCAGGGCCACCGGCCCGTGGACCAGGTCCACTTCCGCCCCTGCCCGCAGGGCCGCCAGGGCCGTCTCCCATCCCATTTTCCCCGACGAGTGGTTGGTCAGGAAACGAACCGGATCCAGTTCCTCACGGGTTGGACCGGCGGTGATCAGAAACCGTCGTCCCGCCAGGATTGGCGGGGTGAGCGCCCGGCGCGCCGCTTCCAGGATCGCCGCAGGTTCGGCCATGCGGCCCTCGCCGCTCTCCCCGCAGGCCAGGGCGCCGCTCTCCGGTCCGATCATCCGCACGCCGTCCTCCCGCAGGCGGGCCACGTTGCGCTGGGTCGCCGGGTGGCTCCACATGGCCGGATTCATAGCAGGCGCCGCCAGGGTCGGGCCGCGCCGCGCCAGCAGCAGGGCGGTCAGCAGGTCGTCCGCCTGGCCGGCGGCCATGCGGGCCATGAGGTCCGCCGTGGCCGGCGCGATGATCACCAGGTCGGCCTCGCGGGCCAGACGGATATGGTCCATTTCCCCCGGCTGGCGGGGTTGCATCAGTTCTCCGTGGACCGGACCCCCGGCCAGGGATTGCAGGGTGAGTTCCGTGACGAAGCGCAATCCGGCGGGCGTGGGCACCGGCACGACCATGGCTCCCGCCTCCCGCAGGCGACGGATGACTTCCAGGCTTTTGTAGGCGGCAATCCCGCCACCGATGCCGATGACGATCTGTTTCCCGTTCCAGAAGCTCAACGATCCAATTCTCCTGTGCTGTTGTTGCCGATTCGTAAAATTATCCATTTTTTTTACGTGCTGGTCAATCGATTTCCGGCCTGGGCTTTTTGTCCCCAGGTACGATACAGGCTGGAATGTGCGCCGGTTTTCCGGCATGATGTGAAATGCGGCACAAGACTGTTACCTTGTCGATACCAGATCATGGCGAAAGGAGGGGAGAGCATGTCGAACGTACTGTCGTTGGATACCGAATTCCTGGTATTCACTGCGAACCATAACCGTTACGGCGTACCGCACCTCAACGTGGTGGCGGTCATGGATGTGCCGGAACATACCTGTGTCCCCTGCATGCCCCCGGAAATGCGGGGCGTGATCCCCTTTCAGGAGCACGGCATCCCCTTGTTCGACCTGCGGACCTGTTTCGGGGAGCCGCCCCGCGCGCGGGAAACCGAGGAACTCGTGCAAACCATGGCCTTGCGCAAGCAGGATCACATCAACTGGCTCGACAAGTTGAAGGACGAGGTGTTCAACGGTCGGCCCATCACGGTGCAGACCAATCCCCACCTGTGCGCGTTCGGCAAGTGGTACGATCGGTTCCACACCGACAATCTCAACCTGGCCGCCTACATGCAGCGGTTCGATACCCCGCACCAGCAGATCCATCAGGTGGCGGTGCAGGCTGCGGCCCTGATCCGGGATGATCGCGGCAAGGAGGCCGAGGAGCTGGTCCATCTCACCGAAAAGGGGTTGCTGACGCGCCTGATCGATCTGTTCGACGGCATCGGCGGCCAGATCCGTCAGTACATGTTGGAGTACGCCGTGGTGTTGAAGGTGGAGGAGAGACTGTTCGCCGTGGCAGTGGACGATATCAATTATTTCAGCCGGCTCCATCACATCGAATCCCATGTCCCGGCCGGCATGACCAACGCGGACAACGACTTTGTCCAGGCCATCGGCCGCTATCGGGAGGATGGCAAGCAGGAGGAGACGGATATCCTCCTGCTGGATGTCGGTCGCATCGTGCATCGTGAGGAGGCGGAAGCCAAATGATGGAAAATCCCGAATGGATCTCCTGGCTCGTCTTGCTGGGAGGTGGGGTCGTGACGTTGCTGGGTTTGTTCAAGATCATCGTCAGCAGCGCGCGCCTGATGGTATGGCTGGTGCTGTTGACCGTGGGTCTGACGGGGATGGCCTATGGCGTCCGCCATCATCCCGACATCCTGGTGACCATCGGCGTGCCGCCCGAGACGGTTCGGTCGATCCACTCCATGCTGGCGCCAGGCAAATGAACCCGGAACTCCCGACGACCGATCGCCCCGCGCGCGGGAATCGGCGGCGTCCCCTGGCGCGTGACACGCTGTTGGCCATGCTGTTGTTCGGGACCGCCTTTTGGTCCATGGATGCCTTGCGCGTGTTCGACTGGCTCGTGGAACTCTCCGAGCGGTTTCCGGCCTGGCGGATCGGGCAACTCGTTCCCGCGCTGATTTTCGGTCTGGCCGGCTACGTGGCCCTGACGGTGGCGCGGGTGCATTTCCTGAATATCCGTTTGCGGGTCGGGGAACGGCGCATGCGCTTCTTCATGGAGCACGCCCCGGCGGCCATGGCCATGTTCGACGAGCAGATGCGGTGTCTGGAGTCGAGCTTGCGCTGGCGCTCCGATCTGGGCCTGCCGGTCTCCGGCGCGAACGGCCAGACCCTGGCCGGGATGCTCCCGGTCATGCCCAAGGGGTGGAGCGCCCTGCCGGGGGCGTGTCTGCAAGGCGCGGTGATCCGCGTGGAGGAGGAGTGTTTCCGGAAGCCCGATGGCACGGAGGAGTGGCTCCACTGGACCGCCCATCCCTGGCATGAGCTGGACCCGCGTCAGGGCCGGGAGCGGATCGGCGGGGTGATTCTCTTCGTCGAGCGGATCACCGCCCGCAAGCGGGCGGAAGCGGAACGGCGCGCCCGCGAGGCGGCCGAGGCGGCCAATCAGGCCAAGAGCGCCTTTCTGGCGGTCATGAGTCACGAAATCCGCACCCCCATGAGCGGGACCATGGCCATGGTCGATCAGCTCGCCACAACCCGGCTGGATGCCGATCAACAGCAACTGGTGGCCTTGTTGCAGCGTTCCAACGAGGCGCTGCTGGGCATCATCAACAACATTCTCGATTTCTCCAAGATGGAGGCCGGCAGGTTGTTGCTGGAGGCGGTTCCGTTCGCGCTGGATCAACTGCTTTCCGATTTGCGCGCCTTGTTCGAGCATCCCCTGCGCAAGAAAGGGGTGCGGTTCCGGCTGTTGCTGGAACCGGAGGTACCCCTGATGCTGGTGGGGGACCCCTTGCGCTTGCGCCAGATTTTGATGAATCTGCTCTCCAATGCCGTGAAGTTCACCTCTCAGGGGGAGATCGCCCTGGAGGCCCGCATGCACGCCAGGGAGGGGGAGGCGTGCCGTATCGTCTTTCATGTGCGTGACAGCGGGGTGGGGATGACCGGGGAGCAACTGGCGGCCCTGTTCGTTCCGTATGCCCAGGCCGATGTTTCGGTCAGCCGCATCCATGGGGGGACCGGGCTGGGGTTGGCCATCTGCCGCCAGTTGGCGGATCTCATGGGGGGGAGCATCGTTGCGCGCAGCGTGGCCGGCGAGGGAACCGTTTTTACCCTGGAACTGGCGTTTGGCGTGGCGCGGGCCGAGGTCGTGGCGGTCCCGGAGTTGCCGCCGGCCTCCGTGCCGGTGACGGATCTCCCGACGGCGACGGGGGGCGCCAGGGTGTTGCTGGTGGATGACGACAGCTTGAGCCGTCAATTGACCGAAGTGATGCTCAAGGGGCGGGTCTCGTTGGTGCGTACCGCCGAAAGCGGGGAACGCGCACTGGAGTGGGTGGCCAGTGAGTCCTTCGATCTCATTTTCATGGACGTGCGGATGCCGGGCATGGACGGTTACGAGACCTGCCGGAGGATTCGCGCGCATGAAAGCGCGCACGGCCTGCCGCGCACGCCGGTCATCGCCCTGACGGGCAATGTCCGCGCCCAGGTTCAGGCGGCGGGGCTGGCGGCCGGGATGGACGATGCCCTGACCAAACCGTTGCGCATCAAGGTGCTGCACGAGGCTTTGGATCGCTGGCTCGCGCCTTCGACCGCGCCCGATTCGCCGGTTGCCGCGATTCCCCCGCCGGCGCCGGACAAGGAGCTGGAAGAAGAGGATGTCCCGCTTTTGGAGGAACGGATTCTGGAGACGTTGCGTCAGGAGTTGTCCAGGGTGCCGGGCGCTTTCGCGAACATTCTGGGCATGTTTCTCGACGATATCGATGCCAGGCTGGAGGAGATCCGGATCGCCATGCGGGAACAGGATGTCTCATCCCTTTCCCGCGTTGTCCACAGCATGAAGTCCCAGTGTGGTTCCCTGGGCGCGGCTCGGTTGCGCGTCCGGTTCATGAACATGGAACGGCTGGCCAAGGCGGGGGATCTGGCGGCGATCCCGCCCATCCTGGAGGAGACCGAGCGGCTGTTCGCCGGGATCCGGCCTCGTCTGGAGCAGGCACGCCAGCACCCCGATCAGCCCATCTGAGCGGTTCGTCGCGCAGCATCGTCTCTTTTCCCGGTCGTTCTTCTGGTTGGTTGTCTCGCTAAAAAATCAAATTGTTTCAATTTGTTATTCCTTGCCATGCCGGGCCTGGTCCCGTCATGGCTTTTTTTTGCGCAAATGTGCTCAAGTGCGCATTGGAAAAACCGATAATTTGAATCAGGGAGACTGTCGGCCAAATGGATCGTGCTCCCGCAAACCCACACCGGGACATCGGGAGGGGGGGTGAAAAAAAGTGGAAAAAGTGCTTCAGTCGCAGATGAGATCGGACGATAAATTGATTAAGGGGAATTTTAGTCGATTAAGAATGATGTAAAAGGGTACTGGGTCAGGGTTAAGCCCGTAAAACGAATAGCCCATCATTTACCAGGGACGGAAACGCACATGCGGCCCGGAGGCTTTCCCGGTCGAGCATTTTTACCAGGAGAACGAAAATGGCGCTCACCATCAATGGCAGCATCTCATCCATCAATGCCCGTCGTCAGCTCGACAAGCATACCGACGCATTGAGCAAGACCTTTCAGCGCCTCTCCTCCGGGATGCGCGTCAACACCTCGAAGGACGACGCCGCCGGACTGGCCATCGTCAATCGCATGATCGCCCAGATCCGGGGCATGAACGCCGCCGTGCGCAACGCCAATGACGGCATCTCCCTCACCCAGGTGGCGGAAGGGGCGCTGAACGAAACCACCGCCGCCCTGCAAAGGATCCGCGAACTGGCCGTGCAGGCGTCCAACTCCACCTACAGCTCCACGGATCGCCTGAACCTCAACAACGAGGTCAAGCAGATGTTGACGGAAGTCCGCCGCATCGCCGAAACCACCAAGTTCAATGGCGTGCTCCTGCTGGGCGGCAGCGCCGATGGCGGACGCGTGGCCACCGGCTCCCTGTTCACCGGCAAGTTCCAGATCGGCGGCGACATGGGGCAGACCCTCACCGTCTCCATCGGCGCCGCCGATACCTCGACCCTGGGTCTCGGCAAGGCCGGTTCC
>PDZX01000075.1 GCA_002753185.1 Magnetococcales bacterium WMHbin3
AATGAATTGTTGTATTTTGGCTGATTATTCTGACTCAATTTGTCTTAATTTTGCACCCAAGAGCGTGTTTGAGGATGGGTGATGTCAAAAAAATCGGCTTTTTCTGCCAGGCACTAATTACAACACGCAAAAGATCGTTGGTGTGATAATTGCTGTATTGTTGGTATTGGTGGATGAATTTGTTTGTAACCAAAAACAAAATACTCAGCTACAAGATAATAAAAACAATTATTTTATGAATTATACAATTTTAGGTTTGGTGTTTGTCGTCTCATTGGTGTTGTCTTTCGACGAATTTGTTGGATGGATGGTAATTGGCTTATTTGTCATGGCGGTTCGGTATATTTCTTGGCATAATCACTGCCAAGTTTTAGCTTTAGCTTGCATCAAGGAGCCTTGCTGTGGAAATCACACTTCCAACCTTGCATAATTTTCTTCCAGCATCCTTGGGTGCGCTGCTGGGTGTTGTGGGTGTGCTCGCCTATTCAAAATTGGCCGATTTCCGCAAAGGACGGCAAATTTTGAAGGAGATCTTGTTGAAAAACGCATCGTTCCCATAGAAGTCAGGGGAGATTCCCTCAAGCGTTTTGGCATCAAAAATGGCGATACCGTTTGGATTCTTGTGCCTGAACAGCAGGAACAGATGCAGCAAAAGAACTTCTATAAAGTTGGCCAGATTGCCCTGATCGCCAATCGTGAGGGAAAAGAACTGAAGTTGCGTTATTTGAGCGCTTATGATGGTAACTTCGCCTGGAAGACGGAAGTGCCGTCTGACGTAGGAATTGTGGAGCATACACATTTCCAAAAAAGATTCCTTGGTCGCTTGGTTTGGCCAAACATACCATCTGCCATAACGGACTGAAAGGTTTTTCAGAGTACGGCTGCTGCATCCCGCATGAAACCAGATCGTCTGACAATCCATTAAACACCACAGCATGGTAGCTGGCAGAACATGGCTGCAATTGAAATGTCAGCATGGTCGGTCCAGTAGCGCGGAAAGGGCAGGGGGCGCGAACTCCCCTTCACCTGGACAACTGCGGCGTATGCACCCCGTCCCATTTCTCCTGGGGCGGGTGTTTTTGCAGGTACTGGATGCGGCTCAGGTAAATGTCGTGGATCATCCGTTCCGGATCCCGCTGCTGGAGCAGTTGAAACCGTTGCGCTGCATCCTCCCAGCGCCGGCCGCGATAGAGGGCGACGGCTTTGTGATAGGCATCCACCTCCTTGCGGGTTTCTCCACCCACGGCATCGACGAATCCGACCGGTTCGTACAACGAAATCGGTTGGTTCCTGCCCTTGATACGGATCCGGTCCAGCTCCCGGAAGATCACCTCCGGCAGCGCCTTGCGGGTCGCCTCGCCCACGATGATGGCCACGCCGTACTGTTTGGTCAGGATCTCCAGGCGATCCACCATGTTGACGCTCTCTCCCACCACCGAATAGGCCACGCGGAAGTCGGAACCCAGATTGCCCACGCACATGGGGCCGGTATTGATGCCGATGCCGATCTTCAGTTGCGGCCACCCCTGGGCGCTGAACTCGTCCTTGAGGTCGTTCATGGCCTGCTGCATGAGCAGCGCGGTCTGCAAGGCGTGGCGGGCGTGGCGGGGATTCTCCAGGGGTGCGCCCCAGAAGGCCATGATCATATCCCCCATGTAGCGGTCCACGGTGCCGTGGTTGTCGTGAATCAGGGCGGTCATGCGATTCAGGTAGCTGTTGAGCAGAAGCACCGCCTCGCGCGGTTCCATCTCCTCGGCCACCTGGGCAAATCCCCGGATATTGACCATCATGATCGTCATTTCCCGTCTTTCCCCGGTCACGTTCACCACGATTTCGTGCTGATGCATCTCCTCGATTTGTGGCGACGGGATGTTCTGGCCGAACAGGCGGATCAGGTGCGATTTGTGCCGGGCCACCACAAAGTGGGCGAAGGCGTGGTGCAGCAGAAACAACAACAGGGTCAACATCAGGGGGGTCACCAGCGGGATGACCATGTCGGTTCGGCGCCAGAAGATGGCGTTGCTCCAGACGATCAGCAGGACGATCAGGACCGACAGATAGAAACCCCACGCCTGGGAAAGATGGGGCATCAGGAAGATGAAGGCAATGGCAATGACCAGGAAGTAGAACGACTCGATGGTCACGGCGTGAGGGGAACGCCGTTTGATGGTCCCGTCCAGGATGCCGCCGATGATGTTGGCATGCATTTCCACGCCCGGGAAGATGTTGTGAACCGGCGTGGCGTGGAAATCCCCCATGCCGGGCGCCGTCGCGCCCACCAGCACGATGGCGTCGGTCAACAACGAGGCATCGGCGCTCTTGTCGAGGATGTCGCTGGCCGAGACGTAGGGGAAACTGCCCTTTTTGCCGCGAAAGGGGATCAGGATTGCGGCGCGTTCGTCCACCGGGATGCGATGGGGGCCGAGGCCCAGCCATTCCAGTCCGGTCTCCACCTCCTTGGATGATTTGGCCGACGGGGTGATGCCCAGCGTGATGGGCGGATCGCCCAGCACGATCCGCACCAGGCCCAGCGGCAGGGATTGATAGATCTTGCCCTGGTATTCCTGCAACAGAGGGATGCGGCGATTGACGCCATCCACGTCCATCAGGGGGTTGTCGAAAAAGCCTCCGTTCTGGGCCGCCCGTTGCAGATGGGGGATGTTGCCGCCCAGGCCGGCCGCCTTGACGAACGGAATGTTGCCCCGTCCCAGCTCTTCCAGGGAGATCACCGGATCCGGTGTCACCCCGGAGACCGCCAGTTTAGGATCCACGCTCGCCTTGAAATAATGGCCCAGGATCACCGGTCGGCCACGCAGGCTTCTGGCAAAACGGTCATCGCGATCCAGATTTGGTCGCAACCTGTTGATCTCGCTTATAAATGCCTGATTCTTCGCCAGCACCCCCCCGGCCAGTTCCTCCAATACCGGCAATCCGGAGCTTTGATCCGGTTCCGCGAACACCACGTCGAAGCCCAGCGCCAGGATGCGATAATGATCGAACAGGATGTTGGTCAACTGGGCGAGATGGTGGCGTCCCCATGGCCAGTGGCCGACCTTGGCCAGGCTTTTTTCATCCAGGGCCACGATGACGATGCGTGAATCCTTGGTTTCGGGCATGGTGATCTTGATGCGCGTGTCGTAGGCGAGGTGCTCCAGTTTCGCCAGCCACGGCAACTCGATGAGATGCGCCGCATGCAGAAAGAAGAGCAAGGTGACGCCCAGACTGGCCAAGAGGCGCATGATCTGCAAGGGAAACACGGACGATCCTCACCCCGGCTCAAGGCACATAACCGGGAATCTTTTCCAGGATCACCTCATCGATTTGTTCCGGTGCCAGGTATTCCTGGGCATATTCCAGATAGATCCTCCGGTCGATGAAGAGTTTGAAAAGATCGGGATCGATATGTCCGTCCTTCATCATGAAGCCGAGAATCTGCAAGGATGCGGACAAGGTTTTGCCTTTCTTGTAGGGCCGGTCCCTGGCCGTCAATGCCTCGAACACGTCGGCGATGGCCACCATGCGGGCTTGCAGGGACATCTGATCGCCGGTCAGGCCCTTGGGGTATCCTTTGCCGTTCATTTGTTCGTGATGGCCGCCAGCGATCTCCGGCACCCGTTTGAGGTGTTTGGGGAAGGGGATGGCATCCAGCATTTTGATGGTGGCCGAAACATGATAGTTGATGATTGCCCGTTCTTCCGGATTGATGGTCCCCCTGGGGATATTGAGATTGTAGATTTCGTTGTCGGTGAGCAAAGGGCATTCCTGTCCGGTGCTGTCGATGAAGCGGTATTTGGCGATGGCGAGGATCCGGTCCTGGCGTTCCGGGGACATGAATTCGCCGCCGATATTGGTTTCCCGGATGAACTCCCGATCCGCGTTGATCTTGATGATTTCCTGGCGGAACTCCTCCTCGAGGGCGGGGATGCGCTCCTGGGCGCCGGATTCCAGCAGGGCGAATTTTTGTTGGAGAAAGCGCAACTCCACATCCCGTTTCAGGACCTCGAAGCGGGTATCGAGCAAGTTGAGGCGATCGAAGATACTTTCCAGTTTGGTGGCCTTGTCCACCACCTCCGTGGGGGTGACCACCTTGCCGCAGTCGTGCAGCCAGGAGGCGATCTTCAGTTCGTACATCTCGTCGTCGGTGAAATGGACATCCTTCAAGGCCCCGGTGTTGGCCTCGTTGACGCCATTGCCGAGCATTTCCGCCAGGACCGGCACCCGGTGGCAGTGACCGCCGGTATAGGGGGATTTGTCGTCGATGGCCGAGGCGATGGCCTGGATGAACGACTCGAACAGGGCCTTGAGGTCGCTGATCAATTTTTGGTTGGTCAGGGCGATGGCGGCCTGGGAGGCGAGGGATTCTGCCAGGTTTTGGCTTTGCGGGGAGAAGGGTACGATCTCCTTGGTTTTGGCATTTTTGGCATTGATGAGCTGCAGCACGCCGATGATCTGGTTTTCGTGGTTTTTCAGGGGCACGGTCAGGAAGGATTTGGAGCGGTAATGGGTCTTCTGGTCGAAGGCGCGGGTACCGGAAAAGTCGAATCCTTCCGCCTCGTAGGCGTCCGGGATGTTGACCGTGGTTTCGGTGAGGGCGGCGAAGGCCGCGATCATCTGGAGATTGGGTGCGTCGTTTTTGTAGAGGGGCAGTTCGGGAAAATTGATGGTGATGCCCGTGGTGCCACCCATGGCGATGCCCAGGGAATCGGTGCGCAGGATTTCGAATTTGAGGGTATTGCGCTCCGTGACGCTGTACATGGTGCCGGCGTCGGCATTGGTGAGTTCCTTGGCGCCCAGGAGGATGATCTCCAGGAGGCGGTTGACATCCCGTTCCGCAGAGAGGGCGATACCGATGGCGTTCAGGCGTTCGATGCGCTGCAGGATGTCCGTGATCGATTCGTCTCCGTCGCGCAGATCGAGGATCCGGTCCTTCTGGCGGTCTTTGTCGCTCTCATCGTTCACTGTGCGATGTCCTCGTCCGAAATTGCCGGAATTGGGGTTGGAACTTGGTAGAGCAATTATAATCCAGCCAAGATGGTTTGCATATGCTTTGTCGCGAGGGTGGGTGAAATTCCCCCTGACTCCCCGGATAAAAGTCGCATAATGTATATTATGTTAAATTAGATTGCATGGGAATCGGGAATTGATCCCAGGATCGATCATGATGGATTGCACGGCGACGCAAAATGCGCTATTCATGTAACTTAACAAAGAGACATTCATGCATCATTTTCCGAAAGGCTTAATCGTCGCATGCGCCGCATTCTCGTCACCAGTGCCTTGCCCTACGCCAACGGCCAGATCCATCTGGGCCACCTGGTGGAAACCATTCAGACCGACATCTGGGTCCGTTTCCAGAAACTGCGCGGCAACGAGTGCCACTATTTCTGCGCCGACGACACCCATGGCACGCCGGTGATGATCCGCGCCCGCAACGAAGGAATCCCACCCGAAGCGCTGGTGGAACGGATGCATCGGGAGCATCTGGCGGACTTCTTGGGCTTTCACATCGCATTCGACAATTATTACAGCACCAATTCCTTGGAAAACCGGATCCTTTCCGAGGAAATCTATATAAAAAACCGCGAAAACGGACATATACGCACCAGCAGCGTGCGGCAGGCCTATTGCGAGCACGACCAGATGTTCCTTCCGGATCGTTTCATCCGGGGCGCCTGTCCAACCTGCGGGGCCGAAGGACAATACGGCGATGCCTGCGAGGCCTGTTCCCGGACCTACGCGCCACTGGATCTGCGTGATCCGGTCTGCGCGCTGTGCGGCGCGCCGCCAGTGGAACGGGAATCCGAACATTTCTTCTTCCGGCTCTCCGAGTTCGAGAGCTTTCTCAAACAGTGGACCCACTCCGGGGCCGTGCAGACCGAGATGGCCAACAAGCTGGACGAGTGGTTCACGGCGGGGTTGCAGGACTGGGACATCTCGCGGGACGGACCCTATTTCGGCTTCGAGATCCCCGATGCGCCGGGCAAGTATTTTTACGTCTGGCTGGATGCCCCGGTGGGCTACATGGCGTCGTGCTGGGAGTGGTGCAAGCGGCATGGCCGCGATTTCGACGCCTTCTGGCGGCAGGCGGATCAGGCGGAAGTCTATCATTTCATCGGCAAGGATATCCTTTATTTCCATACCCTTTTTTGGCCGGCCATGCTGCATGGCGCGGGCTTTCGCGCACCGACGGCGGTTTTCACCCACGGTTTTCTGACCGTCAACGGCCAAAAAATGTCCAAATCCAGGGGCACCTTCATCACGGCGCGGGACTATCTGGACCAGGGACTCGATCCCGAATATCTGCGCTATTATTATGCCGGCAAGCTGACACCGCGCGTGGACGATCTGGATCTGAACCTGGAGGATTTCGTGCTGCGGGTCAACAGCGACCTGGTGGGCAAGGTGGTCAACATCGCCTCGCGCACCGCCGGTTTCATCAACAAGCGTTTCTTCGGCCGGCTCACGGAGGCGTATCCCGACGATGGCGGCCTGCACCAGCGCTTCGTGGAGGCCGGGGTCGAAATCGCCGACCTGTACGAGACCCGCGATTTTGCCAAGGCCATGCGGATCATCATGACCCTGGCCGACCAGGCCAATCGCTTCGTGGAGGCGCAAGCCCCCTGGAATCTGGCCAAGGATCCCGCGCGCGCGGAAGAACTCCATGCCACCTGCACCATCGCCCTCAACCTGTTTCGCCTGCTGATGCTCTATTTGCAGCCCGTGCTGCCGGTGATGGCGGAACGGAGCCGGGAGTTCCTGCGCATTCCGCCGTTCGCCCTGGAGCAGGCCGACACCCCCTTGTGCGGACACACCATCGGGGAATTTCTCCATCTGGCGGTGCGGGTGGACCCCAAAAAGACGGAATCCCTGCTGCATCAGGCGGCCCCGCCCCCCGTGGCCGTGGTCGTTCCCTCCCCCTCCCCTGCCCCGTTCGTGGCCGAACCGCTCGCCGAGACCATCGATATCGAGACCTTCGCCAGGATGGATCTGCGGGTGGCCCGCATCGAGAGCGCCGAGGCGGTCCCCGGGGCCGACAAGCTGCTGCGTTTGACGCTGGATCTGGGCGAACTGGGCAAGCGGACGGTGTTTGCCGGGATTCGCGCCGCCTACGCCCCGGAGAGCCTGCCAGGCCGGTTGACGGTCATGGTGGCCAACCTGCAGCCGCGCAAGATGCGGTTCGGGGTGTCGGAAGGGATGGTCCTGGCCGCCGGACCGGGTGGTGGGGATCTGTTTCTCCTGACGCCGGAGAGTGGCGCGCAGCCCGGCATGCGCATTCGTTGATCTGCCACGAGGAGGTGGGTTTGCCATGAACAACGCGGAAAAAACGGCCATGCTGCTGACCGATTCCAGCACCGTCAACCTGATGCTCAAGGGGACGCTGCAAGGACATGGCTACGAGGTGACGATCCTGCAATCCGACAAGGAAGATTTTTTCACCGCCATCCTGGAACTGGCCCCGGATATCCTCTTTCTGCGCACCGAACTCAAGCACGCCAACGGTCTGGAGGTATGCGACCGCATCCGCGCCGAACCCTTGCTGGAAAGAACGCGCATCGTGTTTCTCTCCTCCAATCCCAAGGTGCGGGAGCAGGCCATCGAACATCGGGCCGACCGTTTCCTGACCATGCCCTTTTCCGCCTCCGACGTGCGGGAGACCCTGCATTATTTCGCCAGCGCCAGGAGGCCGGTCATCCTCTACGTGGACGACAGCCATCTGTTGCATGCCGCCGTGGTCCCGCATCTCAAGGAGGAGGGATTCGAACTCCTGGAGGCCTACGACGGCCGCGAGGCCATGGAGATCATCGACCAGCGGGACGGGCGGATCGATCTGGTCATTTCCGACTGGGAGATGCCGGAAATGGACGGCATTGCCCTGTGCAAATCCCTGCGTTCCACCCGCTCCGAGGACATTCCGTTTCTGTTGTTGACCTCCCTGGATACCGCCGAGGCGGTGGCGCGCGGCTTCGAGGCGGGCGCCGACGACTACGTGACCAAGCCCGTGGTGATTCAGGAACTCATCACCCGCGTCAGGCGCCTCTTGAAGAGCGGCGGAGCGATGGACAACCAGCGCCCGGAACAGATCCTGGTGGTGGACGACGCCCCGGTGATTCGCGGCATGATCCTCACGGCGCTGCGTTCGCACGGCTTCAATGCCGAAACCGCAGAGCACGGGGTGGCTGCCCTGGCCAAACTCAAGGTCAAGCCGTTTCAATTGCTGGTGACCGACTACGACATGCCGCACATGGACGGCCTGGAACTGTGCATGAAGATCCGTCAGGAGCCGTCCGCCGTACAGGGCATCCCGATCATTTTCGTCACCGCGCGGGATACCAAGGCCGACGAGGTACGGGTCAAGTCCCTGGGAGTGCAGGCCTTTCTGACCAAACCCTTCCAGGCCGACCGCTTTCTGGCCGAGGTGGAGCGGGTGCTGGCCATGGGCCGTCTGGAGCGACAAAAAAGCAATATGGAGTATTACTTCCCGGAACAGAGCGCAGCATGGAGCCGGGACGGGGAGAGCAGAGAGTTGACCCTCGCCGGGGATCAATTCCGCACCGTGCTGTTCGCCGGATTGGGGGATTTTCGCGCGCTGACGGCGCGATTGGATCCCAAATCCCTGATTCGCCTGTTGAATCGTTATTTTTTCACCATGATGGAGGTGTTGTCCACCCTGAATCTGCAGGTGGACAAGCTCCTGGAAGATCGTCTGGTGATCTCCTTCGGCAATCAGGATCAGGGCGCCATGCGGGCCATTGAGTGCGCCAGGGCGCTGCACGACGCGATGCCGGAGTTGCGGCGTCAGGTCGATGCCGATCTGCGTCTGCAAACCGGCATTCATTCGGGTCATCTGGTGGTTGGCGCCTTGGACGCGCTGCCTCGGCACGGCTGTCGGATCGTCCTCATCGGCGAGACCATCGATCTGGCGCGTCAGGTCAAGGACGTGGCGCCCGCAGGCAAGGTGATCATCTCCGAAACCACGTTCGCCCTGATTCAGACCCTGGTCGCCACCCGGCCCACAGGTTTCGTCAAGTCCAAAGAGGAGGCCGTGCGTGTCTTCGAGGTTTTGGGTTGATGTTGCGGTGCGGCACGGTATTTGCCATGCACGTGGGATCCATCTACTGGAACACTCCTGGTCACAGACGGAGCCGGTAATTTTCGCATGAATATTTCCCCTTTGACGCCCAGCAATCCGCTTCTGCACGCTCAGAATATCAGCGCGATCCTGGACCAGTACGACGACAACTTTGATTTGTACAAAGCCTATCATGAACGTCTGCTGATTAATCTTGGCGAGGTTTTCAACCGTACCACATTGCCGATCAGCTCCATCAATGGTGAACTCATGTCCAGAGGGAGCCTGAAGAAAATCCTGATGGAACGGGGCGGTTTCTACAATCATTTGAAAGATCTGGGCAATGTCATCTCGGTGCGGGTGGTGGTCTATTTCAACAGTGACGTTGATTTGGCCATTGCCCTGCTTCGGACGGCCTTCGTGCTCAACGAGGTCCAGGAGGAGGAGTCAGCACGGGAAGCCGTTGGGGAACAGCTCGGAATTTTGACGCGCCGTTTCGCCATCCAGTTCCTGCCGGAATATTACGAGCGTCTGGAATATCAGCGTTTCGCCTCCATCCGCGCCCGTCTGGAGATCCGCACCGTATTGCAGCACTCCTGGTCCGAGATGCGGGAGATTTTCGACCTCATGATCCAGCGGGCCAGGGTTCCCGGCCACAATCTGCAAAAGCTGGCGCAGATCTCCTTTCTGCTCAAGATGGCGGATGACGAGCTGGTGCGGATCAAGGAACAGATCATGAGCCAGGCCGGCATGGCCCAACCCGAAACCAATGTGGTGGCTTTCGGTCTGCCCGAAGCCCCGTCCCCTGCCCTGGCCGCCGTTCCCCAGTCACCGACCCCCCAGGCGGAAGCACCGCCCGCCTTCCAGGAGGAGACGCGCATCGACGAGCGCCGGCGGATTTTCTTCGTCAAGAAGCTGGAAATCTTCATCCTCAACGATCCCCTGATACGTGAGCTGGACCGGGCCATTGCCGATCATTACGAGACCAGGCTGGTCTATCGGGAGAGTTTCGTCGTCTCCTTGACGGATGTCTTCCTGCGCATCCGGGTGGACGACGAGGAGCGTCTGCGCGAGGAGTTGGCGGGCAACAAGGCGATCATTCTTTCGCTGATGAAGAACATCTTCGGCAACACCTCCCGCACCGCCCTGGAATTCATCCACAAGGGATCCTCGCTTCTCGTGCTTTATTATGTTCTTCTGGCCAGGACCGGCAATTTCGAGATCGTCAAGCGCAACGTCAAGAACTACATCTCCCTGCAGGGCATCACCCTGGAAGCCTTCGCCAACGAACTGCTGACTCACTACCGCAAGGCCGTTGCCAAGGAGTTGTGACTCCCGGCACGGGAACTGCTTTTTCTCCAATAACGGCATCGTGACGCCGTTTGAATTGTCATTTTTTTGACTGGAGAAAAGCCGTGTCGGAATTCGGTGTGAATGGGTTGGGTGCGTTTCAGGCCAGCCTGCTGAATCTGCGGTCGCCCATGCAGGCGGTGGTCTCCCCCCTCGACGAGGCCCAGCCGGGTCTGCCATGGCGCAAGACCACGCAAACCAATGGCTTCAAGCCCCGTCCGCCGGAGTTCGACCGCCTGTTGCAAGAGATTCTCGCCCCTGGTCGCGAGGCGGACGCGGCGCCTGCCGAGGAGTTGGAGGCAGCGCCGACCGAACCGGTGGCGTTTCTGGGTCAGCCTGCGACCAATCCGTTTTTTTTCAATTACCTTTCCCAACCTCTCAACGGACACTACCGTACCGAGCTGGCCAGAAGCGCCTACAATGCCATGGGCAGGATGGGTTCCTAGCGGCTCACAGGCCGATCCGGCGCAACAGCAGCCGCAGCAGGTGGCGGGCGGCCAGCAGTAGCGCGTTCCTGCCCAGTGGGGTCAGGGTGACGCGCATGCCGCGTCTTTGTGCGATCCACCAGACGATAATGGCCAGAATGGCTGCGAAAATCAGGAAACGGATCATGGTGTTCCGGGTTCCTTTGGCGGGGGGGCGGGTTTGGCCTGGTGCTCGATACGCAGCAGTTTACCCTTTTGCCAGGCGCCATGGTAGCCTCCTCCGGAGGGAAAGCGCATTTCCCCCTCCCCATCATGCTTGCCGTTGCGCCAGCCGCCGATGTAGAGGCTGCCGTCGTCATACAGGAATCGCCCCGTGCCATTGCGGCAATCCCCTTCCTGGCACCCCTTGCGTGGCGGCGGAGGTGGGGGTGGTGGAGGTGGCGCGACAACTGGCGGCGGATCGGGTTGCGGCTGGGGTGTGGGGGGTTCGGGAGGTGGCGGTGGTGGCGCGGCCTCGACCGGTTTTTGGGGTTCCTGGGGTGGGGTTGGCGTTGTCTTGGCCGGGCGGGTGGTGGTGACGACCCCCTTGGCCAGTTGACTGATTTCATGGCGTTTGATGATGGCGACCGCCAGTACCGCGAAACCGAGCATCATGCCGAACAGGGCGACGAACAGACGTTGCAGGCGGCGTTGGCGCACGCTTTGTTCGCGCAGTTTTTCGAACGCGGGATCGCTGGCCAGATCGTTCTCCTCGGAGTAGAGGATGAGGTCCAGCATCTCCTGGCGTTGCGCGAAATCGGCGGTTTCCGGATTGGTGGCCGTCCACCCCTTTTGCACCAGCAGATCGAAGCAGTCGTGCAGGGTCAAGGCGAATTCGCAGGCCTGTTTCAGGGTGAGCCGACGGTCGATTTCGGCCATGAAGGCGGTCAATTCTGCTTCTTCCGCGTCCCGCAGCCGTTTTCCGGTGTGTTCCAGATAGGCTTCCAACTGCTGAAGGCGGCGGATATCGATGGCGAGGGTGTCGGTGTAGCCATGATCCCGTTGCTGTTCGACGAAGAGTCGCAGCTCCTCGGAGAGTTCTTCCGGGATCTCTGGGGCCGTGCTTGCCGGGGCACGCGGCATGGGGTTGCGCGGGCGGATCTTTTTGTCGGCCAGTGCCTGGAAGAAATCGCGCAGGTTGGTTTCGAAGGCTTTCCGGCTTTCCTTCCCTTCGGTCTCCTCGATCCATTGCAGGAATTGGCGGATCTCGCCGGAACGGACGTTGCGGACGTTCGCCTCCAGGATGGCCAGGTAGCGTTTGAAGCGGCGGATGCCAAGCGCATTGCCGGGCAGGCAGCGGGTATGATGGCGTTCCCGGCAGAAGTCGAGATAGGCGCGCATCGGCTCCGAGAGGGTCTGTTCCGGTTTTTTCCTGCGGACGATGAACGGTGTCCCGCATTGTGGGCAGAGGGCGGCGCTGCCCGCCGCGACATGAAATGTCGCGACAGGGGAAATCCGCGTCCCGCACTGCTGGCAGCTCATATCGTCGGTGGATTGGAACATTTTGGCAATCAGGACAAAAAAAGGAGGCAACACTCACGGAATCTTACAGAGAATTCACACTCGGTTCAAGTGCTGCTGCCATTGGGATTGCATGGGTAACTTTCAATAAAGGCTATTGGCTGTTCGGATCTTGATTTGACCCTGGTCAGCAAGGCGCAGTGGCAATACGCCCGCCGGGTCCAGGCCAAGGGATTGCGTTGTGCCGGGTTCCGGAGTGATCCCAACCGCCACCGCGACATATTTGTGGATCACTTGTTCGCTACAAGAGCGTTTGTGGATCATAAATGGCGGATTTGTGATCCACAACAAAACCGTTCGTGCCGATAGCGAACCGCTCCTCGGCAATGACGAGCAAAGCGGGAAAACACAAAATGGCGGCGCGACGACCGCTGGCTTTTACCAACGGTTCGAGTACACCGGCATCCCGCAACACCGTCAAAATTCGCTTGGCCGTCGGTTCCGGAATGCCACTGCTGGCCACAAAGTCGGAACTCTTGAAAATCGGACGCTCGAAGATCCAGTCCAAGGCGTGGATGGCGTATTGGGAGCGGGTCAAGCCCGCCACCTCGCGTTTCATGCGTTCGTACAACCCCAATATGGCCGCCGCTTTTTGCTGGTTCTCCTCTGCCTGGTTTTGCAGCGCGCCAAGAAAGAATCGACACCAGCCGGTCCAGTCGCCATCACGCGAGACGGCCAGCAGACGCTCGTAATACGCCTCCCGATTGGCCTCCAGAAAGGCGCTGACATAAAACATGGGGCGATGGATCAGGCCGTTGCGCCACATGAAAAGCGGCACCAGCATGCGTCCCAAGCGTCCATTGCCATCCAGAAACGGATGCAAGGCTTCGAATTCGGCGTGCAGCAGCGCCAGTTGCACCAGACGATCCGGAGCCTCCTCGGCATGCAGATACCGCTCCCAGGCGCTCATGGCGTCCGGCAGGCGATCCGCCGGGATGGGCACGAAACGGGCCTGCTCGATGGCGCAGCCAGCCGGACCAATCCAGTTGGGAATGCACCGGTATTCGCCAGGCGCCTTGCCTTGACCGCGCACGCCGGCCAGCAACTCCTTGTGCGCTTCACGGATCACCCGCCCGGATAACGGCAGGGTCTCCAGCAGTTGTTCCGCCAGGCGCACCGCAGCGCGGTAATTGAGTACCTCGCGGATGTCGTTGCGCCGATCTTCGCTCCAATTTGGCGCATCGCCCTCCGCCTCGAATTCCAACACCTCTCCCATTGTCGCCTGGGTACCCTCGATGCGCGAGGACAACACCGCTTCCTGTGTGGTGAGCGGGGCCAGCAATACCGATGCGTTGGGAATCGCCGCCAGCGTGCCGTCATAGCGGGCCACGGCAGCGGCGGTCGGACCCAGCAGGGGAATCAGTCGCGGCCAATCCAATTGCGTGGGGGGAAATGGGCCAGGGTGATAATGAACCGGCATCGCCTCCTCCGTGCCGCCTACAGGTTCTTGTAGAACACCTCCACGAAAAAAGGCCCGAAATCGGTCTTGAAATAACACTTCGTGCTGTTCAAGGAGCGGGTGTACATGATGGCATAGTTGGTCCCGGAGATCACGTGGGGCGGGGTGAGGTAGATCTCCTCGCTGATGCGGCTTTTTACCGCGCCGGCGACGATGTTGGCCAACTCGCCCAGGCCATCCCTGACGGTGGCGTCCAGGGTTGTCAGTGGTTCCCCGCAAAAGGCGCTCGCCAGCCCGATCCCCGCGTGCAAGGGCGCCGACAGATGCACCCCACCTTCCATCGCGCCACTGAATCCGATCACCGCCGTCACATCCGCCTCCGGCGGTTCGTAAGGCGTATCGGTGGGCTTGCTGATCGCCGGCCCGATCACCAGTCCGATATCCTCGGTGAAAAAGGCGGCAATGGTCTCCTCGATGGCGGCACGGATGACATCGGGTAAAATGTTGTCCATTTTTTCTTCTCGCAAGCGTAAGAGATGCATGATGAACGATCAATCATACATCACAAAGCAAAATGGCACAAGGCGTTTTCACCTTGTGCCATAAAATGGTCGGCCTCTTCGACAGGCGCGCGCGCAAGGTCAGCAATAATTGCCGCCCGAATGCACCACCGTCAAGGGAACGGGGGGACGAAAGATCCACAGGAGTTCGTTGGGGGTCAGGCTGGAGGGCTTTTGCATCCGACCGCACAGATCGTTGCGTTCCTGCTCCAGCAGCCGCAACGTGTTGTGCAGGGCGCTGATGCGCTCCTCGTTGGCCTCCAGAAGGGCTTGAGCGTGCAGGCCACGGGTCGTGCGCGGATCGGACAGGGAGTGGGTGTCGGATAACATGGGCATGATCGTCTCCTTGGAACGGTGTTCTGAACGTATCCAATGACCATGCAATATGCGGACCTTTTTTCAGCCTGTGGACGGCTTCCACTGTTTGGCGCGGGACTGCGCCTGGTTGACCTGCGCGGGCTTCATGGCCATGGTCAGAATCGCCAAACGTTCGGCGGCAATGGCATTGCCCTGCCCGGCCGCCAACTCCAGCCACATGTGGGCCTGAATGTGGTCCTCCGGAACCCCCTTGCCCTGCGCGAACATCGACCCCAGGTTGAGCTGCGAAACCACATGCCCCTGCTCCGCCGCCAAACGACACCACCTGGCCGCCTCCCGGTCGTCCTGCTCCACCCCCCTGCCCTCGCTGTACAACACGCACAGGTTGAAACAGGACACGGCCATCCCCTGCTCCGCCGCCAGACGAAACCATTGCGCCGCCTTGACGTGATCCCGCGCCGCCTCGTACAACAGGCCCAATTGATGCCGCGCCACCGCCAACCCCTGCCGGGCCGCCAGCTTCAGCCACCTGAGGGCCTCCTGGTTGTCCCGCGTCACCCCACGGCCCTTGTGATACATCATCCCCAAATGAAACCGGGCTTGGGCGTTCCCCTGCTCCGCCGCCAGACGAAACCATTGCGCCGCCTCCCGGTCGTCTCCCGGAACCAGCTTGCCAGACTCGTAAATCAGTCCCAGATTGTACTGGGCATGCACCGCCCCCTGCTCGGCGGCCAACCGGAACCACTTTACCGCCTGCTGCCCATTCCTCGGCACGCCCCGGCCCTGATGGTACATCAACCCCAGATTCTGCTGGGCCACCGCGTGCCCCTGGTCCGCCGCCAGACGAAACCAACGCAACGCCTCCTTCTCATCCTTCGGGACCTCTCCCTCGCCCTCCAGATAAAGCGCGCCCAGCCGATTGCGGGCCTCCACGTCCCCCTCTTCCGCGATACGGCGCAACGCGGTTACCTCATTCTGGGTCATCATGCTCGCACCTCGTCATTTTCTTTGACATTTCCCGCCCGTCGCGTCATGTTCTCCCCCATGAAGAAAACGAACGGGTTCACCCTCATCGAGATGGCCATGGTCCTGGTCGTGCTGGGCATCCTTCTGGGCGGCCTTCTGGGACCACTGGCCACGCAACTGGAACAGACCCGGCGCCGCAAGGCCGATGCCGACCTGGAGGAGATCCGGCTGGCCATCTCCGGTCACGCCCTGCTGCACGGCCGCCTCCCCTGCCCGACCGACGGACGCGACGGCCACGAGGCGCGCGCCCCGGACGGCGCGTGTACCATTCCGCCGACAAGCCATGATAGCGCCATTATCGGTGTTTTGCCATGGGAAACCTTGGGCGTGGGCAGATTCGATCCCTGGGGCAAACGCTACACCTACGCGGTGGATCCCGCCTTCACCCGTTCGGCCTCCGGCACGCCGGAAAACCGTCTGGGCCGGCTGAAGGTCCGCTTCGGGGCCGACGCCACCCCGGCGGTCTTTCTCTCCCACGGCCCCAACGGGCCGCAAGAACGGGAAAACGCCAACCACGACCCCCTCTTCTCCCTCGACGACCCCGCGCAAGACGGATTCGACGACCGCCTGCTCTGGCTCTCCCCCTATCTCCTGCACCACCTGCTCCGGTCGGGCACCAAACTTCACAACGACGCGCAGACCATCCCGCCCCCGGAACGCACCCGGCCCGATCCGGCCTCGCCGTCGTCGAACTCCAGGTCGTAAAGGCGTCCCGCTTCCGGCGTGGCATCGGTGAAACAAAGCGCCAAACCCGGCAACCCCAACACCCCGAAACCGATCTCCAGCCCCCCGCCCCGACGGATGAACAGACCGGCGCGCCGCAGATGCTCCCAGAATCCGGCCCGTTCCCCCTCCCCCAGCGTCCCGTCCCCGTCGCCGGAGCGGCTCTCCGGCCAACGGCGTCCGGCCAGGGGGTCGTCGCCGGGCAGGGCATGATACCGCTCCACGTAGACCCGCGCCGCCGCCCCCACCGCCTCCACGTCCATGGCCAGACGCTTGATGCGGGCCTCCTCCACCACGTTGCCCCCCTGCAACACCACCTGCAGGAGCAAGCCGACCACCAGCAGCACGATGCTCAATTCCAACAGGGTGAACCCCTCCTCCCGCCTCATGGTCCCTCCCCCGCCGCCGGAATGACGACGCGCCCCGGCCCGTCCGCCAGGCGCACCTCCGCCGCCCCGCGCGTCACCACGTAGCGCAACTCCCTGCCCGCCGCGTCCCGCAAGGGGGGAATGGCCAACTCCCGGCACGGCAGCCGCCCCGCCTCCGGCTCCGGCAAGCGACCGGTATACTCCCGATAGGCGATCAATGCCTCGTTGGCCACGGCCAGCAGACGCGCCTCGTCCATCTCCCGGCGCCACTGGCCGTGCCCGGCGCTCAAACCGGCCAGCAACAGAGAGGCCAACGCCATGACCAGCAGGTTCAGGGTCACCAGCAGCGCCGAACCGGCATCAGAATCGGACATGGCTGATGGTCTCATAGATCGGCCCCAGCACCGAAAGGATCACCCACCCCAACATCCCGCCCAGAAATACCGTCAACACCGGCTCGATCAGGGATTGCAACCCCTCGATGGCCGCGCGCGCCTCCCGGTCGAGCAGATCGGCGGCATCCAGCATCGCCTGGTCCAGACGGCCCGCCTTCTCGCCCACCAGCATCAGACGCGGCAGGGGGGGCGGGAACAGATCCGCCTCCCGCAACGCCTCGCTCAGGGAGGCGCCGGTATCGGCCACCCGCCGACCCGCGTGGCGCACCTGACGGGCGAATTCCCGGTTGCCCGACACCCCCTCCAGGATCTCCATGGCCTCCAGCACCGGCACCCCGGAACGGTACATCAGGGCGAAATGGACCGCGAAACGCACCAGATGCAGCCGCCTGGCCAAAGGCCCGAAGTGGGGCAGGGAGAGCCAGAGCCGGTCACGCCACAACGCCACCCCCGACGCCATCCGCGCCGCCCGGTCGAGGGCCAGCCAACCCGCCACCGGCAGGGCGATCATCCAGGGCCACCAGCGGCTCACCCCTTCGGACAAGGCCATCAGCATGCGGGTGTGAAACGGCAGTTCCCCACCCATGACCGGCAGAAACCGCACCAACTGAGGCGTCAGATAGAGCATCAGAAAAAAGAACAGCCCGGTCACCACCACGGCCACGAACAGCGGATAACGCAACGCCACCCTGGTCCGTTCCGCGAGGGTCTCCTCCCACTTGAGATTGGCCGCCAATCCCCCCAGAATCTCCGCCAGCCTGCCGGAGCGCTCGCCGACGCGGATCAGGCCGGGAAAGGCGGCGGGAAACGACTCCGCGTGCGCGGCGAGAGCCTGGGAAAGAGAACTGCCAGCGGCCACGTCCTCGCGCATGGCCATGATCGCCTCGCGCAGACGCGGCTCCAGGCCGCACTCCCGTGCCTCGTCGAGGGCCTCCGGAATGGGTACCCCGGCGGCCACCAGCTTTTCCATGTGCAGACAAAAGAGCATCAACGAGCGCCGCCTGATCTTGCGCGGCCACCACCCCGCCCGCTCTTCCCGGCGCCGGTGGCGGATGAGGGTCAGCTCCATGCGCGCCAGACGCGCCTCCAGATCCGCCGCGTTGAGGGCCTCCAGCTCCCCGCGCCGGATTCCGCCCGTAGGGGTGGCGGCCTTGTAGCGGAAGCGGATCATCCCTCCGGCTCCGCGCCGCCAGCCGGGTGACGGGAAAAGTCCAACACCCGCCCCAGCTCGGCCCGGTCGGTGATCCCCTCGCGCACCCGCTCCTCGCCGTCCTCGACGATGGAGCGATACCCCTTGCGCACCGCCAGGGCGCGCAGTTCGCCCAGGGGGGCGTGCCGGTGGATCAGGTCGTCGAACGCCTCGTCCAGCCGGACGATTTCGAGAATGGGCGCCCGCCCCCGGTAGCCGCTGCCGCCGCACGCGTGGCAGCCATGCGCCCCGCCGTGGCAGGCGCACAGACGGCGCACCAGCCTCTGGGCCAGGATGGCGTTGAGGTTGCCCGCCAGAAAATCCGGGGCCACCCCCAGATGCAACAGGCGCGGTATGGCCCCCAGGGCCGAGTGGGCATGCAGCGTGGCCAGCACCTTGTGGCCGGTCATGGCCGCCTGCAGGGCCATGCGGGCGGTCTCCTCGTCGTGGATCTCCCCCACCAGGATCACATCCGGATCCTGCCACAACAAGGAGCGGACCCCGGCGGCATAATCCAGTCCCACGCTCTTGTCCACCTGGGTCTGGAGGAGGGTGGCGATGGGGTACTCCACCGGATCCTCCATGGTCATGATGTTGATCTCTTCGCTGTCGATGGCCCGCAGCATGGCATACAAGAGCGTGGTCTTGCCGCTGCCGGTGGGACCGGTCACCAGGATCAGCCCCTCCGGACGGGCGAGGGCCTCGCGGATGGCGGTCAGGGCGACCTGCCCGATGCCCAGGCGATCCAGATGCATCAGGTCCAGGTTGGGATCCAGCACCCGGATGACGATATTCTCCCCATTAACCACCGGTTGCAGGGAGATGCGGAAGTGAATCTCCCGCCCGGCATGGGCCAGGGAGATGCGGCCATCCTGAGGGATGCGGGTCTCGGCGATGTTCATCCCCGCCAGCACCTTGATGCGCACCACCAGCGGCGCGTGCAGGTTCTTGTGCAGGGTGTGGAAACGACGCAGCACCCCGTCCAGCCGGTAGCGGATCCGCACGAAACCGGGACCGGGATTGATGTGGATGTCCGAGGCGCGCCGTTTCACCGCCTCCAGCAGCAGGGCATCCACCAGACGGGTCATGGGGTGGGTGAAGGCCGCTCCCCCCTCCAGTTCCGGAAGCTCCTCCGAGCCGCTCTCGCCTGCCGCCAGCTCGCGCAGGATCGCCTCCACCGATTGCTCGACGCCGTAACAGCGGGCAATGGCCGCCGCGATCTCCCCCTCGCCCGCCAGCACCGGCTTGACGACCGTGCCCACCGGCAGGCGGGTTTGCAGCTTGTCCAGCACCGCCACGTTGAGGGGATTGGCCATGGCCACGGACAACGACCGCCCGTCAGGGTCATAAAGAATCGGCAGCAGGCCGTGCCGCAAGGCGAACTCCCAAGGGACCATGGCCAGGGCCTCGGCTTGCGCCCGCACTTCCGCCGGATCCACGCTCTCCTGGCGCAGGTATTCGGCCAGCACCTCGCGCATCACCGCCTCCGGGGCCAGGCCCAGCACGGTCACGGCGCGGCCCAGGGAGATGCCGCGCCGTTGCTGTTCGGTCAGGGCCGCCTGGAGTTGATCCCGCGTCAACAACCCCTTGTCCAGCAGCAGGTCCCCCAGCCGGCGCGGCGGCGGCGCGGCGGGTTCCCCCTCCCCGGCCCCCCCCGGCTCGCGGCCCGCCCGCCCCAGCTCGCGCGCCCTCCACGGCAGGCTCCGCCACCCT
>PDZX01000076.1 GCA_002753185.1 Magnetococcales bacterium WMHbin3
ATCCCCACTGGAGCGCCCGGCTGGTGCTGGGGCGCGATGCCGATTTCATCGGCCTGGTCCCGGAAGGGGAACTGGAACTGCACTGGGGCGGGGAGCGCCACGCCCTGCTGGTGGCGCACAAGGGGGTGGCGCGCGGGCCGGATGGGCCGCCACGCCGGGTGGTGACCGGGATCGGCGTGTCGGCGCGGCACGCCTTTCCCAGGGCGCTCCCGGTCACCCGCGCCTGGCCGGATCCGGTGTGGGCCAGGGACGCGGTCGAGGCGGTGCTGGGAGAGGCGGTCTCCTGGGAGCTGCCCGACTGGCGTCTGCCCGCCGGACGGCTCGCGGTGCGCGAGGCCGCGCCCCTGGAGGTGGCCGCCCTCATCGCCGGGGCCGTGGGCGGGGTGGCGCGCGCACGGCCCGACGGCGTCCTGCGTCTGGGGCGTCGATTTCCCGTGCCGGTGCCCCTGTGGGAGTCGGGCGAGCCGGATCATCTTTTCACCGATGCGACGGATATTCTGGAAATGGTCGAGGAGGGGCGATGCGGGGCCGGGTTCAACCGCGTCATCGTGGAGGAGTCCCTGCCCGATGCGCCGCCAGCGGGGGTGTGGCTGGAACCGGACCCGGAGAGCGGCGCCCGCACTCAGCGCGGCTTCGCGCCGGGCGAAACGGTGCCGCTGCTTGCCATGATGACGCCGGGGGTAACGGTGACCGCCCTGGACGTATCAACGGGCGAGCTGCTCGACGCGCGTCCCGTGGTGCGCCGGGTGAGCGAGGATCTGGTGTTTCGGGGGGGGAACCGCGCCTTGCTGGCCAGGCCAGCGTGCGCCATCGACTCCGTGATCTGGCTGGGCAACGATCTGGGTCCCCTGACCCTGGAGCGGGATGCCCGCACCGTGGTGGCCGCCCGCGCGGGCGCGGCCATCGCCAGGGTGACCCATACCCTGATGACCCATGCATTGCATCCCTATCGCGCGCCGTTGACGCAAAACGGTTCGGACCATTTTGCCGCGCTGGTCGCCCTGCGCGCCGAGGCCGGGGCGGCGGCTGGCCGTTCCCTGACCTTGTGGCGTGGCGATGGCATGCGTGGCGGCATGCGGGTGGTCTCGCCACTGCTGTCGGATCCGGTGGCGCTGCGGGCCAGGGGCGAGGCGGAACTGGATCGCGGCGAGGCGCTGGCCGTGTTGCGGCTGACTCTTTGGTATCGTCCCGGCCTGGCGCCGGGCGACAGGGTGGAGGCCCTGGACGGGCTGTATGGCGCGAGCCGGCGGGGGATCGTCACCGGCTTGCGCCATGAGTTGACCCGCACGGGCGCCATCACCCGCCTGGAGGTGATCACCCGGTTGTAGCGCCGCTCCTAGCGCGGCGGAATCGTCTTGTCCTTGGGGGCATCCTTGGGGGCATCCTTGGGCGGATTGAGAGTGTCCGATCCCATCGGCAGATACTGTTCCTTCAAATCCAGCACGCATTGGGTCACATAGGCGTCCATCTCCTTGGCCGTGACCTGATCCTCGACGGCGAACTGCTTGCACTGGTTGAGCAGTTCCTCCTCGGACGGGAGCGCCTCCGCTGCATGCGCCAGGGAGGATCCCAGGACCAGCGCGGCGGCGAGCAGCATGGACAGGGTGGATTCGTGGTTCATTTGGCAGCTCCTTTCAACGTCATGGTTTTCCCGGTGACGGCGTTCCCGGGGGCGGGGCGGCGATGACCGGCGGTTCGTCCGGCGGGTCCGGCTCCAGGTCGTCGTCCGCAGCGCGCTCGTTGCTCAGGTCCTTCAGGCATTGTGCCAGGTAATCGTCCATGTGCTGCGGTTTGATGCCATCTTCCTGGGCATACCGTTCGCAGGCGGCCTTGGGGTCATAGCCAGGGGCATCCTTTGCCGGCGCGGCCAGGGCGGGATCGGCCAGGGTCACGATCAACAGGGCGAGGGCGGGCATCTTGAGTCGCATGGCATACGGTCTCCACGGCTTGAAAAGCGATCCGGGTTCGTTAAACCAAGTGACAATAGGTGGGAACCCATGGGAAGTAAATTGAGAAAATATCGATTGAAACGATTCGAAATTTATATTATCATAGGGAGTGAGCCTGCCTGACGCGCGGATGGCGGGGTGGGGGGAGGGAAGGGATGTTGAATTGATTTTGTTTTTTGGATGGGTGGCGACCGGGGGCGGACAAGGGAGAGCGCCATGGATCGGGATCAGTTGCGGACCTTTCTGGAGGTGCAGCGGACGCGGCATTTCGGGCGCGCCTCGCGCAGCCTGTTCATCACCCAGTCGGCGCTCAGCATGCGGATCAAGCAACTGGAGCAGGGGCTGGGGGCGACGCTGTTTTCGCGCAAGCGCAACGACATCCAGTTGACGGCGGCCGGGAAGCGGTTTCTGCCGGCGGCCGAGGAGCTGGTGCGGTTGTGGGAGGAGGCGCGCCGGGGGGTGGCGCTGGCGCAGCGGGAGACGCCCCTGCTGGTGGTGGGGGGGATGGTAGGGGTGTGGGACGGCTGGCTGCCGGAGCAATTGGCCGGGATGGCCGCCGGCGAGCCGGCGTTGCGCTGGGAGGCGCGTGCAGGGGAGGGGGAGGAGCTGTTGCGCGGCGTGCGGGAGAGGCGACTGGACGTGGCGTTTCTGTTCGACCCGCCGCCGGGGAGGGATCTGCACTGGCGGGCGATGGCGGCCCTGGAGCTGGCGCTGATGGCCAGCCAGCCGGGATTGCACGCCGGGGAGGCGTGCGGGGGCGAGGCCTACGTTCTGGTGGAGTGGGGGCGGTCGTTTTTGGGAGAGCATGCCCGGATTCATCCCGGGGCGGCGCCCCGGTTGCGAACCGGGAGCGGCCGGCAGGCCAGGGATTGGCTGGAGCGGGTGGGGGGCGCGGCCTATCTGGAGCGTCAGCGCGCGGGCGGGTTGTTCGAGGTGGCGGACGGTTTCGCGGGCCGCGCCGAGGTGTACGCGGTCTATCCGGAGGGCGGCGAGAGGGAAGGGTTGGTGGAGGAGGTGCTCGCCCGCATGGCCAGGTAATCGAGGATGGCGCGGGCGAGGGCGGTTTTTCTCCTCCCTTCGGTATCGAGGCTGAAGTGTGCGGCAGACTGGTAAAAAAAATCGCGGCGGCGCATGATGGTCTCCTCGTCGAGGGTGGCGCTCAGGGCGGGGCGGTTGGCGTCCAGGGCGTTTTTTTGCGCCAGGCGGGTCAGATCGCCGGTCAGCCGGACCACGAGGCCGTTGTGGCGCAGGGCTTCGACCTTGCGTTGGCTGAAGCATTCGTTGCCGTCCGGGTCCAGATCCACCACCACGCCGCCGCCGGTATCGAGGATGATGTTGTCCATGCGGGCGCATTTTGTCACCACCTGGTACTCCAGTTCCCGGAAGCGCCGCCAGTCGTGCCGCAGCCAGGCCAGCATCTGGGGGATGGGCAGACCGTCGTTTTCGTAGGAGAGGAGCGTGTCGGTGGAGAAGACCTGGCGTTTGGTCAGCATGGCCAGGGCGCGCGCCACCCCCGACTTGCCCACGCCGCGCGGGCCGATCAGGACGATGTTCATGGCGATTCCCTGGTCTGGGCGCGCCGGCGCAGCTTGAGGGCCACCAGCACCCAGGGCGCGGCGTGGAGAAACAGATCGAAGATGTCGATGGGCCGTTCCAGGGTGCCGGTGAAGAGCATGCGCAGCTTTTCCGTCAGGTGCGGCTCCGGCACGAACGGGGCCAGCGACAGCCAGATGGTCAGCAGCGTCAGGACGGGCCAGGAGATCCGGTCCAGCCAGGAAGGGGTGGGGGTCGATTCGTTCATCGGCAAGTGTCTGATCCTCAATGCATCGGGTTGGACGGTCTCTTTTTCCCCTGGGCGAAAAAAAATCGCTTGAAAGGGGGTTCCGGTTTGCTTTAGGATGCATCATAACATCCTGGGCGGGTGTCGTCTAATGGTAGGGCCTAAGCTTCCCAAGCTTAAGGCGGGAGTTCGATTCTCCTCACCCGCTCCAAACTCTTCCGCGCACTTCCAGCGAATGATTTTTTCCAGTGGTCTGTCCCTTGCCCGGCACATCCTGCGCGCCAATGCGGGTTGGAATCCGAAGCCGTACAAGCTGACCTGGGCCGTCACCTGGCGCTGCAACTCCCGTTGCCGGGCGTGTCGGATCTGGCGGGTGGAGCCGGGGGCGGAGCTGTCGGCAGAGGAGGTGCAACGCCTGTTGCATCACGCCGATGACCTGGCCTGGATCGACCTGACGGGCGGGGAACCCTTTCTGCGTCCGGATCTGGCGGAGCTGACCGCCGTCATCCTGAAGCGTTTTCCCGCGCTCTATCATCTGCACCTGCCCACCAATGGCGTGAATCCGGATCTGGTCATCCGGGGCATCGAGGCGATTCTTTTGCAAAAACCCAACCTCCTGACCATCACCCTGAGCCTGGACGGCCCCCCGGAACGGCATGACGCCATCAGGGGCGCAGCGGGGAACTGGCGGGACGTGATGGCCATTCATCGCCATTTCGCCGCGCATCCACGACCGAATCTGCGCTTTTTTTTTGGATTCACCCTGTCGGCGTTCAATGCCGGCATGCTGGACGAGGCCATGCGGGCGGTGCGCGAGGCGTTCCCCGGCGTCGATCACCGTCACTGGCATTTGAATCTCGCCCACCACTCCCACTATTATCAAAATACCGGTGTGGCGTTGCATGACCCGGCCAGCGAAGCGCTCCTGTTGCGCGACCTCGACCGGCTGCGCGTCGCCAAGCGGCGGCAGTGGTTCGACCCGGCGGCCTTTCTGGAACGGGTGTACCTGAGCCGCGCCAAGGCGTTCCTTGCCACCCGCAAGACCCCGCTGCCCTGTCTGGCGTTGCGCTCCTCGCTCTTCATGACCCCGGATGGCGAGTGCTATCCGTGCAGCATCTGGGAGTTCCCGCTGGGCAATGTGCGTGCGTTCGGCTTCGACCTGCGCGCCCTGCTGGAAGGGGCGCGGGCCAGGGAGGCACTGGAAAGAATCCGCGCCGGGGAGTGCCCGCATTGCTGGACCCCCTGCGACGCCATTCCCACCATTCTTGGCCACCTCCTGCATCCTTGGGCGTTTTTTCGATGATTTTTTTTACCATTGTGATCCCTACCCGCAACGAGGCCGACACCATTGGCGAAATGGTCGCCTGTTGTCTGCGCTTGACGCCTCATGTCCTGGTGGTGGACACCCTCTCCACGGACGGCACCCCGCAACTGGCCGAGCGGGCCGGGGCGCGTCTGTTGCGGGTGACGACGCCGGGCAAGGGGGCGGCCCTGCGCGCGGCCATGCCCCATGTGGCCACGGAACTGGTGGTCTTCATCGACGCCGACGGCTCCCATGTCCCCGCCGACATCCCGAAGCTGTTGCAACCGATCCTGGAAGGACGCGCCGACCACGTGCAGGCCTCCCGGCTGTTGGGCGGCTCCAGCGAGTTGCACGGCTCCTTTCAGGAGTTCTTCCGCCTGGCCGGCAGCGCGTTCATCACCGCCTGCATCAACTGGCGCTTCGGGGTGGCCATCAGCGACAGCCAGAACGGGTTCCGCGCCATGCGCCGCGACCTGTTCGTCACTTTGGACTCGCGCGAACGGATCACGACGATCGAACAGGAGTTGATCATCAGGACCCTCAAGCGGGGCTATCGTCTCGCCGAGATCCCCAGTCACGAACACGCGCGGATCTTCGGCGCCTCCAAGATTCATCTCGGCAATGTCTGGTGGCGCTACGGATACGCCTTGCTGCGGGATCTGTTCTTCTGACCCGTTCGCAACCGGGCGTCAATCGTCGTCGTCGTGGTGTTTCCTTTTGGAAGCGCCGGGCCATTTCCCCTGTCCCCGTTCCGCCGCCTCCTTGTCGGCGTTGCGGTGGCAGGCCACGCACCGCTCGTAATCCCGTATGCCCTCCTCGATGTGCTCCGCGCGTATTTTGCCAGGTGTGTGTTCATGACAGCCGTAGCAGGTGTATTGCCGGTAATCCGCCTGCGTGTGACAGACGGAACATGCTGCCGCATGGTCACGATCGAACGTGAACCACTTGGTGTGATCGAAGGTGGCGGGTCGCCACTTCTCCGTGCCATGACACGTATGGCAGGGGCCGGACAGGGGACGATGCAGCGTGTCGGCGGGTTTGGCGTGACAGGCGTTGCAGTCGCGGCGCGTGGCCTCGCCCAGGGATTGGTGGGAAAAGCGCCCGCCGGGACGCAACGCCACCACCCCCGCGTGGTCGGCGTGACAGGCCACGCAATCGTTCGCCTTCAGGGTCCGGTGGAAGGTGGATGGACTTTTTCTGGCCGGCAGGGGCTTGCCCTTGGTGGTGGTCACGCCGATGTCGTTCCCCTTGTGGCAGGCCACGCACTTGCGCGACGGCGTCCCCCGGAACGGAACGTGGCAGGCGAAACAATCCTCCGCCAGGGAGGCGTGCCCCGCGATCAGCGTTCCGGGCGCGATCGTCTGACGCGGATAGGCGAACACCAGTACGGCGATGATCGCCAGGTTGATTCCCACAAGGAGGGCAATGGAGCGCTTCATGGCCAGTTCCAGAACAGAAAGACCGAGATCAGGTGTCCCAGCGTCAGGACGGCGAAGGCATACGAGATGGGGAAATGGATGGCCCGCCAGCGGGTCATCAAGTCATAGGTCACCGCATCCCAGAACAATCCGTTTTCCGTTTCCTCGCCGGAAAGACCGGCGGCGCGGCGCTGCGCCAGGTGACGCCGGGAACGGATCAGCAGGGAGCGGCCGATCATGCCGCTGATCACATTGACCATCATCGCCAGCGCCGCCAGCCAGGGCAGTACCGCATTGAAGTGGACCCCGGCATGCACGAAGACCAACACGGCCCCGAACCAGGTCAGAAATTCATGCACTTTCAGAAACATTTGCGGGCTGCCGCCCTGGATCACCTTGCGTTTGCGCAGGGAGTAGGCCAGCGACAATACGATCAGCAAAGTTCCCGGAATGCTGAGCCAGCGACCGATCCATACCCACCCGAAAAGATGCAGCACGGCATCCCCGATCATGGTGGCGGCCACCAGGGCCATGAAGCGGACCAGGAAGGGCGCCACTTCCGCGCGCATGAGGGAGCGGTTCATCCGCGCCTCGCGCCCCGTCTGGCCGCCTTCTGGCCGAGTGGTCCGTCGCGACGCAGGGCCATGAGCGCCGCCAGCGTGATTTGCAAAGAAAACCCACCGACGATGAATAAAAAGAGCTGCAACGTGGTCATGGCATGCCGATCCTCGACAAGAGACGTGGATGATGACGAACGGCTGACAATTTAGCGGGCGCGAATGAATCGAACCTGAATTTGGTGGTGCTTCCACGCCTCGGGGAAATTTTTTTTCGCCATGTCGCCTTGCAACCTGGCAGGGATTGTGCGTAAACTATATACAAATGTTAATATATTATCGATGTTTTGTTTGCGCCTGCCATGCAAGGAGTGGCTTTCGCCGTTGTGATGACGAGTCTGCTGGAACAATCGCATTTGGGGGTTTGGCTGCTGGGTTTGCTGGGGATGGCGGTCGCCGGCGGGTTTGCCTGGCGGAGCTGGCGCGCGCGCCTGCAACGGGAACAGTCGCTGCTGGAACGCGAAACGCGCCTGCGCCTGATGTTCGAGCATGCGCTGGATGGCGTCATCGTCATCGATGGCAGAGGAATCGTGCAGGACCTCAACCCGGCGGCCAGCGCGATGTTCGGTTATGCCAGGGAGCAAATGCTGGGGCGGGATCTGGTCGATCTCATCATTCCTTTGGAGTTTCGGGAAGCGCACAAGGCGGCGCTGCGGCGGCGTGTCCGATCCGAGAGCGCGCAGGGCGATTTCCGGCGCAAGGTGGACCTGCAGGGACAGTGCGCCGATGGCCGGCGCATCGATCTGGAAGCGGGGCTGTTCGATGTCCGTCTGGCGGGCAAGACCTGTTACGCGGCCTTCCTGCACGACGTGACCCAGAAAAAACAACTGCTGCGTTCCCTGGAGGAGACCCTGGCCGTGGCGGAGTCGGCCCATCGGGCCAAGAGCGAATTTCTGGCCAACATGAGCCACGAGATCCGTACCCCGATGAACACCATCATCGGCATGACCGATCTGATCCTCACGATGCCCCTCGCCCCTGAGGAGTGGCGGCAGAATCTGGAGATCATCCAGCGCTCCTCCCAGTCGCTGCTGGAGTTGATCAATTCGATTCTGGATTTTTCCAAGATCGAGGCGCGCATGATTCTCCTGGAGCGTGTCGCCTTCGACCTCGCCGGGCAGGTCGAACAGGCCTGCGACTCCCTGGCCGTCAAGGCGCACCAGAAGCATCTGGAACTCTCCTGCCGCCTGGCCCCGGACCTGCCGGCGACGCTGATCGGGGACCCGTTGCGGCTCGAGCGGATTCTGATCAATCTCCTCAACAACGCCATCAAGTTCACCGAGGTGGGGGAGGTGGTTCTCGACGTCGTCCTGGCCGATCCGGCGGCGGTCCAGGGGCGTGACGCATCCTGCGAGCGGCCGGTCTGGCTTCACTTCGCGGTTCGGGATACCGGCGTCGGCATCGCGCCGGAAAAGCAGGAGTTGATTTTCGAGCGTTTCACCCAGGCGGACGGTTCGGTGACGCGCAAGCACGGCGGCACCGGGCTGGGGCTGACCATCAGTCGGCACCTGGCGACCCTGATGGGCGGGGAGTTGCGGCTGGAGAGCGTGCCGGGGAGCGGCAGCACGTTCCATGCGCTGCTGCCGTTCGGCCAGGAGCAGGGGCCGGCGCCCGTCATGGAATTGCCGCGCGGGGTGCGCGTATTGGTGGGGGATCCGCATGCCAGCGGACGCGGCATCGTGACCGGGATCCTGACCCTGGCCGGGGCTGTGGTGGTGGAGGCGGGCGATCCCGACGCCTGGCGGGAGCGGTTGCGGGAAAGCCGGGTGGGGCAAACCCCCTTTGCGTTGTTGCTGCTCGACCATGCCATGCTGGCCGGGCGGGTGTTCGCCGATCCGGAGACGGCGGGGCACCCTTGCGTTCTCGATGGGCGGGTCGTCTTGTTGCTGCCGCGCCATGTGACCGTGGAGGAGGTCAAGCGCGGCGAGGGTGTGCCGGAGTTTTGCCCGGTGCGCAAGCCGGTCTGGCGGGACAGCCTGCTGTGCGCGATCCGTCGGCTGCTGGGGCAGCGCTGCCAGGAGGATCCCGCCGTTGTCTCCGGGCCGGTCACCCGGTCGGAGGGGGGATTGGACATTCTCGTGGCCGAGGACGAACCCGATCACCGTCACCTGGCATCGGCGATTCTGACCCGTGCCGGCCACACGGTCACGCTGGCCGGCAATGGTCTGGAGGCGATCGAGGCGTGGCGTCGGAGGCCTTTCGATCTGATCCTGATGGACTTGCGGATGCCGGGGCTGGATGGCATCGAGGCGACCCGCCGGATTCGCGCTTCCGATTCCGCGGGGCTTGCCAATCCGGGCGTGCCGGTCATCGCCCTGACGGGCAAGATCATGAACCGGGAGGAACAGCAGTGCCTGGAGGTGGGCATGGACGCCTGTCTGAGCAAGCCGTATCACCCCGCCGAACTGTTGGACATGATCCGGATGGTGATCCGGCGGAGACGTTCGTCGCGCCAGCCGGCGGCGCCAGGCGAAGGCATGGCCGTGCTGAGGGAGGTGGAGGATGGGGGTGACTTGCACGTCCGGCGCATGGCCTTTCTCGATCTCTGCCCGGCCCTTTTGGATGGTTTGCGGGTGGCGGTTGCCTGTCGCGATCGTCACGAGGCGCGCCGGATCGCCGTCATGCTGTGCGACAAGGCGCGGGAGATCGGCGCCACGCCGCTTGCCGTGCAGGGGTTGCGGCTGCGCGGTTGCGTGGAGCAGAAGAAGTGGGAGAAGGCCGACGAGGCGTTGACGCGGCTCGTGATGCGTTGTGACGCGACGCGGCAGGCCATCGGGAAGGTCACTCCGGCGGTATGACGCGCGCCCTGCGTCCGCGATCTGGCAATCGGGGTGCCGGTCTGGTATGATCGAGCCGATATTTTGTCAAATTTCCGAAGGATGCGCGGGAGATGGCCATGATGGCTCGTTGGGATCGATTGGCGGACGCCATCGCCACCCTGGGCGGGGTGGGCCGGGCGCGGCGGGCGCCAGGGACCATGGGGACCCTGGCCAGCGTGCCGGTGGCCGCCCTGTTGCAACAGGGCGGGCCAACGGCGCTGGCCGTGGCGCTGGTGGTGGTGACCGTGGCCGGGACCTGGAGCGCCGGGGTGGTCTGCCGCGTCTCCGGACGCAAGGATCCCCGTGAGGTGGTTGTGGATGAAATGGCAGGATATTTGCTTACCATCCTGCTGGCGCCAACGGGCTGGATCTGGTTGGGCGTCGGTTTCGCGCTGTTTCGTCTGTTCGATATCGGCAAGCCATGGCCGGTCTCCGCTCTGGAACGCCTGCCGGGAGGGTGGGGCGTGATGGCGGATGATCTGGCGGCCGGCCTGCTGGCAGGTCTGATCATCATGCTCGTGGTCTGGAGTGGGTTGGCATGAAATCTCTTTTGGTTATCCCCCGTTGGAGCGAACAGGAAGCGCTGTTTCCCCCTTCGGGACGGCCCCACCTGGACCTGCTGCTGGAATGCCTTGGGTTCGAGGCGTTGTCGTTGATGGAACTGGACCCCGACGAACCGTTCGATCCCCTGACGGTGCCCGAGGAGTACCGGCTGATCCTGGTGCAGGATTATGGCCGCTCCGGTCGGCTGCGCCGCTCGGTGCTGTCGAACCTGGGACTGTCGCTGGGACTGGATGGGGACGAATCCGACCGCCTGCGCGTTCTGGGGGCGCGTTCCCTGCTGGACCGGGAGGGCAACCCGATCGGCTTCGCCATTCATCGGCGTGGTCGTGTCGTTGCCTACTTCGAACGCTCCATCTGGAGCGGGGCCGCTTCCCTGGTCAAGATGATCCGCGCCTTCCTCGAAGAGGAAACCACCACCCGGCGGGGTCGGGGCGCAACCTGCTGGATGGTCGAGGGGGCGGGCGTCCCCCTGGACCCGGCCGAGTTTCTCGACCACGAGGAGTTCTCCCAGTGCCGGATCCGCTTTCTTCCGGACGGGGATTCCGGCCTGCTGATGCCCGCCAGCATGGCCGAGGAGTTCCGCGAGCGCATCCGCGTGCGACTCGGCGCGCGGATGTACAGCCAGGTGCCCCGCCCCCTGGAGGAGTGGCTCGGCGAGCGGTTGACCAAGGCCGACTTGACCCTGGCGGTGGCGGAATCCTGCACCGCCGGCCTGATCACGGCCCGCCTGGCCAGCGTACCCGGCTCCTCGGCCTATCTGCACACCGGGTTCGTCACCTATGCCAACCTGGCCAAGCGTCGCTGCCTGGAGGTCACGGACGCCCTTCTGGAGAACTGCGGGGCCGTCAGCCAGGAAGTGGCCCTGGCCATGGCCCGCGGCGCCATGCGCGCGGCGGATTGCGACCTGGCCGTGGCGGTGACCGGCGTGGCCGGCCCAGGTGGCGGCAGCGAACAAAAACCCGTGGGCACGGTCTATCTGGCCGCCTGTGCCCGCGACGGCGGCATGCTGGAACATCGTGGTTTTTTTGTCGGCAGTCGCGACCGGATTCGTTTGCAATCCAGTCAGACCGCCTTGCATCTTTTGCGCAGGCTGTTGATCAATCAGGGATAAGAGGTGTGACGATGGAACGGGGACGACTGCAGCGCGCATTGCTGGCGTGGGTGTGGCTCGCTTTGCTGATGGCCGGCGCGCCGGCCCTCGCCGACCAGAACCAGGATGTGCCAAGACGCCATTACACCCTTGCCAATCCCAGGGACGAGGTGATCGGCGGCAACTATTTCCGCCATCGTGTCACCGAGGAGGATACCCTGATCCTGCTGGCCAGGGATAACCATCTGGGATTCAACGAGATCATGCTGGCCAATCCCGATCAGGATCCCTGGAGTCCCCGCATCGGCAGCAAGATCCGCCTGGACTTCCGCAAGGTGTTGCCGGGCCTGAACAACCCGGCCAGGATCGTCGTCAATCTCCCGGAGATGCGGATTTATCACTTTCGCGGCAACCGGATCGACACCTACCCCATCGGCGTGGGTCAGGAAGGGATGATGACCCCCCGCGTGCGGGCCACGGTGACCTCCAAGATGGCCGGACCCACCTGGCGTCCGCCTCCCTCCATCCGCAAGGAGGACCCCTCCCTGCCCGAGGCGATTCTGCCGGGTCCGCGCAATCCCCTGGGGACCCATGCCATCTATCTCACCCTGCCCGCCTATCTGATTCATGGCACCAACCGCCCCCTGGGGGTGGGCCGCCGGGTGAGCCATGGCTGCATCCGCCTCTATCCGGAGGACATCATCGATTTCTTTCCCAATGTCAATGCCGGGGACTCCGTGGCCTTCGTCAACGAGCCGGTCAAGGCGGGCTGGCGCGGCGAGGAGTTGTTCCTGGAGGTCCATCCCCCCCTGGCCGAGCTGAAGTGGGAAGGGAGCCTCCAGACCATGATGCAGAAGGCCATCACGCAGGCCCTGGCGCGCCGGCCCAACATCCAGGCCGAGGTGGACTGGCGGCTGGCGGAACGCATGGTCGCCAATCCCGACGGACAATCCCGGCGGGTGGCCACCTCCAGCGCCGCCGTCGCGACCCTGGCGGAGCGGCAGGCCGCCCTGACCATCCCGGACATCCCGGAGGAACAGACCATCCCCGAAAATGGGCTGCGGCTGCCCAATCTGGAACAGTTGGATCGGGAAGACGGCAACTCCGCCGCCCTGGCCGGCTCCCGCGCCCCCAGGGGCGGCAACCAGGAGTCCAGCCCCATGCCGGCTGCCGAATCGTCCGAAGCCTCCCCCATCCAGGAGGCGGCTCCCGCGCCCGCCCCGGAGGCGGCCTCCGGGCCGGCTCCAGCGGCTGCGGCGGATTCGGGCGTGGCGCCCGCCGTGCTCGAATCCCCCCAACCGCCGATCCGCCCGCCGGGTTGACCGCCTCGCTTCTGGCACGTGACGGGCAGGCGGCGGACAATGCATGTGGATGAGCGTATGCAAGCTTGACCCTCCGTGACAAAGAATGCATAGGATGGAGCAGGCGCATGGCCTGGCCGGTGGTTCTCCCCCTTACGCGCATGAGTCGGGCAGGGTTTCATGATCAAGCATTTACCCTTTTCGAAAAAGCTTGGCTTGTTTTTTCTCCTGATGCTGTTGGCGTTCGTCATGAACGCCGCGCAGGCATTCTGGCATTTCCAGGTCAACAAGGCCGCCTGGCGGCAGGAACATGACACGCGCCGGGTCGCCGACATCATCCACCAGGTCGAACAGGACGCGGATCATGCCGAGGCGGCGGTGGAGGTGTTCCTGCGCACCCGTGACGATGCCAGGGGGGAATATGCCCTGACCTTGCTGCGTGGCATCGAGGCCCAGTTGCAAGACCTGGCCAGACTGCCGGAAGCCCCTGCGCCGGAGAGCATCGGTGCGTTCGCGGCGGGGGTGGTTTCGCAGGCCAAGCTCGTCACGCAGATTCGCGGATATATGCAAGAGATCGGCGCCAACGAGAATTCCGGGGAGCATGGCCTCATCCGCAACCGGATTCATCAGGTGGAGGAGTTGCTGCGCCAGAAGCGGGAGTTCGAACTGCTGGCGTCCATGCTGCAGTTGCGGCGTCATGAAAAGGATTTGATGGACCGGCAGGATGTCCTCTATTTGGCCAAGTTCAACAATGAAGTGGAATATTTTCAAGAGTTGTTGAATTCCAACGAACAGTTGACCGATGAGGAGAAAAAAAGTACTTGGGATCTCTTTCGGCAATATAATCAAGGATTCTATGCCATTGCCAGCGCCCTGCTGGCGGTGCGCAAGCGGGTGGATGAGTTCCGCACGGGCATTCCGCAAGTGGATGCCGCCATGCAGGGGTTGGTCAACGAACTGGACCGGATCTACCGGGAACACGACCTGAGGCAGAACAATCTTCTTTTCATCAGCTTCGTCCGTTCCCAGGTTATCATTATTTTCTTTTTGTTGCTGATCGGAGGATTTCTCGCCTGGTCGCAATACGACATCCTGCGGGCCATCGAGGGGTTGAGCCTGCTGGCGCGGCGGGTGGCGCGGGGAGAACAGCCGGAGATCGTCGTGGACCGGCGGGACGAGATCGGCGAACTGACCCATTCCATCAAGGTGATGCAGGCCAGCCTGCTGGAACGGCATCGGCTGCTGACCGGCAAGGTGGGAGAGCTGGAGGCGAGCGAGCAGCGCTACGCGGCGGTGATCCGGCTGGCCGACTATGCCATCTTCACCCTGGACGCGGATGCGCGGATCCATACCTGGAACCGGAGCGCCGAAATGGTCTTCGGGCAGGGGGAGTTCGCGGGGCGGGGCGTGGCCGAATGGGTCGATCGGGAGAGCCTGCCGGAGTGGGAGGGCGCGCTGGCCGTGGTGCGGGAGAGCGGGCAAACCCGGCGTCTGGGCGAGGAGGGGCGTTTCTTGTGCCGCAGGGCGAACGGGGAGCGGTTTCCGGCCACGGTCTCGCTCGCCGGCTGGGAACTGGAGGGCAAGGGCCATTTCACGGTGATCCTGCGCGATATCGGCGAGCGGGTGGCGAACCGGCGGCAGGTCGAGCGCGCTCTGGATCTGCGTTCCGCGATCGCGGAGATTCTGCAAGCGTCTTTGCAGCCAACGAGCCTGGAGGAGATTCTGCGGCGCGCCTTGCGGGTGGTGTTGTCGATCTCCTGGCTGGGGCTGAAGCGCAGCGGGGCGATTTTTCTCTACGATGCCTCGCGGGAGCGGCTGGAGATGGTGGTCCATCAATCCCTGGACCCGCAGGTGGTGGAACTGTGCCAGAGCGTGCCCCTGGGCCATTGTCTGTGTGGCCGGGCGGCGGCGGCTGGAGAGGTGGTGATGAGCAACTGCCTGGACGATCGCCACGACATCTCCTTTGACGGCATGACGCCGCATGGCCATTACTGCGTGCCCATCGTCTCCCCGCATGGCATGCTGGGGGTGCTCAACGTCTATCTCCCCGAAGGACATCCCTGCGACGAGGAGGATGAGGCGCAGTTTCTGCGCAGCATCGCCGACACGTTGGCGGGATTGATCTCCCGGCGACAGGCGGAACGGAGGATCACGCAGCTTTCGCGGGCGCTGGAGCAGAGTCCGGTGAGTTTTCTCATCACCGATCCGGCGGGGCTGGTCGAATATGTCAATCCCCGTTTTTCCGGCATGACCGGTTACGCGCCGGGCGAGGTGTTGGGCCGCAACATCCTGGATCTGAAGGGAGAGGCGGGGTCCCTGGAGCGGGAGGCCATGGAGCGGGTGTTGCGTTGCGGCGGGGAGTGGGCCGGCGAGGCGCGGGGCCGCAAGAAGGGGGGAGAGGAGTACTGGGAGCTGATCTCGTTGTCGCCGGTGTTCGATACGGATGGCCGGATCATCAATCATGTGTTCGTGGGCGAGGAGATCACCGAGAAAAAGGATCTGGAGCGGGCCAGGGACCGGTTGTTGACCACGCTGGACGCCATGGTGGAGGAGCGGACCCGGCAACTCGACCGCAAGATCGCCGAGCTGGAATCCACCCGCCACGAGCTGATCGAAAGCGAGAAGATGGCCTCCCTGGGCCGTCTGGTGGCGGGGATCGCCCATGAGGTGAACACCCCCATCGGGGTGGCCTATTCGGCCTCCACCCAGATGCGCGACGAGAGCCTGGAGATCGTCCGGCTGCTCGACCAGGAGGAGGTGGACGTGGACGAGTTGGTGCGCGCGGTGAAGATCATGGATGACGCCTCGCTGCTGGTGGTGCGCAATCTGCAACGCGCTGCGGAGTTGATCAACAGTTTCAAGCGGGCCTCCATCGATCAGGCCTCGGAGGCGGTGCGGGACTATTCGGTCTTGGAGGTGGTGCGCGATGTGCAAATGAGCATGCGCAACTGGCTGAAGAAGTCCGCCATCACCGTGGAGGTGACCTGTCCGGAGGATCCGCGGGTGGTGGGGGTGCCGGGCTATCTGCATCAGATTTTGACCAACCTCATGCAAAACAGCTACACGCACGGTTTCGCGCAGGGGAGCGTGCCCGGTTCCATTCGGCTGGGTTTCGCGCTGGAGGGCACGCAGTTGCGTTTCGATTACCAGGACAGCGGGGCGGGCATGGCGGAGGAGACCAGGCGGCAGGCCTTCGAGCCGTTTTTCACCACCAACCGTTCCGCCGGGGGGAGTGGTTTGGGTCTTTATATTTGTTATAATTTAATTACCACAAAGTTGCGTGGCGCCATAACCCTGGCCAGCGCACCGGGCGAGGGGGTGCGGTTTGTCTGTCATTGGCCCGTGGAGATCCGGCGTGCGGAAGGGAAATGATGGAGCAAAAATGTAATTGACTTTGATAGTCATATGCATTATTCTCTGTTACAAACCGAATACATGCAAAATCGATTGAAAACGGGTGAGCGGACGCGATGGAACCGGTGAAAAAGACGCTGCAATTGAAGGCGAAGTTGATCCGTCGGCAGGAGGAAGCGGTGGCGGGTCCTTCTCCCTGGCGGGTATTGGTGGTGGACGACGAGGAGGATGTGATTGCCATCACCCGGTTGAACTTGCGGACCTTCACCTTCGGCGGGCGTCCGCTGGAGCTGGTCTCCGCCAACTCCGGCGCGGAGGCGAAAAGGATTTTGCAAGAGCAGTCCGGTTTCGCGCTGGGGCTGGTGGACGTGGTCATGGAGACGGATGACGCCGGGTTGCAACTGGTCCGCTTCATTCGGGAGGAGTTGGGGGACCGGATGATCCGGCTGGTGATCCGCACCGGGCAGCCCGGTCTGGCCCCGGAGCGTTATGTCATCGACCATTTCGATATCGACGATTACAAGGAAAAAAGCGAGCTGTCGGCGCAGAAGCTGTACACCACCGTGCGTTCCGCGCTGAAATCGTTTCGGGATTTGACCACCATCGACATGGCGCGCAAGGGGTTGGAGACCATTCTGGCCGCCGCGCCGCGCATCTACCTGCATCCCCTGGATTCGTTCGAGGACTTTTATTCCGGGGTGTTTACCCAAATTCTGGGTTTGGGTCATCTGGGCATGGGCAGCCGGGTGACGATTTCCAACGGCTATTTGGCCTTGTTTTCCAGGGAGGAGATCGTCATCAAGGCCAAGGTGGGGGAGGTTGCCGAGGCCAAGCGGGTGCGGGTGGAGCGGGAGCGGATTTCGGCCACCGAGACCATTTTGCCCTTGGAGGATGGGGGTCAGCCGCTGGGGATGCTGTATCTGGAGCATCCGCAGCCGTTGGATCCCCTGGCGGTGGATCTGCTGCGGATTTTCACCGGACAGGTGTGTGTGGCCTTGCAGGGTTTGCAGGCGCGGATGGAGTTGCGGCGGGCGCATCATGCCGCGATCCGGATGTTGGCGGATGCCGCCGAGGCCAAGGATGCGGAGACTGGCCGGCACATTCAGCGCATCGTGGCCCTGACGCGGCATTTGGCGTTGGCCTTGGGGTTGTCCGTCGAGGAGGCGGAGGAGGTGGCCGCAGCGAGTCAGTTGCACGATGTGGGCAAGATCGGCACTCCGGACGCGATTTTGAACAAGCCCGGTTTTTTGAATGTTCATGAAAGAAACGTCATACAGGAGCATGCCCGTTTGGGGGGCGCCATCATCAAGGACGACAATTTTCAATTGGCGCGGCAGATTGCCTTGTATCATCACGAGAAGTGGGATGGTTCCGGTTATCCGGAAGGGTTGCGGGGCGAGGCGATTCCCCTGGCCGCGCGGGTAGTGGCGGTGGTGGATGTGTTCGATGCCCTGGTCCATCGGCGTCCCTACAAGGAGGCCTGGCCCGTGGAGGAGGCCCTGACGGAGATCCGGCGTCAGTCCGGCGTGGCGTTCGACCCCCTGGTGGTGGAGCGATTTCTGGATCTGGTCGCCGGGGGGGTGGTGGAGCGGGTGTTGGCGGGGGGAGGGGGTTGAGTGGTATTTGTAAATATCATGTAAATAGTCTTGCATTTTGTGACAGGATTGGTTAAATATGTTTAAAGAATTTTTTGTGAATATGACCATCAATGGGGGTAATGGTTCGTATTCGTAATCATCCGCGCCGCATCTCACACACCACCTTCCCCCGTTCTTTATGCAAGGGGGGAGTCGTGTCATGTTGAAAAAACTGTCCATCAAGTTACGCGTTATTTTGGTTGTGATCGGTATTTTTGTGGTCAGTACCGCATTGATGGCGTTTTTTGCCAATCAAGCCCGCCATGCGGAACTGCGGATGGAAATCCGGGATCGCGCCACCAAGACCTTGCAGCTCTTTCTCGCGCAGGTGTCCGCCGATGCCGAGGGGCTGGCCAAGGCCCATGTGGGATTGGATCGCCACCCGGAGCTGTTGCGATTGTTCGCGGAACGCAACCTGGATGGTCTCCTGGCCCAGGCCAAACCCATCTTCGACCAGCTCAAGGCCGATTTCCGCATCACCCATACCTATTTCATCGAGCCGGACGGACGCATCTTTCTGCGCGTTCATGCCCCGGAGAAACGCAATGACGTGATCAAGCGGGCCACCTATCAACAGGCTGCGGCCAGCAAACGTATCGCCAGCGGCATCGAGATGGGGGCCAAATATTTTTCCCTGCGCAGCGTGGTGCCCATCAGCCATCAGGGGCAGGCCATCGGTTTTCTGGAACTGGGACAGGAGATCGATCATGTCTTCACGGCGCTGAAGAAAATGACCGGCAACGAGGCCAGCCTGCTGTTGACGGATGCTTACGTCAAGGCCAAGGGGGTGGAATTGGGAGAGAAGCCCAAGGCCGGGGGGTTCGGGTTGCTGGAAAGCACGGATCAGGGCAATGCCCGCATCCTGATGGAACATCTGGCCGCCGACCTCGCCTTGGGGTTGCAGGAGACGACGCTCTTCGATGTGGATCTGCCGAATGGTTCCTACGCGGTGGGCATGGCCCCCCAAAAGGACGCATTTGGGGAGACGGTCGGCATTCTGTTGACCCATTGGGAGATCACCGGGCGCAAGGTGGCCATGCGGAATGCCATCCTGGTCAATGCCCTGGTGTTCGCCCTGGTCATCATCGTGGCTGGTCTGATCCTGTTCCTCTCGCTGCGCCGCAGCCTGATATTGTTCGGGACGTTGCATCGGACCATGGGCGAGGTGACCACCTCGTGGGATCTGACGCGGCGCATCGAGGTGTGCTGTCCGGACGAGGTGGGACAACTCGTCACCAGCTTCAATACCTTCATGGACAAGCTCACTTCGGTGGTGGGAGAGGTGAAGGAGATTGTCGGCCAGGTGGTGGTGGGCAGCCAGGAGATTCGCACGGCGGCCGGCGCGCTTTCCGAGGGGACCTCCTCCCAGGCGGCCAGCATCGAGCAGACCTCCTCTGCCATGGAAGAGATGACCGCCAATATCCAGCAGAACACGGACAACGCGCGGCAGACCGATGGCATCGCCATGCAGGCCGCCGGGGATGCCTCTTCCGGGGGCAAGGCGGTCAGCGAGGCGGTTGATGCCATGAAGCAGATCGCGGGCAAAATCTCCATCATCGAGGAGATCGCCCGTCAGACCAATCTGCTGGCCCTCAACGCCGCCATCGAGGCCGCGCGGGCGGGCGAGCACGGCAAGGGATTCGCGGTGGTGGCCGCCGAGGTGCGCAAACTGGCGGAGCGCAGCCAGATCGCCGCAGGCGAAATCAACACCCTGTCCCGTTCCAGCGTGGTGGTGGCCGAGCAGGCGGGCGAAATCATGGTCCGTTTGTTGCCGGACATCCAGAAGACGGCCAGGCTGGTGCAGGAGATCGCCACCTCCAGCCAGGAGCAGAACTCAGGATCCAATCAGATCAATGCCGCCATTCAGCAGTTGGACAAGGTGATCCAGCAGAACGCCGCCGCCTCGGAACAAATGGCCTCCACCGCCGAGGAGTTGGCCGCGCATGCCGCGCGGCTGGAGCAAACCGTGGCGATGTTCCGGGTTTGATGACGGCTAGCAGCCTGTCGGATTCACCGCCATCCTTCCCGTAACCGACTTGGGTCCAGGGAAATTTTTGGACTCCCAAAAGTCCCAGCGACGGCAATATTAACAATGAAACATGGAAAAA